>CAWCKG010000007.1:0-34336 GCA_963795785.1 uncultured Actinomycetes bacterium
CTGCCACGGCCTCGTTTCGTGGCCGACGCCATGGTGGCGCCCAGGCGCAGGCGGGCCAGGTGAATCCTGATCCGGGAGTTGGTCGGCCCGCAGTGGGCCTTGATGCGCACGCCGGGGTCCAGTACGGAGAAGTAGGCCAGGCCGTTCGGGTTGATGGTCACTTCGGCAGGCTCATGGAGCGTCCGGGCTCGTGCGGGGAGCCAGGACGGAGTTGGCCGCGTTGACGCAGGGTGAGGGCTGGCCCGCGCGATCCGGTTAGGCGCGCAGCCGACTCCGGGTGACCAGAAGGACGCAAGTGCCCAAGTACCCGGTTCACCGCTCGTATAGTGCTCAAATACGGCTAGGAGGGCGCGGCCGTTACCTGCGACATGTCGGCTGGCCGGGACAAGGGCAGCATGGGTTCAGGAGGGTTGAGATGGCATCACGGGTCGCCGTAATTGGCGCCGGACCATGCGGGCTGGCACAGCTGGACGCCTTCGAGACAGCTCGCCGGCAGGGTGCCGAGATACCCCAGATCGTCTGCTTCGAGAAGCAGAGCGACTGGGGTGGGTTGTGGAACTACACCTGGCGCACCGGGCTCGACGAGCACGGCGACCCGGTACACGGCAGCCAGTACCGCTACCTGTGGTCCAACGGGCCCAAGGAGTGCCTCGAGTTCGCCGACTACACCTTCGATGAGCACTTCGGGCAGCCGATCCCGTCGTTCCCGCCACGCGAAGTGCTTCACGACTACATCATCGGGCGGGCCAAGACGAACAACGTCCGCCAGTTCATCCAGTTCAACACCATCGTCCGGTGGATCAGCTACGACGAGAAGGCCGGGAAGTTCGCGGTAACGGTGCAGACCAGGGACGACGGCCGGACCAGGACCGAGGAGTTCGACAAGGTCATCGTCGCGACCGGGCACTTCTCCACGCCCAACATGCCCTCGTTCGAGGGGTTCGGCCAGTTCCCCGGCCGCATCATGCACTCCCACGACTTCCGGGACGCACAGGAATTCGCCGGCAAGCGGCTGCTGGTCATCGGCAGCAGCTACTCCGCGGAGGACATCGCACTGCAGAGCAAGAAGTACGGTGCCGACTCCGTGACCATCTCCTACCGGACCGCGCCGATGGGCTTCCCGTGGCCGGCGGGATCGACGAGGTGCCGCTGCTTTCCAAGGTCGATGGCAGTACCGCGCACTTCGCTGATGGGACGACACGCGATGTGGACGCCATCGTGCTGTGCACCGGGTATCAGCACTCGTTCAGGTTCATCTCCGACGAGCTGCGGTTGCGCACCGCGAACGTGCTGTACCCCGACAACCTCTACAAGGGCATCTTCTGGCTCGGCAACCCCGACCTCATGTACCTCGGGATGCAGGACCAGTACTACACGTTCACCATGTTCGACGCGCAGGCGTGGTATGCGCGGGACTACGTGCTCGGCCGGATCCCGCTGCCCTCGCGCGAGGAGATGGCCGCCGACATCGCACGTGGCGCGACCGGCTGGCCGAGTGCGCGGGGCCGTTCGACGAGATCGACTTCCAGGCCAACTACGTGGAGGACCTGAACAAGGACGTCGACTACCCCAGCTACGACGTTGACTTGACCCGTGCGCACTTCAAGGACTGGGAGCACGACAAGATGGCCAGCATCACCGGGTACCGGGACCGGTCCTTCTCCTCCCCCTGCACCGGAACCATCGCGCCGGTCCACCACACCCCGTGGTGGCAAGAACTCGACGACTCCATGGCAACCTTCCTGGGCAACCAGACGTAGGGCGTATCCGCGGCCCCTCGCCTCCCAGGGGCGTTTGGCTACTGCACTTTCGCGGCTGTCTCCGCGAAACAGCCGACTACCGGTTCCCAGCCGGAGTGGTAGCCCTCGCGTGCGGACGCGCCGTCGGGGCGGTGCTCCCAGCCCGAGTGGACCAGCCGCACCGTGCGCCGGGCCCGTCCGCAGTGAACGTGACCTCCACGCGCGTCGCCTCAGCCTCGGGAGTACCGGCATGCCAGGTGAACGCGACGCGGTGCGGCGGCTCCCATTGGTGACGGTCCCCCATACCGAAGTAGTGCCGTCCGCCAGGGTCTCGATGATCGCGGCGCCGACGCCCGCGCCGAAGGCGACGCCGACGGCATCCTCGGCGCCGACCGAGTGCGTCTCAGCGGCCACCACTCCTGGATGTGCGCGGTAAACAACTCGAATGCGCGCTGCGGCGTCGCCGGGACGGTGACAGATTTGCGGACCGGCTCGACCGAGGTCAGGTTGCCAGGCATCGGGAAGCTCCTCCTATTCGTGACGCGGCCGCGTGCCGCGCGCGGCGCTGTCTTCGCGCACTCGCTCGGCGTAGCGGTCCAGGGCGGTCTCCCAGAAGCCGTCCAGCCAGGCCCGGAGCTCGCTCGAGCCCGGCCGGGTCGAGCCGGTACACGTTGCGAGTGCCGAGTTCCTCGTAGCTGACCAGGCCGCTGCGCCGCAGCACCGTCAGGTGCTGGGAGACCGCCGGGCGGCTCACGGGCATCACCGCCGCCAGCTCGCCCACCGACGCCGGGCCCGCCCGGAGACGGTGCACGATCTGACGGCGGGTGCGGTCGCCAAGTGCCTCAAGGACCGCTTCGTAAGTTTCCACGAACGGTAAGTTCTCACGAACGAAAGCTCGAGTCAAGCCCGGCGCCTTGACGGTGACCGGGCGCCCACAGAGGCTTGGATACTGCGCCGTCGCTTCGTCAGGAGGACCGGCAGTGAATGGACCCTACGCGAGAGCACTACGCCCGCCTGGCTGCCACCTACGACGAGAACTACGCGTACAGCCCGGCGTTTGTGGAATGGATGACCTCGTGCATCCTTCGGCGGTTGCGGCCCAGCCCCAGCGACGTTGTCGCCGACATCGGCTGTGGGACGGGCCTGTACGCGCGGGGGCTGGCCCAGCACGTGGCGGCGGTGGTGTGCGTCGATGCGTCCGAGGCGATGCTGGCCCAGGTCCCGGCCAGCAAGCGGCTGATCACAGTGGCCGCGCCCGTGGAGGATGTGGCGGCTGGCCGTGTTGATCTGCCCTGTGAGCGCCTGGACGCGATGCTGGTCAAGGAGATGCTGCATCACGTGCGGGACCGCGCGGCGGTGATCGCCGGGCTGGCGCGGCTGCTGCGCCCGGGTGGGCGGATGCTGGCGGTGATGCTGCCGGACGAGATCAGTTACCCGCTGTTTGCCAGCGCGCTGGAACTGTTCGCACAGCAGCAGCCTGACCCGGTTGGGGTCGCCGGCGAGATGCGCGCTGCGGGGCTCGATGCCGGGCTGACGTACGAGAGCTTTTCGCTGACTTTCCCGACTGAGCGGTACCTGGGCATGGTGCGGAACCGGTACATGTCGCTGCTGTCGGCGTTTGACGACGCGCGGCTGGAGGCCGGGGTCGCCGAGATCCGGGCGGCTCACCCGGAAGAGGAGATTGCCTTCACTGACACGTTCGCGTTCGTGCTGGGGACGGCGTCAGTGAGCCGGACGCGGCCGCTGCGAGCACCTTGCGGAAGTAGGCGGCGGATTCCTCGTAACCCCAGGGCGCGGTAGAAGGGTGCCGCCCGCCGGGTCGCCAGCGCGACCAGCGCGCAGCCCTGGCGGCGGCCCACTGCTCGAACGCGCCCATCAGGGCCCGGCCGACGCCGCGGCCACGGTCCTGGCCGCGGACGAACGACTTCCTCGGCCCAGGCCACCGGCCCGTTGGCGTAGAAGGTGAGGTGCTGGAAGCCCAGCAGGTAGCCCAGGCGCTCCTGCCCGTCCACTGCCAGCAGCAGGCAGGCGCCGTCGGCGGCGAGCAGGGCCGGGTAGCTGAGGCGGAACTGCTCCGGGGAGAACGCGAACGACTGCGCCAGCTCGGCAGCAAGCGGCGACCGCGTCGGCGTCGCCCGGCATGGGCGGGCCTGATGTGGCATCGCATCGCGCCTCATCATCGCATGATCTCCGGCGCCGCCGATCCCCGCATCGCCCGGGTCGGCGGCAGGCCCACCTTCGCGGCCGGTCCTTCCCTGCCAAACGGCTGGCGCGCTCGACCCTGGTCGCCACGCGCCAGCCGTTTGGCTGATCAAGAGCCGGAGCCAGATGGACAGGTGGGCGGGCTCGAGTGCGGCGTACACGGTGCTTGCCAGATCGTCACGGATCGCCGTCAGGTCCACCGATTCCTGCAGCCGGGCCGCGAACCCGTCGATGACCTTGCCGGCGTCGTAGCGGTCCCGGTTGAACCGCCGGTTCACCGCCCGCTGCACCCGGCGGTGCAGTGGGCGGAACAGCGCCGCCACCACTAGCGTCGCGCCTGCCACGGCCGCCGGTGAGGAGGATGGCACCACCAGCCCGGCAAGCAGGACCAGGCCCGCGTACACGCCGACCAGCACGCCGGTGACGACGGCGTAGCTGAGCGTCCGGCTGATGATCTTCTCGATGTCGTAGAGCCGGTACTTCACGATTCCGATGCCGATGCCGACCGGGAGCGCTGCCGCGCCGAGGTCGGCGGCGTCCTGGACGGCCTGGGCGGTGGCCGAGGCGCCGTTCCCGGCGAGAACGGTGATGGCCGTGGCCACGGCACAGCACACCGCGCCGAACAGCAGCCACTTCAGTTGCTGGCGGCGGTTCCCTGCCGCGGGCCGGAAGCTGGCCGCCTGGCGGGCGATGAAGATCAGCCAGCAGCCCAGGATCAGCCCGCCGGCGACCGAGCCGAACCGGTCAAGCACGGCGGCAGCGGCCGGGACCGGGCCCGGGGCGGGCAGTGGGGCGCCAGGCGGGCCCGATCCGCGGCGGCCGCCGCGCCATGTCGAGCGCCTGTTCGGTGACCTGCCGGGCCAGGAATACCGCGGCCGCGGCGAGGAAGATCCACAGCGCCACGTGCCACCGGCGCCGCGGGAGCCTGCCGTCAGGGAACAGCAGTACGGCGAGCGCGGCCAGCACCGCGACGCCAAGCTGCGCGGGCTGCGCGAACACTGCCACCGGGCCGAACGGCAGCGCGCCGTGATGGACCCGGTAGTCGAGCACCGCATACAACTGGGCGACCCCGGTCAGCGGAATCAGGCACGCCCAGCCGAGCAGCAGCCAGCCGATCGGGCTGCCCGGCTGGCGCCACGCCACGAGCAGGCCCACACCCAGGCATACCAGCCCAGACGCCGTCCCGCCACCGCCGTAGGCGGCCCGTTGGTAGTCCCCGGTGAGCACGAGCAGCACCAGGCAGGCCGCGAACATCATGACCGCCAGCCCGGCCATGACCAGCGGGATTGTGGCCGCTCTGGGCCAGGGCCGTGCCCGGCTCACCGGCAGGCCAGGCTACCGCGAAGGACGACCGCAAGGGGAGCGCCCGGCAGGGCAAGGCAGGCCGGCCGGCTCCCAGTGATCACACGCAGAGCCGCCGTCAGCGCCGTGCACCGCTCAGCCATGAGCAGGCGAACCCATGTACCCGCACGATCGTCGCCAAGCTCACGGTAACAGCGCGGTACTGCTGTCACCAGGGGGAACACCGCGGCCCGGCGGGCAAGCACCACCGTCGTCCAGGATGAATGCCTTGCTGGCTGCGCGCCGGCTCCCCGGCCACGCCGTCCCGGGCCCACCGCATCGCACTCGGCAGCGGCATCCGCTACACCCAGCACCGGCGACGTCCACGGCACCGCCAGCAAGAGCACCTATGGCGTCCGCATCAGTCAGGGCGTGCTGGCTTTGCGCGCGAGGATAAGCCGGTATTGCGGGCTGCCGTCCTCGCGCGCGGCCCAGAGCCGCCAAGGGGACGGTCGTCACCGTGAATCCGGATGCTGTCAGGTCTGCGCGGACCGCGTGCAGCGGGCAGGTGCGGTAGTACATGACGAACGGGGGACGCCACAGCGCATTGCGGACCCGCATGGCCAGGTCGAACCCGGCCAGTGCCCAGTACCAGCCTGAGGTGGGGGACTGCGGCGCACCGATCGGGAAGGCGAAAACCCCGCCAGGGCGCAGCGCGCGCCACACGCCGGCGAACAGCGCGGGCCGTTCGGCGGGCAGGAAGTGCCCGAGCGCGCCGAAACTGACCGCCAGGTCGAAGGCCCCGGCGAAGGGCAGGGCCCGGACGTCGGCCCGTACCCACCCGGCGTCCGGGCAGGCACCGCGTGCCTGCGCGAGCATGCCAGTGCTGAAGTCGACGCCTATGATCGGTCCCTGGCACTGGGATTTGAGGACCCGCATGCCCGCGCCGGTGCCGCAGCACACGTCCAATCCCCTGCCGAACGGGCCGTGCGGGCGCAACGCGCCGGCGGTCGCGTCAAGCACGCCATCGGGGGTGCGGAAAGGCGTGTGATCGAACTTCGGAGCAAGCAGGTCGTAGCCGCCCTCAACCGAGGACAGCGCCTGCATCGCCAGTTCACGCAACGACGGGCCTCCCGGCGAGAACATCGGCCAAGGGTACGTCCCCGGCGACCGGGCCGGGCCCACGATCACTTGCCGCTATCGGCGAATTGGCAGCGCGGCGCTATGACAGGCTGGCCGCAGCAGCCCAGACTGGGCCGCAAGCCATCAAAGGAGAGCCGTATGAGCGTCTACAGGGTGACCGAGATCATCGGGACAAGCGGCACGTCGTGGGAGGATGCGGCCGCGGAAGCGATCAGGACTGCGGCCGGGACGCTCCGCGATCTTCGGGTAGCCGAGGTCGTCAAGCAGGATATTCACCTGGACGAGGCCGGCGCGATCACCTACCGGACCAAGCTTCAGCTCTCGTTCAAATACGAACACGAGCACTGATCCCAGGCCTGCGCCGTTACCGGGAGTCTGCTGTGGTCCTTCGCCACCGCCGACCTCCACGCGTAGCGGAAGCCCAGGTCATCACTCCACGCGGTCCAGCGACGGCTCCGCCCCGTGGGTCACTACGGTCAGGCGTTGGTGAATCATCGTGCCCGGCAGCGGTTGAGAGTAGCTTGCGTCTATGCCCACTGCATGGCCAGCGCTACCGCCCTACGGCGCATGGGCCGCCACGTGCGACACCCTGCACGCCCATACGCAAGTTCTGGGCAAGCTGGCCGTGGCACTGGCTCCGCCCGAACCCCAGCTACAGCACACCGCGCTGCGCCTGACCGCACGCGGCTGGGAGACGCTTCCACTGCCGGCACCGGACGGCACTGGCGCGCTGGTGGTCGCGCTGGATCTGCGGACCCATGAAGCCGTCGCGGAGCACAGCGACGGACGATCCGAACGCGTGCCGCTCACGCCGAACCGGCCGGTCAGGGAGGTGACACGGGACGTGCTGGCGGCGGTCCGCGGGCTGGCGGGCCCGGTGGAGATAAATCCCCGGCCGCAGGAGACACCGTGGACCACCCCGCTGGACCAGGACGATGAGCACGCAACCTACGACCCCGCCCACGTCACCGCTTACTTCGCGGCGGCGGTCCGCGCGGCGCTGGTCCTGTCCGCGCTGCGCGCCCCCTACCGCGGCCGCTCGACACCCGTCAACGCCTGGTGGGGCTCGTTCGACCTGGCGGTGAGCCTGTTCTCCGGCCTGCCGGCACAGCCCTCGTCCGACGACTTCATCATGCGCAACGCGGGGGACGCTCAGCAGATCGAAGTCGGGTGGTGGCCCGGCGATGGACGCTACCCCCGGGCAGCCTTCTTCGCCTACGCCTATCCCGCGCCAGAGGATTTCGCGACCGCGACACTGTCACCACCGGCCGCCCGCTGGGACACCAAGCTGGGCGAATACGTACTCGACTGGGACGACGTCCGCGCCAGCCCGGATCCGCACCGTGCCGCGTTCGAATTCGGCCAGTCGTCGGTCCGGCATGCGTGCGCAGTCTGCGGCTGGGATCCGGCGCTGTCTGCCAGTGTGGAGGGAGTTCCCCCGCCGGTCACCTGATCGCCTCCGGCCATCCCCCGTTCCCCTGAAGCCAGCGCCGCAACGCGCCTATCCCGCCGGGGCCGGGCCGGTACGCAGGCCTGCCGATGGTGTTGAGGTAGCGCAGGGCCTGGGCGTAAGAGCCCCCGAAGCTGGCCTCACAGTAGGACAGCCCCCGTTGCTGGCAGAACTCCTTGACCAGGGCCTGGGAGCGCCGCAGGTTGGGCCGGGGCATAGAGGGGAACAAGTGATGTTCGATCTGGTAGTTGAGGCCGCCCAGGGCCAGGTCGGTGAGCCAGCCACCGCGGACGTTGCGGGAGGTGAGCACCTGGCGGCGCAGGAAGTCGCTCCGGTCAGCGGCGCCCAGGATGGGCATGCCCTTGTGGTTGGGGGCGAAGGAGGCGCCCAGGTACAGGCCGAACAGGCCCTGCTGGACCAGGATGAACACGACAGCCTTGACCGGTGAGAGCACCAGGAAAATGACGGTGAGGTAGCCGGCGAAGTGGATGGCCAGCAGGGCCGCCTCCGCGGGCCTGCGGCGGTAAGCCCGGCTGGCCGCGTGCCGGATGCTGGCGACATGCACGCTGAAAGCCTCACCGAGCAGCAGCGGGAAGAACAGGTAAGCCTGGTAGCGGAACGCCATCCGGGACAGCCCCCGGCTGGCCCGGGCCTGGGCGGGGGTGAAGGCCAGCACCTTCATCATGATGTCGGGGTCCGCGTCTTCGGTGTTGGGGTGAGCGTGGTGACGGTTGTGCTTGTCGACCCACCAGCCATAGCTCAGCCCGGTGCCGAGATTGCCAAGCAGGATGCCGAGGATGTAACTGGCCCGCCGGGAGCCCGAAATCTGCCGGTGCCCGGCGTCGTGGCCCAGAAACCCGGCCTGGGTGAACATCACCGCCAGGAACGCGGCCACCGCAAGCTGCCACCACGAGTCACCCACCAGGACGAAGACAGCCCATCCGGCGGCCATCAGCACGGCCGTGACCGTGATCCTCCAGATGTAGCTGCCTGGGCCGCCGTTCCAGCAGCCCCGCCTGCTTGACCTGACGGGACAACTGCGCGTAGTCGCTTCCCCGCTGCGGTGCGGCTGGTGTTTCCGCCGGAGGGAGCGGCCGGACGAGCTGCCGGGGCGCAGCAGTCGCCTGTTCGTGGGATCGCATCGCGTCGGCTCCTGGAATGCACATCGTGGCCGGGCTGGTGATGTGCCGCCAGGGTCTTGAGCGACGTCCGCCAGGGCAGCGACCTCGCCACGAAACGCCTCGCTGGCCAACGGGTGGACGTTCCAACAGTACCCGCACGCCGGCTGCCGCACTGAGCGGCTACAGCGGCTCAGTGATCCATCGCCAGCCGTGCTGTTCGTCACGGACCGGCCGGACCATGGTGGCCTGGGCCGTGTCGGACAGTTCGGCCACTACCTTGAGCAACTGGCGATGAAAGTCACGCGGGCGTGGGCGAGCCATCGTGCGCGCCGAAGTCGACCAGCGTCACGGCCGCCCCCTCACCGCCGGCCAGCCGGGCTGTGACATTGCCGTTGTAGTCACGGCCGACCCCGGCGATCGCTTCAGCCCGGATGATGTCGCTGCCGTCGTCCTTCGCCACCCATACGTCTGGCACACTCATGCACCCGCTCCCGGTTCACTGGTCCCGCCGCGCCGGGGAGGCTGACCTTCCTCGCAGGCCAGGTCAGGGCGCGGGGGTGCCGTGCCAGCTGGCGAGGACCGGCCGGCAGGCTGACCTGACCCGCATGAGGCCGGCAAGGTCCGCACGGGAACGAGCGGTAGAGCAGGTAGTATGGCATGAACCGAGGGCTTTCGTGCGTTGGCAGTCACGTCAGCGTCGCCTTGGGCGCACGATGACCTGGTTCCGTCTGGAACCGAGACAGGTCGGCTGGCCATGACGCCGCTCGAAACTACTGCGTCCCCTCGCACGCTCAGGTTCTCCACACATCTCCGCGATGGCTACTGCGTTGTGGCGCTTAGCGGCGAGCTTGATCTTGCCAGCGCTCCCGACGCTGCGTGACCAGCTCCTCGGCGTGCTCAGGCCCGACGCCTGCCGGCTCATCGTCGATCTGTCCCACGTGGGTTTTTGCGACGCCAGCGGACTCGCCGTGCTGGTTGGCACGAATCGCCGCGCCAGGCTGCTCGGGGGCGTTCTGCGCCTCGCTGCCCCCGCGCCTGCTACGATTGAGACACTCCGCATCACGGGCCTGGACCTGCATCTCGACGTTTTCCCTACGGTTTCGGCAGCCATCATCGGCACAAAGGCCAGCCGTCGCATCCCCGATGGCGGATGAGCGGGACCGGCAACCCGGTAAGCAGCGGCGATCGTGCGCCGGCGGTGCGGGCCACGGTCTCAGGCCGTCGCACGTGCGTCCTCCGGATTGGTCCGCGCGCTCAGCGGGAGTGGGCCCGCGCGAGCGTACACTGACGACTAGTCCCATATCCAAGCAGCCTGAACGCGTTCCCGATCAGGTCTAGACCATACGCCGGTCTCGAGATCAGCTTCGCTGCGTTGTCACAACCGCGATGCGGAGTGATCATCGTGACCACAAGTATGACGACCGCACCCTATGACGGCACCGGGGCCTTCCCCGATGCCAGCGCCCCCGTCCGGACCACATGGCAGCGGACCGGACAGCTGACGGTGACCGGCCTGATCGTCGTTGCCCCGTTCGCCGGGCTGATCGCCGCGATATGGCTGCTGTGGGGCCGCGGTGTGGGCCTGGCCGATCTGGGCCTGGCGGCGTTGTTCTATCTGATAACCGGGTTCGGGGCGACGGTGGGCTTCCACCGGTGCCTCACTCACCGGAGCTTCACCGCTCGGCCTGCGCTGCGCGTGGCTCTGGCGGTCGCCGGGTCGATGGCTTTCGAGGGCGATGTGACCGGCTGGGTGGCCACGCACCGGCGCCACCACGCGTTCACCGACCGCCCCGGTGACCCGCATTCGCCCTACCGCTATGGCACCGGGGTAGGCGGGCAGTTGCGGGGCCTGCTGCACGCCCATGTCGGGTGGCTGTTCGGCAACGATCCGACATCGCAGCAGCGCTACGCGCCCGACATGCTGGCGGACCCGGCCATGCGGAGGATATCCAAGGCCTTTCCCGTGCTATGTCTCGCCTCGCTGGCGCTGCCCTTCGCGGCCGGGTGGGCGATCGGGGGGACCTGGCAGGCAGCAGTGCTGGCGCTGGTGTGGGCCGGGCTGGTCCGCATCCTGTTGCTGCAGCACGTCACCTGGAGTGTGAACTCCCTGTGCCACCTGCTCGGGAACCGCCCGTTCACGACCCGCCGCTTTGACCGGGCCACGAACCTGTGGCCGCTCGCGGTGCTGTCTTTGGGTGAGAGCTGGCACAACATGCACCACTCCGATCCGGCCTGCGCCCGGCACGGCGTCGACCGCGGCCAAATCGACCTGTCAGCCGAGCTGATCCGCGTGTTCGAACGCTTCGGCTGGGTCAGCGGCGCGCGGTGGCCCACCCCTGCCCGGCTCGAGCAACACCGGCGAGGGCGGGAGATATATCTCCCGGCCGGTCCCCGCTCGCGGACCGAGTGTGCGCGTCAATGGAAGAGACCGCTAGTCACCTGGCCCGATGAGGACCAGCGCCGAGGTGCCCGGGCGGCTCACGGGCCTGGAAAGCGGCCCTGACCGCAGTCTTGTGCTGCAGCGAAGCCGGGGACCGCCCCCGCCCCGCCCCGCCGCGTCCGCAAGGTTCTTCGCACCGTGGTCTCGACGGCCATCGTCGCGGCCATATTCGCGTTCGCCCTGCCGCGGTTCGCCTCGTATCGCAGCGTGTGGGCGAGCATAGACGCGATGACCTGGCAGCAGGCGCTGCTCGTCGCCGCCACGGCGGCGGCCAGCATGGCCTCGTACTGGTTCATGATCTGTGCGGTGCTGCCAGCGATACGGCTGCGCCAAGCGGCGGCGGTCAATCTCAGCCTCCAACGCGGTGGCGAACACGCTGCCGGCCGGCGGTGCCCTCGGCATGGGGGTCAGCTGGCAATGCTGTCCAGCTGGGGTGTCAGCACGGCGGACTACGTGCTCTACACCTTGGTGTCGGGAATTTGGAACGTCCTGGCCCGCCTGGGCCTGCCAGCCCTCGCCTTGCTGGTCATGCTGACGGCTACCCCGCCGGACGCCATCCTGATCGCTGCCGCGGCCGTGGGCCTGGCGGTGCTCGTCGCCGCCGCAGCCGGGCTGGGCCTGCTTGTGCGCAGCGAGTCTTTCGCGCTCCGCATGGGCGGCGTGCTGCAGCATGTGCTCGTCCGCGTTTGCCGGCTGGTGCGCCGCCAGCCACCCTGCGACATCCCTGGATCGCTGCTCGGGTTCCGCGACCGGGCCGCCGCCCTGATCGCGGCGCGCGGCTGGCGGATCACCGTCACCACCGCGGCGAGCAACCTGATCTTGTGGCTCGTCCTGCTGGCGTGCCTGCGCGCTACCGGCCTTTCCCAGGCCCAGGTGCCCTGGCAGACCTCCCTGGCGGCGTTCGCGTTCGTCCGGCTGCTGACCGCGCTGCCCATTACCCCCGGTGGTCTCGGCATCACCGAACTCGGCCTGGTGGGCACCATGGCCGCCGGTGCCGGCCACGGCAGCGCCGCACAGGTGACCGCGGCCGTGCTCCTGTACCGCGCCGTGACCTACCTGCCCCCTATCCCCCTCGGCGCCGCCACCTACATGATCTGGCAGCACACACCCAGGCTCCTGCGATAGCCGGGCCGCGATGGCGGGGTGGCCGCCATTCGAATGGCCTACAGAGGGGGGCCAGCTGACGGCTCCGGCCTGGCTGGACGCCCTGCTCGTCCCTGTGGCGGCTGCCGCGTCCTGGCCTGGCTGCTGCTCCTGGCGATATCAGCGGTACCGTCGATAACGTCCGCGGCCAGCGTGGTGAGCGGGTGGTTGTGGTTGCGCGCGTAACGCCGCAGCATGAGGAACGCCTGGTCAGGGGTCACGCGGTGCCGTTCGGCCAGGATTCCCTTGGCTTGCTCGATCATGACCCGGCTGTGCAGCGCGGCTTGCAGTTGCTCGGCGACAAGCTCCTGCTGGCGGATCGCTCGTTCCTGCAATATCCCGATGGTGGCGACGTCTACCAGCGCCCTGGCCGCCCGCGCCGCCGCCTGGTCCAGGCCGTTCGGTGCGGTGCGGAAAAGGTTGAGCGTCCCGATGACCTGATCACGCAGCCGCATCGGGATGGCGTGCACTCCGGCAAAACCCATCTCGGATGCGGCGGGGGCAAACCGCGGCCACCGCTTCGCCACATCGCGGACGCCGATATCGCTGATGGAGACGACCTGTCCGCTGCGGAAGCAGTCGACGCAGGGGCCCTCATCGTTTTGCAGCTGAAATAGTTCCGCTACCCGGGCCTGCTCGGTCGATGCTGCCACCAGCCGCAGCGCGCCGCGGCCATCGGCTAGCAGCAGCCCGGCCGCGTCCACGTCCAGCAGCTCTACGCAGCGCTCGGCGAGTGTGTGCAGGAAGTCCATCAGGTCGAAGCCGACAACCAGGGTGTCCGCCAGTTCCACGAACGTTTGAGCCAGCCGCTCGTCGACCGATGCTGCCATAGCCTGAGCTTAGAGCCCTGCCTCGCCCGCCCGCCTAGCGCGCTACGCTCGCCCTGCGCCCAAGTCAGGGCTCCTGGCCTGGCTGTGGGCCGGGGCCGAAACGCAGCCGGCGATCCACCACCTCGGCGGCGACATCACCCAGCGCGGCGTTACTGGCGAAGGCGCGCGCCCGCAACCGCACGAATGCCTCCTCAAGACTCACGCCAAGCTGCACCGAGATCATCCCGGTCGCCTGATGAACCTCGGCCCGGGACTCCGACATGCCATCAAGGGGCCGGTAGCCCGGGAATCCGATGACACCGTAGGAAGCATCCAGCAGCAGCCGCAGTGCTATATCCGTGAACACCAGCGCGTCGGCCAGTTCCTCGGCTGCCATCGGGCCGGGCCGGGACCGGTAGAGGGTGAGGATGCCTACCTGGATGGCACCTGCCTGCAGCGGGAACGAGAACATCGCCCGGGCACCGGCCGCCACGGCCGCCGGCACGAACCCCGGCCACCGCGCCGCGACCGAGTCCAGCTCTGCGATCAGCATCGGCGACCCGGCTCTGAAGTCGTCCGCGCCCGGCCCCTCCCCCATGGTGAACTGCAGTTCCTCCAGCCGGGCACTCACGTCATCCGAGGCGCAAACCGGCTCGCGCGCCGCGGGGCCGCTCGTCGCTGTCACGCTTGCGCCGTCCACGCCGAGCCTCGCTGCACCGCCGCATGGCACAGCGCCGCAACCGACACAGGCGTGTCGATCATCGTGGGCGGCGGCGATCCAGGCCCATACCCTGGCTGCCCGCTCGCTCATCCCCCCAGCATCCTCGCCTTGAGGCCGGACCGTGCGGTCTATCACGGTGACCCGGGCGCTCGGGATAACCCGGGTTCGCTGGCACGCGGTAGCCGGGCGACATGACAGCGGAAAGGGCACCGCGCCAGCCGCGGACCTGGCAGCCGGGGCACTGGGGATTCTTTCTCGCCTGTCCCGAGTAGTACCATAGCGGCACTGCTCTGGACCCCGGCAGTCGGCGCATCCGCGCGTCGGTGACTGCGGCAGGTTCGGAGCTTACTCTTGCCGCGTGCCAGTCCTGCCAACCGGACAGGCACGCGGTCAGCGGGGGCAATCTGCCACTTCACCTCTGGGCTGCGCCGAATGGGGCTGGTCAATGCGGGCCAGGCATCGGCCGGCGGGCCGGCGGCGATGTGCCGCCGGCCTGCCGGACAGCGCACACCGGTTACTGGACGCCTGCCACTGCATACCATTGGGTAGCTTGCCGCCTTCCGAACGCCCGGCGGTTTGTTGCCCGCGCCAGTTGACCCCGAATTTCTTCCCGGCCCCGGACCATTGAGCCGTGTCTCGCATAGCGGTGATCAATACGGCCAGATAGGTACTTAACAGAGAAAAATACCTAAACATCGCACTCCGTTAAAGGTCATTGACACAGCGCTATAAGTGTCCAATGATGGGCACACAATCGTTGCTCCGGACCTCGGCGGCGGGCGGCCGCAACACGTTGCCGAGGATCTGATCCCGTTGCCCGACCGAGCTGACGACCTGCAGGCCATGCTGGTGGCGATGGACAGGCTGGCCCGGCTGTATCCGGAAACGTTCAGGATGCTCCTGATCGCCGCCAGGGAAGCGCTGCGGCCCACGGGCATCGAAGCACGGCTGGATGGCCACTCCCCCGCTCCCCTCGCCGTGCGCTGGGAGTCCTGAGTAAGCCAGCGGACAGTGCGCTACCACCGGGCCAGGCAGCGGTTCGCTAGCCGCTGCGCTGGCTGGCCGATCTGTCTGCCGCCTGGCCGGGCCGCGGTTCGTGTCGCTCGCTGCCCCGGCATCGGTGCCGACAAGAAGAGCCAGGACTTCGCCGACGGTGCGTTCCCGCTGGGTAGATTCCGGCAGCGGCAGGTGTGCCTGGACCTGGTAGCGGTTGCGGCGGCCGTCCTTCTGCTTGACCACGTAGCCGGCCTCGGCCAGGTCGGTGACGATGCCGTAGGCGCTGCGCTCGGTGATGCCCACGCTGGCCGCGATGTCACGCAGTCGCACCCCTGGGTCGTGCGCGATGCACAGCAGCACCCGGGCGTGGTTGGTCAGGAAGGTCCAGTTCGCCATCTGAGTATGCTACCGAATTCTGGAAACCAGTTGCTAGTTTTGATATGCGGGCGTAGCGTGCGAGACACGCACCGGAACTCAGCCGCCGTCGGCGGCCAGCTACCCGGGGCTACCGGAGGAGCGCACTTCCATCGGCCTGGTCACTACCATGGCCGTGGTCATGGCGCTCGGAGGGCCGCGTCTCCGGCTGAGCCGCCGGTGCGCGATGCAAGCCGCCGGGCCAGATCCCTGGCCTTGGCGGTGCACCCGGGCTTCCCCTGATGCGCCCGAGCGCCATGCCGGATAGCCGAGTGCTGGTCATGCCTCCGGGTCGCTGGCTCCCGTGTCCGCAGCGCCGGCTCCGTAGCCGGCCTTGGCCAGCATCCGGCGCAGGTTGACAACCGCCTGGGTGTCGATGTCTTTATGGCGCGGCGGGTCGAAGTATTCGGTCTCGGACCCGATGGTCACGGCGACCTTTCCGCCGGGCTGCTCCTGGACCGAGCCGACCGCTTCCAGCAGCGACAGCACAGCATTCCACTCGATGTTGTGGCCCGCTGGATGCTGGAAAATCTGGCGCAGCGTGTTGCGGTGATGGTTGCTGAGGTGCGCTGGCTCCGACGGCGATGACATTAATGCTCCTGTCCGCTCCGCCACCAGGGCGGAGCTGCCACGCTAAGATACTACCAACAGAAAACTAGAAAGATATTGCTGGTTTCTGCTTGCCTATGTACGCTGGTGGCAGACGCTGGGGGCACCCATATGCCGATTCGCCGCCGCCCGTTACGCGAGGGAGTTGCGAATGCTGCCAATACGGATCGGGCACAAGGGCCCGCTCACGGCCTTTCGCTGGTGCGGCGCGCCCGGTGGGGCCGCGGGCCTGCGCAGAGCAGCCCGGTGAACGGCTTCTGGCTCACCTACGACGGATTCGATCCCGCCGATGAAGGGCTTCGCGAGGCGCTGACCTCGACAGGCAACGGTTACCTGTGCACGCGGGGCACGGCGGAGTGGGAGGACGCCGACGGCGTGCATTACCCGGGTACCTACGGGCACGGCGTCTACAACCGCGAGACGACGATCCTCGGCGGCGTGCCGGTACTCAACGAGGATCTGGTCAACCTGCCCAACTGGCTGGTGCTCAAGCTGCGCATCGAGGGCGAGGATCCGATCCGTCTCGCCGATGTCGAGCTTCTTGGCTACCGGCACGAGTTCGAGATCCGCACCGCGACCGTGATCCGCGAGCTGCGCTTCCGCGATGCGGCCGGCCGTGAGACGGCGTTGCGCAGCCGCCGGTTCGTGAGCATGGCCGACCTCCATCACGCGGGGATCGAGTGGACGCTCACACCCGTGAACTGGTCAGGCCGGGTAGAGGTGGTTTCCGGCCTCGACGGGCGGGTGACCAACGGCGGCGTCGCGCGCTACCAGCAGCTCGAGAGCCGCCACCTCGACCCGGTGTCACCGAGGACGTTCGGGCCAGAGGTGATCGCGCTGAAGGTGCAGACGCGACAGTCGAACCTGTACATCAGCCAGGCCGCGCGCACGCGCGTCTTCGGCGGCCGGGACGGGCCGCTCGCCGTCGACCGCAGCCTCTACCAGATGGAGGACTACGTCCAGCAGGTGCTCGCGTTCGATGTCCGGCAGGGCGTCACGGTGCGGGTCGAGAAGATGGTGGCCTTCTTCACCTCGCGTGACCCCGCGATCAGCGACACGCTGGCGAAAACCGGGACGTCGGCGCTGCGCTACACCGGCTTCGAGGAGGCGCTCGCGCGGCATGCGTCGGCCTGGGACGAGCTGTGGCGGGTGTGCGACGTCCACGTGCCGGGCGACGACCGTGTCCAGCTGCGGCTGCGGCTGCACATCTGCCACATCCTGCAAGTCTGCTCGCATCACACCGCCGACCTGGACGCCGGGGTGCCGGCCCGCGGCCTCAACGGTGAGGCTTACCGGGGGCACGTGTTCTGGGACGAGCTCTACGTGTTCCTGTCCCTGAACTTCCGCATGCCCGAGATCACCCGGGGCCTGTTGCTGTACCGCTACCGGCGCCTGGACGAGGCGCGCGCGGCGGCCCGCGAGGCCGGGCTGCGCGGCGCGATGTTTCCCTGGCAGAGCGGCAGCGAGGGCAAGGAGGAAACCCAGCGCGTGCATCTCAACCCGCTCTCGGGCCGCTGGGAGCGCGATCTCAGCCATAACCAGCGGCACGTCAACGCGGCGATCTTCTACAACATCTGGCACTACTACCAGGCCACCGATGACCTGGCCTTCCTACGCGACTACGGCGCGGAGATGATGCTGGAGATCGCGCGCTTCTGGGCCTCGATCGCCCACTTCAACCGCGAGCGCGAGCGCTATGAGATCCACGGTGTGATGGGGCCGGACGAGTTCCACGAGAAGTACCCAGATGCCACCGAGGGGGGCCTGCGCAACAACGCCTACACCAACGTCATGGTGGCATGGCTGTGCGACGTCGCGCAGGGAGTCCTCTCGCTGCTGCCCGCGACGCGGGCCGACGCGCTGCGCGGCAAGCTGGGCCTCAGCGACGAGGAACTGCGCACGTGGGCGGACATGAGCCGCCGGATGTTCATCCCGTTTCACGGCGACGGCGTCATCAGCCAGTTCGAGGGATACGAGGATCTCCAGGAGCTGGACTGGGACGCCTACCGCGCCAAGTACGGCGACATCCAGCGGCTCGACCGGATCCTGCACGCCGAGGGCGACGATCCCAACCGCTACAAGCTCGCCAAGCAGGCCGACACCGTGATGCTGTTCTTCCTGTTCCCCGACAGCGAGCTGCGGCGGCTGTTCGAGCGGCTGGGCTACACCTACGGCCCGGACACCGCCCGCACGAACATCGCCTACTACGACCAGCGCACCTCGCACGGCTCCACGCTGAGCTTCGTCGCGCACGGCGGCGTGCTCGCGCGGCTGGACGCCGAGGCCTCCTGGGAGCGGTTCCTCGCCGCGCTGGACAGTGACCTCGGCGACATCCAGGGCGGTACCACGAAGGAGGGCATCCACATGGGCGCGATGTCCGGGACGCTCGCCCTCGTTCAGTGCAGCTACGCCGGCACGCAGATCCGCGACGGTGTCCTGTACTTCGATCCCCGGCTGCCCGCGCGGCTCGAAGGGCTGTCGTTCGCGATGCAGTTCCGGGGGACGCCGATCCTCGTGACGTTCGCCGATGGGCGGCTGACACTGATCGCGCACCGGGAGGGCGCGCGGCGGCCGATCATCGTCGGGGTCGGCGACGACGTCCGCGAGCTGTGCCCGGGCGACCGGTGCACGTTCGAACTGCGGCCGGGCGCCCGGGCCGGGCATCAGCAGGCCCCCGGCTGACAGGAGGACGCGTGCCAGCGTTCCAGGGAGCGATCTTCGATGTGGACGGCGTGCTTGTCGACTCGCCACACGAGAAGGCGTGGCGCGAGTCGCTGCGCGAGCTGATGGACACGGAGTGGAACGACATCCGCGGCCAGACGACCTGGTCGCCGGGAGCGTTCACGTCCCAGGTCTACCAGGAGCAGATGTCGGGCAAGCCGCGCCTGAGCGGCGCCCGCGCGGCGCTGGAGTACTTCCACGTCCCCGACGATCATGACCTGCGTCTCGCGGAGTACGCCGTGCGCAAGCAGGAGATGGTGGTGCGGCTCATCGAGGCCGGCGACTTCACCGCCTACCCGGACGCGCTGCGGTTCATCATCGCCGTGAAGGACACCGGCATCGGAGTCGCGGCGGCGTCATCATCGAAGAACGCGCAGCTGTTCTTGCGCAAGATCCGGCTCGACACGTTCGCCCAGCAGCAGGGCATCACGTCCGCGTCGCTGCGCCAGGGGCTGACGCTGCTGGACTTCTTCGACGCCGACGTCTCGGGCAGGGACTTCGCCCACGGAAAGCCGCACCCCGAGATGTTCCTGACCGCGGCCAGGGAACTCGGCGTCGCGCCGCATGCCGCGATGGTCATCGAGGACGCCGCCGCCGGCGTCGAGGCCGCCAAGGCCGGCCACATGGCCGCGATCGGCATCGCACGGTCCCACGACGCCGGCCTGCTGGCCCGGGCAGGGGCCGACATCGTCGTCACGACGCTCGACGAAGTGAGCCGCTCCGCACTGGCCGGCGGCCGCCTGGCCACCAGCTGAGCTGGGCTGGCGAAAGCAAGACATGGCCCGCGCTGCCCGGGGAACAGGGTCAGCATGCGGGTCGTGGAGTTGTCGAACCACCCCGGCGCCTTGCTCCGGGAAACAAGGCTTCGGCCCGACGCGGATGCCCGGCGGGACGAGGCCTCCTACGCCGCTGCCCTGCAGCAGCATCGGGCCAGCCTGCGGCAGGCAGAACAGGCACGGGATCAGGCCCGCGCCGAGCACCGCTGGTGGGGATGGCTGCGCGGCATCTTTGCCGCCCGCCGGGAACGGCGGAGCGCCCCGGTGCCGCCCCGGGCCACCGGGCCGCCCACCGATCGGCAGGAAATCCTCATGGCCGGGATCGAGGGTGAGCAACTGGTGGCCACCGGCCTGGGCCGCGTCCTGGATGACGAATGGACGCTGATCCGCGGCTACCGCAACAGGCGCGGCGAGATCGACCACCTGCTGCTCGGCCCCGGCGGGCTGATCGCCATCGAAGGCAAGCACCGGAATGCGCTGGTGCACTGCGCCGGGGACCACTGGTGGTTCACCAAGTTCGACAAGTACGGCAACGCGGTCGAGCGCGGGGAGCTGACCGACAGCCGGGGGCGCTCCCCCAGCCAGCAGGTCAACGAACCGGCCAGCCAGCTCGAAGGCTTCCTGCGCACCAGGGGCCACCCGGTAGCCATCGAGCGCGTCGTGCTGCTCACCCACCCCCGGTCCCGGGTGGGGAACTGCGTCCGGCCGACCGTGCACATCGCCACCACGACCGGCCAGGTCATCGGCATGCTCAACGATTCCGCCACCGCCCTGTCCGGGCCCGAGCGCGAGCAGGTCGAGCGGCTCATCATCCGCGATCACAGATTCCACGCGGCGCGGCAGAAGTCCTGACGGCGCCGCGCCCGCCCGGCCAGCGGCCGGTACATCTGAACGGCCACACTGAAGTCACCCACCCGGCTGCCCTGCCGCTTCCCCTCCAGCGCAGGGCAGCCGGCTGGCCTGCGCTGCTGTTTTCCGGTGCGCTACGCACCCCGTGCCACCCGCACCCTGCCCCTGGCCGGCCCCGGGGCCGGCCTGCCCTCACGGCCCCAGGCCATCCACCGGCGGGCAACCGCTGGCAGTGTGGTCGAGCCATTCCCGCAGTGACCGGGTTGCCTCACAGTCGTTGCGGTTGTAGGTGAGGAGCCATTCGCGGGCCGCGCGGGATTCGGCCGGCCCGGCGCCGCACGAGCCCGCGGCCTGGTCGTACCGGAGCATCGCCGTGCCGCCGCCGGGATCCTCGACCTCCCAGGTGAAGCCGCTCAGCGCGGCGACGTTCTTGAGCCCGGCCGGGCCGCCGGTGATGAGCTGGGAGTCGAACACGCGCAGCAGGTCCACCCACTGCCCGGACCCGATGAACGCGTCGACCTCGTCGGCCAGCCCGGCCGCCGCGGCGATCCGCCGCAGCTGGGTGTTCTCCGCGGCCGCGTTGTAGCAGTAGGCGCGGAACACCAGGCCCGCGGCGGCCGCGTCCCGGCGCAGCCCGGTCAGCCACGCCCAGAACCGGGTGAACGGGGCCGCCTCGGTCTCGCCGGTGAGCGGCTCCCACGTGCCGAACGGGCGGTATCCGCCCGCCTTCGGCGGCCCGCCCCGGCCCGGCGGAGACCAGGGCGCCCCACAGGTAGACGCCGTCCTCGGTGTTCTCCATGTCGATGTCAACCTCGACATCGCCGCGCGGCACCCGCACCCGCGGCACGCCACGGCGCCGGTAGGCGGGCGATCCGCCCAGCGCGGCCCGGGCCAGGTCGATCTGCTCGGGCAGGTCCCGCATCGGCGCATCGCTGTAGGCGGCGGTGCCCGGGGCCAGCGTCCTGGCGTCGCCGAGCACGTGGATGCCCGCCCCGGCCAGCTTGGCCAGCTGCGCCTTCCTGCGCCCGCCGATGACGTCCGGCAGTGGCGTGTCGTCCGGCATCGTGCCCAGGGCCGCCGTGACCGGCCGCAGGTCAACCCCGGCGGCGACCAGGGCCGCGGTGCGATGGTCGAGCGCCGCCAGCTCGGCCCGGCTGGTGACCCCGTGGTCGCGGTGGATGCGCCACTCCCGCCAGCCCAGGCCGGGCACCAGGCTCACATCCCCCAGCCGGCCTCCAGCACCGGGCCACACCACGACCACCAGGGGCACTCGGCGCACTCGCCGATCCGCACCGGCACCACCAGCAGGTCAGCGCCCGGATCGGCCTGGTGCCCGGCGGCGACCGCGAGGATGTCGAGCCGGAACGCGAACTCGAAGTCGTACACCGCCATGGTCGACCGCCGCTTGACCCGGCCGCTGGCCGACGGGGTCTGCCAGATGGGGGCGTCCAGGTCGTACCAGGTGACGACGCCGTCGACGCCGATGATGCCGCCGTGCCGCCCGTCGGGCGCGGCCATGCCGCAGGCTTCCAGCATCCGCTGGTAGTGGGCGAGTTGCAGCAGGTCGTCCCGGCGCTTGCGGGCCGACGAGTCCGGGGCGAGTTCCGCCGCCTCCCAGGCCAGCTTGCCCAGGGCCGAGCACAGCGCGGGCAGGCCGCCGGGGCCCGCGTCCAGGCAGCGGTGGTGCTTGATGTCCACCGGCCGGTACCCGGAACCCCCGGCGGCCACCAGGAGGTCCGGTTCGCCGACCCGGCGGCCTCCCGGGTCGGCGGGCAGCCGTCCGCCCACGATGACCGGCGTCCCGGCCTTCATCGCGGCGGCCGTCGCCGCCGCCCGCTCGTCCCGGTCCGGCTCCGCCACCACGCAGGCGTCCGGATGCAGCGGCACCAGCCCGGCGACGACCTCGGCCTCGAACTCGCGGCCCGCGGCGAACCGGCGCTCCAGCACCGGCGACACCGGCAGCGGGTCACACGGCCGGATCAGGTCCCACTGCGCCCGCACCGGGCATTGCTTGGCCAGGTAGCCGCCCTGCGGCGGCACCCCGGACACGTCATAACGCGGCCCCACACCACGATCGTAAGGAACGCCTACGTCATTTCCGTGGGGTACGCAGATCAGCCAGGCACCAGGCCAGATGGTGGCTGTATAACGTTAATGACGCATCCGGGCCCGCACCGGGGTGAGGGGGGTCGGTGCAAGAGCCACACGCGAAATTAAGGGTGTTCATCAGCAGCACCTCCGGTGCGCTGCTGCCATACCGGCTCGCCGCGGTGGAGGTCTGCCACCGGCTGGGCCTGACCCCCGTCTACATGGAGGAGTTCGACCCGCAGCGCCCGACGCCCGCCGAGGTGTGCCGGCGCGCCCTCGAAGGCAGCGACGTCTACGTACTGCTGCTGGCGCACCGGTATGGCGCCCGGCCGCCCGGCCAGGAGTTCTCCTACACCGAACTGGAGTACCAGTGGGCCACGAGCCGCGCGGACATGCCGATGCTGGCGTTCGTGGTGGATCCCGCGTTCCCGTGGCCGCCGCCGGACATCGACCGCGGCACCGACGCGGACGCGCTGGCCCGGTTCAAGGCCGCACGTGCTCACGAACCACGTGAAACGCACGCTCGCCGAGCTGGCGAAATTCCGCGAGGATCTGATGCTGGCGCTCAGCACGTGCAGCACGAAGTGGGCCGCCAGAGAGCCGCCAGAGGACGAGCCGTCCGCGGTTGAGTCCCCGAAGAAGAAGCAATCGGGCGCGCGGCGGCGCGGAGCCCGGATACCGGCAGCACCCGCCTTTCACGCGGTGCCCCCGTACGTGGGCGGCGCCCCGTTCACGGGCCGTGCCGCCGATCTGACGACGCTCGACGACTGGGCCCGGTCGTCGGATCCGGTGATGGTGATCGAGGCGATCGGCGGCACCGGCAAGAGCGCACTGGCCTGGGAGTGGGCCCAGGCGCGCGGCACCGGCCGCGATCGACGGGCTGGCCGGGCGGCTGTGGTGGAGCTTCTACGAGGGCTCGGCGTCGATGACCCGGTTCCTGCAGGAACTGCTGGCCTACACCACTGGCCGGCCGATGCGGGAGATCAGGCAGCTCGACCGGGCCGACCTTGCCGACGACGGCGCTGACCGCGCTGCGGCAACGGCCCTACCTGATCGTCCTGGACGGATTCGAACGGCTGCTCGCCGCCTATCACCGGTTCGATCCGTCGAAGCTGCGCGAAGACGAGGTGGAGCCGGACAAGCGCTCCCTGATCGAGCCGCAGGCGCGAGGAGATCGTGCGCAGGCCTGGCTGCCGCCGGGCCGTCGAAGATCCTGGTCAGCACCCGGCTGATGCCCGACCGCGCTCGCAGGGACGTTTCGGGCAGCGGCTGCCCGGCGTTCGGCAGCTGCGGCTGCCCGGGCTGACGGACGCGGACACCCGGACGCTGCTGGCCGACTTGGATGTCCATGGCAGCGACGCTGCGGCGATCGGGTTCTTCCATCCCGCTGGGCAACCATCCGCTGCTCATCGGGATCGTGGCCGGCCTGGTCCGCGACTACCGGGCTGAGCCCGGCGGGTTCGACCGGTGGCTGGCCGACCCGACCGCCGGCGGCGCGCTCCGCCTGCCCGACCTGGATCTGACCCAGCGCCGGACGCACATCCTGGCGGCCGCACTCGACGGCCTGGAACCCGGCTCGCGGCGGCTGCTCGGCTGGATCTCGGTACTGGCCGGCGCCGTGAGCTGGGCCACCCTGGAGTCGATCAACCCGTTCCGGCCCGAACCACCCGCGCCCGTAGGTTCCCGATGCTCCGTCAGACCCGTCTCGCAAAGCGGGCTTCGGCATCGGCTAAGGCAGCACTCGGAGACTCCGCGGAAGTGGAACGCGACGAGAGGAACACTCGCGGCCTGGCGGTCATCGGAACCGGTGATGCGGGCCACGGCACAACTCGGGGCGGCGCTGAAAGACCTCGAAGACCGCGGGCTGCTGTGGTGGGACCGGTCTTCCAATACCTATGACCTGCACCCCATCATCCGGGCCTACGCCACGAACAACTGGAGGAAACAGACCGGGTCCAGGCCAACGACCGGATTCGCGACCACTTCGAGGCACTGCCTCCCGAAGATCCAGCCAGCGCTGCCAGCGTGGAAGACCTCAGCCAGACGATCACCATCTTCCGCGCCCTGATCGGCGCTGGCACCTAAGCGAAGCCGGCGAGGTCTGGGAACGGCTCTCAGCGCCGGTACTGCTGTTCAAGATCGGGCGCCTACGCCACCATCACCGAACTCCTGGCCCGATCGCAAGAGCAATGAGTCATGGCCGCGTTCAGCATGCGATGTGCTCTCGCGATCGCTACGGGTATCTCGGCCAGTTCGAGGAGGCGATTCAACGGAAACGAGCATCTTTCCGTGAGCTAAGCGACTGCCGTGAAGCCGCGACAATGGACGATGTGCATCGACCACGTGTGCCTGGGAAACCTGGCCGATCACTTTCGTTAGCGGTTGGCGCGCTCGTGGTTGCACCGCGCTTCTTCACTCCGGTCGGCCGTGAACGCTGCAGCGGGCATCAAGGACGACGCCGCCCTCCTGCCTGTAATCTGCGGAGCTCGCGTAACCAAGGCCAAGCCAGGCAAGCGCGCTGATCTTCTCAGCCGCGCCAAAGCCCTGAGCCCACCCGAACTCCATGGTTGCGGAGAAGTCGAGCATGGCCGCTCATACTTGGCGCTGGTGGCCGACCGAGCACTCAGCCACACACAAATCGACGACGCCGCGGCCGGGCACATCCTGGGCGCAGCGCCGAGACCTCGCTGAGCTGCGCCGCGACCTGTTCATGCAAGAAGGAGGCGCGCGCCGCGCTCGCCGCCGCCCCGAAGGTGAGCAACTCGAACGCAACGCGGGCTCGATGTCGCCCCGGCGCGCAGCGCCGCCAGCTCGCCAAGCTCGGCCAGACCGCCGAGGCTGCGCCGCGTGGAGCAAGCACATGCTCGGCCGATCCGGATCCACCGCCGAGCGAACAACCGCATCTCGCGCTCGCCCTCCGCGTGCTGGGCCGCACGGACGAAGCGCTCGAGCACGACCGCCCGCGCACCGGCCGCCTGGGCCGAGCGCCACTGCCACTGGGACTGCGCGACGCCCGCGAACTGCTCGACTCGATGGGGAGCGTACCCGACCTACCGGTGACCGACCCGCCACGGTCAAGGTCCGCTGGAGGAGAGGTCCGCGCCTTATCGCAGCCCTGGAGAAGACAAACGTGCCGGAGGACGCCGGATAACGCGCCGAGGACGTCGTCGAGGGTTTCCAGGAGCAGGTCGGCGTGGTCGCGCCGGAAGACGAGGGGCGGGCGGATCTTGAGCACGTTCCCGGCCGGGCCGGTGGTGCCGAGCAGGATGCCCCGGTCCCGCATGGCCTCGGTGACCTGGTCCGCCCGCCCGGCCGCGGGGGCCCGCGTCTCCGGGTCCTCGACCAGTTCCACGCCGAGCAGCAGGCCCTCGCCCCGGACGTCGCCGATGACCGGGTGCCGCCGTTGCAGCGCCAGCAGGCCTTCCCGGAGGTAGCCGCCCATCTCGGCGGCGTTCTGCGTAAGGCCCTCGTCCTCGATCACGGCGAGGACCGCGAGCGCGGCAGCGCAGGCGACGGGGTTACCGCCGAACGTGCTGAACAGTTCCGTCTCCGCCGGCACCGCCGCGAGCACGTCGGACCGGACCACGAGCGCGGCGACCGGGAACCCGTTGCCCATGGGCTTGCCCATCACCACCATGTCCGGCTCGATCCCGGACGGCTGGAAGCTCCACAGGTGGCTGCCGCACCGGCCATGGCCGGCCTGCACCTCGTCGGCGATCAGCAGGCCGCCGTGCGCCCGCACCCGCCGGGCCGCCTCCCGCAGGTAGCCGGGCGGCGGTGCCAGGATGCCGTCCGCGGTGAACGCCGGGTCCGCGAACATCGCCGCGAGCCCGCGCTCGCCGAGCCCCGCCACGGCCTCGTCCACGTGGGCGGCGTACCGCTCCGCCCAGCCGGCCTGGTCCCGGCGGTAGGCGCCGCGGTACCCGTCGGGCGCGGGCACGGTGGCGACGTGGGCGGGCCGTTCCCCGGCGGCCCATTCCTCGGGCGACAGCGCGTGCGTGGCCTCGGTCAGCCCGTGGTAGGCGTAGTCGGTCACCAGCGCGCCCGCATGGCCCGTGGCGGCGCGGGCGATCCGCCAGGCGAGGTCGTTGGCCTCGCTGCCGGAGTTCACCACGATCACGGCGTCCAGCGCGGGCGGCAGGGTGGCCTGGAGCCGTTCGGCGAGTTCGACGATCGCCTCGTGCAGGTAGCGGCTGTGCGTGGCGAGCAGTCGCTGCTGCTCGGCCACGGCACGCACCACCCGGGGATGGCCGTGGCCGACCACGGGGACGTTGTTGTAGCAGTCGAGGTACCTGCGGCCGGCCGGAGTCGAACAGCCAGGCACCTTCACCGCGGACCAGGTGTACCGGGTGGTCGTAGAACAGCGGTGACCGGGGCAGCGCCCGGCGGCGGCGCTCGGCCAGCGGGGCGGTCGCGGACCGGCGATACGGCAGCCCACGGCAGGCGTGGCGGAACCGCTCGGCAACCGTGTCAAGGCCCGCGGCCTCGATGCTGTCCAGGAAGGCGGGCGCACCGGCCTCGCTGTCCGCGGCGTAGGCGGCGTTGTCCGGGTAGACCCCGAGCCGCCACGCGGTCAGCGTGATATCGGCGGCGAGCCTGGCCGCCACCAGGTCGGCGAGCAGGCCGGCCTCCTCGTCGTCCAGCGGCGTCACCGCGACATAGCCGGCGATCATGGCCTCGGCCGCGTCGATCGCGTCGTCCCGGCCGTGCAGCACATCCGCGACCGCGACCGCCAGATCGCACACCAGCGGGGCGTGGGTCATGTCCCCGAAGTCGACGATGCCGCTGACCTGGAGATCCTCCCCGAGCAGCAGGTTGTTCAGGCTCAGGTCTGCGTGGATCACCTGGGCCCGCAGGCCGGGCAGCACCGGGGCGACCTGGGCCTCGAACCGGTCCAGGACCCGTGCCACCTGTGCCCGGCGCGCGCTATCGGGGACATGGCCGAGCAATGGGCGCAGCGCGGGCAGGCGGGTGATGTCCCAGAGGATCTCGTAGTCCGCCGCAGGGTGGAAAAAGCCCCGCAGCGCCCGGCCCAGGCGGGCCGTGGTCTGCCCGATGGACCGGAGCGCCCCGGTGCTGAGCGCCGCCGCTGACATGGTCTGCCCGGGCAGGAACGTGAACAGCCGCACCGGGTAGGTCCGGCCGTCCGGCCCGGGCACCTCCGCCCACGGGTCCCCGCGTGGCGCAGGGGATCACCCGCATCACCGGCAGGCCAGGATCGACCTGCTCGATGTGGCGCAGCGCGGCCGTCTGCATGTCCAGGACCGGCCGGGTGTCCGCCGGATTGGAGATCTTGAAAAGGAACCGCTGCCCGTCGGCGGCGTCCACCCGGAAGTTCTGGTCCCGCTCGCCGGCCAGCGGGGTGAGGGAGCCCGTCGACGCCGAAGCCGTCGCGGAGGATCTGCCGGGCATCCTCGTCGCCGAACGCGGGCGGCGCGCTCGTCAGCGGATCGCCCGCCAGCGGATCACCTGCCGACGGGTCGCCCGCCAGCGGGCCCAGGCGCTGCACCATAGGCCCGAAGAGTATCTTGCAGTCCCGCGGACCAGCTAATTTGGGGCGCGTGGAAGAGAACCGGGCCCGCCGGGTGGTCGACGCACTGCGCGACCGCGGCATCGATGCCCACATGCTGCAGCGCGGGCGTGGATCAGTTCGGGGTGCGGGTGAACCTGCACGACGGCCGCCAGGCCGAATGGGACACCGACGGCACCATCGGGCTTGAAGCACAGGTCATGCAGGACGGGGATCTGGTCGGGTTCGTGCCCAAGATCGATGGCTCAGAGGACTTCGACGAAGCGCAGACCGTGGACGCCATCGCCCGGACCGACTACGACCAGCCGGTAGCCACGGAGCGCGCGGTGGCACCGCCGCCAGCGCCCGGCGCTGCCCCGCGAGGGCGGCCTGTTCCGCCGGTTCCTCGGCGGTTTCCGGGAGTAGCAACCCCGCGCACCCGCGCGGTCAGAGGCGGCAGGGCGGCGGGGCGGCGAAGGAGTCGTAGGCGGGGCGGAGCAGGTCGGCGAGCGGGTGGCCGCGCAGCGCCAGGCTCAGCGGGGGCACCTGATCCAGGACCGAGGCGCTCGACGCGGCGGGCGGCTGTCACCGGCAGCGGGCGCGGGCAGTGCGAAGAACGAGCCGAGGCAGTCGGCCAGCGGCACCCCGGCCGGCTCGCCGGGGTCCACCGTGACCCCGCCGCGGGCGGCGTGCAGGCCGGCCAGCAGATCCTCCCGGCTGCGCCCGCGCCAGGCCAGGATGCTGAACGGGTCGTCATCGAAGGCCTCGGCCAGCAGGTAGAACACGGCCGCGATGTGCTTGCAGGGGACCTCCCAGTCCGGGCAGGAGCAGTACATCGACAGTTCGGCCGCCGAGGCCGGGAACAGCGCAAGCCCCAGTTCGGCGAAGACGTCCTCGATGTCCTCCGGCATCTCGCCCGCCAGCAGCTTCGCCGAGTACCAGGCACTGGCGGCCAGCGCGCGCTCGGCCGCGTCCCATTCCGGCGTGCCGAACGCGTCAAGCCCGACGCGGACCCGGTACGGCTGTACCCGGCTGCCCTGCACCAGCGCGCTGACCATGCCCGGGGCCACGTCCAGCGAGATCACCTGGCCGCGGCGGGCGTAGTTGCGGCCGCGTTCCAGCCGGCCGCCCACGATGATGGCCTCAAGGACCGCGATGAACCGCCCGGACCACCAGGTCTGCCCGATCGCGCCGCGCGTGCTGTGTGCCTTGAGTCCGCCGGTCACCGCGAGCGGCCGCGTTGGCTCGGAGGGGAACCAGCGCCGCGGCCGCGAGCTGCCCGGGTCCTTGGTCACCGATGGCCTCCGCGGACAGTTCGAACATCGAGCGCAGCTCACCGGTGGACAGCTCGGTCAGCCAGCCCTCCCCGTCGCTGATCACGAGGTTGGCGAGGGCCTTCTTCTCCTCGATCATCTCGTCGATCTTCTCTTCCAGGGTCCCGGTGCAGATGAACTTGCGCACCTGCACGTTGCGCTTCTGGCCGATGCGGAAGGCACGGTCGGTGGCCTGGTCCTCCACCGCCGGGTTCCACCACCGGTCGAGATGGATCACATGGTTGGCGGCGGTGAGGTTCAGCCCGGTGCCCCCGGCGCGCAGCGACAGCAGGAACAGCGGCGGGCCGTCATCGGAGTGGAACCCGGTCACCAGTTCGTCCCTGCGCTTCTTCGAGGTCCCCCCGTGCAGGTAGGAGATGTCGGTGCCGAAACGCGCGGCCAGGTGCGGCAGCAGCATCGCGGCGAACTCGGTGAACTGGGTGAACAGCAGGGCCTTGTCGCCCTCGGCGAGGATCTCCTCGCAGATCTCCTCCAGCCGGATCACCTTGCCGGACCGGGAACCCACGGCGGACCGGTCGTGCAGCAGCAGCGCCGGGTGGTTGCACACCTGCTTGAGCTTGGCCATCGCCGCCAGCACGTTGCCCCGGCGCTCGATCCCGCGGGTGTTCTCGATCTTCTCCATCATGTCGTCGACCACCGACTGGTACAGCGAGGCCTGCTCGGTGGTCAGCCGGCAGTACTGCTTGATCTCGATCTTCTCCGGCAGGTCGGTGATGACGGCCGGGTCGGTCTTCAGCCTGCGCAGCAGGTAAGGGCGGGTGATGGTGCGCAGCCGCTCGGCGGGCTCGGTCTGGCCGTGCCGCTCGACCGGGATGGCGTAGCGGGTGCGGAACTTGTCGGCGGGCCCGAGCAGGCCGGGATTGAGGAAGTCCATCAGCGACCACAGCTCGGCCAGCCGGTTCTCCACCGGGGTCCCGGTCAGCGCGATCCGCTGCCCGGCACGCAGCCGCCGCACCGCCCTGGCCGCCTGGGACAGGCTGTTCTTCACCGCCTGAGCCTCGTCGAGCACGACCCGCCGCCACTCGTAGCCGGCCAGTTCCTCGATGTCCCTGGTCGCCGTGGCGTACGTGGTGACCATGAGGTCGGCCTGCGCCAGCCGGTCGGCCAGTTCCCCCTCGCGCAGCCGCTCCCGCCCGTGATGGGCGTACACGCGCAGCGCGGGCGCGAACCTCGCCGCCTCCCGCTGCCAGTTGCCGACCAGTGACATCGGGCACAGCAGCAGCGTCGGCGGGTCGTCCGGGCGCTCGGCGCGGTGCACCGCCTCCAGCGCGAGCAGCTGCACGGTCTTGCCCAGCCCCATGTCGTCGGCCAGGCACGCGCCGAGGCCGAGCGAGGAAAGGAAGGCCAGCCAGGAAAGCCCCCGCTCCTGGTAGGGCCGCAGCTTGGCGTGGAAATTCGCCGGCACAGGGATAAAACGCACATTGTCCGAAACGGAACCACCCAGCAACTCGCCGACCCAGCCGTCGGCCTGGATCCCGGTGACCGGCAGCGGGGTGGCCGAGTCCTCGGGATGGGCGGCGGCCAGGCGAAGGATCTCCCCGGCGGACATCCGCCCGGCCTTGTTCCGCGCGAGGAACTCCAGGCCGCGCCTGAGCTGGTCGGGGTCCACCGCCACCCACTGGCCGCGCAGCCGGACCAGCGGCGCCTTGGTCTGGGCGAGCGCGGCGATCTCCGCCTCGCTGAGCGTGTCGTCGCCGACCGCGAGCCGCCAGCGGAAGTCCATGAGCTGGTCCTTGCCGAACTTGCCCGGCTTGGCCACCACGCCGTCGGCAGGGGTGTGCGCGGACATGGTGAGCCCGAGCCTGGCGCGGCGGTCCCACCAGGACGGCAGCAGGACCCCGAACCCGGCCTCGTCCAGTGCCGGGGCAACCGTGGACAGGAAGCGGTAGGCGCCGTCGGCGTCCAGGTCCAGGGCGCACGGCCGGGCCTGGCGCAGGCCGTCCGCCAGTTCGGGGTAGATCCGGCTGGCCCGGCCCAGTTCGCCGAGCAGCAACTCCTGCGGGCGGGGCAGCCAGCGGCTCAGGGTGCCGTCGTCGGCCCAGGTCTGCTCGGCCGGGATCAGCAGGCTCGGGTCGGCGATGGACTGGAGCAGGAACTCCAGCCGCCAGCCGGGCTCGGGCTCCTCGTCGTGGCCTGGCGCACCGCCGTCCCCCGGGCGCCTGCTGCCCCGTCCCCGCGTGCTCGTCGTCCCGCGCCCGAAGAGCACGTCGTCCGGCTCCGCGGTGACCTCGGCCAGCCGGAACGTGGCCCGGGCCGGGCCGGTCTTGCCGGTGCCGATGTCCTCCCACGGCGCCAGGGCACGGGCGAGCGCGGACAGCTCGCCCGGGTCGGCGTCGAACCGGCCGTCCGACCCGGTGAGCGCCGTCAGCCAGGCCTCGGTCGCGGGCAGCCGGGCGGGCAGGCGGCCCCGCCGGGGCGGCACCAGCGTGAGCCCGGCAGGCAGTGCCTCGCGGGCGGCCGCATCCACGAGCGCCGCCAGCGCCGCCGCCATCACCTCGTGCGGGTCGGCGTGCCCGGGGACCGCCCGGCAGACCGGGGGCATCGCGGCTATCAGGGCGTGCATGGCCGCGACGTCAGGGCCCTGGATGACCGGGCGCCACCGGGCCACCGCGCCTGCGCCGTCATGATCCAGTGTGGGAAGGACCCGGCCGCGGGCCACGAGTTCGGTCGCGAAGGCGGCCAGGCCCGCAAGGTAGTCCATGGAGGCGCCGTACCGGACGCCGGGTGCCCGCTCGGGGATGGCGGCCAGCGCGGGGGCTGCGTAGAGCATGACAACCGGGACTGTCCAGGGCAGCAGCGCCGGTTCCGAGCGCGGAGCCGGGCGGGGCGTGGTCCTGATCAGTTCCGGGGAGTCCAGCGGGGCGCTGCGCACCGAGGGCAGCAGCAGGTCCGCCTCGCCCGGCTTGCCCGCGTGCAGCGTAACGAGAACGCCGGCAGGCGCGGCGAAAGGGTGCAGCCGGGCCGACCGGAGCGCGTGGCTGGTGCTGGTGACCGGAAGTTTGCTGTCCTCGGCCCACAGGCACAGCCCGTCACGGGCGGCCCAGAACCCGTGCAGCACCAGCATGCGGAATCACTCCAGCGACCGGGGTATGTCGCAGCAGCTTAACCGCAGGCGCCGACATTTGCGGCCCGGTCCGGCCGGGCAGGGTGCACGACAGATGCGCGGGCCGATTCCGGCGGGACGCTCGGGTGATCGGGAGGCGGCCGGCTTCCTGCGGAGGCCGAGTTCCGGGCCGGTCAGATCACGACGGCGGAGTACCTTCTGGAGCATGAACCCGGACACCGCCGTCGCAGACCCCGATGCCCTGGCCGCCGGGCTCGGGTCGCGCGTCGAGGAAGCGACCAAGCGCCTCGAGCAGACCGCAGCCGAGACCACCGACGACCAGGCTCGCGCGCCGTCGCGGTTGCCTGACTGGAGCCGCGGCCACGTGCTGACACACCTCGCGCGCAACGCCGACGGGCTGCGCAACCTGCTGGTGTGGGCGCGCACTGGCGTGGAAACGCCCCAGTATCCCAGCGTCCAGGCCAGGAACAACGGGATCAAGGCGGGTGCCGGCCGCAGCGCCGCGGAACTGGCCGCGGACATCGCCGAGTCCGCTGCACAGTTCGCCGCCGAGGCCGCGCGGTTGTCGGGCGCGGACTGGACAGTGCAGGTGGCCGGCGTGCGCGGCGGGCAGTGGACACCCGGCCTGGTTCACCCTCTGGCGCGGGCTGTCCGAAGTGGAGATCCACCACGTCGACCTGGGCCTCGGCTACCGGCAGGCGGACTGGCCAGAGCAGTTCTCCAGCCAGTGCCTGGACTTGGTGGCTGACCGCTTCTCCGGACCAGACTGCGTTGCAGCTCTGCTGGTGTCGACAGACGACGGCGCCGAGTACCGGATCGGACCGCCAGGGCAGACAGGCCACGGTCACCGTGACCGGCCAGACGCGCGAGTTGCTGGCCTGGCTGATCGGCCGCGCCGCAGGGAACCGCCTGGTTACGGAGCCCACCGGCCCACTCCCACCCGTTCCCCCGTGGTAGGTAATCAGGGCATGAGCTACTGCGGGGTTAGCCGCGCGGCGGGCATGGCGGGCGGTAAGGCGCCGGTGTGAGCGGTGCGGCGCCGAGGTGAAGGGGCGCGGCGTCAGCGGCGCCTGGGGCAGGTGGCCGTTATCCGCGCTTGCGGGAGAACGTGCTGGCCGGGCCCGAGGTGGACGTTCGCGTTCGCGGCCGCTCGGCCGTCACGGCAGCGGCAGGCGGCGCCTCGCCCGCGGCCCCGGCCGCTGGCCAGCGGTCCAGTTCGAACCGCGCGTCCAGCGCCGTGGCGAGGCTGGCGAGCGTTGCGCAACGTGAGGTTCTCGCCCCCCGACAGAACCTGACTGACCCGTCCCGGGGAGACACCCATCCGGCCGGCCAGGTCCGCGCGGGTGAGGCCGCGTTCGCGCATATGCCAGTTGATCTCGTTCATGAGCTGGGTGACCAGCATGGACAGCTCTTCGTCTACCCGGGCCTCGGTGGCCTCCTGGCCGGACGTCACGCCTAGTCGAAGGCCCATTGTTAGCTCCCAAGCTGATCGCGCCGGATCACGGGGTCTTTAGCTACAGCTAAAGATATAGGTATGCCTAAAGACAATGTCGCCGGGGCCACGGTTTGCTACCCAGTGGCGGACCGGGCGGGCGATCCCCGCCGCCACCACTGGGCATGCGACGGGCCTGCCTGCCCGGGCAAGTACACCTCCGGCGATCTGCCGCACCTCGCCGACCGGCTGGAAGACGATCACCGGACGGGGTATCTTCTTCCTGGCCCAGGTGTACCGGCTGGGATTCCACCGGCTGCTGATCTATCCGCTCCGGCCGCAGCTGCCGGTGCGCACCAGGCGCCGCCCGCTGGTGGACCGCAAGGCGGGCGGGGAGTAGGCAGCCAGTACGGGGACGGTCCGCCGGTCCGCTGACCGGCCCGGCCGGCCGCTCCGCCAGCACGCTGAGGGCACCATCCCGGGCTGGCTCGCGGC
>CAWCKG010000008.1:0-21935 GCA_963795785.1 uncultured Actinomycetes bacterium
CGCCGATCAACGGGGCATCGGACGGGAATCGGGCAACGACGAGTTCCGGCGGGAACGGCACTCCGGCGGCGAGTGCGTCCTGCAGCCCCGGCCGCAGGCGGTCCCAGGATCGGACCATCCCGCCACCGGCCGCGATCCGCACGGGGTTGATGGCGATCGCGAGGTTCACGACGTGGAAGGCAAGCTCGGCAACGAACTCGGTCAGCAGGCGGTCCAGCCCCGGGACGTCCCGGCCCGCCTCGAAGACCTCGGCCGCTTCCATCGGCCCGCCGTGCGGGGTGTGACCGGCCGCGCGCCGGGCCAGTGCCTGCCCGCTGATCATGTCCTCCAGCATGGTCCGGGCAGCAAGCGGGACGCCCACGTCGGCGGCGGCGCGCAGGTTGTACCCGATCTCGCCGGCCGCCCCGTTGCTGCCGTTCAATACTTTTCCGGCCACCACGATCGCCGCGGAGAGCCCGGTCCCGAGATTGAGGTAGATGGCCGGGTCGCAGCCGGCCAGCGCGCCCCAGCGCGCCTCCGCCTGCGCCGCCGCCTTGGCGTCGGTCGCCATGCGCACCGCCGCCCCGGGGAAGGCGACCCGCACCTCGCGGCCGAGCGCCAGGTCACCCCAGCCATCGATGGTGGGCGCGAGATCGACCCGGTCGTCGAACGGGATCCCGAAGGTGGACACGCCCACGGCGGCCACCTCACGGCCGGGCGCGGCGGCGGCGAGCACCTTCCTGGCCGCCGCGATGCCTCGCTCGAAGCTCGCCCGGGCACCCAGTTCACCGCCACTGGACACCGTGGTAGACGCACGCAGCTCGCCATCCGGCTCGCACACGGCCATGGCGATCTTGGTGCCGCCAAAGTCGAGGCCAAGCACGACAGGCGAATCTGCCACGAGAACCTTCCCAGGGGCGGTGCCCTCTTGCCAGGCAGCGCCTCCGACCTGGGGCTGCGCCCTGCCGCGCGGCGCGCCCACCTGTCCTGGCGATACCCTCTTGCCCAATTTTGTTAGGACAGTATCCTAACTATCAAGTGGCTACAAGGCCACGGTGCAACAGGTTGGCAACAGCTGGCCGCCGCAGGCCACCGGGGCCGCAAGCCTACGGGAACCACGGCCGCCGGATGGCGTTTGCAGTCGTTATGGCAACCACGACACTCTTTTGTCATGGTTGCCACAACCCGCGCATACGGCCGGCCGGCCGGATGTGCGGACGGTAGTAGTTAGGGCAGGATTGACGCCGGAGGTGGCAGTGACGGTCATGTCGGCTGGCATGCCAGGGGCTATGTCGGCCGCTCGTCCCCAGCTGATCCGCGCGCTCAACGAGCAGCTCCTGCTCGGGCACATCCGGGACCACGGCCCCTGCTCCCGTGCCGACCTGGCCCGGCTGTCCGGGCTGTCCAAGCCCACCGTGTCGCTCGCCCTCGCCACCGTCGAGCAGGCCGGCCTGATTCGCGAGGCGGGCCAGCGCATCGGCAGGCCGGGCAGGTCGGCGCTGCTGTACGAGATCAGGCCCGAGGCAGGATTCGTGCTCGGCCTGGACGTCGGGGCGCAGTACGTCCGCGGCGCCCTCACCGACCTGGCCGGCGAGGTCAGGGCCCGGTCCTCGGCACGGTCACACGCTTCCAGCGGCCGCAGCCGGGTCGAGGAACTGGTCTGCCTGGCCCAGGACCTGTGCGCCGAGGCCGGCCTGGCACTGCCGGACGTGACCCAGACGGTCATCGGCAGCCCGGGCATCTACGACGCCCGCCGCAACGCCATGGCCCTGGCCGGCGGCCTGCCCGGCTGGGACCGCCCGGCCGTGCTGACCCGGCTGCGCGAGGTGTTCGGCCAGGCCCTGGTGGTGGAGAACGACGTGGATGTGGCGGCGCTGGCCGAGCGGGCCCACGGGCACGGCCGGGAGGTGGACAGCTTCGCGTTCGTCTCCGTCGGCACGGGCATCGGCATGGGCCTGGTCATCGGCGGCCAGCTCTTCCGTGGCGCGCACGGGGTCGCGGGCGAGATCGCCTACCTGCCGATGACCGGCGGGCACGGCGCCGACCCCGAGGATGCCCGCAGGCGCGGCCCGCTCGAGGCGGCCGCCTCCGCGCCCGCCGTGGTGCGCGCCGCGCGCCGGGCCGGAATGCGCGGCCAGGTCTCGGCCCGCCGGGTGTTCACCGCGGCCGCCCGCGGTGACGAGCGCGCCGCCGCCGTGGTGGCGGAGGAGGCGGCGCTCGTGGCCAGGCTGCTCTGCGCCGTGGTCACCATCGTGGATCCGGAACTGATCGTGCTCGGCGGCGGGGTTGGCCAGGCACCCGGGTTCGCCGAGGCGGTCACCGCGGAGCTGCGGCAGATCGCGCCGGTCATGCCCGACGTGCGGGTCAGCGCCCTCGGCACCGACGCCGTGGTCGACGGCTGCCTCGCCTCCGGTGCCGATCTTGCCTGGGCCCAGCTCACCGGCAGCGTCCTGCCGGGCCCGATGCCCTCCCCGGCGCTGGCCGCGGCCGGCGACGGCGAGGCCGTGGAGACCTGGTGAACGGCACACTGATGGCGGCCGAGATGGCCGCTCAGCCGGAGGTGCTGGCCAGGGTCACGGCGCGGGCGGCGGCGGACACCGAAGCGGTGCGCGCGGTGCTGCCCAGCCCGCTGGCCGGGATCGTGTTCCTGGCCCGCGGCTCCTCGGACAACGCCGCGGTGTTCGGCCGGTACCTGGCCGAGCTGCGCGCGGGCCGCCCGGCCGGCCTGGCCGCGCCCAGCCTGTACACCCGCTACCACGCCACCGTGGACTGGCACGGGTACCTGGTGGTGGCACTGAGCCAGTCCGGCGCCACGCCGGAGATCATCAGCACCTGCCAGGCGGTCCGGGCCGGCGGCGCCGTGGTGCTGGGCATCACCAACGAGCCGGACAGCCCGCTGGCGGGCGCGGTGGACCTGGTCCTGTCCACCGACGCCGGTCCTGAGCAGGCGGTGCCGGCCACCAAGACCGTGACCGCCCAGCTCGCGGTGCTGGCCACGGTCACCTCGGCGCTGCGCGCCGCGCCGGTGCCCGACGGCACCCTGGACGGCCTGCCCGGCGCGGTGGCCGCGGTGCTCGGCGACCCCGGCCCGGTGCGGCGGCTGGCCGGCCGCTGGCAGGGCCTGGACCGGCTGGTGGTGGCCGGGCGGGGGCTGGCCTACGCCGCCGCGCTGGAGACCGCGCTCAAGGTGAAGGAGACCACCGGCATCCTGGCCGAGGGCATCTCCACGGCCGACCTGCTGCACGGGCCCATCGCCGCGGTGTACGCGGGCGCGCCCGTGCTCCTGGTGGATGGCGGCGGGCAGGCCGACATCGACCTCGAAGACCTGCGCGTGCTGCTGGACAGCCGCCATGCCCAGTCCGCGGCACTGCCCGTGCCCCCGGGCCTGCCGGAGGCGGTGCACGTGATCGCCGCGATCACCCGCGGCCAGCAGCTCGCCTACGAGCTGGCCAGGGCGCGGCACGTCAACCCCGACGCCCCGGCGCACCTGTCCAAGGTGACCGCCACAACCTGAGCCGCCGCCTCAGCTCATGCGCACTTGGTGGTCACATAGACGACCAGCTGCTTGAACGCCTTGGCCGCGGGGCCGGAACTGGTGAGGGAGTCCATGTGCTGCTCGATCTGGCTGAGCGACTGGCTGCCCCCCTTGACGACCGAGGAGGCAAGCTGCTGGTAGGCCGATGCGATGCGGTTGATGTCCTGGCCGACCTGCGGCGGCGCCTCGGCGGCCAGCTTGCTGTAGTAGGCCGCCACCTGCTTGAGGTACCGGCCGTCGTGCTGCTCCATCGTGGCGAGGCTGCCCGAGACGGAGGCCGGAATCGGCATGTTCGTGCCGATGTTCTTCAGGTCGGTACAGAAGTTACCGGTGAGCTTCCCGTTGTTCGCGGAGGCGCCACCGGCCGAGGGGGACGACGTGGCAGCCGGTGCCGAGCCGGCCGCGCCGGGCGATGACGCGCTGGACGTGCCGCATCCGGCCAGCGCCGCGCAGGACAGGGCGAGGGCCGCCGAGCCCTGGACCGCCCAGCGGACGGTGCTGCGTGCGCGCATGTCGTGCTCCCGTGATCTGGAGGTGTTGTGTGGGGATGGCCCGGCCGAGGCTATCGCGCCCTGTATTCGTGCTGCTGGCGTTCGTGTGCGCTGTTGTCCTGGTCGACACCGTCTTCTTTACCGCGCTGACCCCGCTGCTGCCACACTACGTGCGGTCCGTCGGCCTGACGAAGGCGGGCGCCGGGCTCCTGGTCGCCGCCTACCCGGCCGGGACCCTGGTGGGCGCGCTGCCGGGCGGGGTGCTGGCGGCCCGGCTCGGCTACCGCCCTGTGGTCCTGCTCGGGCTGACGCTGATGAGCGGGTCAACCCTGGTATTCGGGTGGGCGACGAGCGCGGCCGTGCTGGACGCGGCGCGCTTCGTGCAGGGCCTGGGCGGCGCCTGCACCTGGGCGGCGGCACTGGCCTGGCTGGCCACGGCGGCACCGGAAGAACGCCGCGGCGAACTGCTCGGCACCGCGCTCGGCGCGGCGGTGGTCGGCGCGCTGTTCGGCCCGCTCGTCGGGACCGTCGCCAACCAGGTCGGCACCGGGCCCGCGTTCGCCGGGGCGGCGGTGGCCGGGGTCATCCTGATGCTGGTGTCCTTCGCCGTGGCGGCCCCGCCGGCCGTGCCGCCGCAGCCGCTGCGCGCGGCCTGGCCCGCGTTCCGGGACCGGCAGGTCGCTGCGGGCATGTGGCTGACGTTGCTGCCCGGCCTGGCGTTCGGCGTGATGGACGTGCTCGCGCCGCTGCGGCTGAGCCAGCTCGGCGCCACGGCCACGGTGATCGGCGGGACGTTCCTTGCCGCCGCGGCCATCGAGTCGGGCATCTCCCCGCTGGCCGGCAGGCTCTCGGACCGCCGGGGCGCGCTGCTGCCGATCCGGCTCGCGCTGGCGGGCGCGGTGGTGGTCAGCCTGCTGACGCCGGTGCTGTCCTCGGAGTACCTGCTGGTGGCGCTGCTTGTCGTGGGGCTGCCGGCCTACGGCGCGCTGTTCGCGCCGGCCACCGCGCTGCTTTCGGCGGGGGCGGACCGCCTTGGCCTGCACCAGGGACTCGCCTTCGGCCTGGCCAACCTGGCCTGGGCGACCGGGCAGGCGGTCGCGGCATCACTGAGCGGCGCGCTGGCCCAGGCAACCTCTGATTTTGTGCCCTACGCTCTCCTCGCCGCGACCTTGCTCGCCACGCTGGCCGCCGCCCAGCGCAGCGCCCGGGCGCGGGGCTTATCCGCGGGCGCGGCCGGGCACCGTGGACCACTACAGCCGGTGACTGGGTCTTGACTGCGGCCGTTCGCCCTGGGACTCTCCGGAATGGGTAATCACAACTGCACGGCCCGGGGGGGTCAGGATGAATCTGTGGGGGGCTGCGCCATTGCTGGCCGCCGTTCTGCTGAGCGGCGGCCACCCAGGAACCAGGCTGGCCACGCCGGCCGTTACGCCCCAGCCGGCCTCGATCGCGGCGACCAGTGCCGATCTCACCTCGGCGGGCAATGGCCGATGGCAGACCACCGTATTGCTGAACGGCGCCGTCGCCCTCCCATGCCCACGGCGGTCGGGCTTCTCGCTGGAGACCACCGCGCCCGACCAGGTGATTACGGCTGACCCGGGGCGGCCTGGCCATGCCCGCACGTTCTGCCAGCGCGTAACCCTGAGCTTCCGCGGGCTGAACCAGATCCCGGCGAGCGCTGTCCTCGTGCTCCGTGCCCCCGGCGCGCCGGTCAGCGCAATCCCGGCCAGTTTCATCCGGCCCGTCAGCCCGGGCCGCTACCTTCTGCTGCCGGCCCTGGCCGGACTGGCAATGGTCGTGCTGCTGCTGGTGTTCGTCCTGATATTCGTCAAGGTCTGCGACTGGCGGGGCGACCGGATAACTCGCCCCAGCCTGGAATTCTGGCGGTATACCGTCACGGCAACGGGCGCCTGGACGGTCAATGACAGCTGGGCAACGAACATCGCCCCGATCATCGGCATACTCGCGACTGCCTTCGGTGTCACGGCCGCCGCCAGTTCGGTGTTCCCCGGCGTCTCCCTCGTCCCGTTCGAACTGGTCAACCTGGCTGCCGTGGCGATCATCGCGATAGTGCCGTTCGCGTTCAGCATCCTCTACGCCAGATGGACGGCCGAGAATCCGGGCCCGACGGCCGACTCGGCCATCGTCCCGCCCGTTCTCTGGAAGGACTTCGCCGGCACCCGGGCGTTCCGCTCGCGCGCCGTGAAGATCAATGCCCCGGCGGGAGCGGTGCTCACCGTGCCCGGCGGCGCGGCCGTCGCCGGTACCTTCAGCAAGGAGATCATCTGGGCCACCGTCGGTGGCGCCGTCACCGACGTCATCGCGATCACCCACATCGGCGAGATACCGAAGCACCTCAAGGACGGCGCCACCCTGCAACTTCCTCCCGGGACCAAGATCAGGGCCGTCCCCGGGAAGTCCATATCCCTGCCGGGCGCATCCGACGTCCTCATGGCCGGCGACAGTGCCCTGAAGATCACCTTCGGCGCCGTACGGCTCGCCATACCCGCCGACCAGTTTCCCGACGACAAGACCAAGCCGAAAGGCGCCGCACCGGGCGATACCGAACTGGCTTCCCCGGTATGGATCCTGGCACCCTGCGGGGCCAAGCTGACCGTGAACGGCGCCGCGAACGTCGTGTTGCCGGCCGAGACGGAGATCACGGCACCGCGCCGCCGTATTCCTCCGCTGCGCACCAGCCGGCGGCTGCTGATCCCGCAGGGCAGCAACACCATGGTCGCCAACATGTTCCTGGTGATCGTCTCCGCACTGATGACGATCTTCGGCATCGGCGTCCAGGTGGGGCTCGCCGCGGTGCTCGCCGGCTACTCCGATGCCAGCCCGGCCGGCCGCGGGTTCGTGTTCGCGCTGATCGCTGCCATTGCCCTGTTCACGCTGTACTACAGCACCACGGCGGTGCGCACGCTGGCCGATCCGCAGCCAGGGTCGTCGCTGAGCGCCGTGTCGGGCACTTCGTTCACGCTCTAGCCGCGGGGGAGGGCGCGGACGCCGGACTGGCCCGCGCCCTCGGCGCGGCTAGCCGGTGAAGCCGTCGAACACGTGGCTGAACGCCCAGGTGGGCTGCTTGATCCCGGAGCAGGAGTTGCTGTCGATGGTACCCGGGCAGCCGCCGTTGTCCCGCTGGATCGCCCAGATGGAAATCTCCGGCATCCCGTGGGACCGCGCGAAGCTGGCAATCGCCTGCGCATCTGGCAGGTAGGTGACCTCGGTCTTCTTCGGGTAGTCGTCGATCCCCGGGAGGATCGTTATGCCCTCTATTGACCAGAGGCTGCGCTGGCTGAGGTGCGGGTAAAGCTGCGCGAGTTGCGCGTGCGTGCCGTTCAGGGCCTTGAGGGCGGCCTTGCCCATCTCGATGCCGGTCTCGCTCTGCTTGATGTAGTAGTCGAACGCCATGATGTTCACGGTGAACCGCACCCCGTGCGCGGCGGCGCTCTGAATCACATTGAGGCAGTTGCCGGGCAGGCCCCACGGCTCGACGCCGATCGTGAAGACGATCTGCACGGTGCGGTGCGTGCGGGCGGCCCACTGCTGCAGCAGCGCGATCGCCTCGCTGCGCCGGGCGATGCCGGCCTTGTTGTTCAGCGAATTGGCCTCGACGTCCATGTCGAGGCGGGTCACGCCGTAGGTGGTCACCACGTTCTCGTAGGCCTCGGCTATCTTCGGCACGCTTGTGCAGGAGTCGGCGATCTCGGTGCCGCCCTCGTCGGCGCTGTACCCGCCGAACGAAGGGACCACGTTCCCGCCCATGGCCCGCAGTTCGCGGACCTGGTGGACGTAACGCCCGTCGAGGCTTCACGACCTGCCGCGGGTCGCCGTTCCAGGCGAGCGTGCAGGAGCCCTTCTTGAGGGTCTGCAGGAAGGCGAGGGTCAGGTAGCGCGCGCCGGATTTGCGGGCTATCGCGGGGATGTTGCTCCTGGTCCAGGTCTCGAAATAGGGCGCGTAGACGTGCCGCGGAATGAGGTTCTGGCCATGCGCGGCCGGGGCGGCAGGCGCGGAGCGGGCGGCGGCCGCGGCCGCGCCGGCGCCGAGGGCGACGGTGAGCGGAACGCACAGCCCGAGGGCCAGGGCCGTTCGCGGGCGGAGCGGGATGCGCTTCATGCGGATCGGTTCCTCCTGCCTGGGAGCGTCAAGCTGCGGCAGGCACGGTTCGGGAGCGTGGCTGCCGGGCCAAGTTTGTTAGGACAGTATCCTTACTATTAACCCGGCTACAAGGCCATGACGCTGTCACCCCGGGCCACGGGGCCCGGCCGGATACTCAGTTGGCGGCGATCGCGGGCGTGTCCATCGGGAACGAGATCCCGGTGATCCGCGTGACGCTCCAGGTGCTGCCGCCCGGCGCCTCCGCGTAGAAGTCGACCACACCGCTGCTGTCGATCGAGGTCATCACCAGGCCGCCGGAGGACTGCGCCGCGATCGCCACGTCGGCATTGCCGCCCCAGCCCGGGCAGGTGACGTCGGCCTGCCGGTGCCACGCCGTGGACCCGTCGTCCTGGGTGTAGGTGCTGATGCACTCCCCCGAGGAGAAGCTTGGGTCGTAGGCGGCGATCGTGACGTTGTGCTCGGTGGCGTTCACCGCCATCGCGGACTGGTCGTCGGCCTGCCAGGGCAGGTTCTGCCCGACCCAGCCACTGACCTTCCCGGTGGTGTTCCAGTAGAAGTTGAGCTGGTCGGAGACGGGCGTCGTGGCCGAGACCACGATCCGGCCGTCGTTCTCGTCGGCCGCCTGCACGCCCTGCCTGGCCCCGCCCGGGTACACCTCCTGCACCGTCTCCCAGGTGGCCGGCGCATACGCCTGCCGGTCCAGGCCGAACCCCTTCGGCGTGGCGAACGAGACCACCGAGGTGTTCTGCGAGTCCACGCTCACATAGGGCGCCGTCGCGGTGCCGTTGACCGTGGGTATTGCCTCGGTGTGCCAGGGCGCGGTGCCGATCTGCTGCCAGTAGTACGTCGACCCGGTGCCGGTGGCGTTCTGGGCGACGATCACGGTGTCGGCTGCGGCGCCCGCGCTGCCGTGCTGCGCGGCGATCGACGGCGGTACCAGCGGGGCGACGGCGGCCACCGCGGAGACCTGCTGACGGTGCCAGACCGCGCTGCCCGGTGCCTGCCAGAAGTAATAGAGCGTGCCGCGGTCGCTGCCGGTGAGGAAGACCGCCGCGATCACGATGTTGCCGTTGCTCTCGATGGCCACCGACGGCTGGCCGTAGAGCCCGGTGGCCACCGTCTCGATCTGCCAGGACGAGTCGTTGGCCTGCTTGCCCACCTGGAGCCCGGAACCCGTCGTCACGGCGATCACCACCTCGCCAGAGGATGCCTCGGCGCGAATGGCCGGCCCGGTGGTGACCGCGAACGCTACCGCCAGCGCCGCACCGGCCGCGACCAGGCGCAGAACCCGGACCCCCATGATCCGCTCCATTCCGGGCCTGCGCCCTGGCCACCGGTTGCGCGGCCGCTCCGCGGGCGGCGCGGCTGCACTGGCACTACGAGACGTTACGATCGCCACCCGGGCCGGCACATCCCCGCAACCATGCAACCCGGAAACGGCACACGGGCCACCCTGGCACCAAACCACCACAAAACGCCCTAGGTGCGGCCGCCCCGCTATGACATCCCCGGCATTGGGCCGCGACGAGACAGCGGCGGCCGGGAGTGGGACCGCCGTCGGGTCAGGGGATCAGGGCGATCTTGCCGGTGGTGTGGCCGTCCATGATCGCGCGGTGCGCGGCGGCGGCCTCGGCCAGCGGGAAGGTCTGGGAGACCAGCACCTTGAGCTTCCCGTCCTGGGCGAGCCTCGCCAGTTCCAGGCGCGCGCGCTCCCGGATCTCGGTGCCGGGATCCGCGCCGGGCGCGCCGCCGAGGACCTTGATCCCGGCCTGCAGCCCGCGCGCGAACGCCACGATCGTGGCTATCCGGGCCTTGTCCGCGACCAGCCCCATGGAGACATCCCACGCCTCGTCGGTGCCGACCAGGTCCAGGGCCGCGTCGACCCCGCCGGGGGCCACGACAGCCACCCGGTCCGCCAGGCCCGGGCCGTACGCCACCGGGATGGCGCCGAGACCCTTGAGCAGTTCGTGCCGCGCGGGGCTCGCCGTGGCCACGACTTTCGCCCCGCGGATGACGGCAAGCTGGACAGCCATCAGGCCCACCCCGCCGCTGCCGCCATGAATCAGCACGGTGTCACCCGCGCCCACGTCCGTCGCGGCCAGCAGGTGCCATGCGGTTACCCCGGTCACCATCAGCCCGGCGGCTTGCGGCCAGTCCAGCGTGCCCGGCTTGGGGACCACCGCCTGGGCCGGTACCACCAGTTCGGACGCGTAGGCGCCCGGGGCGCGGAAGACGATGACCTCGTCGCCGGCCTGGACCGGCCCCGCCGGGCCGACCGTATCGGGGCCTACGGCGGTCACCACCCCGGCGGCCTCGGCGCCCAGCCGGATCGGCAGCCTGGCCGGGTCCGTGCCGAACGCCCCGCTGTAGGACTTGGCGTCCATCGGGTTGACCCCTGCGGCCCGGACCTCGATCCGGGCCTCGCCGGGTCCGGGGTCCCGGCCCGGTTCCTCGATGACGGACAGGACCTCGGGGCCGCCATACGCGGCGGCGATCACAGCAAGCGTCACATCGCCCGCAACACCCCCGCGCCCGCCGCGCATTCCCGGCAGGCTTTGCGGGCTGGGCCGCCAGCCGCTGTCCGGGCAGTCGCCCTCTACTTTCTGCGAGTATACTCTGCATGTATGCTCTCGGATATGAGGCACCAGCCATGAACATCAGGACTGCGATGGTTGCCACGCTGGCTGCGGCCATGGGCCTGGCGGCGTTCGCGGCGGCGCCCGCGGCGCTGGCGGCACCCGCGCCGCCGGTTCCGGTGCTGGACTGGGTTCCCTGCCATGGCGGTTTCCAGTGCGCGACGGCGCGGCCGCCGCTGGATTACCGGCACCCGGACGGAGCGAAGATCAGCATCGCTGTCATCCGGCACCTGGCCACCGACCCGGCGCACCGCCTCGGCTCGCTGTTCATCAACGGCGGCGGCCCCAGCGCGCAGGCCGACGGCCTGGTCTCCAGCTACCCGGCCATCCCCGCCGCGCTGCGGGCCTCCTACGACATCATCACCTTTGACCCCCGTGGCTTCGGTGCCAGCACGCCCATCCAGTGTTTCCCCACGCAGGCGGCGGAGTACGCCCTGCTCGCCCCGATCAAGAGCTACTGGCCGGTCGGCGCGCATCAGATCTCGGTGTGGGAGCGGACCTGGGCCGCCTTCGACGCGCACTGCGCCAGCAGCGCCGGGGCCGTGCTGTACCACGACAGCACGGCTGATGTGGCCCGCGACATGAACCTGCTGCGCCGGGCGGTGGGCGACCCGGTGCTGAACTTCGTCGGGTTGTCTTACGGCACCGGCCTCGGCGCCAGCTACGCCAACCTGTTCCCCGGCACGACCGGGCACATGGTGCTGGACGGCAACCTGGACCCGGTGGCGTGGACCCGCGACGTCGGCGGCCTGCCGACCTGGCTGCGCACCGGCCGGGATCAGGCGACCGCCGCGGTGCTGCGGGACTTCCTGGACCTGTGCGGCCGGGCATCCACCGCGGCGTGCGCGTTCTCCGCGGGCACCCCGGCCGCGACCCGCGCCAAGTTCGCCACGCTGCAGCACCGCCTGCACCAGCATCCGGTGACCATCGGCACCCCGCCGCAGACCTACACCGCCGTTGCCGTGGCCAACTCCGTGCCAGTGGGCACCGTGAGCCAATGGCAGGGTGGCGCAAAGCTGCTGGAGCGGCTCTGGGTGGCCTCAGCCACCACGGGCGGCACAGCGGTCAGCGCAGCGGCAGCCGCCGCGCGTACCGGGCACACCAGCGCCGCAGCCACGCAGACGGCCCGCTACGCCGGCCCGGAGCAGGAGATCGCCGCGCAGTGCGCGGACAGCCCCAACCCGCGGGACCCGCGCGCCTACCCCGCCGCCGCGCAACTCGCCCTCGGCCGCTCGGGCCTCGTCGGCCCGCCGCTGGCATGGCAGACCGAGATGTGCGCCGCGTGGCCGGCGGCCGCGGCGCAGGACAGGTACGCGGGCCCATGGAACCGGCCCACCGCCAGCACCATCGTCGTCATGGGCGACGCGGCGGCCGATCACCCCCTACCAGAGCTCCGTCGCCATGAGCCGGGACCTAGCCAGGGCACGCCTGCTCACCATCCGCGGCTACGGCCACCCAGAGACCGAGAACCCGAGCACCTGCGCCACCAATTACGAGATCAGGTACCTGCTCGACGGCAACTGCCTGCCATAAGCACCATCTGCCCACAGCCGCCATCCCGTTCCCATCGCCAGCCACGAGATGACGCCTCCCGGGATATCGCTGTCTCCGGGGGCTCGTTATGCGGTGACCTGCTGAGGCAGGTCCTGGTTGGTGGCGCTGCCAATGCCGAGCTGGCCCTGGTCATTGTTTCCCCAGCACCACAGGGTGTGGCCGGTGTGCGTGGCACAGGGTGGTATAGCCGAGGGCGATGAGGCTCAGCCCGCTGCCTACGGGACGACCTGCCGCTTGGCTGGTCCTGCCCATGGTGCCGCCGATGCCGAGCCGGCCGTAGCCGTCAAGCCGCAGCACCACAGGGGAGCGTGCGGGTGGCGCAGGTCTGGAAACCGCCAGCGCGACGCTCGTCCAGCCGGAGGTGGCGGGCGCCGACCTGCTGCGGCAGGTCCTGGCCGGTGGTGTTGCCGATGCCGAGTTCGCCTTAGTTGTTGACGCCCCAGCACCACAGGGTGCCGTCGGCGCGGGTGGCGCAGGCGTGCTGACCGCCGGCGGTTATGCGGGTCCAGCCGGCCCTGGCGGGCTGTGACTGCCGGGGCCATTCCTGGTTGGCGCCGTCTGCCGCCGCCGAGCTGGCCTTGGCGCCCTCGCCCCAGCACCACAGGGTGGCGCGCCGCGGGTGGCGCAGGTGTAAGACGAGCCGGCGGTGACGCTCGCCCAGCCGGCGCTGCCCGGGAGGCTGACCTGCTGTGGCAGGTCCTTGGTGAAAGCGCTGCTGCCGATGCCGAGCTGGCCGGTGTCGTTATCGCCCCAGCACCACAGGGTGCCGTCGGTGCGGGTGGCGCAGGTGTGGACCCCGCCGCGGCTGACGCTGGCCCAGCCGGTGCTGCCCGGGGAGGTGACCTGCTGTGGCCGGTCCTGGTCGTGGTAGCTGCCGATGCCGAGCTGGCCGTATTCGTTGTCGCCCCAGCACCACAGGGTGCCGTCGGTGCGGGTGGCGCAGTGTGACGCGCCGCCGGTAACGCTGGCCCAGCCATGCTCGCCGGGACGTGACCTGCTGGGGCAGGAGCTGGCGAGGCCGTTCCCGGTGCCGAGGTCCCCGTAGGCGTTGTCGCCCCAGCACCACAGGGTGTTGCCTTCGCGGATGCCGCAGGTCCGTTCTCGCCGCGGCGATGCGGTTCGAGTACGGGTTGGCGCGAGCGGTGGCCGGTGCCGCCGCGGCGGCGAGCAGCGCCTGGGCGAGCACGGCCGCCCCAGCGATCTGGTGCGGGCCGCGCCTGGAAGCCAGCACCAGGTCACGGCGGCAACTTCCTCGATTTCCGGTACATGCCCGTTGGATCTCCTTCCAGAGAAACGCATTATGGAGCAAAAAGCAAACGCGAACTGCCAATCAGACCGCCGAAAAGGGTATCGCCGTCACCGGCGCCAATCGGGTTCGCAAGATCATGCTACCTCGGGGGCGCGGTGATCAAACGTCAGAACGGCCCGGCGCGGCCTCCGGCCGGAAGAGCTCTAGCGGCGAGTGCTACGTCCGCGGTGATCAGGGCGGCGGCGTCCGAGGCCAGGTAGGCGATCACCTCGGCGACCTCGTCCGGGCTGGCAACGTGGATCATGGCGGCGCTGTCTGCGACCAGCTGCGGACCGCGTCGATACCCAGCCGGTGCGGTGACCGGCGGGTGGACCATGTTCGGTGACCCCGTAGTCCGCCAGCTCGATGGCCGCCGACATGGTGTAGCTGCTCTGGGCCGCCTTGCCGCGCCGTAGGACACCTCCTCGGGGAAGCCGATGCCGCCGCCCGAGGTGAGCCCGATGATCCGGCCCAGGTCCCGCCGCGGGCGATGTGCCGCCGGGCGAACTCGGCGATCAGCAGGCCGGCGGCCATCGCGTCCACGCTGAACGCTGCAGCCAGGTGCCGGGGCTGACCGGCTGGACCGGCGGCCGAACCCGTCGTTGTGGGCCGGCTGGAAGGTGTCGGCCACCCATCCGGACGCGTTGTTCACCAGGATGTCCACCGGCCCGATATGCTCCTCCGCCGCGTCGAACAGCGTCGGCGGCGTCGCCGGGTCGGACAGGTCGGCCTCCACGGCCAGCGCAGCCCTCCCCCCGCCCGGATCGGTTGGCCACCGCCTGGCCCGCCGCGCGCCCGGTTGTCCCGGTAGGCCGCGAAGGCCCGGGTCAACGGGATCGCGACCCGCAGAACGTGCAAGCCCGCGCAGCCGCCCGCCGCGAGCGCGCCGCGACCGCCGCGCCGATGCCGTGGTCCGCTCCGGTCACGATCGCCGTGTCCCGCCCGACGGCTCCATGGTCTCGGTAGATCGCCCAGCCGGTCACGTGCGGGCCCGGGATGACATGATCGTGACCGGGGAGGTGAGCGCGATGCCACGTGAGCTGATCACTCATGCGGAGAAGGTGTTCTTCGCCGAACGGGGCGAGACCAAGGGTGACCTGGCCGAGCACTACCTGTGGGTCGCCGGGCCACTGCTGCGCACGATGGGCGGCCGCCCGGTGCTGCTGCAGCGGTCCCGGACGGCGCGTCGGGGCCGTCGTTCTTCCAGAAGCGGGTGCCGAAGACGCCCCGGACTGGCTCCAGACGACGATGGTGTCCCCCCGACGGCACCACCTCGCAGGCCCTGGTCGCCGCGGACATCGATCACGTGCTGTGGGCGGTGAACCTGGGCTGCCTGGGCTTCCACGTGTGGCCCTGCCTGGCCGACGACCCGGAGCACGCCGAAGAGCTGCGGTCGACCTGACCCTCCCCCGGGGTCGAGTTCAGTCACATCAGGCAGGCGGCGCACGAGGTGCACGGGCTGCTCACCGAGCTGGCATCAGCGCGTACCCCAAGACCACCGGCAACCGGGGCGTACAGTCTATGCCCGGCTCCAGCCGCGCTGGGACTCCTACCAGGTGCGCGCCGCCGCCGTGGCGCTGGCCCGGGAGCTGGAACGCCGCAGGCCGGACCTGATGACGGCCGCGTGGTGGAAGGAGGAGCGCGGTTCCCGGGTGTTCATCGACTTCAACCAGAACGCCCCGCACAAGACGGTGTTCGGCGCGTGGTCGGTGCGCGCCCGCCCGGGGGCGCAGGTGTCCACGCCGCTGGCCTGGGACGGAGATCGACGACATCCACCCCGACCAGTTCACCATCGCCTCGCTGCCGGCCAGGCTGGAGTCGGCCGGCGACCCTGGCAGCCGATGACGACGACCCGCAGGACCTGGCGCCGCTGCTCGAAGTGGCCGCCCGCGACCAGGAGGCCGGGCTGCCGGACGCGCCGTGGCCGCCGGTCTACCCCAAGCAGCCCGGCGAGCTGTCCCGTGTCGCGCCCAGCCGCGCCCGCAAGCCCGACGCCCGCCCCGGAATGAACGCACCGTTCGCGACGGCCCTGGCCGGCTGGAAAGAAAGCGGCAAGAACCGGCTCGGGTGGACATTAGTGCCAACGCGGCAGACGTGGACAGCGCCGAATCCATGCGCATCGCCGCCGGGGGGCTCGACGCGCTGGGCGTGTCCCGCGACGTGACCTCGGCGGTGCCCAAGGACCCGGGCGGGCCGCGGAGCAGGCGGTCTGTGACCATCTGCGCGGCGTGCTGCCCGGTTACCGCGCCGGCCGGGACTGGCTGATCCGGCGCGGCCAGCTGATCACCGGTTTCGACCAGTACGCGCACCTCAAGGAGGTGGACGCGCTGGTTCGTGCCAGCCCGCAGCTGCGCATCTCGCTCGGCATGGACTACCTGATCAAGCCGGACGTCACGGTCGGCCTGGCCGGGGTCCGCACCGGCTCGGGCCTGCCACCGCTGCACGCGGCGATCTCCTGCAAGTGGACCATCCGCTCCGACCGGGTGCAGAACATCAGGCACGAGTGCCTGCAGATGATCAGGCACCGGCGCGGCCGGCAGCCGCACCTGGTGACCGTGACCGCCGAGCCGCTGCCCAGCCGGCTGGCGTCCATCGCCCGGGGCACCGGTGAAGTCGATGCCGTGTACCACATCGGCTACGACGCGATGGCGGCCAGCGTCGCCGAGCACGCGAACGCCGAGCAGGCGGACGCCTGGCGGGAGGTGACCAAGCAGCGCCGGGTGCTCAGCTACGAGGTCCTCGCCGAAACCCTCGCGTCACAGTGAGGACACCGCCGTGTTCCGCCGCCGGCATGCGCGTGTTCCGCCGCCCGCTGTCCGGGGGTGCGGGCGAATCAGCCAGAAGACGGGCGCGGGAGGGATCGTGGGGCACGGTGGCTTTCCTGGAGGGCCCGTGGTGCATGCTGATGTCCCTGGGCTCACCTCCCTGGAGATCTGCGCCGGGGCAGGTGGCCAGGCGCTAGGCCTGGAACAGGCCGGGTTCGGCCATGAGGCCGTCGTCGAACTGGACGCCGACGCGTGCGCGACGCTGCGCTGCACCGGCAGTGGAAGGTCATCGAGGGCGACGTGGCCAACGTGGACGGGCGCGCCTTCGCCGGCGTGGACCTGTTCGCGGGCGGGGTGCCCTGCCCGCCGTTCTCGATCGCCGGAAAGCAGCTTGGCTCCGACGACGAGCGGGACCTGTTCCCGCAGGCGCTGCGGCTGATCGAGGAGATCGGCCCGCGCGCGGTGCTGCTGGAGAACGTCCGCGGGCTGGGCACGCGCCGGTTCGAGGGTACCGGGCGCAGGTGCTCGGCCGGCTCCGCGCACTGGGCTATGAGACCTGGTGGGACCTGGTGCACGCGAGCGACCACGGGGTCCCCCAGTTGCGGCCGCGGTTCGTGCTGGTGGCGATGCGCCCGCCATGGGCGCCGTTGTTCCGCTGGCCGGAGCCGCAGCCGCGCCGCCGCCCACCGTCGGCGAGGCACTGGGTGACCTGATGGCCGCGCGCGGCTGGCCGGGGGCGGCGGCTGGGCGCGGCGGGCCGCCGGTATCGCGCCCACCATCGTCGGCGGCAGCAAGAAGCACGGCGGCCCGGACCTGGGCCCGACCCGGGCCCGGGCGGCCTGGGCCGCGATGGGCGTGAACGGGCTCGGCATCGCCGACGAGGTACCCGGGCCGGACTTCCCGGCGGACAAGCCGCCGAAGCTGACCGTCGCCATGGTGGCCCGGCTGCAGGGCTTCCCCGGCGACTGGACGATCACCGGCCGGAAGACCGCCGCCTACCGGCAGGTCGGCAACGCGTTCCCGCCGCCGGTAGCCCGGGCGCTGGGCACCGCGATCGCCGCCGCGCTGAACGCCGCGCCGCCCGCCTGGCCCCGCGGGATCGCGCGCTCGCTGCGTTCACCGGAATGCTTCGGCACCATCTTCCACCGGCACGCGCCCGCGATCTACCGGTACATCTCGCGGCGCCTGGGCCCTGACAGTGCCGAGGATCTGGTCGCGGAGACCTTCCTGGGGCGTTCCGGCGCCGTAGGCGTTACGACGGCGCCTACCCGGATGCGCGGCCCTGGTGCCTACGCGATTCTGTTCGGCCAGGGCGCTTCCATCGGCTACGTTATCGGGGAGCACCAGGTCGTCCCGCTGAACACCGTGACCGACACCACCCTGCGGCCCATCAAGGTGCCGCTGGTCATGGACTGGCGTAGGCCGCGCGACGCTGATCTAGCCCACATTCCGGTCCGGGGGCGCAGTGGAGCAGCACATGACGGAGGCTCAGCCCGCCCGCAGACACGCGAGCCAGGCCTGGCGCGGACGGCGTGGACGGCATCGGTGCGGTGGGCCTCGAGCCTGGGCGCGCCGGCGCTGGCGGTCGTCTATCTGTTGTCGGCACTGGGATGCTGCCTGCTACGCGGCCGCGAGCGGGGAGGGCTTCGTTGAATTGCGCGTCTACCGGCTCGGCGGCCGGATCGCACTGCACGGCGGAAACCTCTACCGTGCCGAGTACCACGGGCTGCCGTTCACTTACCCGCCGCTTGCTGCCGCCGTGATGGCGCCGCTGTCGCTGTTGCCATGGCTGGTGGCGGTGGGCTTGATGACCGCTGCCAGCGTCATGGCGCTGCCGGTCATGCTCTACCTGGCCCTGCGATTGCCGCCCGCGCCGTCCTGGCTAGCCGGCGAGACGCCGTACGGCTGGCGCTGGCTGTGGCGGCCGCCGCCATCTGGCTGGAGCCGGTGCGCAGCGAACTTGGCTTCGGCCAGATCGACCTGCTGCTCGCCGTTGCCATTCTCGCCGACCTCGTGGCGCCCAGCTCCGCACGGTTCAAGGGCGTGCTGATCGGGATCGCGGCCGGGATCAAACTGACGCCGGCGATCTTCATCGTCTACTTGCTCGTCACCAGGCGCTACCGGGCGGCCGCCATGGCGGCGGCCGCCTTCGCGGCCACCGTCGCCATCGGATTCGTGGTCGCGCCGGCCGGTTCTGTTCTTCTACTGGGACGGGACTTTCCTGAAACCCGGCCGGATCAGCTCCGTTCAGTCGGGCCAGAACGAAAGCCTGCTCGGCGCGATAGCCCGGAACGCGCACAGCTCCGGCGTGACAGGCGTGTGGCTGCCGGTGGCAATTGTTGTAGCCGTCTGCGGGCTGGCGCTCGCGGCCCTGGCGCAGCGCGGCGGCGACGAGGGGCTCGGCTTCTCCCTCTGCGCCATCACCGGCCTGCTCATCTCTCCCATTTCGTGGACTCATCACTGGGTGATCGCCGTTCCCGCGCTGCTGCTCGCCGGCGTCACCACATACCGCTGCCGGCGCACCCGGCGGCGCCCGGCCACGATCGCCAGCGCGGCCGCGATCACCGCGGCAGCCGTCATCGGGTGGTCACGGATCGCGCGCTATCCCGGCAGCCACTGGCTTCATGCGCCCGGAGACCGGATTGCCCTCAGCGAGGTCTACGTCGTGGCCGGTCTGGCGGGTCTGCTCGTGGCGGCCGCCGTTCTGCGACACCGCGCCCAGGCCCGCAAAGCCAGCCTCAGCGCCCAGCGGTAGCCGCGCCGCGCCCGGCGCGATGAATGTGAGTCTGGTGCCCCTAGAAGCCGCGTTGTCACATTCATGCCCGTAGCTGAGGGTGGCGGAGCGCCCGGGGCGGATGGGGTCAGGCCATCCGCGCGATCTCGCGCATCTTGTTCATCGCGTCCAGCGCGGCGACCTTGTACGACTCGGCCAGCGTCGGGTAGTTGAACACCGCGTCCACCAGGTAGTCCACCGTGCCGCCGCAGCCCATCACGGCCTGGCCGATGTGCACCAGCTCGGTCGCCCCGGTGCCGAACACGTGCACGCCGAGCAGCGTCCGGTCTCCAGGACACCAGCAGCTTGAGCACGCCGTAGGAGTCGCCGATGATCTGGCCCCGGGCCAGCTCGCGGTACCGGGACACGCCGACCTCGAACGGAATCCGCTCCGCGGTCAGCTGGTCCTCGGTCTTGCCGATGAAGCTGATCTCCGGGATCGTGTAGATGCCGATCGGCTGCAGCGCCGATCGCGTGCACCGGCTCGCCGCAGGCGTGGTGCGCGGCCAGCCGGCCCTGCTCCATCGAGGTCGCGGCCAGCGCCGGGAAGCCGATGACATCGCCGACCGCATAGATGTGCGGGACCTCGGTGCGGAAGTACTCGTCGACCGTGACCCGGCCGCGCTTGTCCGCGCTGAGCCCGGCCTTCTCCAGCCGCAGGTCTCGGTCATGCCCTGCCTGCCCGCCGAGTACATGACCACCTCGGCCGGGATCTTCTTGCCGCTGGCCATGATCGCGATGGCGCCCTCGGGTGCGCTCGACCGCGGCGACCGTCTCGCCGAACCGGAAGGTGACCGCCAGATCGCGCAGGTGGTACTTCAGCGCCTCGACCACCTCGATGTCGCAGAAGTCCAGCATCCGGTCCCGCGGCTCGACCACGGTCACCTTGCAGCCCAGCGCGGCGAACATGGAGGCGTACTCGATGCCGATCACCCCGGCGCCGACCACGATCATCGACTGCGGCACGCGCTGCAGGTGCAGGATGCCGTCCGAGTCGATGACGGTCTGCCGTCGAAGTCGACCGTGTCCGGCCGGGCGGCTGGGTGCCGGTGGCGATCACGATCTTCTCGGCGGTGACCTTGCGCTTCCGGCCGTTGCCGTCCATCACCTCGATGGTGTGCTCGTCGACGAAGCGCCCGGCCCCGGTCAGCATCGCGACCCGGTTGCGGGACAGCTGGCTGCGGATCACGTCGACCTCGCGGCCGATCACGTGGTGGGCGCGGGAGAGCAGGTCGGCGACGGTGATGTCCTCCTTGACCCGGTAGCTCTGCCCGTACATCTCGCGCTGGTTCAGGCCGGTGAGGTACAGCACGGCCTCGCGCAGGGTCTTGGACGGGATCGTGCCGGTGTTGATGCACACCCCGCCGATCATGTCCCGCCGCTCCACCACGCCGGCGCGTTTGCCCAGCTTCGCAGTGGCGATCGCCGCCTTCTGGCCGCCGGGACCGGAACCGAGGACCAAAACGTCGTAGTCGTACATATTCCCAGTGTGACGAGACAGGGCCACCTTATGGAAGCCTTGACCGGCGGCGCCGCAATGATGCGAGGGCGCCGGATGAAGCTCTGGCGGGGCGTCTCGCCCGCGTTCAAGATGCCGCGCCGGGAGCAGACCTACACGACGCCGCCGACGGCCACGGGGCTCACGTTAACTTGATCGCCGCGCTGTTCGGGCTGACCCACCACCTGATCAACCAGGCCCAGTACACCGAACGGATGACCGTGGCGATCCTCTCGGCATTCGTGCCGACGATCATCGCGCAGCAACTGTTCCGGCCGCCGATGAGGACAGCGCCGAGCAGGAGGCCCTCGGCGAGGAGGACATCTCGATCATCCACCACTAGTGGCTCCCCGGCCGTTCCCGGCACAGGGCCATGTGGTCGCAGAGCACCGTTTCCAGCGCGGCCGGGGAGTCGCCGGACAAGCTGTCGCCGTCCCGGGACGCCCACCACATGCCGCGGCCGAGCCAATCCGGTACCACTCCCCCCACCGATCGGTCAGGCGCACCAACTGACTGCCCCGCTCGCGCTCCTCGTGCTCCTCCTGCGGCGTCATATACCCAGCGTGCCATGACACAGTACAGCACGCTAGCGCGCGCTCCAACAGGTAGGAGTTTGTCACGGCAAGGTAAGTTCTGCCCATGCCCGAGCGTGAGGGCCACATCCCGCCATGGATGCAGGTCAGGGACCGGCCTCTGCGGGTAAAGCGGATCCTGTCCGGGGAGCTGTGAGTTTCTGGTGCGATGGTGCCTTCCATCGTGACGATCCACCAGGAGTACGGGATCGCCAAGACCACCGCCCGGAAGGTGCTTGCCGCGCTGCGGGACGAGGGCCTGATTGTGACCACCCCCGGCTGGGGCTCGTTCGTCGCGGAGAGGCGCTGACCCGGTGGGGTGCGGCCGGTGGCCGACGAGGTTGAGGCGGAACTGGCCGGGCGCCCCGCGCTGCTGCGGGATGCCTCTTCGCGGGCGGTGGCCTACCTGGGCGGGCTGGCGGACCGGCCGGTGGCGCCCGCCCCCGCGGAAGTTGCCGCGCTGGACCGGCTGGACTTCGCCCTGCCCGGCGCGGGCCTGGACGCTGGCTCGGTGCTTGGCCTGCTCGACGAGTACGGCTCGCCGGGCACCGTCGCCAGCGGCGGGCCACGGTATTTCGGTTTCGTCACCGGCGGGGCACTCCCGATCGCGCAGGCCACGGCCTGGCTGACCTCGGTCTGGGACCAGAACACGGCCCTCGCGGTGATGTCGCCGGCCGCGTCGGTGCTGAACCGGGTGGCGCTGCGCTGGGTCACCGAGTTG
>CAWCKG010000009.1:0-247388 GCA_963795785.1 uncultured Actinomycetes bacterium
ACAGCGGCAGCAGCAGCCGGACCACCGCGTGGGTGACGTCCGCCCAGAAGTTGCCCAGCGTGCCGGTCCGGGACCGGACGAAGCCGCGGATCATGGCGATCGCCACCACCAGGCCGACCGCGGCGGACATGAAGTTCTGCACCGCCAGGCCGCTCATCTGCACGATGTAGGTCATCGTGGATTCGCCGGAGTAGTTCTGCCAGTTGGTGTTGGTGGTGAACGAGGCCGCGGTGTTGAAGGCCGTGTTGGCCGGCACGGCGGCCATGTGCGGGCCGACGAACGAGAGCAGGTAGCCCTGCAGCCGCTGCATGCCGTACAGGAACAGCACGCTGACCGCGGAGAACGCGAGCATGCTGCGCAGGTACTGGCCCCACGTCTGGTCCACGTCCGGGTTGATCCCGGTCACCTTGAAGATGGCCGCGCTCGACCTTCCAGTGCTTGTTCGTGGTGAAGATCTTCGCGATGTAGTTGCCGAGCGGGATGTAGCACGCGGCGAGCGCGGCGACGAGCAGGCCGAACTGAAGCCAGCCCGCAAGAGTGCTGCTCACTAGAACCTCTCAGGCAGGACGAGGGCCACGAACAGGTAGATCGTCAGCAGGACGCCGCCGATCAGCCCGATCCAGTTCTCAGCGCTCAAAGCGCTCAACCCCCTTCACCAGCAGCCACAGCGCGGCGAAGACGACGATGGTCAAGCCGATATAGAGCAGGTCGGACACGGTCCCTCCTCGGACTGCCACGACCCGGGCGCCACACCTGGCGATCCGGGTGACTATGCAGTCTTACCTGGGAAAATGCCGATTTCAGCCGGTCCATGCGGCATCCATACGGGGCGGCCGCGGAACCCTAACAGAACCCATGCAGCCGGACTGCCCGGCGCGTGTTATCACCGAAACATGCACACATGGCGAATGCCCCGGCGGGACACCTTGGCGGTGCTCGCCGGGCTCGCGGCCCCGCTGGCGCTGGCCGCGCTCCTGGTCCCGTTCCGTGGCAGCTTCCCCAACACCGACGCCGCCCTGGCCCTGATCCTGGTGGTGGTGGCCGTGGCCGCGAACGGGTACCGGCTGGCCGGGATCCTGGCCGCGGTCTCGGCGGCGGCGTGGTTCGACTTCTTCCTCACCCGGCCCTACGAGCGGTTCGCCATCAACAGCCGGGCCGATATCGAGACGACCGTGCTGCTGCTGGTCATCGGGGTGGCGGTCACCGAGATCGCGGTGTGGGGCCGCCGCCAGCACGCGGCCGCCAGCAGGCGGGCCGGCTATCTCGCCGGGATCAATGCGGCCGCGCAGGCCGCCGCCACCGGGAGCTCCCCGCCGGCGCTGGTCGACCAGGTGGCCGGCCAGCTCAGCCGGGTGCTGTCGCTGGAGTCGTGCCGGTTCCAGTACGGTGCCGCCGGGCTCGGCCAGGCCCGGATGCGGCACGACGGCACGGTCATCGCGGAGGACCTGCCCTGGAATGTGGACGCCGAGGGTTTCCCCCCAGGCACCGACACCGAGCTCCTGGTGGAGGGCGGCGGCGTGTTCCAGGGCCGGTTCCTGATGACGCCGGGCCCCGGTGCCCGGCCCACCCTGGAACAGCGGCTGCTCGCCGTCGCGCTCGCCGACCAGGTCGGCGCCGCCCTGGCCACCAGCCACCCGGTCGGCCAGGTTCTGACCGGCCGCGCTCAGTCCCCGGGCGGGCGCGGCGGCCCGAGGCGGATGCCCACCTCGTCGGCCCGGGCGAGCAGGTCGGCCGGGTCGGCGTAGACCCGGTAGGCGCCGGCCCGCTCCAGTTCCTCCCGGCCGTACCCGCCGGACAGCAGGCCGATCCCGATGGCGCCGGCCCGGCGGGCCGCCAGCAGGTCCCAGACGCTGTCCCCGACGACGAAGGCCTGCCGGGGATCGACGTCCAGCAGCGCCGCCGCGGCCAGGAACAGGTCCGGGTCCGGCTTGGCGTGGGCGACCATGTCCCTGGTCACCAGCGGCGCGTCCGGCGGCAGGCCCAGCATGCCCAGCGCGCGCACCGCGGTGACCTGGTAGCTGCTGGTCGCGATGGCCCAGGGGACCTTGTGCTCGGTGAGCGTCGCCAGCAGTTCCGCGGCGCCGGGCAGCGGGCGGACCGACTCGACCTGGGCCAGGTACTCCTCCCCGTGCCAGATCTGCAGCATGGCGATGTCGTCGGTGGACAGCGTCCGGCCCGTCTCCCGCAGCAGCGCGGACACGAACAGGCCGCCGCTCATCCCGATCCGCCGGTGGATCCGCCACACCGACAGGTCGATGTCCAGCCGGGCCAGCGCGGTGCGCCAGGCGATCACATGCTGGTACACGCTGTCGATCAGCGTTCCGTCGAGGTCGAACAGGAACGCGGGCGCGGGTGGCTGCGGGTACTCCGGCGCAGTGGTCACGGCTCAAGTCTGGCAGGCCGCCGCCGGTCACGCGCCGCGGACCGCCACCACTCCGTGCATGGTGCCGATCAGGGCGAGCGGGCCGGACAGCGACGGCGAGGCGAAGTGCGGCAGCGCCGAGCCCAGCCGGATCTTGTGCCGGACGTGCCCGGTGCCGGGACTCAGCTCATACAGCACCCCGGCGGCCCAGTCCGGGACCCAGACCGCGCCGCCGCCGAGCACCGGCGAGCCCGCGGCCCCCGGCGGGCCACGCCAGAGGATCCGGATCCGGCTGCCGGCGGTGTCCACGGCGGCCATCCCGCCGCCCTCGCAGGGCAGGTACACGACCTGGCCCGCCACGGCCGCCCCGCCGTAGGCGGGGCACACCGGGGCCTGGGCCACCTGCGAGCCCACACCGGCCAGGTGACTGGCGTTCAGCAAATAAGCCGTGCCGCGCTTGCCGGCGATCAGCAGCATGCCGTCGCTCAGCAGCGCGGGCGGGGAGGACCCGAGATCGAGGTCGCTGGCGTTGTCTGTCGGCCAGGTGACCGGGGCGAAGATCCCGGTGCGGTGCAGGCCGGGGGTGAGCGCGGTGACCGAGTCGCTGCCGTCCCACGGCGGGGCGGTGGCGGCCCCGTTGCCCGCGCTGACGTAGATGGTGCCGGACGGGCCCACCACCGGGCCGCCCGGCATCCACATGCCGCCTTCCCTGGCCGTCGGCACCTTGTAGGACACCATCGGGCCGCGCCCGCTGGCCGGGATCCCGTTGACCGACCCCTGGTAGGGGCCGCAGTCGCCGGCCAGCCCGCCGAACGCCACGTAGACGCGGCCCTGGTCCAGCGCCAGCGCCGCGCGCTGCTGGTCGTCGCGCGGGTGCCCGTCCGGTGTGGGCACGTCGCGGCGGAACACCAGCCTGCCGCTGGGCACCGCGATGCCGGCCAGGACATGGTGGAACCCGGTGGTCTCCGCGACCGCGTAGACCAGGCCGGTCGCCGGGTCGTAGACCGGCGTCCCGGTGATGCCGAGCGGGTCGATGTCCCCGCAGGGCAGCGCGGACAGCGGGACCGGGGTGCCCAGGTGGACCTGCCAGCGGACCTGGCCGGTGGCCCGGTCCAGCCCGTACACCGTGTCGCCCTCGGTCGCCGCGATGACCAGGCCGCCGATCACCAGGGGCTGGCCGTAGACCGCGCCGTCGAGGCGGCGCCGCCAGGCGATGGCCAGCGGCCCCGCGGCCGGGCTGGCGGGCGCGACGCCGGTGCGGGCCGCGTCCCGGTGGTAGGTGGTCCAGTCGGTGGCGGGCAGCGCCGCGGGGCTGGCCGGCGGCGCCGGCTGGGAGGTGGCCGGCCGGGCCGCCGGCGTGGCGGCCGGGCCCCCGGCGGACGTGGTCGTGCTGCAGCCGGCCAGCGCGCCGGATAGGGCGAGCGCCGCGCAGGCGGCGAGCGCGGCCGGGCGGGATCGCATGTGCCAAGTTTGCTCCCCTCCGGCGCTCCGGGCCGGATCCGGCACGGTGATGCCCGGAGGGTGCCGCGGCGCGATTCGCGGCGCGCCGATGCGGGGAGGTTCCCGGGCACGGGGAGGCCGTGTTTCCGGTGCTGGGACAAGCCGGGCATAACTTTGGTTCTTGCTGGTCAGCGTTCCGGCATACGCTGAACTCTGGCCAGGTACTCGAGCGGAAGGCGACGTGACCGTGCAGATCGGCACCTTTGTCGCGCTCGGCGACAGCTTCACCGAAGGGCTGGACGACCCGCGCGCCGACCAGGCCGGCTACCTCGGCTGGGCGGACCGGTTCGCGCAACTGCTCGCGGCGCAGCAGCCCGGGCTGCGCTACGCCAACCTCGCCATCCGCGGCAAGGTGCTGGCCCAGGTGGCCGAGGAACAGGTGCCGCAGGCCATCGCGATGGCGCCGGACCTGGTCAGCCTCGCCGCCGGGGGCAACGACCTGCTGAAGTTCCGGTCCGATCCCGACGCGCTGGCGCAGGCGTTCGACGACGTGGTCGCACGTCCTGCTGATGGCCGGCTGCCAGGTGGTCATCTTCACCGGCTTCGACCCGCGGTTCCCGGTGCTGCGGCTGATCCGCGGCAAGGTGGCGGCCTACAACATGCACCTGCACGCGATCGCCGGCCGGCACGGCTGCCACGTCGTGGACCTGTGGGCCATGTCCGTGCTGCGGGATCCGCGGGCGTGGAGCGCGGACCGGCTGCACCTCACCCCGGACGCGCACCGCCGGGTGGCGCTGCGCACCTGCGAGGTGCTCGGCGTGGACTGCGCGGAGGACTGGCGCGCGCCCTGGCCCGCGTCCGACGCGGTGACCGGCGGCGTGGCCGCCTCCGGCCGGGCGGCCTGGCTGGCGGCCCGCCGGATGGACCTGCGGTGGGCGCGCGAGCACGCGGCCCCGTGGGCGGCGCGGCGGGTGCGCGGCATCTCCTCGGGCGACAACGTCGACCCCAAGCGCCCCGAACTGCTCCCCCTGTAACGGCCGCCGCTGGCCTCAGCCGGTGCGCTCGATGGGGCAGCTCATGCACCGGGGACCGCCCCGGCCGCGGCCCAGTTCGCCGCCCGCGACGGTAATCACCTCGATGCCGTTCTCCACCAGGTAGGCGTTGGTGGTCACGTTCCGCTCGTAGGCGACCACCACGCCCGGCTCCACCGCCAGCACGTTGCAGCCGTCGTCCCACTGCTCCCGCTGCGCGGAGCGGACGTCCTGGACGGCGGTCAGCACCGTGATGCTCGGCAAGCCGAGGGCGGCGGCCAGCGCGGTGTGCATGTCCTCCGGCGGGTGGTCGGTGACCTTCAGCTCGCGCGCGCTCGCGCCCGGCTCGATGGTGTAGGACCGCAGCATCCCCATCCCGGCGTACTTGGTGAACACGCCGTAGTCCGCCATGGTCAGCATGGTGTCCAGGTGCATGAACGCCCGCTGCTTCGGCATGTCGATGGCGACCAGGGAGGTGGCGGCGTCGGCGGCGAACAGCCGGTGCGCCAGCATCTCCAGCGCTTGCGGCGTGGTCCGCTCGCTCATCCCGGCGAGCACCGCGCCGTTGCCGATCACCAGCACGTCCCCGCCCTCGATGGTCGCCGGGGCCGCGTCGGCGCCGTGGTACCAGACCTTGAAGCCAGCGTCGGCGAACATCGGGTGCCAGCGGTAGATGGCCTCGGCGAACAGGGACTCGCGCACCCGGGCCTGGCGGCGCATCGCGTTGATGGACACCCCGCCGTAGATCCAGCAGGAGGTGTCCCGCTGGTAGAGCAGGTTCGGCAGCGGGACGAGCACGAACCCGTCCGGGTCCAGCGAGTGGAACGCGATGCTCTTCGGCTCCGGCGCCAGCTCGGAGATCTCCTGCTTGGTGATCCCGCCGACCAGGTAGCCCGCCAGCGTCACCGAGTCCAGCCCGTCCACCGCCGCGCGCAACTGGCCGCAGGCCAGCGGCCCGTGCCAGCGGGAGTCGAAAACCCCGTCCAGGACGTAGCCCCTGGCCGCGGTGATGTCCAGCGTCTGGGCGAGCAGGTCGCTGTAGTAGTGCACGACCACGCCGCGGGACCGCAGCACGTCCGCGAAGGCGTCGTGCTCCTGCTGCGCCCGGCTCACCCACAGCACGTCGTCGAAGAGCAGATCCGCCGCGTTGTCCGGGGTGAGCCGCTTGAGTTCCAGGCCGGGCCGGTGCAGGATCACCTGCCGTAGGCGGCCGACTTCGGAATCAACTCTGAACATGCGCACCTGCTCCCTTTGCCGGCAGCCCCCGCCGCCGGGCTGCTGAGCACTCTATGCTGCCGCCGTGGACCTGGATCTTTCTAGTGACAGCGCCGAGCTCACCGCCGCGCTTGTCGACGTGGAGTCGGTGAGCGGCGGCGAAGCGGGCCTGGCCGCCGCGATCGAGCGTGCGCTGCGCGCGTGTGCGCACCTGTCGGTGCACAGCGACGGGAACACCGTGGTCGCCCGGACCAGCCTCGGCCGGGCGCAGCGGGTGATCGTGGCCGGCCACATCGACACGGTGCCGATCGCCGGCAACCTGCCCTCGCGCCGCGAGAACGGCCTGCTGTACGGCTGCGGGAGCTGCGACATGAAGTCCGGGGTGGCGGTCGCGCTCCGGCTGGCCGCCCGGCTGACGCAGCCGCGCCCCGACGTCACCTGGGTCTTCTACGACTGCGAGGAGGTCGAGGCCGAGCGCAACGGGCTGCTGCGGGTGTCCCGTCACCGGCCCGACCTGCTGCAGGGTGACATGGCGGTGCTGATGGAGCCCACCGGCGCGCTCATCGAGGGCGGCTGCCAGGGCACGCTGCGGGCCGAGGTCACCGCGCGGGGCAAGCGCGCGCACTCCGCCCGGTCCTGGATGGGCCAGAACGCTATTCACGGGGCCGGCGGATCCTCGGCCTGCTGCGGTCCTACCAGCCCCGCGAGCCGGAGGTGGACGGGCTCAGGTACCACGAAGGGCTGAACGCCGTCGGGATCCGCGGCGGGGTCGCGGGCAACGTCATCCCGGACGAGTGCGTGGTCACGGTGAACTACCGGTTCGCGCCCGACCGCAGCGAGGAGGAGGCGGCCGCGCACGTGCGCGAGGTGTTCGGTGGCTACGAGGTCGAGATCACCGACTCGGCGCCGGGTGCCCGCCCGGGCCTGGACCACCCGGCCGCGGCGCCGCTGCTCGCGGCCGTGGCCGGGACGCCCGCGGGCCAAGTTCGGCTGGACCGACGTGGCCAGGTTCGCCCTGCTGGGCATGCCCGCGCTGAACTACGGTCCCGGCGATCCGATGCTCGCCCACTCCCCGGACGAGCACGTGCCCGTGGCGCAGATCGCCGAGTGCGAGGCCACCATGGCGGCCTGGCTGGGTTAGCCCGGGGGAGCACGAGCACCCGTCTGCCCGGGCGGCCCCGCCCGGGCTGGCCGGGCGCCCCGCGGAACGTGCTGCCGTTACGCGGCCGGCCCTGCGGCCAGCTTGAGCGAGCCGGTCTGCTGGTGCCCGTTGAGCCCGACCCAGGTGAGCGAGACCGTGGTGCCCGGGTGGTACTGGTTCATCAGCATGCGCAGCGAGGCCGGGGAACTCACCGCGTGGCCGTTCACGGCGGTGATCACGTCACCGGCCGCCGCCCCGGCGGCCGCCGCGGGCGCGTTGCAGAACACCCCCGCGATCAGCGTGCCCGACCTGGCCGGCGCGATGCTGTTCGGCACCGGGTTCGCCGTCTCGCTGGCCAGGCACCGGCCGCTGGAGTTGATCCCGTTGAAGTTGCCCGGCGATCTGCTTAAGCTGGCCCAGCTGTGTCTTCGGGCTGGCGGCGGTGCTCGGCGCGTCGCTCTTCGGGTCGCTGGCGATCGCGATGCCGATGAACGCGGGCTGGCCGATCTGGATCGTGCTGTTGCCGTGTCCGGCGGCGATCTGCCGGGCGATGAGCAGCGCCCGGTCGATCGGGATCGAGAAGCCCTGGCTGGTGCCGGCCCCGCCGATGCTCTGCGTGTTCGCGGCGGTGTTCATCGCGATCACCTGGCCCGCGGCGTTGGCCAGCGCGCCGCCGGAGTCGCCCTCGCCGATCGGGGCGTTCGTCTGGAACATGTGCGTGAGCCGCTCCGACGTGCCCGAGCCCGCGTCACTGGCAATGATCGAGCGGTTCAGGCTCGTGATCGTCCCGTTCGTCACGGTCGGCGTGCCGCCGGTGCCGCCCGCGTTCCCGAGCGCCACCACGGCGTCGCCGAGCCGGACCTTGTTCGAGTCACCGGGCGTGACGGTCCGCAGGCCCGACGCCCCGCGCAGCTTGAGCAGTGCGACGTCCTGGGTGTTGTCGGTGCCCACCACCTGGGCGACGTACCTGTGCCCGTTACTCACCAGGGTCGCGGTCATCCGGGTGCCGCCCTTGATGACGTGGTTGTTGGTCAGCACCAGGCCGTTGGCGGACAGCACCATGCCGGTGCCCTCGAAGACCTGCTGCTGGTAGTGGACGTACGAGGTGATGTCCACCAGCCCGGGTTCGACCTTGCGGGCCACGGAGGCGTTGAGGGTGGAGGAGCCGGCGCCGGGACCGGGGTTCGTCTTGGGCTTGGGGATGTCCTGCGCGCCGACCGAGGAGGACGGGGCGGCCCCGCCGGAGCCGCGCAGCGCGAACACCGCGCCCGCCCCGACGGCCGCGGCGAGCACCGCGACCACGAGGTAGACCAGGGCACGGTTCATCGGCCCGCGCGAGGGCGGCGGTACCGCGGGCGGCTGGCCGTAGCTGCCCGGCGGGGCCCAGTGGCCCTCGCCACCGGGGGGCACCGCTCCCAGTATCTCGCCGGGAAGCGGCGGCACATGGCCCGGTGCGGGCTGGGGCTGCCAGCCCGGCGGCGGCTGCTGCGCCATAGGGCGGCTGGCCACCGTAAGGCGGCTGGCCACTGTAGGGCGGCTGGCCACGTAGGGCGGCTGGCCACTGTAGGGCGGCTGGCCACCGTAGGGCGGCTGGCCACCGTAAGGCGGCTGCCCGCCGTAGTACACCTGCCCGCCGGGCGGCACGGGGTAAGGCGGCTGGCCGCTGTATGGCTGCCCGCCGTACGGCGGCTGCGCGCCATAGCCGGGCGGCGGGCCCTGCATTGGCTGGGTGGGCTGCGGTGCGCCGTAGTGGGCGGAGCCCGGCGGCGGGCCGTAGGAAGGCTGGCTGCCGGGTGCAGGCTGGCTGCTGGGTGCGGGCTGGCCGCCCGGTGCTGGCTGCCCGGCCGGATCGGGCCCGGTCCAGGGCTGCGGCGGGGGCGCCCAGGCCGGCTGACTGCCGGGCTGGGCCTGCCAGGGCGAGGCCGGGCCGCTCAGCGGCGGGGCCTCCTGGCCAGGCTGGCCGGGGGTTCCCGGTTCCCCGGATCCCGGCTGCTGGCCGGGCCCGGGATGACCGGTCGCGGCCTGCGGCGGCGCGGCCGGCTGGGCCGCCTCATCGGCCGGGGAAGTCATGTTGAACGGCAGCCACGACGCGCCTGGCGCCGCCTCTTGCCCAGCACCGGGATCGGTGTCTGCCTCGGGCCTGCCGTCGCCGGGAGCCGGCTGCCAGGCGCTGTCGCGCTCCGGCGAGTCGTTCCCGTTGCCCTGACCTTCCGCCATCATCCCTCACCTCTGCCCGATGTAGCCTATGCGGTCTGGTGGGTCCCCGCAGCGGCACGCCGTGCCACTGCCCCTGGCCAAGCGCCGTACCCAGTAAGCACTACCTCCCTGAACGCAAGCTGAATGGGTACTGAGGGGTTCCCGTCGGCGCGGGACCGCTCCGCACCGGGCTGGCCTGTGCTTCAGCAGGCCACCCCGCCGGTCACCGGACCCAGACCGGTACGCACGCGCTACGTGTTCCCTTACCGCGGATCACGGATCCAGTCCGTGCTCGGCGACCGGGCCGGCCACGAGCCGGCGTAGCGCACATTCTTCGAGCAACAGCGGCAAGGCGCCCAGCCCCGCCGCGACGGAACCAGGCGGTGAGGTGCAGTCGGAGTCGTGCAGCAGGACCGTGGCGCCGCCGGCCAGGGTGCTGGTGAGCGTCGTGGCGACCGACCGGGGCGTGGCGCCCGCCGTCCATTCCCGGCCCCAGCAGGTCCACAGCACCGGGGTGAGCCCGAGCCGGCGTGCGGCGGCGAGCGCGCCGGAACTCAGCACGCCGTAGGGCGGCCGGTAGAAGCGCGGCTGCGCGCCGGTCGCGGCGGCCACCGCGTCCGTGGCCCGGGCCAGGTCGTCGGCCACCGCGCGGGGGCTGCGCAGGATCGTGTACCGGTGTGCCCAGCCGTGCACGGCGACCTCGTGGCCCGCCCCGGCGACCTCCGCCGCGAGCCCCGGCGCGCGGGCCGCCATGGCGCCGAGCATGAAGAACGTGGCGCGTACCCGTGCGGCGGCCAGGACCTCCAGGAACGCCGGGGTCCACGCGGGGTCGGGGCCGTCATCGAAGGTGACTGCCACATGATCAGAGTGGCCCAGCCCGGACAGCCGGGGGAAGAACCGCCGCCGGACCGGGCCCAGGGCGGTGACTCCCGGGCCGGCGTGGGCGACGGCCAGGCCGGCGAGCAGCAGCGCCGCGGTGCGCGCGGCCGGCCGGGACGGCGCCCGTGGGCCCGCGCTGTCCATGAACACCTGTCACACCTGCCTCGTAGCCTCTGGCCTGCGGTCTTGTCCCGCGACGGCGACACGCTAGGGGAGCACCGATATCAGGCTGGATCTCTCCTGGAATGATGGCAAGATCGGGACGATACCCGAAGCACGACCGGTTACCAGACGCGGGGCGGCCGGCCCCGGCGCGACTGAGCAAGGGGCCATGCGTTGGGAGTGCCAGCAGCACGTGTTGTGTTCCCCCCGCGGACCGGGCGGAGATAGCCGCCGCGGTCACCGAGATCCTGGCTAGCGGGGCCCTCACCCTGGGCCCTTACACCGGGCGATTCGAGGCGGCGTTCGCCGCCGCGCATGACGCCCCGCACGCGGTGGCGGTCTCCAGCGGCACCGCGGCCCTGAACATCGCCCTTCGGGTGGCGGGGGTTGCGGGGCGGGATGTGGTGGTGCCCGCGAACACCTTCTACGCCACCGCCGCCGCGGTGCTGCAGGCGGGCGGCCGCCCGGTCTTCGCCGACGTCGAGCTCGGCACGCTCGCGCTCAGCCGGGCCACCGCGGCGGCGGCGCTGACGCCGGACACCGCCGCGGTCGTGCATGTCCACATCGGCGGGATGATCAGCCCGGACATCACCGGGCTGCGGGAATTGTGCGACGAGCGCGGCATCGTGCTGATCGAGGACGCCGCGCACGCGCACGGATCCACGCTGGACGGCCGGTTCGCGGGCTCGTTCGGGGTGAGCGCGGCCTTCTCCTTCTATCCGACGAAGGTGGTGACCAGCGGCGAAGGCGGCATGGTGGTGACCGGCTCGGAGCACGTGGCGGACGAGGCGAAGATCTACCGTGACCAGGGCAAGGGCGCCTTCACCGCCAACCATCACGTGCGCCGGGGCTCGGCCTGGCGGATGAGCGAACTGCACGCGGTGACCGGGCTGGTGCACCTGCGCCGGATGGAGCAGTTCATCGCCCGCCGCCGCGAGGTGGCGGCCGCCTACGACAAGGCACTGGCCTTCATGGACGGGCTCACGCCGCTGGCCGAAGCGCCCGGCAGCCGCGGCAACGTCTACAAGTACATAGTGCTGCTGCCGCCCGGCGCCGACCGGGCCGCCGTCAAGCAGGAGCTGTCCGGCCGGTTCGGGGTCAGGCTGTCCGGCGAGGTGTATGACCTGCCGCTGAACCGGCAGCCCGTGCTCGCCGAGTACGCCGGGGCGCCGCTGCCGGTGGCCGAAGAGGTCGCCCGCAGGCACATCTGCCTGCCGGTGCATTCGGACATGAGCGACGCGGAGATCGACGAGGTGCTGACCGCCATCGCTGCGGTGCACGAGATGCTCCCGGGCTGATAGCTCCCGGGTGGCAACGCTGCCCAGAAGGCTGGGCAGCCCAGGTGCCGGCCGTGTGGCACAGGCCGGCGAGGCACGCGAGAAAGGGCGCCGGTGCAGATAGCGGTAACTGGAGGTGGGGGCTTCATCGGCTCTCACGTGGTGGACCGGCTCACGGCGGGCGGCCACGACGTGCGGGTCATCGACGTGCGGCCGCGGTGGCGCAACCCGGCCGCGACGTACCTTGAGGTGGACCTGTTCGACGTGGCCGGGCTCGGGGCGGCCGTGGCCGACTGCGCCGCGGTGTTCCACCTGGCGGGCGCGTCCAACGTCAACGAGGTGGCGGCCGACCCGGTGTGGGCGGTCCGGCTCAACGTGGAGGGCACGGCCAGGGTCCTGGAGGCGGCCAGGCACCACCGCTGCGGCCGGGTGATCCTGGCCAGCACCGTGTGGGTGTACGGGGCGGCGCGGGGCACCGGCGAACTGGCCGAGGACTTTCCCGTCGACCTGCGCAGCGCCGGGCACGTGTACGTGTCCACCAAGCTCGCGGCGGAACTGCTCGTGCACAGCTACAAGGAGATGTTCGGCCAGGAGTTCACCATCCTGCGCTACGGCATCCCGTACGGGCCGCGGATGCGCGAGGAACTGGTCGTCGCCCGGTTCGTCCAGGCGGTGCTGGACTCTCGGCCCATCACCATCGCGGGCACCGGTGAGCAGCAGCGCAACTACGTGTACGTGGAGGACCTGGCCGACGCGCACGTGCGCGCGCTGTCCCCGGCGGCGGCGGGACAGGTCCTGGCGCTGGAAGGTGGGACGCCGGTGTCCGTCCGCGAAATAGCCGAGACCGTCCAGCAGCTCATCGGGCGCGTTCCGGTGCATTACGCTCCGGCCCGCGACGCCGACTACCAGGGGGTCAGCGTGTCCAACCGGGCGGCCAAGGAACTGCTCGACTGGTCGCCGCAGACCCCGTTCGCGGCCGGGGTCCGGCGCTACCTGGACTGGCTCGGCCACCAGGGAGCACCGGTCCCGGATACGCCATGATGCGGCGCGCGCTGCTGCTGTCCGGCTCGCTCGGGGCCGGGCACGAGATGCACGCCAGGGCGTCGGCCGCCTCCCTGGCCGGCCGCGGCTGGGACACCGAGATCCTCGACGCCATGCAGTTGCTCGGCCCCCGTGGCGGGTCCGCGGGGGAGGCGGTGTTCCGCGCCATGCTGGCCACGCCGGGCCTGTTCGACGCGTTCCACTTCGCCGCGCTGCGCCCGGGGAGCCGGCTGGCGCTGCTGGCGGACGCCGGGGCCCGGCGGCAACTGGTGCCGCGGCTGCGGGACTACCTCGACGCCCATCCGGCCGGCCTGGCCATCTCGGTGTTCGCCACGGCCGCCTCCGCGGTGAGCGTGCTCGCCGACCGGTATCCGGGCATGAGCCACGTGGTGCTGTGCAGTGACGTCACGCCGCACCGGCTCTGGGTCCAGCCGAACGTGGACCTGTACCTGGTCACCTCGGCGGCGGCGGAGGCCTTCGTGCGCCGCTACCAGCCCCGGGCGCGGGTCCGGGTGGTGCCGTCCCCGGTGCGCCCCGGCTTCTACGACCCGCCGTCCCAGGAGCAGGCGCGGGCCGGCCTCGGGCTGCCCGTGGACGACCGTGCCGTGCTGCTCATGTCCGGCGCCTGGGGCCTCGGGCCGATCGCGGCCGCCGCGGCCGCGCTCGCCGACGCCGGGGTGCAGGTCCTGGCGGTCGCCGGGCGCAACGCGAAGCTGGAGAACCGGCTCCGCGCGGCCGCGCGGAGCCGGCCCCGGCTGCACGTGTTCGGCTACACCGAGGAGATCCCGGCGCTGATGGCCGCCGCGGACCTGGTCATCACCAGCTCGGGGGACACCTGCGCGGAGGCGCGCACGGTCGGCCGCGCGCTGCTCCTGCTCGACGTGGTGCAGGGGCACGGGCGCGACAACCTCCAGCATGAGCTGGAACTGGGCAACGCGGACGTGGCCTCGTCCCGGCCCGCGGAGATGGTCCGCTGTGCCCTGGCCGCGCTGGACCGGGTCAAGCCGCCGTCCGCGGGTGCCACCCGGTCCGCCGCCTCCTGGGAAACGGCGTTCACCATGGCCCTGGAGGACATCGGCCTCGGCTAGCCGGGCAGCGGGGGCGGCTTTCCGGTGGCGCCGGTGGCCGTGATCGCGGCATTCATGATCTTGTCCACGGTAGGCGCGCTGGGCGTCCAGGACCTTGAGGTCACTGGTCAGCTTGGCGGTGGCGGTGGCGCGCGCCGCGCCGCTCGTCGCGCAAGATGGCGGCCACGTCCGCCTGCACCCGCAGCGCGTCCGGGGTGGCCCAGATCACCAGGCCGACGACGACCCGGTCCAGGTGGAACGACGACAGCGACTCCTGGACCTGGTACCCGACCAGGTCGTCAAGCGGCATGCTGTTCGCCGGCGAGCAGTTGGCCGACCCGTAGGTGGCGATGCCGATCGCGGTGCCGACGTCGTGGCTGGTGCCCGCCTCGATCGAGTGCAGCGCTTGGAGCGACTCCTGCACGCCTCCCGCGCAGGACTGGATGTCGGTCTTCATGTCGGTCAGGAAGCCGTTCAGGTCGGTGGCGCGCTGCGACCGGGACGGGTGCACGGCGAGCCCGACCAGCACCCCCGCGACCACGATCACCAGCCCGGCCACGAACAGCCAGCGCGGGGTCTTGCGGACCGGCCAGGGGGTGTGGCGGATCGGGACGTAGGGCGGCGGGTCCGCGCGTGGCGGGGTCTGCATGGCGCGCCTCCTTCAGCCGGCCCGGCTGGCCATCAGCCGGGCGCCCGTGGTCAGCTCCGCCTGTGTGACGGCCCCGTAGACGCGCTTCACGATGACGTGGCGGCTGTTGAGGAAGAAGGTGGCCGGCAGCCCGGGCAGGTTGTAGGCGATCGCGGCCGTCATCGGCGCCGGGTCCGCGACCACGGGGTAGGTCACGCCGCTCTTGTGCACGAAGCGCATCGCTGCTGGCGCCGAGTCGTTGACGTCCACGCCGATGACCGCCGGACGGCCGCCGTTGTCCCGGTAGAACCGGGCGATCATCGGCGTCTCCTTCTGGCACGGCCCGCACCAGGACGCGAAGAAGTTCACGATCACCGGGCGGTCCGCCATGGACTGCAGCGACAGGTGCTGGCCGGGGTGGCCGAGCACGCTGAGCGTGAAGTTCTTGGCCCGGCCTAGGTTCTGCGGCGCGGCGGCGCCGGAGCCGACCGTGGCCCCGGCCACGGCGAGCGCCACGATGACCGCGGCCACGGCCGCGGCCGGCCCGTACACCCGGGGGCGGCGCAGCGCGCGGATCCGCCCGCGCCAGCCCGGCACGGCGGCACCGCTGCCTCCGGCGGCACACCTGGGCCCGGTGTCGCCGCACCTGGGTCCGGTGCCGCACCTGGTTCCGGCGTCACAGCTCCTCCACGGTCGTTCGTCCCGGGGCCAGCAAACCACTGGCCTGCAACGCCGGCCTGGCCTCGGGCGTGCCGTCCGCCGCGCCGGCGGCCTCCTCGGCCGCCAGGCGCACCGGCAGCACCAGCTCGAACTCGCTGCCCTCGCCCAGGGCACTGCGCACCCGCACCTCGCCGCCGTGCGCGCGGGCCACCGCCCGCACCAGCGCGAGGCCCAGGCCCGTGCCCCGGGTGCCGCCGAGCGCGGAACCCGAGCGGAACCGGTCGAAGATCCGGTCCAGCTCGGCGGGCGCGATCCCTTCACCACTGTCCGCGACGATCATACGAGCGGCCTGGCCGTCGTGGTCGCACAGCACCGACAACTGGATCTGCTCGCCCGTGGTGGTGTGCCGCACCGCGTTCTCCAGCAGGGCGTCCAGCGCCAGGCCGAGCCGCTCCCGGTCGGCGGTGACCAGCACGGGATCCAGGCGGCCCAGCGTCCAGCGCCGCGCCGAGGTGGGCAGCCACTTGCGGAACGACTCCAGGGTGAACCGGTCCAGCGCCACCGGCTCGGGGCGCAGGAAGTCCGGATCCTCGGACGCGGCGATCATCAGCAGCCGCTCGCCGAGGCGGCGGAGCCTGGTGAGCTCGCCCACGACCACCCGGATGTCCCGTGCCTCCGGGCGCCCGGCCAGGTCGCCGGCGAGCAGCTCGGCGTGGCCGAGCGCGATCGTGATGGGCGTCCGCAGCTGGTGCGACGCATCCTGGAGGAACCGCCGCTGAGTGGCCAGCAGCCGGGCGTTCTCCTCGCTGACCAGCTCACGTTCGGTGTCGGCGGCCAGCCTGCGCTGGGCGTGCCAGACCATCAGCCAGAACATGGCCGCCATCAGCGGGACCTCGTTCAGCTCGTCCACCGTCTGGGCGCCGGCGTAGACATCCCAGCCGATGGCGGCCCCGGTGGTGATCATGACCACCGCGAGCACCCAGGCGGTGGGCCGGGTGGCCCAGACCCGGAACCCGTACAGCAGCGTCAGGCTGATCCAGATGAAGTGGAACGGGACCGTCTCCCAGTGCGAGAAGATCACGATCGCCGCGAGGTTGGCCAGCGAGAAGGCCACCCAGGCCACGTCGCACCCAGGCCGGCCCGGGCGGGCGGTGCGGCCAGCGCATGCGCATGGGCCACGGCCACGGCGGCGGCCAGAGGTGGGCAGGCTGCCGGGGGAGCGGTCCGTCACGATGCGAGCTGATAACCCTCACCACGCACCGTCTTGATCAGTTCGAAGCCCAGCTTGGACCGGAGCCGCCGGACGCACACGTCCACCACGTTGGAGCCCGGGTCGAAGTCGTAGCCCCAGACCGAGGCGAGGAGCTGGCCCTTGCCCACCGACTGGCCCGCGTGCTCGATCAGCTCGCGCAGCAGCAGGAACTCCAGCCGGGTCAGCGGGACCGGGCCCTGGCCGATGTTGGCCTCCAGCCGGCCCACGTCCAGGATCAGCTCCCCGGACCTGAGCACCTCGTTGGCGGCGGCATGCGGCTCCCCGCGCAGCCGGACCCTGACCCGGGCCAGCAGTTCGGCCAGGGAGAAGGGCTTGGTGAGGTAGTCCTGGGCGCCCAGTTCCAGGCAGTTCACCTTGGTGGTCACGTCGGCGAGGCAGGACAGCACCAGGACCGCCTGTTCCGGGCGCTGCCGCAGCACCTGGGCCAGCACAAGGCGGCCGTCGATGTCCGGCATGATCAGGTCCAGGATGACCAGGTCAAAGTCGCCCGCCTGGGCCAGCCGCAGGCCCTCCGTGCCGCAGGCCGCCGGTGTCACCTCATGGCCGGCCGTGACCAGCGCGCGCGTGATGAAGTCGCGGATCCTGGGCTCGTCCTCCACGAGCAGGATGCGCGGCCCCCCCTGGCTTGGAGCCTGCTCCGTCGTCGTCATGGGAGTTTCGTCATTTCGCCGTGCTCGCGCCGGGGTGCCTGTGGCCCGGTCAGGGCCGGTGGCAGATGGCGCAAGCGTGGCTCCTTCCCTGAGGATCCATCGCCCGCCGGCGTCCGGTCAACCCGCCGGCGCTGTGGTCCGCCAGCTTTTCGCAAACCATTGCAGTTCCGCCACCCCGATGCACCCAAAACCGGTCGGTCCGGGCATCCGGAGGGGCGGCCGGTCGGGGCTCACGGGTGGATTGGGTACTACTTGGGTAACTGAATGTTTACACGCTGTCATCAGGACAGGCACTGAGCCGGGCGCCGTTACCTGCCAGGATGCCATGATCATGACAATTTCGTCATTGAATCGCCGTGGTGTTGCCGGCAGGGCACGGATGCTCGGAAGATCAGGCTCGTAACAGACCTCCGGCCGGGGTCCTGGGGACGAGCGCGGCCGGCCCAGTCGCGTGCGCCAGTGCGCCGCGAAGAAGCGAGGTGGTGACTGGTGTCTCTGCCGGTCCGTATCACGGCCCTGCTTGTCGCGTTCGCGGCAGTGGTCGTCGGTGCGGCATTCATCGTCGTGCACTACATACTCGGCAGCCCGCCCACGGTCACCTTCAACGCCTCCGGCGGGGTCACCAACGTGCTGCTGCAGGAGGACCCGCAGAACAACTCGGCCACCCAGCCGCAGTGGGTGAGCTACTTCGTCCATGACCCGTCCACCAAGCAGTGGGTGCACACGACGCTGTTCTCGATACCCGCGGGGGGCCTGGTGCACGTGACCATCCTGGGTTACGACGGCTGCACGCCGCTGCGGAACAACTACTGGAGCCAGGTCCAGGGCACGATCGGCGGCACCGTGAACCTGAGCATCGTCAACAACAAGGGCGTGGCCACGCCGCCGCGGAACGTGTCGGTGATCAACTCCTGGGCGGGCTGCACGGTCGGCCACACCTTCGCGATTCCCGCCCTGCACCTGTTCATCCCGGTCGCCTCGCCGGACGCCATCGACTCGGCCAACAACCTGTGCGGCGTGTCGCCGTGCACGTCCGGCCCGCACTCGGTGGAGTCGTTCAGCTTCAGGGCGCCCTCGCATGGCGGCATCTTCCGCTGGCAGTGCCTGGTCCCGTGCGGCGGCGGCTACATCGACGGCAACGGCGGCCCGATGCAGACCATCGGTTTCATGACCGGCAACATGGAGGTAAGAGCCTGATGGCCACTCCCGAGGCCCCCGCGGCCAGCGCACCGGCCGAAAGAAGGCACGGGCTGTGGATCTTCGCGATCTGGCTGCCCCTGGCGGTGATCGCCGACCTGCTGATCTGGATCGTCTGGCGGCCGCACCTGCCGCCGGGCACCATGTCCACGTCCGCCCAGCACCAGCAGTTCGACATCGCGGTCATGGCCGTCGTGGGCGCGCCGGTCCTGTTGTTCGTCTGGACCTACGCCGCGTACGCGCTGCTCAGCTGGCATCACCGCGAGGGTGACGAGGAGGACGGCCCGCCGATCCACGGCAACGCCAAGATCCAGGCCACCTGGATCGGCGCCACCGCGGTCATCGTGCTCGGCCTGTTCGTCTTCGGCACGGTCGAGCTGATCGTGCCGGCCGGCGCGGGCGCCGGTGAGGGGCCCTCGCCGATCTGGAAGCCGAACGTCTCGCACATGCTCGAGGTGCAGGTGATCGGCCAGCAGTGGCAGTTCAGCTACCGCTTCCCGCAGTTCGGTGGCATGGAGAGCGCCCAGCTGGTGCTGCCGGCCAACACGACGGTGGAGTTCCACGTCACCTCGCTGGACGTGATCCACAGCTTCTGGGCCTACCAGCTCGGCGTGAAGGCCGACGCGAACCCCGGCGTGGACAACGTCGCCTACACCACCACCAGGAATCAGCTGGGCAGCTTCACCGTGCGCTGCAACGAGCTGTGCGGCCTGTGGCACGGCGCCATGTACAACTACGGCCACGTGGTGTCGCCCGCGGCGTTCGCCCTCTGGGCACGCGGCCTGCAGGCCAAGCAGGCCAGCAACGGCATCCTGGCCGCGCTGCCGCCCTACGCCCTCACCTACGACCCGACCGTGATCCCGCAGCTCGGCGCCGCGATCGTCAAGATCGACGGCATCACCGGCGCGGCCGGCTACTACTACCCGCCGCAGGACCCGGTGACGCCATGACCGGCACCCGGCCGCGGACGGCGGCTTTCCCCGTGACAACCGTTTCGCCGAAGAGGAGGTGACCGGATGGCCATCGAGATTCAGCCAGGTGCGGGCCGGATGCAGCCCGTGTCGGGTGGCCAGGAGAGCGCCCGGCCCTGGTGGTTGAAGCCGGCCGTGCACACCGGCCTGATCGGCGCGGTAATCGGCTACCTTTTCGGCCACTGGTTCGGCAACGCGCTGTCCTACGACTACCAGCAGAACGCCCTGTCGGACACTAACGACGTCCCGATCGTGCTGGGCTACGTGTTCGGCACGGTCGGCTGGCTGGCCGGCCTCGGCGTGTTCAACGACCTCGGCCGGCTCATGCTCGGCAAGCCGCTGCGCGACGTCGAGCACAGCCCCGGTCGAGCGGCCTGGCGAAGTACTTCAGGTACACCCTCGACCACAAGGTCGTGGGCATCCAGTACCTGTTCGGCATGATCACGTACTTCCTCACCGGCGGCCTGTTCGCCATGGCGATCAGGAGCGAGCTGCTGTCGCCGACCTACCACCTGATGAGCTCCAGCGCCTACCTCATGGTGGTCGGCGAGCACGGCACCATGATGATGATGATGATGTCGTCGGTCGTGCTCGGGCCGTTCGGCCAGTACTTCGCGCCGCTGATGATCGGCTCGAAGCGGATGGCGTTCCCGCGGATCGAGGCGATCGGCTTCTGGCTCACCCCGGCCGCCTACGTCATCCTGCTCTCCGGGGTGCTGCTCGGCGGCTTCCCCACCGGGTGGACCGGCTACGCGCCGCTGTCCACCCAGGCCGGCCCCGGCATGGACACCTACGCGATCGCGTTCGGCCTCATGGGGATCTCGATGATCCTCGCGGGCTTCAACATCATCGTGACCTACATCAACTACCGGGCGCCGGGCATGCGGTGGAGCCGGCTGCCGATGTTCGTGTGGTCCATGTTCACCGTCTCCTTCCTCCAGGTGCTGGCCGTGCCGGTGCTGGTGGCCGGGATGTACATGATGATCACCGACCGGACCTTCCAGACCGCGTTCTTCGCCAACCAGCTCGGCGGGAGCAGCTACCTCTACCAGAACGTGTTCTGGTTCTTCGGGCACCCGGAGGTCTACATCCTGGCGCTGCCGGGGTTTGGCGTGGTGTCGGAGATCATTCCGGTGTATCTGCCGCAAGCCGCTGTTCGGCTACCGGACGGCCGCGGCGGGCATGATCGGCGTGGCCCTGCTCAGCTTCTTCGTCTGGCAGCACCACCTGTTCGACAGCGGGATCAACCCGGACATGCGGCCGCTGTTCATGCTGACCACGGAGCTGATCTCGATTCCCACCGGGTTCATCTACCTGGTGGCGCTCGGGACGTTCTGGAAAGCGAAGATCAGGTTCACCGTGCCGATGCTGTTCTGCCTGGCGATGTACTTCAACTTCCTGATCGGCGGCGTCTCCGGCGTGTTCCTCTCGGACGTGCCCGCGGACACCACCGAGCACGGGTCGTTCTTCGTCATGGCCCACTTCCACTACACGATCATGGGCGGGCTGATCTTCGCCTTCATGGCCGGCATCTACTACTGGCTGCCCAAGATGATGGGGATCAGGCTGAACGAACGGCTCGGCAAGATCCACTTCTGGACCATGTTCATCTTCTTCAACTCGACCTTCCTGCCGTTGTTCGCGCTCGGCATGATGGGCATGCCACGGCGGGTGTTCGAGTACGCGCGGAACCTGCAGACGCTCAACGACTGGGTGTCCATCTCCGCCTTCTGCCTGGGCGGCTCGCATCCTCATCTTCCTGATCAACTTCGTGATGTCCACGCTGGTCTGGCGCGAGAAGGAAGTCGGGAACCCGTGGAACTCCCGCGGGCTGGAATGGCAGGTGTCCTCGCCGCCGCCACCGGAGAACTTCGAGCACATCCCGGTGATTCTGTCCGCTCCCTACGAGTACGGCGTGAAGGATGCGCCACCGGTGGCTGACCTGAACCCGCCGGCCGGCATCATCAGCGCCGCGTACGCGGGCGCCGGCGCAGGACTGGAGGGTTAGCCATGGCCGAGTCAACCACCACGGGCGCGTCCGGGCTGAGCCGGGAAACGGAGGAGGAGGGCTTCTACCACGAGGCCGCGCTCAACGCCGCGTGGACGGCGTCGCGCCTGGCCATCGGCGGGCTCTGCTTCCTGTTCGGCGCGTTCATGTTCGCCTACTTCTACCTGCGCTCGGTCAACTCCTCCGGGAGGTGGATGGGCTCGGGCTATGTGGCGCCGTCCATGATCTACGGCACAGTGATCATGATCTGCGTCCTGCTCAGCGCGGGGGTGCACTACGCCGCGCTGCAGCAGATCAAGGCGGGCAACAAGAGGCTGTGGCAGATCGGCGCGGTGATCGCCCTGCTGCTCGGCGTCGCGGCGGTCGTGCTGCAGATCCTCGAGCTGCTCTTCCTTCCGTTCTGGCCGGGCAGCTCGGGCTTCTCCAGCGTGTTCACCGGGTTCTACCCGGTGTTCATCGTGGTGCTGGTGGCGGCCATGATCTGGCTGGAAACGCTGCTCGCCCGGGCCCGCTTCATCCCGGCCATATCCTTCGTGGAGCAGCCGCCCACCTACAAGGAGGCGTTCGCGGTCCAGCGCTTCCAGTCGTCACTGTCCGGGTTCGCCACCGTGTGGAACTTCCTGGCCGTGGTGGCAGTTCTGTTCTGGGTTCTGTTCTACGTAATCCCTTAAGGAGGCAGCGGCTCGCCCGGAGGGTCTCATCGCCGGCCGGTGGCCGTGGTCGTCATGAATGTAGTTGTCTCGCACTGGTCGGCCAATGCCGCGGTCTTGGCCGTGGTAGCCGTCGTGATGGCCGTGCACGCGCGCGGCCTGCGCGGCGTGGTCACCGATGCGAGGCGGCAGGGCGAGGACATCCCGCGCGGCCTTGGCCGGGAGGCGACGGCCTTCTACGGCGGGCTGCTCGTGGTGATCCTCGCCCTCCTGTCTCCTGTCGCCTACTGGTCGGCGCACGACATCTGGGACCGGTCGCTGCAGGACGTCCTGCTGGCGAATGTGGCCCCGGTGTTCCTGGTGCTCGGCGCGCCGTGGCTGGTGCTGCGCCGCGGGCTCCCGCTCCGGCGGCCGCGGGCCCCGGACGCGGCGCCCGGCCCGCGGCCTGCCGCCACCCAGGCCCAGGTGCGGCGGGCGGTGGGCACGGTCATCGTGTTCAACGTGGTCTGGTGCGGCTGGCACCTGCCGGTGCTGTACGACGGCGCGCTGCGGCACCCGGCCGTGTACGCCGCGGAGGTGGTGTCCTACCTTGGCCTGGGCGTCGCGTTCTGGCTGCAGCTCATCGGCTCCCGGCCGCTGAGCCCGGTGCTGACCCCACTGCGCCGGGTGGCCCTGGTGGGCGCTTCGGTCGTCGTGAGCACGCTGCTCGGTATGGTGCTCGTGTTCGGTTATGGTCTGGCCTACCCCGCCTACGCGGGGCCGGGGCAGCACGTGCTAAGCGTGGTGTATGACCAGCAGGCAGGTGGTGCGGTGCTGTGGGTGCTGGTGCTCCCCGTCTACGTCACCGCGGGTGTGGCCCTTCTCATCCAGTGGCTGAACGATGAGGAGGCGCAAGCCTTGACAAGCGGCCTGGACCGGTTGCTCAAGCCAGCCAAGCCGGCCTGGCCATCCCGGCCCGGCCTGAGATGACAGTCAAATGCGTAGCTGGAGGCTGGAGTGCACGGATTGATCGTCGCCGCGTCGCCGACAGGTGACTGGAGTTACGGCGGGGCCATCCTGACGTTCGCGTTCCCCGTGACCTTGTTCATTGTGGTGGCCGGGGCCCTGTACATCGTCTACACCAAGCCGCACCTGGTGCCCGGTCACCGCTACCAGATGCAGTTGCGCCCGACGACCGCCACCGCCATGCCCGAGACCGCCGCCCCTGCCCGGCCGGCCATGCCGCCGGCCGTGGACACCGGCAGTATCACCGGTGCTGTGCCGCCCGAGGATGAGGGCTGAGGACCGAAGCGTGCCGGAAGTTTCCGCAGGCACCCTGCCTGCGCTGCCTGTCGCGGGGCGCCGCAGCATCAAGGCCATGGCGCCCGCGCTGTTCGCGCTGACCAAGCCGAGGATCATCGAGCTGCTCCTGGTCACGACCATCCCCACGATGCTGCTCGCGGACCGTGGCCTGCCGTCGGTCCGGATATTGCTGGTGACGCTGGCCGGCGGGGCCCTCGCCGCCGGCAGCGCGAACACGATCAACTGCTACATCGACCGTGACATCGACGCCCTGATGCGGCGGACGTCCCGCCGCCCGCTGGCGCGGCCCGCGCCGATGGCCGTGGTCAAGCCGGCCGAAGCGCTCATCTTCGGCATCATCCTGGGCGCGGCCTCCACGGTGCTGCTCGGCACCCTGGTCAACTGGCTGTCCGCGATCCTGGCCGACGCCGCCATCCTGTTCTACGTCTTCGTCTACACGATCGGGCTGAAGCGCCGGACCGCGTCCAACATCGTGATCGGCGGCGCCGCGGGCTGTTTCCCCGTGCTGGTGGGCTGGTCGGCCGTGACCGGCAGGGTGAGCCTGCCCGCGATCGTCCTGTTCGCGATCATCTTCTTCTGGACGCCGCCGCACTTCTGGGCGCTGGCCATGAAGTTCCGCGACGACTACGCCGCGGCCAGCGTGCCCATGCTGCCCGTCGTCGCGCCCGCGACCGTGGTCGTCCGCAAGATCCTCATCTACTCCTACGTGATGGTCGTGGCCACGCTGGCTCTCGCGCCCTATGCCGGCTGGCTGTACACGATCTGCGCGGTGGTGCTGGGCGCCTGGTTCCTCACCGAGGCGCACCGGCTGCACGCCCGGGTCGACCGGGCCGCCCAGCCGGTCCCGGCCGCCGCAGCAGCCGCCGTGGCGACCGCCCCCGCGGAGGCCGCCGTCGGTACCGCCGCCGCGGCAGCCACGGGTGCCGGGCGCGAGGTGGACGAGGGCACCTGCGCCGGGATCGCGCGCCCAAGCACCAACCCGGCCTCGATGCGGCTGTTCCACCTGTCCATCGCCTACCTGACCCTGCTGTTCGCCGCGATCGCGGTCGTCTCCCTGCTCCCCTGGGGCCGCTGGTAACCACCGCACCGCTCCCGCCTTGATGATCATGGCGTTTTGGTCGCTCCAGCAGCCAAACCCCCATGATCATCACTGTGCCGGCCTGGTTCCCCATTCGTGATCATGACGTAGGTGCTGCTGGAGGCGCACCAACGTCATGATCACGAGCGCCAGGTCATTCGCCGGCCGGGGCAGGCTGGGGGAGATGAGGCCGCGGGGGAGGGCTGGGGCGGAACGGAGGCTGCGGGCCGGTCCGCGGTAGCGGGCTGGTCCGCGGCCGCGGGGAGGCGGACGACCGCGCGCAGGCCGGGCGTGGCGCCTTCCAGGTTCGCCGACCCGCCGTGGGTGCGGGCGATCGCCCGCACGATGGCCAGGCCCAGCCCCGCGCCGCCGGTCTCGGTCTCGTCCCGGCTGCGGGCGTCGTCGAGCCGGACGAAGCGGTCAAAGGCCCGCTCCCGGTCGGCGGGCGGGATGCCGGGGCCGTCGTCGGACACGGTCAGCACGGCCTCCGCGTCCTCCCGGTGCGCCGTCACCGCCACCCCGGACTTGGCGTAACGCATGGCATTGTCGATCAGGTTCCGCAGCAGCCGCCGCAGGCCCTCCACCTCGCCGGTGACGACGCACGGCCCGGTGGCCCGCGCCGTCACCGGGACCCGGCCGCCCGCGCTGCGCTCGGCCTCCTCGGCGACCAGGGCGGCGAGGTCCACCGGCTTGCCCGGCGCCGCCCGCGGCTGGTATTCGTCCAGCCTGGCCAGCACCAGCAGGTCCTCGGCGAGGCTGGCCAGCCGCAGGGTGTCGGCCAGCACATCGCGGCCGGTCTGGTTCCAGTCCTGCTGTTCCGGGTGGTCGAGCGCCACCTCAAGCTGGGCGCGGATGCTCGCGATCGGGCTGCGCAATTCGTGCGCGGTGTCCGAGACCAGGCTCCGCTGCCGCCGCTGCGCGGCGTCCAGGCGCGTCAGCATGTCGTTCAGCGTGATGGCGAGCGTGCGGACCTCGTCGCGTGCCTCGGGCACCGGCAGTTCCCTGGCCTGCCCGGTCGCGGTGACCAGCTGGGCCCCGCGGCGGAGGGCGGCGATGGGCCGCAGGGTGGAGCCGACCACCAGCCAGGTGGTGCCGGCCAGCAGCAGCAACAGCAGCGGCGTGCCCACGAGCAGGGCCCGGCCCAGCGCCATCATGCTGTCGCTGACCTGGGTGTACGCGGCGGCCGAGAGCACGGTCTCGTGGCCGTCGGCCGGTACCGCCACCACCCGCATCAGGTACGGGATGCCGAACGGGCGCCCGTCGAGCAGCACCGCGCGCCCGGTCCTGGCCGCGGCGGCCGCGCGGGCCGGGGACAGCAGCGGGACCAGCCGGTCGGCGTCCGGCGAGGCATCGACGATCCGGCCGTCGGCGCCCAGTACCTGGACGGTGAGCGTGCCGGCCACCAGCACCGGGTCCGGCAGCCGGTTCCCGTCGATCAGCACGGCCACTTCCTGGCCGCCCTGCCGGGCGGTGCCGTCCACCTGACGGGTGAGGGAGGCCTGGAGCGCGCCGCGCAGCAGCATCACACCGGCCACCAGGGCCACCGCGAGGCCCACCGTGGTGGCCATGGTCACCCTGGCCCGCAGGCTCCGCCGCCGCCACCACCGGGGCACGGACAAGGTCACGGTCCGATCATCTCCCGGCCGGGCTTCCACCGGGCGCCGGAGCCGGGCGCCGGGGCGGGCCTGGGCCGGCCGCGCCCGCCGCCGGACCTGCCGCCCCGCCCGCCACTGCCGCCTGCCGGCGCTATCCGCCGTCGGCGGCGAGGCGGTACCCGGCACCGCGGACCGTCTGCAGGGCGCGGCGGCCGAACGGGCTGTCGATCTTGCGGCGCAGGTAGCCCGCGTAGACCTCGACCACGTTCGGGTCCACCGAGTCGTAGGCGTCCCAGACGTGCTCCAGCAGCGAGGACTTGGACACCACCTGCCCGGCCTGGCGCATCAGGTACTCCAGCAGGGCGAACTCCCGCGGCGTCAGTTCGATGGCCGTCTCGCCGCGGTGGACCTGCCTGGTCCCGGGGTCCAGGGTGAGGTCGCCGGCCCGCAACTGGACGGGCCGCGGCTGCGCGCCGCGGCGGAGCAGGGCGCGCAGCCTGGCGGCGAGCACCACGTAGGAGAACGGCTTGGTGAGGTAGTCATCCGCGCCCAGGTCCAGCCCGTCCGCCTGGTCGTACTCGCCGTCCTTGGCGGACAGGATCAGGATCGGGACCCAGTTCTTCTCGGCACGCAGCTGACGGCAGACCCGGTACCCGGAGATCTTCGGCAGCATCAGGTCCAGCACCAGCGCGTCGTAGGCGCCTTCGCGGGCCAGGTGCAGTCCGTCCTGCCCGTCGTGGGCCAGGTCCACGGCGAAACCCTCGGCCTGCAGCCCCCGGCGCACCGCGGCGGCCAGCCGCCGTTCGTCCTCCACCACGAGCACTCGCATGCCTCGGCTCCCCGTCGCCCGCTTGTTGCCGCAGCCTTTTCCTCACAGGGATACCACAGCGGCACCGTGCACAATGAATGACAGGGACCCCGGTGGCAGGCCGCCGCGGGAGGCCCGGGCAGCACGGCGAGGAGTGAGTTTCATGGCAGCGATCCCGAAGTTCTCCCGGCGGGGCCGTTGGGTAGTGCCGGTGGGCGTGGTGACCGCGGTCGTCGCGGTCGGCATAGCCTCCGCCATCACGGTCGCGCAGGCCGCCCCGGCGCTGCCGCCGCGCACCCCGGCGCAACTGCTCGCGGCCGTGGCGGGTGACGGCGGCAACGTCCCGCCGCTGACCGGCACCGTGGTCGAAACCGCCTCGCTGGGCATCCCGCAGCTGCCGGGGGCCCAGGACCCGACCTCGATCACGTCGCTGCTGGCCGGGTCGCACACGCTGAAGATCTGGTACGCCGGGCCGAAGCAGCTGCGCCTCGCGGTCCCGGTGCCCATGGACGAGACCGACCTCATCCGCAACGGCACCACCGCGTGGCTGTGGCAGAGCAACTCCGACTCGGTCACCAAGCTCATCCTCCCGGCCGGGCACGGCAAGCAGGCCCGTGAGCCCGCCATGCCGCAGGCCCCGCTCACCCCGCAGCAGGCCGCGCAGCAGGCGCTGAAGGCCGCAGGCCCCAGCACGCAGGTGACCACGGAGGCCAACGTGACGGTGGCCGGGCAGGCCGCCTACCAGCTCGTGCTGACGCCCAGGAGCAGCGGATCGCAGATCGCCAGGATCACGATCGCGCTGGACGCACAGCACCTGTCCGTGCCGCTGCGGGTGCAGATCTTCGCCAAGGGGACCGCCAGCCCGGTGTTCCAGGTCGGCTACACGTCGATCTCGTTCGTCACCCCGGCCGCCAGCAACTTCGACTTCACCCCGCCGCCCGGCGCGCACGTGCACACGGCCGGCGCGGGGCTGCCGGTCGGCTGGAGCGGTTACGGGCCCGGCCAGGGGCCGCAGGGCACGGCCAGCCGGTATGCAGGTCATCGGCAAGGACTGGACCTCGGTGGCCGTCCTTCCCGCGGCGGACGTCCTTCCCGGCGGTGCGCTGTCGCGCGTGTCCGGCGCGGGCAACGCCGCCGGGGTGGCGGGCCAGGCGGCCCGCTCGGTGTCCGGCGGTGGCGGTGCCATCAGCGGCTCCGCGATGCTCGGCGCGCTGCTGCTCGCCGCGCACCCGGTGCACGGTGCCTGGGGCAGCGGCAGGCTGCTGCACACGGCCCTGGTCAGCATGCTCATCACGAACGGTCATGTGCTGATCGGCGCGGTCACGCCGTCGGTCCTGTACGCGGCCGCCGCCAAGGTCAAGTGAGCACGGGCCTGGAAGTATCCGCGGAGCAGCCGGCCGAGGGCGCCCCCGCCCCGGCCGGCGGCCCGGTCGCGCAGGGGGCCGCGGCCCAGCCTGCCGTGGCCACGCACGGGCTGACCAAGCGGTTCCGTGGCGGCCAGCTGGCCGTGGACGGGCTGGACATGGTGGTGCCGCGCGGCGCGGTGTACGGGTTCCTCGGGCCGAACGGCTCCGGCAAGACCACCACGATCCGGATGCTGCTCGGCCTGGTCTTCGCGACCAGCGGCAGCCACGAACTGCTGGCCACGGCCATGCCAGCCGGGGCGGCGCGGGTGCTGCCGCGGGTCGGGTCGCTGGTCGAGGGCCCCGCCTTCTACCCGCAGCTCTCCGGCCGGGCGAACCTCGTCAGGATCGACTCCGCCGACGCGACCGCCGACCCCGCCACCACCGACGCCCGGGTCACGGCCGCGCTGGAACGGGTCGGCCTGCTGGCCGCCGCGAAGAAGCACTACCGTGCCTACTCGCTCGGCATGAAGCAGCGGCTGGCCATCGCGGCGAGCCTGCTCCAGCCACGTGAGCTGATCATCCTGGACGAGCCGACCAACGGCCTGGACCCGCAGGGCACCAGGGAGGTCCGCGCGCTCATCCGGGAGATCGCCACCGGCGGGGTCACCGTCCTGGTCTCCTCGCACCTGCTCGCCGAGGTGGAGCAGATCTGCACCCACGTCGGGGTGATGCGCACCGGCCGGCTGGTCTTCCAGGGGCCCCTGGAGGAGATGCGCGGCCGCGGTGCCGCCCGGGTGCGGGTGCGCACCACCGAGCCGGGCCAGGCGTCCGACGTGTTCACCAAGCTCGGGCTTGCCGATATCCAGTCCGGCGACGGCGAGGTCAGCGCGCAGATCGGGGAGAGCGCCCCGGAGTCCGTGTGCCGGGAACTGGTCATGGCCGGGGTGCCCGTGGCCGGCTTCGACACGCCGCGGCCCAGCCTGGAGGACCTGTTCGTGGAACTCACCGGGGAGGGCTTCGATGTCGACGGCTGAGGCGCCGCCGGTCCCCGGGCCCGCCACGGGCGGCGGTGCGCTCGCGGGCATGGCGGCCAGGCGTGGTGTCGTCCGGCCGTGGCTGCGGCTGCTGCGCTCGGAGCTGGGGCTCATGTTCCGGCGGTGGCGCAACCGTGCCCTGCTCGCCGTGGTCGTCGCGATCCCGATCCTGCTCGGTGCCGCGCTGCGGGTGGCCGTGCCGCAGGGCAATGGCGGCGGCAACGGCGGGAACGGGCCCGCCGCGGCGTTCCTCACCCAGGTGGCCGGCAACGGGGTGTTCCTGTCGTTCCTGTCGCTCACCATCATGCTGACGCTGGTGCTGCCGCTGGTGGTGGCGGTGGTCTCGGGCGAGTCCCTGGCCGGCGAGGCGAGCGCGGGCACCCTGCGCTACCTGCTGGTCGTGCCGGCCGGGCGGGCCAGGCTGCTGAGCGTCAAGTACGTGGCCGTGGTGATCTTCGCCCTGGTCGCCTGCCTGCTGGTGGCCGCCTCGGCGCTGATCATGGGGGTGGCCCTGTTCCCGGTCGGCCCGGTCACGATGCTGTCCGGCAACACCGTGCCGCTGAGCGACGGGCTGCTGCGGCTGCTGTTCGTGGTGCTGTACGTGACGGCGGCCATGGCCATGCTCGGTGCCATCGGGCTGGCCATCTCCAGCCTCACCGAGCACCCGATCGCGGCGATCGCCGCCATCATGATCCTCGCCGTGTCCAGCGAGGTGGCCGACAACATCCCGCAGTTCGCGGCCGTGGGGCCCTACCTGCCCACGCACTGGTGGCTGTCGTTCGACGCCATCCTCCGCACGCCGATCGACACCACGGAACTGTCCCACGGGCTGTTGTCGTTCGGCGTGTACCTGCTGATCTTCGGCTCGATCGCCTGGGCCCGGCTCACCACGGCCGACATCACCAGCTGACTCCCCAATCCAGGGCTTGTGGCGCCCCCGCCCCAGCGGGAAACAATGTGCTCAAGCCAGCGCTCAGTGCTTGAGCTGGGGGAAGTCCTCCACCCGTACCCGGGACGGGAAGCTTAAGTGGCCGGCGGCTGAGAGGTCTGTGCGAGGGCGGTAGGAGGCAGGAGCGCTCGAGGGGCCTGGTACACAGCCAGACCGAGTGGGGCGTATACCCGCCGGGACCGGGTGAAGCACTACCAGGACGGGCTGGCGGGCTGGTAAGCCGCGTACGACCAGAGCAGGCTGGATCGGCATGTACGCCCTGGGAGAGAACTGCCTGGTGCCGCCAGTTAATTGACGTGGTTGACGGCGAACCGGGCAAGCGACTTGCTAAAGCCCTCCCCCGACTTAGAGTGCAGTTGCTGGAACAGGCCGCGCTTGGAGAACCCCTGACCGAGACTTAGAGAGCTCTCGGCTGAGGCGAGTCGTGCGCTGGGCTGGTGTCGGTGGGCCTCGTGGGCGCGGCCGGTGTAGGAGCCGGCTCGTCGCGGTTAACGCAGGAACTGTGTGCTGACCGCAGCGTTATTCGTGCTGCACCTGTGCCATTGCTGACCCGACTATGCCTGATCACTAGTACGACGAAGGCACCGAAGGCTGCCAGGACAGTCGTAGAGGGTGACGCGCGGCCAGGATTGGGGAGGCTGTACCGGTCGCGGCTGAGCGCTGCGGCGGGTACGGACCTGCAGGTAGATCGTTGGCGTAAAGGCGCGCTGGCTCGGCACCGGCCGTAAGGGCTGTCAGGCTGTGACGGGTACTCCGGCCACCCTCCAGGTGGCTGATGTCGAAGTTCACGGGCTATTCCCGCCATGCGAGCTGGGGGGTATGACCGCCGGACTAGGAGCAAGCTCATGTCGCCTAGTCTAGCTGATCGCCAAGCGACGTCGGTAGAAGCCCGTCGCAGTCGACCGGATACATGGACCGATCTTGTGCACCGGCCGGATTGGTGAGTAGCATCACGGGGGGTAGATTCGGTGCCGCAAGGACAGGGAGGGGATAAGCCATGCGGAGAGTAGCTGTCGCCACCGCTAAGATGACATGACTGGCCGGAATGAGGGAGTGCGAGCAGCGCAACTCGCCGCCGCTGGGCGTGTCAGCCTGGCTGTCAACGGACGGCACATGCCAGGGCTAGCGAAATCGTTCTGCGCCGAGGCGAAAATGGTTGGGATCGGCGACGGCGAGAACAGAAGAAGCCTCCAGCGCGATGGTGAAGAGCATCGATACGATCTACGTCAGCAAGAACCGGCCCCTGCCGACGGTGCCTGAGGCCAGGGTGTACATCTTCAAGACCGTGACACTGAACTGCTCTCAAGACCTTAATGAGGTGCCAGCGCCATGAATGAGGGCCGTTCATTGCGGCACTCATCCGCTGTGCAGGTTCCTAGGCGTACTGGCCCCTCGCTGTGGCAGAACCGCGAGGCGGGAGTCGGCGGCCTCTAGGAGCTGAATGAGCTTCGCTTTGTCTTGGCGGTTCCGGAGGCTGATGCTGGTGACTGGTCAGCGTTCGCCAGCAGGGTCGCTCCATTTTCTCGCCGAAAATCATGATGATCGACAGGCTGCTGACGTCGAAGTGCCAGTCGGCAGTCCCGTCCAGCGACGTCTACTGATTCGGGTTACCTTACGATGTACTGGTCTTGATATCGAGCGCCCACCGGCGCGCTGATGTAGAAGCGGTGAGGATCCGGGCCATGCCACGTGTGCTGATTCGGTACCGCCGCCTCGGTGAGCTCGGCAGTGGTCCCCGCCGGCGCAGCTCGGCCAGCGTGCGGACACCGCCTGCGGCGAGATCGGCGCGGCCGTGCGGAGCATCGTTGCCTGCTGGTAGGGGTATTGCGGGGACATCCCGGCGGGGGAACGGCTGTTGGGGACAGTGCAGGCTGTGCGGTCATGGAACCCTCCGTCTGTTCTCCTCGCTCAGGAGTGCTGAGCGCCCAAGAGCGAGAGTGAGGTGATCTTGTACCCATGTCCATACCCATGAGAGGGGGCCAAACACGGCTACGAACGGCCACAGCGGCTAACGAGCGGGTGGCTTTTCTGGCCATCTACCTGCGAATACGCGGGTCAGCCAGCAGCGCTCAGTTCTTGAGCTCGGGAAGTCCTCTTCCCAGAACTCGGTGACGCCGCGCGGGCCCGGCGGGCGCGCGTCGCCGCCGTGGCGCGGTCGGTCTCCTGGGCCCGCAGTTCCACCCGGCGGATCTTGCCGGAGATCGTCTTGGGCAGGTCGGCGAACTCCAGCCGGCGCACCCGCTTGTACGGGGCCAGCCGCTCCCGGGTGTAGGCGAAGATCGCCAGGGCCGTCTCCGGGAGGGCTCGGCACCGGCCGCCAGCGTCACGTACGCCTTGGGCACCGCCAGCCGCACCGGGTCCGGGGACGGTACCACTGCGGCCTCCGCGACCGCCTCGTGCTCGATCAGCACGCTTTCCAGCTCGAACGGGGAGATCCGGTAGTCCGACGCCTTGAACACGTCGTCGGTGCGGCCCGACGTAGGTGAGGTAGCCGTCGTCGTCGCGGGAGGCCACGTCGCCGGTGTGGTAGAAGCCGCCGCGCATCGCCGCCTCGGCCCGCTCCGGGTCGCCCCGGTAGCCGGTCATCAGGCCGAGCGGGCGGCGGGACAGGTCCAGGCAGAGTTCGCCCTCCTCGGCGGTCTCGCCGGTGATCGGGTCGACCAGCGCCACCGTGTACCCGGGCAGCGCCCGGCCCATCGAGCCCAGCTTCAGCGGCTGGCCCGGGGTGTTGCCCACCTGCGCGGTGGTCTCGGTCTGGCCGTAGCCGTCGCGGACGGTGATGTGCCAGGCCCGCCGGACCTGCTCGATGACCTCCGGGTTGAGCGGCTCGCCGGCGGCGACGCACTCGCGCAGCGTGCTCACATCGGCGGCCGCCAGGTCGGACTGGATCAGCATCCGCCACACCGTGGGCGGCGCGCAGAACGTGCTCACCCGCTGCTCGCCCAGCGCCCGCAGCAGCAGGTCCGCGGAGAACCGCTCGTAGCCGAGGATCAGCGTGGTCGCCTCCGCGATCCACGGCGCGAACACGTTGCTCCAGGCGTGCTTCGCCCAGCCGGGCGAGGAGATGTTCAGGTGGGTGTCCCCGGGGCGCAGGCCAATCCAGTACATCGTCGACAGGTGGCCTACCGGATAGGACACCTGGGTGTGCTCCACCAGCTTGGGCTGCGCCGTGGTGCCGGAGGTGAAGTACAGCAGCAGCGGGTCGCTGGCCTTGGTCACCCCGTCCGGGGTGAATTCGGCCGGCACGCCGAACGACTCGGTGTAGCGCTGCCACCGGTCGGTCCGCCCGGCGGGGACCCGGCCTTGCTGCGCGCCGGGCTCGACCAGGATGCGGGTCCAGTCGCCGGCAGCCCGGCGAACTTGTCCTTTGTGCGGTCTCGGTCACCACGTGCCGGACCTCGCCCCGGTCGATGCGGTCGGCCAGGTCCTCGGGGCTGAGCAGCGTGCTGGCCGGGATGATCACCACGCCGAGCTTGATCGCGGCGAGGATGACCTCCCACAGCGGGGCGATGTTGCCGAGCATGAGCAGCAGCCGGTCGCCGCGCCGGGCGCCGAGCCAGCGCAGCCAGTTGGCCACCTGGTTCGATCTGGCCGCCAGCTCGCCGTAGGTCATCGACGTGATGCCGTCCTCGGCGACGACCCGCAGCGCCTCCTGGCCCGGGTGCTCGGCCGCGACCACGTCGAACCAGTCCAGCGCCCAGTTGAACTCGTCCAGCTCCGGCCAGGAGAACTCGCGGATCGCCGCGTCGATGGTCCTCGCGGTGGCGGAGCAGCAGGTCTCGGGCGGCCCGGAAGGTGGCCGTCGCCGGGTTCGGTTGCGTCATGGAGTTCATCGTGGCAGGTGAACCCTGGTAGCGGGAAGGGCCGCCAACCGCTGGTGCGCGGCCCTCAATCTCCGGCCGGGCCGCGGAGCAGGCGCGCCGCGTGCAGGAACTCGCGGGCAGGCTCGCCATCCTGCTGCTGAGCGAGTTCACCCCATTCGGAGCCCAGGTTGATTCACCGGAGCTGAGGCGGCTGGCTCAGAATCGGCTATGGTCGCCGGCGGTCGAAGCTCAGCCGGACACCATAGCCGATGATGAACACGATCAGGCCGATCAGGATGCCGCCACCGAGAGAGAACATGGTCGCCCCGCCGGTCGCGTAAGAGATCGCGATCCAGAGCGCAGCGCAGATAACCGCAGGAAGAAGCGCGCTGCCGGGGGTTGTTCGCAGAAACTGGCGAAGACCGCCCGGAGATACAGATCGCGGGGGAGTGACGTTGTCAGCCGGTGCGTGCATGAGATGCCTCGGTTCCTTGCGCTGCCCCCTCGAGCACCCCTGGCGGTCAGCGACAGCCGGGCCTCGCTGTATCTACAGCCACGCTACGCCCGAATCAGAAATCTAGCAAACGATTTCTAGAATAACGAACCGTCTTATACAGCGGGCCGGTTATGGCCTCCGCGGCCGGTCCCAATGCGACGGAGGCGCTCGCGGGCCTCATTCTCCGAGAGTGAGGTGATGGGCTGCCCGGCCGCGTGCTGACACTGGGCGTCATAGGCCCTGGTCCAGACGCCAGCCGCCCACGACCGTTCGAGTTCGTCGGCGGTGAACTCCCGGCCACGCGCATGGCAATACGCGACGAGGAACCGCTCGGTGTCCTCGACGGTCGCTGGCTCGTCCGCGCTGACGGTCGAATACAGCGCGGCAGCGAAGCCGACGAGGGCGGCTTCGCTGTCAGCGGTCATGCTGTCCCAGTCGTGCACCACCAGGAGCGTGTCCCCGCTCCACCGCAGGTTGCCGGCAAGCCAGTCGCAGTGGCCGATCACGGCATCGGACTCGCCGGCTCGCAGCCGGTCACGGGCACGGCGCCCGGCATCGTTGATCCACTCCAGGCCGGCCACCTCGTTGAGGTTGACGTCAGGGTCCTCGGGACACGGCCATAGTCCGTCCTCGGCGTGGTTCCAGGCCGCCCACGACGGTGCCGGGTCGAGCGTGGGCACCTCGGCCGGCCGGGGGGCTAGCCGGATCAGCCGTGCGAACGCTTCGGCGAAGGCCCCGGCCGCGTGGCCCGCGCTCGGGAGCATGGCACCGCCGGGCACTAAGCCTCCGCGGTTGCGGCTCCGTCGCCGAAAGGGGCGGCGCCGGTGAGCGGCTGGGGGCACGGATAACCGGCCTGGAACATGCGGCGCTGGACTTCGACGCATGCCGCTATCCGCGGCGAGTCCGGGCGAACCTTGACTACGACCTCACGGCCGTCGGCCAGCCGGATCCCGATGACTGTGGAGAGGTATCCGGATCTGAAGATCTCCTCCGCTGGTGGGCTGCCGAGATGCTCCAGGCACCACCGGGCAAGGCGGCCAGGATCGATCGCATGCGCGCGAGGTGACATCTGAGCATCCTCACATGCGCTGGTGATGCTGCGGCCCACGCTGCCGCCAGGTGAACTCACCAACCGTCAGCCCGTCACGGACCTATACGGGGCGACGTGCGGCCCAGCCACATTGGGGTTCATCGTGGCAGGTGAACCCTGGCAGCGGGAAGGGCCGCCAACCGGTGGTGCGCAGCCCTAATCTCCGGCCAGGGCAGCTTGAAGATTTGAGCCGGGGAGGCGCGGGTTGGCCGAACTACCTCCCCGGCGGCTTACTCGGCGCTCAACTCGTCGCGGACTCTCATGCGCAGTTCTGCCGCGCTCCAGGCGGTGATCAGTTCCGTGCCACGGCTGGCGTAGAGTCGGCGGGCATCAGGGCCAGCCCCGGCGGATGCCCACACTGAACCAAACGTGAACCCGGTCCCTTCGAACTCCTTACGGAGATCGGCCAGGTCGCTGCTGATCGCCTCGCCGGTCACTGTCTTAACCCACGCTCCCTCTCGGTGGTCTCGATCTCCCGGCGCAGGCCAGCGAAGGTGGTTGAGCGAACGCACATCGGCGGGCTGGAGTTCGGCCACCTCGCATAAAGCAATCCAGCGATGCGCCCTCCCAGGCGTGCCACGGCGGGTAGGCGTGATCGATGTCAGCCAGGGCTGTGCGGCGCTGATCATCAATGGGTTTGCCCTGGGTTGATGATGTGGCCGCGGGTGATCCCTCCTAGCAAGGTGATCCCGCAGGGCGCGGTTCGCCGTGGTTCGTGGGCCGCACCCTCTTCTGCCTTCGGCCATATTACACGCAGTTCACTGCGGTATATGGCAGTTGACTGCGATAAGAAGCCGCAGGTCACGGTCATCTACCGTTGACTTCGTGATCGACAGGGAGTCCGTGGTGCCGCCGTGGCGGCAGCTCGCGGATCTGCTCAGGGAGCGGATCGAGAGCGGCCAGTACAAGCCGGGTGCACGAATCCCCTCTGCTGCCTCTCTTGCCCAGGAGTTTGACCTTGCGCCTGTAACTGTGCGGAAGGCGATCGTCCAACTTCAGCAAGATGGACTGATTGTTTCTCAGGTGGGGTGGGGGACCTACGTCGCTAGGTGAGGCAGGGCTGGCCTATGCGGTCATGGTTAGGGTGAGCTGATCGTCTGGGCGGGGGAGATCTCGTAGTAGACGACTATGAACATGGCGTCGCCGCTGTGGATCAGGCCGTCACAGCCGCTCACGTCGTAGAAGTGCAGGGTGCTGCCATTGGAGACGGTGTGCAGCCGGTGGGTGTTGTTGTAGTACTTGAGCCTTATGCTGCCGTTGTCGGCGGTGTCGCTCGTCCCGTCGACCACAAAGCTGCAGCCGCTGGCCGACGACGCGAAGTGAATCTTCTTGATGTTCACGGTGGTCGCGCCGCCGACGCTGTGGGGGTTGTAGGCCTTGGCGATCAGCGGCCACGGCGTCGTCTCGCTGGTGGAGCACAAGGTCATCGACGTGATGGTGCCGATGCCGTAGCCGTTCAGCCCGCTGCCGGGCTTGAGGGAGCCGCGCAGCTGACCGCTGGTGCAGGTCATCTGGTAGTTCGTCACGCTGTCCCACAGCGTGATCTGCCCGGTGGCGCCGGAAAACGCCCCGCCCGGGGTGACGGTCCACGTCGTGGTGGTGGCCGCGAGTGTCGGTGTCGCACCGAGGCCGATCGGCAGGGCCGATGCCATCAGTGCCAATGCTGCCGCACACACGCGCTTACGTATAACCGGTTCCCTTTGCTGCGTCGGACGTCACAAATCACCCCGATCAGGCTGTCATAGACGCCATGCGTCTTCACGGCCAATGCCGTGTAGGTAGCGCCGCCGCTACCGGGCCGGCCGCGCGCAATGTCGCGACCGGGGCAGCGGCCTGGTTCCGGTCCGGCAGCGAAGCACGGCGTCTCCCTCCGGGGCCAGTATCCGATCCCAATCACGGCTCCGTTCCCGCACCGGTCCGCGTGTTGCCCGGGGGCGGGCGTCGGTGCCGCGCGGTAGCGTTCCGGTGTGCCGACCGGTGACAAGCAGCGCACGGCCGAGGTGGCGAAGCCCGGCCCCGGACACCGCCGGGCCCGAGGTGACGACGCTGCTCGGCGCGGCTGTCGCGGGCATCGGCGGGACGGAGCGTCCCGGGCAGGTCGAGATGGCCGAGGCGGTGCAACGGTCCATCGTCACCCGCGAGCACCTGGCGGTCCAGGCCGGCACCGGGACCGGCAAGTCGCTCGCCTATCTGGTACCGGCGGCGGCGCATGCCATGGACACCGGCTCCAGCGTGGTGGTGGCGACCGCGACGATCGCGTTGCAGCGGCAGTTGATCGACCGGGACCTGCCCCGCCTCGCCGCGGCCTTGGAGCCGCTGCTGGGCCTGCCGCCGACGTTCGCGATCCTCAAGGGCCGCGGCAACTACCTGTGCCAGTACCGGCTGCACGGCGGGGCCCCGGAGGAGCCGGGCGAGACGCTGTTCGACCCGGCGGCCGTGTCCGCGGTGGGCAGGCAGGTCCAGCGGCTGCACGAGTGGGCCGCGACCACCGAGACCGGCGACCGTGACGAGCTTGTGCCCGGCGTCGAGGACCGGGCGTGGCGGCAGGTCGCGATCAGCGCCAAGGAGTGCATCGGCGCCGCGCGCTGCCCGAACGGCTCGGAGTGCTTCGCCGAGCGGGCCAGGGAGCAGGCCGGGCTGGTGGACATCGTGGTCACCAACCACGCACTGCTCGCGATCGACGCGCTGGAGGACTTCATCGTGCTGCCCGAGCACGACGTCGTCGTCATCGACGAGGCGCACGACCTCGTGAGCCGGGTCACCACCGCCGCGTCCCGGGAACTGACCGCCCCCGGCGCCGAGACCGCGGCCCGGCGGGCCGCCAAACTGGCCGACGGCGACAGCCTGGACAAGCTGCGGGAAGCGGCCGACGGGCTCGGCCGGGTTCTGCCTGAGGTGAGCCCCGGGCGCCTGGATGTCCTGTCCGAGTCGCTGGCGGCGGCGCTGACCTCGCTGCGCGCCGCCGCTACCGCGTGCGCCGCCCAGGTGCGCGCCGCCGCCAAGGAAAGCTCCGATGATGCAGAACGATTGGCCGCTGCCCGGGCGGCGCTCGCCGCGCTGAGTGATATGGCGGAGACCTCCGAGCGGATCCTGGGCGCGTTCGGTGACGATATTGCCGCGCGGCCGGATGTGGTGTGGATGGACCGGCCGGCCGTTGACGAGCGGCAGCGGCCGCCCGCCCTGCATGTCGCCCCGCTGGAGGTGGGCGGGCTGCTGTCGGAACGGGTGTTCCGCCGCCGGACCGTGGTGCTGACCTCGGCGACGCTCGCGGTCGGTGGGTCGTTCGAGCCACTGGCGCGCCAGTGGGGGCTGCCGCTGGGGGATCAGTCCAGCGGCGGGGCCGCCCCGGGCGGTGCGCAATCGCCGGCCGGGACCAGCAAGGACGCGTCGGTAAGGACGGCGCCGCTAAGGACGGGGCCGGCAAGGACGCGGCCGGTAAGGACGGGGCCGGCAAGGACGGGGCCGGCAAGGACGGCGGCCGGCAAGGACGCGGCCGGCAGGACGCGGCCGGCAGGACGGCCGGTAGGGACAGCGCCGGTAGGGACAGCGCAGGGCCGGCCAGCGGCGCGGCCGGGGAGGGGGCGGCGGGGGAAGGTGCGGCCGGCGGCGGCCACGGGACCGGCGGGGACACGGGCCGGGGGACAGGTGCCGCAAGCAGGCACGGGCTGGCCTGGTCCGGGCGGGACGTCGGCTCGCCGTTCGACCACCCGCGCAGCGGCATCCTCTACGTCGCGCGTCACCTGCCCCCGCCGGGCAGGGACGGGCTCCCCACGGCCTACCTCACCGAGATCCGTGAGCTGATCGATGCCGCGGGCGGCCGCACGCTCGGCCTGTTCTCGTCGATGCGGGCGGCGAAACAGGCTACCGAGGAGCTTCGCGGCGACCTCGGCTACCCGTTGCTGTGCCAGGGCGACGACGCCACCGCCCAGCTTGTCCGGCAGTTCGCCGAGGACGAGGCGACCTGCCTGTTCGGCACGCTGTCGCTGTGGCAGGGGGTGGACGTGCCGGGGCCCGCGCTGCAGCTTGTCGTGATCGACCGGATCCCGTTCCCGCGGCCCGACGATCCGCTGGCCTCCGCCCGGCAGCGGGCCGTAGCGGCGCGGGGCGGCAACGGGTTCATGACCGTGGCGGCGGCGCACGCCGGGCTGCTGCTCGCCCAGGGGTCGGGCAGGCTGCTGCGGACCATGGAGGACAAGGGCATGGTCGCCGTGCTCGACCCGCGGCTGGCCACCGCGCGCTACGGCGGCTTCCTGCGGGCTCGCTACCGCCGTTCTGGGCGACCGCCGACCCCGCGGTGGCCCGTGCCGCGCTCCGCCGGCTGCGCCGCCCGCGCGGGGTGATACCCGGCGTTGCCGCTTCTTTCGCGCCAGGCTGCCCCTTTCGGGCAGACTGGCCTTGTGGATCAGTTACGGGCGGGGCTGGTCCTCGGCTCACGGTTCCGGCTCGTCGGGCCTGTCGGGGGCGGAGGGCCTGGCAGCGTGTGGCGCGCGATCGACGAGAACGCCGGCCGCGACGTCGCCGTGAAGACGCTGCGCGCGCGGTCGGCCGGGGGTGACCGGCCGGGTTTCGGGCTTGTCTACGCGAGCGTGGCCGCGCTGTCGAACCCGGGCATCGCCCAGGTTCACCACTACGCCGAGGAACCTGCCACCGATGGCCGCCCCGCGATCGCCTATCTGGTCAGGGACCTGGTGCCGGGGCCCACGCTGGAGGAGCGCCTGGCCGGCGGCTCGCTCCCGGCCGCGGAGGCCCTGCGGTATGTGGCGTCGGTGGCCGACGCGCTCGCCGCCGCGCACGGTGAGGGAGTGGTCCACGGCAATCTGGTGCCGTCGAACGTCATCAACGGGCCTGCCGGGGTGCAGGTCACCGACTTCGGGCTCGCCGCCCTGCGGGAGCGCCCGCCGGACGAGCGATTCCAGAGCGTCCTGTCCTACGCGGCCCCGGAGCGGCTCGGCGGTGAGCCTGCCACCACGGCATCGGATATGTACTCCCTGGGTGTGCTGTTCGTCGCCTGCCTCAGCGGCATCGCCGCGGCCGGGACATCCGGCTCCCCGCCGGTCACCGATCCGGCCGCCGACCCGGTCACGCCTGGCCTGGCCGCGCTGTGGGCCGCCTGCCTGGGCGCCAACCCGAGAGAAAGGCCCAGCGCGGCGCACGTCGCTTTCATGTCCCGCCAGGCCGTCGGCGCCCAGCCGACGGCCGCCACCCAGCCGGCGGGTGTGGCCCGCGCCGGGGAGGAGCCCGGCCAACGCGCGGAGCCGGGGCAGCGCGCCGGGGAGGAGCCCGGCCAGCGTGCCGGGCCGGGCCTGCGCGCCGGAGCGGAGCCCGGGCGACGCGCGGAGCCGGGGCAGCGCGCCGGAGAGGAGCCAGGGCGACGCGCCGAGCCGGGGGAGCGGCGCCGAGCCGGGCCGGGATGCGGCTGGCCAGCGTGGCGCCCCGGTCCCCGCCGGACGGCAGCCGGCCGACGCGCCCCAGACGGTGCCGCCCGCCCGGTCACCGCCCGCCCAGGCGCAGGCCGCGCCAGGGACGGGCCGCGCGGGGACGGGCCGCACGGGTGCAGGGCGGGGCGAGCAGCGCCGGGCACGGAGCCGGGCCGGGCCGCAGGCGTCGCGTCTCCAGGACGGGCTCCGGCCCGGCCGCCGGGACCTCAGCCCGGACAGGCCCCGGATCCCGTCGCGCCCTCCGGGACCGGCGTATCGGCGTGGCCCCCCTCGGGCGGGGCGGGCTGCTCGCCATCTGCGGGGCGGCGGCCGGGGTGGCCGTCGCGGCCGTCGTGCTCACCCAGTTCCTCACCTCGCCTGCGGCCCAGACCACGGGCGCGCCCGCCACGCCCTCGGTGCAGGTGACCGCCACCCGCCCGGCCGGAACGCCCCGGCCGACGGCGGAATCCGCTGCCCTCCGCGGAGGCCACCTCGTCGGTGCTCGCCTCCGCCACCCCGCCGCCGCTCCAGGTCCTCGGCCAGATCCAGGCCACCATCCGGCGCGGCGTCGCGTCCGGCCAGATCAGGCAGGACGTCGGCGTGGACCTGACCAACCTGCTGCAGCCGGTCCAGGGGGACCTGGTCGCGGGAAACACCGCCGGCGTGGCCCAGCTTGTGGGCGGCCTGAAGGCGAAACTCACGACCCGGCTCGGCGAGGGCGCCATCACTCCGGCGGCAGGCCGGCAGCTCAACGGCGAGCTTTCCACCCTGCTCCGGAGCGTGAGCCGCGCCGGGTAGGGCCCCACCGGAGGACGCCCTCGCTCACGAACCACACCGTCCGGCCATGGCCCGCCGGCTGGGGCGGCACCGCATTCCTCATGGCAGGACGTTCGGCCCGGATGCCGCGGTTACGGGCCGCGGGGCCGGGGTGAGCGCGGGCTCACCCCGGCCACGGCATGCGTACGGCAGCGAAACGGTCAGTTGTTCGCGCACACCGTGCCGTTGACGTAGAGGGCGGTGGGCGCCGGATCCTGGCCGGTGTCGACGCCGTTGAAGCCGATGCTCACCGAGCCGCCGTTCGCGGGGATGGCAGCGTTCCAGCTTGCGGCGCTGACGGTGACCTGCTGGCCGCTCTGCGACCAGGTGCCGTCCCAGCCGCCCTGGACCGCCTCGCCGGCCGCCGGGAACGTGAACGTGAGCTGCCACGGGTTGATGGCCGTGCCGCCGTTGTTGGTCATCGTGATGGAGGCGTTGAAGCCGCCGCCCCAGCTGCTGTTGACCGCGTAGTGCACCGCGCAGGAACTGTTCGCCGGCGGCGGCACCGTGAACGTCACCGGCGGCGAGGGCAGCGACGGGTTGCCCTTGCTGTCCACGGCCACCACGTTGTAGGTGTAGCTGTCCCCGATGGTCAGCCCGGTGAGGCTGAACGAGGTGGTCGTGGTGGTGCCCGCCAGCGTGCTGCTGCCGCCGCTGCCCTGCTGGTAGACCTGGTAGCCGGCGACCGGGTAGGTGCCCGGGCTGGACGCGGGCCAGGACAGGGTCGCGGTGCCGGTGTTGCTGCCCGAGGTGCTCGACGACAGCCCGGACACGGCCGGCTGGCCCGGTGCGCCGGGCGCGGTCACGCCGGTGCCGCCGCTGCCGGGGATGTGCACCACGGTGAGCGAGTACGGCGACACGGTCACCGACGACGCCGAACTCTGCGTCGCGGACGTGATCGACGTGGCGTTGTTGGCGAAGGTGTAGACGGTCGGCGAGCCGTTCGGCGTGAAGCCGTTGTAGGCCAGGCTGACCGCGTAGGAGTTCGACGGGTCCTCGTTGTCGATCAGCACGTTGAGGCTTCCGTCGGCGGCCCGGACCGCGTGCACCCGCACCAGCGCGTTACTGGATGTGGCGGTCACCAGTTCGTCGCCCGGCGATCCCAGCTTGGTCAGCATCTCGATCGCGTAGTAGGGCGCGAACGGCGTCTCCGCCGGTGGCTCGGTGGTCCCGCTGCTGCTCGACCCGTTGGAGAGGATGCCCTGGTCGCCGTAGTCGGTGGCGCCGTTCACCGTGCTGATCGTGCCGGCCCCGTTGTGCTCGTTCCAGTAGTCGACGTTCGTGGCGCCGTTCTCCAGCCAGGTCAGGTACATGTCGGCGGTGAACAGGGCGCCCGGCTGGGTGTCGGTGTCGATGGTGGAGTTGGTCTCGGTCACCAGGATCGGGATGCTGGCGGCGTTGCTGATCCCGGCGTACTGGGTGATCTCGCTGTGCAGCGCGGCTGACGATGCCCGCGATGTCGGCCGGGTCGGTCAGCATGCCCGCGGCCGACGAGCCGCCCGGGTAGTAGTGCACGATCACGCACTGCAGGCTCGAACCGAGGGCGGTGAGCACCGTCTGGTTCCACGGCTGCGGGCTGGTCTGCGAGTTGGTCACCCCGTCCGGCCAGAACCCCGGGGTGGTGAGGACGGCGCAGACCTTGGCGTTCGGGTCGGCGCCATGCATCGCGGTCATGTACTGGGCCACGCCGGCCGCGTACGTGCCGGGCCCGCAGTTGTAGGTCTGCGACGGCTCGCTGCCGATCGTCACCGGGCCGCCGGACGGCGAGGTGTCGCAATGCGCGTCGGCCTCCCAGTTGGCCCCGTAGGTGCCGTTGCCGTAGACCTCGTTGCCGACCTCCCAGTACTTCACGCCGTCGCCGCCGGACAGCGCGCTGGACGCCCACGCGGCGGCGAGCGCCGGGGTGCCGGTGCCGTAGTTCACCGTGATGATGGGCTGCGCGCCGACGGCCTTCGCCGTGGTCATGAAGCTGGCAAAGCCGGTGTCCGGGGCCACGTAGCCGCCCTCTGCCGCGGTGCCGGTCTGCCAGTTGTAGATGTCGGAGTACGAGCCGCCCGGGTAGCGCAGCGCGTCGATCCCCGCGGCCTTGAGCAGCCCGGGGATCGGGGTGTCGTTCATGTACCCGTCGTAGACGGCGGTGTTGAGGCCGATCGCGCCCGCCGGGATCGTGCCGAGCCCGGCGGTCGCGTTCACGGTGACGGAGTCGCTCGTCTGGGCCGCCGCCGGGGGTGCCGCGGGCCCCAGCGACACCAGCCCGGCCACCGCCGTCCCCGACAGCACCACCACTGCCTGTGTGAGCAGGCGCACTGGTGCGCTCACATGTCTCATCCCGGCCTCCTCGCAAGCGGCTCGCCCGCGGTGGGGGCGCCGCGGGCCCGGGCGCCCGCCGGTCCAGGTGCGGAACCGGCACTCTGGCGGGGCCCTCACGCACTAGCTACGGCCGGGGCCGCGCGCCCGTCCAGAGGCGTGTGACCGGCCGCCTGCGGCGCCGGCCGAGCGAATCCGGGGAATCGCAGGTCAGAGAGGCTTTCGGGGCCTGGAGCGGCGGCGCTGCACGGGCCCCGTGAAATGTAATCAAGGGGATGGGGCTTAGCCAGGCGGCGGGGCCGCGGCGCGCAGGCTGGCCCCACGATGCGTTTGTGGTGGTTGGCACAACGACCACAAAAGAGGGTGTCGCAGCAAATGGGACAACCTGGCCACCGAGGACCATGGCCGGCGCCTGGGTCATCGAGTGCGCGGTCTGGCCTTGACCCGTGTGGCCGTTTGTGGTGGTTGGCATGCTGACCACAAAAGAATGTGGTCGTAGGCACGTCGACCACAAACGCCGCCGGCCAGCCACCGTCTCAGCAGTCACCACCGCACCAACAGCCGCATGAGCCCCGCGTTGCCCGCTCCAAATGTCAGAGTTGGCACAATCACGGCAGAAGAATGTGATGGTTGCGCCAACCATCACAAACGCTCCCGGCCGGAGCGGGTGGATGGCGCCGGGCCAGGGGCGGGCGGTGGGTGCCGGACATGGATCCGCCCGGAGGGGGCGGGCTTGGGCGGCCCCTCCGGGCGGATCTTATGAATTTGTGGTACCGCTAGCCGGTGATCAGGTGCAGTTCGCCGCGGGGGTCTTGAAGGTGCCCTGGTCGGAGTACCAGCCGTTCACGCCGAGGCTTGGCTTCTGGTGGTAGAACCACGAGAAGAAGGCCAGCTCCTGCGGGTGGTAGGTGAAGCCGCCCAGCGGGTCGTTGTAAGTCGTGCCGGACAGCGGGTCGCCCACCTCAAGGTTGGACTGGCAGCCGCTGACCTGGCCGGTGTGGCCCCACGCCGGGGTCGGGTTGATGGTGTCGGGGTCGTTCTGCCACTCGGCCACCTCGTGGGACATGGCGGAGATGTCGGAGGACCCGGTGAACGCGCCGGAGTTGTCGTACATCGGCCAGGCCGTAGGTCTGCGCGCCGGCGGAGGTGTTGTAGGTGTTGTGGTAGCCGAGCACGCAGCAGTTGCCCGAGTTGCCGATGTACTCCACGAAGTTGTGCAGCACGAAGATCGGGAAGTTCGTGGTGCCGACGCCCTGGCTCTTCAGCGACGGGATGACGGTGTTCTGCAGGAACGGGTCCAGCCAGTTGATGTTGGCCGCGCCGAGCAGGCCGTTGCCACAGCTGATCGAGAAGGCCGCCGCGCTGGGCGTTCGGCACGTTGATGGTGACCGGCTTGAGCGTCTTGAACGCCAGCTTGACACCGTAGCTCGGGGTTGATCCCGCTGGGCTGGGCGTCCTTCCAGAACTCGGCGCGCTGGAAGGCGTTGGTCACCTGCACGTTGCCGACCGAGGTGCCGCCGAACGAGTGGGCCTGGGCCTTGACGATCGGCGAGTTCTGCACCCGGGCGAGCGCGCTGGCGCCGGCGTCGCAGCTGTCGGCCTTGGTCGGGTTCCAGGTGTCGCCGTTCGAGAACTTCATGATCAGCGGCACGATCTCGGCGTTCACCGTGGTCGACGGGTTGGTCACCTTGGTCGCCGGGTTCTTGCCCACGATCGTGTAGGTGTAACTCTTGGTGCCCACCTTCACGCTGGCGGTGTACTCGGGCACGGTCGTCCCGGCGAGTTCGGAGGCACGGGCCTGGGCCGCTGTGATGTGCGGGTGAATGCCCACGTCGTACATCGCGCGCAGGTGCCGGGCCGTGCCGGGTGCGTTGCTGCCGATGCTGGCAACGTCCCTGGCAGGGCCAGCGAGCACACCGATCCCGAGTACCGAGGTGCCCCGATCATGGCTTGTCAAGCGTGATGGTTTCACAATTTTCCCTTCGCTTCGGCTAGCCCACCGAATAGGAGAGAGCCGCAGGCCGCGTCTCGTGGACGCCCGACCGGCACCAGCACGCGTCTCCCTCTCGCCGCGGGGAAATCATGACACGGCAAACCGGGATCAATCCAGCACTTCCCGGATATCACCCTACAATCACGGCAATGAGCTGGGATTCCTCACAATAGTGAACCGGGCGATTACGCCGATTCGCGGATCACCAGTTCGGTGTCCAGCACCACGTGCGCGGGGTCCTGGCCGGCCCGCCCGATCAGCGCGAGCAGCTCGCTGGCGAGCCGCTCGCCCATGGCCTCCACGGGCTGGCGCACGGTGGTCAGCTTCGGGTCGGTGTGCCGGGCCAGCGGTGAGTCCTCGAAGCCGATCACGGCCACGTCGTCGGGCACCCGGCGGCCGCTGCGGCGCAGCGCCCGCAGCGCGCCCGCCGCCATCAGGTCCGAGGCGACGAAGACCGCATCGAGGGCGGGCCTGCGGTCGAGCAGCCGGTAGACGGCGTGTTCTGCGGAAACGCGGCCGAAGTCGCCGAACACGATCAGCCCGGAATCGCTCAGCCCCGCCTCGGCCATCGTCATCCGGTACCCGCGCAGCCGGTCCACGCCCGGGGACATGTCGGGCGGGCCGGCCACCGTGGCCACCGTGCTGCGGCCGTGGGAGAGCAGATACCGCACGGCCATGCGCGCGCCACCGACGTTGTCGGCATCCACGTAGGACAGGTCGTCGTCGTTGCCGAACGGCCGCCCGGCCAGCACCACGGGCACGCCGAGGCTGTGCAGATCCAGCGGCCGTTTGCCGTGCATGCTGACCAGGACCGCGCCGTCCACATGTCCGCTTCGCAGATAACGAGACGCTATCTGGTAATCGCGCGGCGAGTGGGCCATAAGCAGGACGAGCTGAATTCCGCGCGCGGAAAGTTCCCGGCTGATACTCCGGAGCATAAGCGGGAAGAACGGCTCAGAAAAGACGCGCGAATTGTCCTCGCACACCACGAACGCAATGGACCCGGTGCGCCGCGGCGCCGATGCGCGCGGCGCCCGGTTGCGCACATAGCCGAGGCGCGCGATCGCCTCCTCGACCTCGCGGCGGGTCTCCGGCCGCACCCGGGCGGAACCGGTGAGTACCCGGGACGCGGTCGCCGGTGAAACCCCGGCCTGCTGGGCTACATCGGCAAGCCTGGGCCGTAACTTCATGTCCGTGCCCGACACCCCAGCCTCCTTGCCAGCCATCTTCGGTGCCCGGCCGATTGGCCCGCAGGCCAATTCCCCAAGTGGCGCACTGTTCGTCAGCGACGCGCACCAGCGCGATGTTTCGGGTGCGTTACGGTGCTGCAACTCTCTGTTGAATATTCCGGGCATCCTGACCGCGCTGTCAAGGGCTTCGGGGAACCCCGCGACGACCGGGGATGTCGTGGCGGCGGCGCCGCGGCTGCCGGGCCACCGGGCTCATGAAAGTTTCAGGTCCGGCAATGGCCTCATGGGCAGCGCGGACCCGTCCGCATGAAACTTTCATAGTGCGTTACGGACAGCCGGGCCGGTCGAGGGCTGGGCCAGGGTCGCAGCCAGTTTCGCGGGCCGGAGTGCGCTGGTCAGGCCGCGAGGCCGGCGAGCCAGTTCTGCCACGCCTCGGTCTCGGCCGACGGGTCGCGGTCGTCGAAGTAGTGCGCGGTCGCGAAGACCATGTCGTTATAGCCGTGGATCAGCATGTACATCGCGTCGTCGGTGCGCATGCCCACGAAGCTTGGCGAGCCCACGAACTCGACGGTGCCGTCGGCAGGCTCGATCCCGGGCACGCTGAGCCGCGCCGGCTGACCGTCCGCCGCGTCCGCGCTGACGCCGACCGCCGCAGTCATGGCCGCCCACGAGTCCTTGGTGATCGGCCCCGGCAGGAACAGCGAACTCTTCGCGGTGCGCGGTGCGAAGTGCTTCAGGTAGATGGCGAGTTTCGTCATGTAGGCGTGGTCGCCGGCGGACAGGCCGTTGTATTCGGCCTCCCAGTTCTCGCCGAGGAGGCCACTGTGCACGACGCGCACCACCGCGCCGCCGCCGCCGCGCGACTCGATGAGCCACTCGAAGGCCATGAACGTGCCGTCCGGGTTCTTGTCCTCCTGCGTCGCGTAGCGGTGACCGGGTTCCCAGACCGTGATGCTGGAACTGGACACCTCGCCGAACATGCTGAACGTGCTGGTCTTGCTGGCGCTGTCGATTTCGGTGCGCCCCATGAGCCAGGAGTCGACTCCCGGCCCCGACGCGATCGCCGCCCACACCTCGTCCGGCGTGGCGTCGACGGTGATCTCGTCGCGTACCTCGAATGGATGCGTCATGACTGCTGCTGCTCCTCTGCTGGCGGGTCGGCGTCTTCGGTGATGCTCGGGTGCACCGCGACGATAAGGCGGTGCGGCCGACCAGTTTCGGTGTGATATTTGCTGATAATTCCGGTGAGCGCGTCCGTGAGCTCACCCAGGAACGCGGCGCGATCAGCGGGCTTGGCGAACCGCACTTCGGCATCGAGCCCGAACGTGGCGAGCGGCTTGTTGGCCCGCGCCGCCCCGTTGATGAGCGCGCCCGTTTCCCGGACGAGCCGCGCGGCGAGCGCGAGCAACCAGCGCGCGGACAGCCGATCGGGCGACCGGGCCGGATCGGGCGCGACCGCGGCGAGCGCGGCCGGCGAGATCACGTAGGCCGCGGCGGAAGCCCGCACGACCCGCTCGGTCATGTTGCCCTTGCGGCGCTCCTCGACCAACTCGACCAGACCGTGCTGCTCAAGGGTCTTGACGTGGTAGTTGACCTTCTGCCGGGCAAGCCCAAGCCGCGCCGCGAGTGTGGTTGCGGTGTGTGGCTCGGCCAGCTCCGCGAGCATCCGGGCCCGGATCGGATCGAGCGAGACCTCCGCGGCTGCGGCATCCTCGATCACGGCGACGTCGTGCATGCCAGTGACCCTGTCACCGACAATTCTTATTGTCAAGACTGTGAGAACTGTCTAGAAGAAATTTCTTTCTTGTGCTCGCCGTGGTCACGCGCCGCAGCTCCCGCGGGCACCGGCCGGCGCCGGGGCACCTCCCTGCCGGCCGGCCGTCACATGGGCTAGCCGTGGGTGGCGGCGAGGATGTCGATGACGAAGACGAGGGTGTCCGTGCCGGTGATCGCCGGCGGGTTGCCCGCCTTCCCGTAACCGAGGCCCGGCGGGATCACCAGCAGCACCCGGCTGCCGACGCGCTGGCCGGCCAGTGCCCCGGTTCCAGCCCGCGATGACCTGGCTGGAGCCCAGCACGAAGGACTGCGGGTCGCCGTGCCGCCAGGACGAGTCGAACACCGCCCTGGTGCGCCACAGCACCCCGGTGAACTGGGTGACCACGGTCTCGCCGGGAACCAGGCGCGGGCCGTGCCCGGCGATCAGCACCCTGGTCACCAGGTTCTTCGGCGGCGCCGCCCGGGGCGGCACGAGGACCACCGGTCCGTGCGGCCGAGTTCGTGACCTGTGGCAGCCCGGCCCCGGGCCGGCCGTGCACCACGGTGCCGCTGGCGTGCGCTGGCCGAGGGGACGGCGGCCAGGATGTCGAAGACGAAGACGAGCGTGTCGGTGCCGGTCACGTTGACCGAGGCGTCGCCCCGCGCGGCCGAAGCCGTCCCTGGGCGGCACCACCTCAAGCACCCGGCTGCCGACCCGCTGGCCGGCCAGATGCCGCCAGGCCGGGCAGCCCGGCGGACAGCGGCAGCCCCTGCGGCTGGTGGTTGGTGAAGGTGTCCAGCACCAGCCGGTCCCCGGTCCAGACCTTCGCCGCCACGTCGAACAGCACGTAGTCGCTGGCGCGGATCACCGGCCCCGAGCCCTGCGCTGAGCGTGCGGACCACGAGACCGCCGGGCGGCTTGGCCCCGGGCAGGGTGATCAGCGGGTCCGTGCCGAAGCCACCGGCCACCACGGGGAGCGTTGTGCTGGACGAACCGCACGCGGTGACCGCGGGGGCAAGGCACAAAACGAGCGCGAGGGCCCAGCGTGCCGCGGACATGGCCGGTGTGCCTCCTTGGGTTCGGCGGGCCGGAGCGGCAGGCCGGTCCCCGGGCTGCCCCGGGGGCCGGCCGGCGCTGCGGGCCGGTCAGGAACCGGCCGGCGGCTGCACGGTCGGGAACAGGTTCGCGAACGTGTCGAACGCCGTCGCGATGTCTGCCTCCGCCCAGAAGCGGTGGTAGTTGAAGGTGGGCGCGGATCCGCCGTTCAGGTAGGCCTGGACCTTGGACCACTGCGGGTCGCCGATGTACCAGGGGCGGATCGACAGGAAGGTGCTGGTGGACGAGCTGAGCGGGATCCCGCCCGGGTACTTGCCGGTCCAGTTCGGCGGGATGTACACGCCCTCGTAGTTGGTCGTGTTGTAGGGCGAGGTGAAGTTCTTGTAGTCGGTCCGCACCTCGGGCGCGGAGTAGCCGAGCGGGTCGGCGAAGTTCTTGTGGATGACGTCCAGGATGTTCTGCGCGTCGGTCTCCGCGGTCGTGTCGCCGGACTTGGCCGCGTAGTACTCGTACACCTTGGCCAGCGAGGTGGCCACGCCGAGGTCCTCGGAGCAGCCGGACACCGACACGTGCAGGCCGGTGTTCGCCGGTGGCTGCGGTGGCGTTCGAGGTGCCGGTGGTCCAGCTCTCGTCGGGCTGGCCGGTCCAGGTGAGCGTGCCGGGCAGGCAGAAGGTGCCGGCGCTGGTGTTGACGGTGGTCACGGATTCGGCCCAGGCGACCCACTTGGCCAGGACGGACTGGGCCTCGGAGTTGCCGGTCACGTAGTAGTACTCGGCGAGGCGCTCCATCGGCCAGGTCTGGTAGCCGAACCACTGGTTACTCGGCGGGTTGTGATACTCGGGCTGCGGGTCGTAGTACATCCCGTCGAAGGTCGGGTCGCCCGACGGCGGTTTGGACACGTCACCGTAGTTGCCGCCCCAGTTGTTCTCGATGCCGCCGGCGATCCCGCCCTCCGCGGACTGCAGCCACTTGTACATGTTGAGCTGCGTGATGAGGCTGGTCGCCCAGTCACCCTTGGCGGTGGGCGACAGCGGGATCAGGTCGGGGTCGGTGGACAGCGCGTAGGCGGCCAGCGGGTTCTGGTAGCCCTCGTGGATCGTGGTGCCGCTGATCCGCCACGCCCAGGCGCCGTTCGTGGCGCCGCCCCAGGCGTCGTACCAGGACAGCAGGTAGGTGTCCTCGTTGGCCTTGCTGGTGCCCGCCGGGCAGGCGACCGAGCCCTGCTGGCTGCAGTTCGCGCTGATCTGCTTGAAGTACTTGTCGAACATCGAGTACCGCAGGTAGTCGCCGAGCTTGGCGGCGTCGGCCAGCGTGGTGGCGATCTGGGACTGTCTTGCCCTGCGCCTTGGCGTAGGTGTCCGCCCAGTACGCCGCCTGCACCATGCGCGCGTCGGCGTCCGGTGCGTCGGTGTACTTGTACTGCTGGGCGAAGCTGCCGCCGCCGTTGTTGAACAGGTCGAGGAAGCCGTTCGGGCCGCCGTACTTGAACGTGTCCCAGTCCGGCTGCGGGATGGTGTCCCACACCGACTCCTCCGGGCCGCGCTGGTAGCTGTTGACCCAGCTGGGCGTGGAGGTGCCGTCCTCCTGCTGGCCGAAGCCGTACCTGTTGTCGGTGTCCATGATCCACATCGGCTGGTACATGTCGCAGGTGCCGTAGGTGGCCTTGAGCTCGGCGAACAACGGGTCGGAGCCGACCGGCACCGAGGAGTTGAGCGCGACCGGGTAGTCGCTCGGCACCGGCTCCTCGGGCCCGTAGGTGGCCGGGGAGGACGGGTTGTAGTTGCACTGCCCGGGCTGGTTGGCGTCGTTCGGGATCATGTACTGCTGCATGTTCGCCCAGGCGTTGTTGAACGGCGTCCAGTTGCCGGTCACCCGGCCGTAGTCGGCGGTCAGCCACAGGTAGTAGCTGTAGGTCTCCGACGTGGTCTCGTGCCCGTAGTCGGGCGCCTCGACGATCAGCGTCTCGACCGAGTGGTACGGGATGCCCTTGGGGCTGAAGTAGCCGTTCACCGGGTTCATGATCGTGTCGTAGAGGTTGAGGAACCACTGGTCGTAGGCGGACTGGGAGCCCGCGGCCAGCGCCTCGGTGACGGTCACCGAGCCGGCGTTGTAGCCCGTCGCGCTGGCGCTGAAGGTCCCCTGGCTGCCGCCGTCGGCACTGGTCGAGCCGGAGGCGACCGTGACGTTCTGGGGCACGCTCCAGTTGGACGTGGTGAACGTGAGCGTGCCGCCGGAGGAGACCGACAGGTCGGGATCGCCGCCGGAGTTCTGCGCCACGCTGACCGTGACCGTGGCCGACGGCTGCGCGGACAGTGCGACGCCGAACGTGGTGCTCTTGCCCTGCTGCACGCGCGACGCTCGCCGGGTTGACCACCACGGTGGGCGACTCCACGGTGATCGCGACCGGGTAGGAGGTGAGGCTCTCGCTGCCGTTGCTCGCCACCGCGGTCAGCGAGTAGCTGCCGGCCGGGACGCTGGCCCACTGGACCGACCACGGGCTCGACGTGGCCGTGCCGATCACGTTGTCGTTCGCCGCGGTGGTGCTGTCGTAGAAGGTCACCGAGGTGATCGTGCCCGCCCCGGTCACCGGGGCAGCCTGGAGCGTCACCGTGGAGCCGGGGGTGAAGATCTGCCCGGCCGTCGGGCTGGTGATGGACACCATCGGCGTGCCCGAGCCGCCGCCGCGGTGGAGGTGGGTGAGGGGCTGGGGGAGGGGCTGGTGGGGGTGGGTGAGGGGGAGGCGCTGGTCGGGCTGGGGCTGGGGCTTGGGGAGGGGGAGCCGGTGCCGTTGCAGGTGGTGCCGTTGAGGGTGAAGGCGGTGGGGGCGGTGTTGGTGCCGGTGTAGGAGAAGTTGGCGCCGATGGACGCGGACGCCGCCGGTGGCCAGGGAGCCGTTCCAGGAGGCGTTGGTGACGGTGATGTTCTCCCCGGACTGGGACCAGGTCCCCGACCAGCCCTGGGCGAGTTTCTGGTTGCCGGTGTAGGCGTAGCCCAGGGTCCAGGAGGTGATCGCCGGGCCGTTGTTGGTGATGTTGACCGCGACGGAGAACCCGGTCCCCCAGTCACTGTTCACCGTGTACGTCACCTGGCACACCGACGACGCCGCCGCGGGCGCCGCTTGCTGGCCGGCCGCCCCGGTCGCGGCGGACGCGCCCATGACGCCGGCGGCCACGAGGGTTCCCGCCGCCAGCGAGCAAACGGCGGCCCAGACGGCGGCCGAGCGCCCCGGTGACCGTTTCATTAATACGCGCATCCGCTTCCTCCTTGCACGCGGTGTATCCACGCGCAGCTTAAAAACCGGTGTGGGACGGGGAAGGGAAGCGCTTTCCGGCGGCCCGGCTTTGATCATGCGATTGAAGAAAGGCCAGGACAACAGTGCGGACGATGCAGCTTTAGCCGGGGCGGGTCATGAACGTTTCACGGAGGTATGGGTCGCGGACCGCGATGTGGCGACTGGCTAAACGCCATTCGCCACATCGCGGAATCCGCACCCTCGCCACGAGCCACCGGCCTGACAGCGCTGCTGTGCGTTCGCGCTTCCGCCGGCATGATCGCCCTGGGAACCGGCGCGCGACGACCCTCAACACCGCGCCGCTACAAGTCGCGCTGATACCAGGTGCCGGGCTTGCCGCCGAGGCTGGCCGGGTCGGCCGGTCCGGCCGGGACGAAGCCGGCGTTGGTCAGCACCTTCTGGGACGCGACATTCCCGTGGCTGGTCGCCGCCCTGAGCGTGCGCAGCCCGTGCTGCGCCGCCGCCAGCCGGCACAGCTCCCGCAGGGTCGCGGTCGCCACGCCGTGGCCGGCGACGTGCTCCGCGACCCGGTAGCCGACCACCGCGGTGCCGTCCTCGATGTCGTACAGGTTGAACCGGCCGAGTACTGAGCCATCCTCGCCGACGAGGACGTAAAAGGCGCAGGTGCCGGCCTCCTGCTCAGCCAGCGAGGCGTTGTGCCGCCTCGGTGAACTGGTCGTAGAACGCATCGCCGCGGTCGTAGATGAAGGCGGCGAAGTAGGCGCGGTTCGCCAGTTCGAAGGCCAGGACCGCCGGGGCATGGTCGGCGCGCAGGCGCTGCAGCTCGGGCACCGCCCAACCCTACTCAGCTGCTGCCCTGCGGCCACCTGAGTTTCGGGGCCTCAGCCTCGGGTGGTGTGGCGCAGGAGGCGGGACCAGGCGCGGGCGGGGGTCAGGGTGCCGGCCTGGACCTGGGCCAGGGCCGCGCCGACCAGGGGGGCGAGCGCCGTGGCGGTGGGATCGGGGGTGCTGGTGGCGGGCATGCGGGTGGCGGCGAGGGCGAAGATCCGGCCGGTGGGGGAGCCGCTGAAGTAGGTGCTGGTGATGGCGGTGGACGCGTTGATGGCCGGGGAGCTGGCGGGGAACGCGCCGCGCTGGGCGAGGGCCGGCCCGGCCTGCTGCCCGGACAGGTAGGCGGCAAGCTGGTAGGCGTCCTGCTGGTGGGCGCTGGCCCGGGGGACCGCGAGGTAGAACCCGCCCCAGTCACCGGTGCCGCCCGGCACGGTGGTGACCGCCCAGGTGCCCGCGCCGTGACGGCCGGACAGCCGCTGGATCGGGCCGAGCAGCCACGGCGGGCACACCGTGGTGGCGAAGGAGAGCCGGGCCACCCCGGTGTCCCAGGCGCGGGTCTGCGGGGCAAGCCCGGCGCTCAGGCCGTCCTTCGCCGCCATGGCCGCGCTGTCCCAGGCGCGCTGGACGGCCGGGTCACCGGCAGGCCCGGACGGCGCCGCCTGGCCGGCCGGGGCAGGCCCGGCCTGGCTGACCATCGCGTCGTAGACGCTGGTCACCGAGTCCATGAAGGCCGGCCCCTGCGGGATCCGCTGCTTGAACTCCCGGCCGAAGGCCAGGTAACCCTGCCAGGTGGACCAGTCCCGCGCCAGGCGGGCCGGGCTGGATGGCAGGCCGGCCTCGGTCAGCAACTGGGGCCGGTAGCACAGCGCCAGCGGGCCCGTCTCCGCGCCGATGGCATAGGCCTGGCCGGCGTGGTAGGCAGGCTGCCAGATCCAGGGCAGCCACTGGTCCTCGAACGTGTTGACGCCGCCGCCGACCCCGCCCAGCGTGCTCAGCGGCACCAGGCTGGACCGGTACCGGTGCACCGCCTCCCTCATCTGGGCCATCGGGATCGCCACGAGGTCGTCGAGGCCCCGGCCCGTGGCCAGGTGCCGTCGCAGCGCGCGTGAGTAGGCCGGTTCCGGCCCGGTGACGTCGGCCACGATCCGGATGCCCGGATGCAGCCGCTGGTAGGCGGTGAACAGGCCGGCCTGCTGGTACCCAGGTGAGCCGTACAGCGCCACCCGCAGCGTCACCGCCGGGCCCCGGGCGGCAGGCTGCTGGCCCGCGGAACCGGGCGAGGCAGCCGGGCCGGGCCCCGAGCAACTGGCCAGCGCCCCCGCCGTGACAGCCACGGCGGCCAGCGCGGCGATCCGTGAAATACGCATAGGTGCTCCTGGCCGGGAGGAAAGTCTCACAAGAGATTGAACCCGCGGCCGGTTACCGTCAAGGGCGGGAATGATCCGGGCGTGCGGTCATGAAATTTTCACGGCACGACGGCCGGTAACCTGCGGACGGCCATGAAATTAGCGGCCGGTGTTTTCATGCCCGGGGCCGCTCACCGGCTGGGTAAAGCCGGTTCCGCCGGGGAAATTGACCGATATCAAATAGCGGCGTTAAGGTCGCGCTGGCCTACTTCCCGCGCGCCGGGCAACGGCGCGATCCCCGCCGGAGGTGCATGTCATGAGACGCCTGGGTGCTGGCCTCGCCAAGGCCTTCGGAGCTGGGCGGCTGCGGCGTGGTGCCGTGGTGCCCGCGGCGGCCGTGCTGGCCGCGGCCTCGCTGGCGGCAGCGGCGGCCAGTGCCGCCGCCGCGGCACCCGGGCGGGCGGCGCGCCGTGCCCGCGGCGGCGTCGCCGGTGTGCCAGGTGACGTACACGGTGAACAGTGACTGGGGGACCGGGTTCTCCGTCGCGGTCAACATCACCAACAACGGCCCGGCGATCACCTCCTGGACCCTGGGCTACGCCTACACCGGCAACCAGAAACTCGCCCAGGGCTGGTCGGGGAACTGGTCCCAGTCCGGGGAGAACATCACCGTCACCAACGCCTCCTGGAACGGCTCCCTGGCCACCGGCGGCTCCGCGTCCATCGGCGCCAACTTCTCCTACACCGGCACCAACACCGCCCCCACCGCCTTCACCCTCAACGGCACCACCTGCAACGGCACCGGCTCCCCCTCCCCAAGCCCCAGCCCCACACCGACCAGCGCGTCCCCCTCACCCACCCCCACCAGCCCCTCCCCCAGCCCCTCACCCACCTCCACCGGCGGCGGCGGCCCCGCTCCGCAGTTGCACGTGTCCGGGAACAAACTGGTGAACGCCAGCGGCGCGCAGGTGGTGCTGCACGGGGTGGACCGGTCCGGCACGGAGTACATGTGCGTGCAGGGCAACGGGATCTTCGACGGGCCCAGCGACCAGGCGTCGATCTCGGCGATGAAGGCCTGGGGCGTCAATGCGGTCCGGGTGCCGCTGAACGAGGCCTGCTGGAATGCCGAGTCCTACGTCAACTCCGCCTACGCGGGCGCCAACTACCAGAACGCCATCAAGGCGTACGTCAGCCTGCTGAACGCCAACGGCATGGTCGCGATCCTGGACCTGCACTGGACCGACGGTACCTACACCGGGCCGTCCTCGGGCTGCTCGTCGGCGCAGGCGGTGTGCCAGAAGCCGATGCCGGACGCGGCGCAGGCGATTCCGTTCTGGACCTCGGTGGCGAACACGTTCAAGGGCAACGACGCGGTCATCTTCGACCTGTTCAACGAGCCGTACGCGTCCCGGGCCACCGGCAGCACGACGACCGGGTGGCAGTGCTGGCTCAACGGCGGCACCTGCGCGGGCATCTCCTACCAGGTGGCCGGGATGCAGAGCATGGTCAACGCGGTCCGCTCCACCGGGGCGAACAACGTGATCATGCTCGGCGGCGAGGAGTACGCCAACGACCTGACCCAGTGGCTGACCTATGAACCGAACGACCCGGATCACAACCTGACGGCGTCCTGGCACTCCTACAACTTCAACACCTGCTCCAGCCAGTCCTGCTGGACCAGCCAGGTCGCGCCGGTGATCGCCCAGGTGCCGGTCATCGCCGGGGAGATCGGCGAGAACGACTGCGCGGACGGCTACGTCGATCCGCTGATGAGCTGGCTGGACTCCGAGTCGGCCAGCTACCTGGCCTGGGCCTGGAACGCCGACTTCAACTGTTCCTCGGGCCCCGGGCTGATCTCCGACTACACCGGTACCCCCACCGGCTACGGCGCCGGTGTGGAGGCGCACCTCCGGTCCCTGGCCGGCGGTTGATACTTCCCGGCCGGCCGATCCTCCCTGGCCGGCGGACGGCCGCCGGAAATACCGGCCGGCGGCCGTCCGCCGGCCGGTAGGGTCTTGCTCGCCGGTGGGCGGGCGGGCGTGATCCTCAGGAGGCATGCGTCGTGAGACTCCCTCGGTCGATCCCTGGAATCCGTGCTGCCGCGGTGCTGCCGGTGGTGTTGCTGGCCGGTGCCGCACTGGCCACGGTGGCCGGCCCAGCGGCGGCCCAGCCATCGGCCCGCACCGCCGGGGCGGTCGCCGCCAGGGCTGCCGCCGCCAGCGCTCCGCACGGCCGGCTGGCACCGGCCCCGGCAGCCGCCGCACCCGGCGGGACCGCCCCGCAGTTGCACGTGTCGGGCAACGAACTGGTGGACGCCAGCGGCGCGCAGGTGGTGCTGCACGGGGTGGACCGGTCCGGCACGGAGTACATGTGCGTGCAGGGCAACGGGATCTTCGACGGGCCGCACCACCAGGCGTCGATCTCCGCGATGCTGAGGTGGGGCGTCACCGCGGTCCGGGTGCCGCTGAACGAGGCCTGCTGGAACGGTGAGTCCTACGTCAACCCGGCCTACGCCGGGGCGAACTACCAGCACGCGATCAAGTCCTACGTGCACCTGCTGAACGCCAACGGGCTCGTGGCGATCCTGGACCTGCACTGGACCGACGGTACCTACACCGGGCCGTCCTCGGGCTGCTCGTCGGCGCAGGCGGTGTGCCAGAAGCCGATGCCGGACGCGGCGCAGGCGGTTCCGTTCTGGACCTCGGTGGCGAATGCCTTCAAGGGCAACGACGCGGTCATCTTCGACCTGTTCAACGAGCCGTACGCGTCCCGGGCCACCGGGAGCACCGCCAGCGGCTGGCACTGCTGGCTGCACGGCGGCACCTGCGCGGGCATCTCCTACCAGGTGGCCGGGATGCAGAGCATGGTGGACGCGGTCCGCTCCACCGGGGCGAACAACGTGATCATGCTCGGCGGCGAGGAGTACGCCAACGACCTCAGGCGGTGGCTGTCCCACGAGCCTGCCGACCCGGATCACAACCTGGCGGCGTCCTGGCACTCCTACAACTTCAACACGTGCTCGCACCGGTCGTGCTGGAACTACCAGGTGGCGCCGGTGATCGCCCAGGTGCCGGTCATCGCCGGGGAGATCGGCGAGAACGACTGCGCGTCCGGCTACATCGATCCGCTGATGCGCTGGCTGGACAGCAAGTCGGCCAGCTACCTGGCCTGGGCCTGGAACGCCGATTTCAGCTGTTCCTCGGGCCCGGGACTGATCAGCGGCTACAGCGGCCACCCGACCGGATACGGCATGGGGTACCGGTCCCACCTGCGCAGCCTGGCGGCGGGCTGACCGGGCGGGCTCAGCCCGGCCTCGGCGTGCGGGTCACCGGAGCCCGGGCTGCAGGCCGTCTGGAGCGTGTTGGCCGCCTGTTGTTGTAGGCGAAGGGCGAGCGTGCATGAGGGCCCTCCGGGGATCGCGGGGCGGCGGATCACGGCAAGGGCAAGGGACCTCGTCAGGGGAGCTTCCACTCGATGGGCGGTGCGCCTTGCTGCGCCAGCATCTGGTTGGCCCGGCTGAACGGGCGGGAGCCGAAGAACCCGCGGTCCGCGGAGTTGGGGCTCGGGTGGGCGGATTCGATCAGCGGCACACCGTCCAGCAGGGGCGCGAGGCTCCGCGCATCCCTGCCCCACAAGATCGCGACTAGCGGGGCACGCCCGGTGCCGGCCGGGCCGGGCCGCGCCGCCAGCACCCGGATCGCCTGCTCGGTGACCTCCTCCCAGCCCTTGCCCCGGTGCGAGGCAGGCTGGCCGGGCGCGACCGTCAGCACCCGGTTGAGCAACAGCACCCCTTGCTCGGTCCACGGTACGAGGTCGCCGGTCAACGGCCTGGGGTAGCCGAGATCGTCGGTGTACTCACGGAAGATGTTGAGCAGGCTGGGCGGCAGGCGCCGCACGGTCGGCGCCACCGAGAAGCTCAGGCCCACCGCGTGGCCGGGCGTGGGATACGGGTCCTGCCCCACGATGAGCACCCGCACCGCGCCGAACGGCTGGGTGAAGGCCCGCAGCACGTTCTCGCCCGCGGGCAGGTAGCGGCGCCCCGCGGCAAGTTCGGCGCGCAGGAACTCGCCCATGGCGGTGATCCGCCCCGCGACCGGTTCCAGTGCCCGCGCCCAGTCCGGATCGATGATCTCCTGGAGTTCGCGTCCCGCCATGGGCAGCACCATAGCCGAGGGGGCCGACAGATCGGCCGTGGCAGGATCGCCGCGTCCTCACACCGCGGCACGGTGCCTGGCAAGTCTTCCGCCCGCCGCAAGGGTTCCGAGTTTCGGAAAGTTTCATCGTCCCCGCCACTCCCGGAGGAGCGTTTGCGCTGCTCAGCGCGTGGGCCGCCCGCAGCGGCGGGGCTGCCGGGCGCGGCGGTTGGCGCCCGGGCAGCCAGGGCTAGCGTCGCGGTCGAGTGGCTGGCCAAGCTCGGCAGGTCGGCCTGCCCTCAGGAGGAACGGATGCGACTGACACACCGCGCGGCCGGGCGGGGTTCCAGGCACAGATCGTGCTTGGCGACACCGGCACAGCCCCGATCAGCCTGAGGACGTTCACGTTCGGCGGCGACCAGAAGATCGCCAGCCGGTGGAACGCCAGCTATGCCAGTCCGGCGAGCAGGTGACGGTCACGAACGACTCAACCGTAGCGCCGGGCTCGTCGGTGACCCTCGGCTTGACCGGCTCCTACTCCAGCAGTAACGCCGCGCCGGCCGCGTTTGCGGTCAACGGCACCGCTTGCAGCACCTGACCGCCCTCTCATTGCATAACGGAGGACCCGTGGCTCATCCCCGCTCCACGCCGCCGTGTGTCCGGCGTGCCCTATTACTAGCCGTTTCCGCTGCTGGCGTGGTAACGCTGGGCGCAGGCGGGCTCGTGGCCGTCGCGGGCCCGGCCGCCGCCGCGGACACGGCTACCATCAACGGGGCGACGACGTTCCAGACGATCACCGGGTTCGGCGCCTCGGAAGCCTTCGGCCAGGCGTCGACCGTGATGAACGCCTCGTCGCCCGTTCAGCAGCAGGTGCTGAACGACCTGTACAGCCCCACATCCGGTGCCGGTCTCACGATCTTGCGCAACTGGATCAGCGCCGACTCCGGCACCACCATCGAGCCGAACAGCCCCGGCGGCCCGGGCGCGGTGCCCACCTACCTGCCGATGTCCCAGACCGGCCAGGACGCCGGGCAGCTCTGGTTCGCCCAGCAGATCAAGGCGGATTTCGGCGTGACCAACGTGTTCGCCGATGCGTGGAGCGCCCCGGCGTTCATGAAGACCAACGGCTCGGCCGACAACGGCGGAGCGGTATGCGGCGTCGCCGTCTGCGGGCTGCTCGTCCGGCGACTGGCGCCAGGCGTACGCCAACTACCTCGTGCAGTATGCGAAGGACTATGCGGCGGCCGGGGACCCGCTGTCCTACATCGGCCCGGAGAACGAGGCCAACCTGTCCACCAGCTACGACAGCATGCAGATGAGCCCGTCGCAGACGGCGAACTTCCTGGACGTGCTCGGGCCGGCCCTGGCGTCCTCGGGGCTGCCGGTCAAGATGGAGTGCTGTGCCACCGAGGGCTGGGACTACGCGCAGCAGTACGCCGCCGCGATCGAGGCGGACCCGACGGCGCTGGCCGACACGTCGGTCTTCACCAGCCACGGGTACACGGCCGCGCCGACCTCGCCGCTGGGCGGCTGGTCCAAGCCGGCCTGGGAGACCGAGTGGTCGACGTTCGAGAGCTGGGACCCGGCCTGGGACGACGGCACCGACGCGTCCGGCCTGACCTGGGCGCAGCACATCTATCAGGGCCTCACGGGTGCCAATCTGAACGCGTTCCTGTACTGGTGGGGCAGCACCACCCCGTCGAGCAATGGCGACAACGAGGGCCTGGTCGAGATCAACGGTTCCACCGTGACCCCCTCGGGCCGGCTCTGGGCGTTCGCCAACTACAGCCGTTACGTGCACCCCGGTGCGGTGCGCATCGCGGCCAGCTCGTCCAACTCGGCCGTGGACCTGACCGCGTTCAAGAACACCGACGGCACCGTGGCGATCGTCGCGCTCAACACCGGGACCAGCGCGGACCCGATCACCTACTCGCTGTCCGGCACCGGCACGCCGAACGGGGCGACCGTCACGCCGTGGCTGACGAACTCGTCGAACAACGTCGCGGCGCAGGCGCCGCTGAGCGTGAGCGGCGGCGCGTTCACCGCGTCGATCCCGGCCCGGTCACTTGTCACCTATGTGGTCGGGACCTCCGGTTCCGGCGGCGGTAACACCGTCACGGTGACCAACCCCGGCAGCCAGACCGGCACCGTCGGGACCGCGGCCAGCCTGCAGGTGCACGCGACCGACTCCGGCACCGGGCAGACCCTCAGCTACAGCGCGACCGGGCTGCCCGCGGGCCTGTCCATCGCGCCCGGCACCGGGCTGATCTCCGGCACGCCGGCCACGGCGGGGACGTCCACCGTGACGGTCACCGCCACCGACGGCACCGGGGCAGCGGGGTCGGCGACGTTCACCTGGACCATCTCCGGGACTGGCGGTGGTGGCACCTGCCAGGTCACGTACGCGACGCAGAGCCAGTGGGCCGGCGGGTTCGTGGCGGGCGTGACGATCGCCAACACCGGCTCGTCCCCGATCAGCGGGTGGACGCTGAAGTTCACGTTCCCCGGTGACCAGAAGATCACCAACGCGTGGAGCGGGACGGAGACGCAGAGCGGCGAGAACGTGACGATCACCAACGCGAGCTATAACGGCACGATCGCGCCGGGCGGGAACACCTCGCTCGGCTTCCAGGGCACCTGGACCAACAGCGACGCCGTGCCGACCGCGTTCACGGTGAACGGCGCCACCTGCACGACCTGATGCTCCGCTGAACGGGAATCCCGGCGGGCCTGCCTCCCTCAGGCCCGCCGGATTCCGTGGCAACCGGCGGCGGCACCGGCCGGGATGCCCTACCTTTCACCGCATGAGGCGGATATGGCAGGGCCCGGGGCGAGCCCCGGGCGGGCCGGGGCGCGGCGCCCGGCGCGGCCTGCTGCTCGGCGTGGCGGTCGCGGTCGCGTGCGCCGCGGCGGCCTGTTCGTCCGCCGCCCCGGCCGCCCCAGGGCCGGCCAGCCACCGGCCGCACCCGCATGCTCTCCACATCGAGTCGGCGGCGCCCAAGCTGCACGTGTCCGGGAACCGGCTGGTCACCGCGCACGGCCGGCCGGTGGTGCTGCACGGGGTGAACCGATCGGGCACCGAGTTCATGTGCGTGCAGGGCCACGGCATCTTCGACGGGCCGCACGGCCAGGCGTCGGTCTCGGCGATGAAGGCCTGGGGGATCAACGCGGTCCGGATCCCGCTGAACGAGGCGTGCTGGAACGGTGACCCCTACGTCAACCCGGCCTACGCGGGCGCCAGCTACCAGAACGCCATCAAGGCGTACGTCGGGCTGCTGAACGCCAACGGCATGGTCGCGATCCTGGACCTGCACTGGACCGACGGCGCCTACACCGGCCCGTCCTCGGCGTGCGCGTCGCCGCGGGCCATCTGCCTGAAGCCGATGCCGGACGCGGCGCAGGCGATTCCGTTCTGGTCCTCGGTGGCGAACACCTTCAAGGGCAACGACGCGGTCATCTTCGACCTGTTCAACGAGCCGTACCCGGAGCGGGCCGCGCACAACGAGGCGGAGGGCTGGCAGTGCTGGCGCAACGGCGGGTCGTGCGTGGGTATCGGCTACCCGGTCGCCGGGATGCAGAGCCTGGTCAGCGCGGTCCGCGGTACCGGGGCCCGGAACGTGATCCTGCTGAGCGGCCTGGCCTACAGCAACGACCTCACCGGGTGGCTGGCCCACGAGCCGGCCGACCCGGATCACGAGCTGGCCGCGTCCTGGCACTCCTACAGCTTCAACGCGTGCGCCACTCTGGCCTGCTGGGCCAGCCAGGTGGCGCCGGTGATCGGGCAGGTCCCGCTGGTCGCCGGGGAGATCGGGGAGAGCGACTGCGCGTCCGGGTACATCAGCGAGCTGATGAACTGGCTGGACTCGGAGTCGGCCAGCTACCTGGCCTGGGCCTGGAACGCCGACTTCAACTGCAGCACCGGGCCCAGCCTGATCACCAGCTACGCCGGTAACCCGACCTCGTACGGCGCAGGCTACCGGTCCCACCTGCAGTCCCTGGCCCACTGACGCGGCGGTGGCAAGGGGTGGCGGCCTCAGGGTCGCGCGGGGACTGTCCGCGGCGGCCTGTGGCCCGCGGTCGCGGTGCAGGTGCAGTGCCGACTCAAGCAGATAGGTGGCGGCGAAGGCCGCGACGGCGCAGATCGCCAGCAGTTGCACGAGCTGGGAGATGCCTGCGTCCGCATTGGTGCTGCCGACCAGCCACCACAGGTGGCCCCGCAGCGCGAACGGGATCAGGATGACGATCGAGGTGACGACGGCGGCGTCGGCCACCCGTCGGCGGGGGCCCCGCAGGTGCGTGGTCGCCCTGATCAGGCCGAGGTAGCTGCCGGCGGCGGTGAGCAGCCCGAACATGCCGACCGTGAGCAGTGTGCACGTGACGGCAATGGCTGACGGAAAGTAGTTTTCCCGGATGCCCTGGTTGACTCCGGCCCCGGTGCCGAAGACGGCGCACGCCGCCAGGGTTGCCAGCAGCGGGTGTTGCCGGAGTGTCCCCGCCAGAGCTTGGTCGGTCCCGGCGAGCAGGCCGCGGGCAGGCCGGCTGAGCGGGCCGAGCCGGTCGCAGTGCTGCCTGAGGAGCTGCAGGGTGTCCCCGAGCCAGTCCGGGGCGGGCCGGGTTTCGCCCCGTGGCACGCCGGGCAGCCCGGCGCGATGCAGCTGGCGGATGACCCAGCCGGCGGCGGCGCTCATCATGACCAGCGCCGCGGCCTGCAGCCACGTGGCGCCGTTCCATTGTGCCCGGTTCTCCCCGATGAGCAGGCTGATCCACTCGGTTGCGAGCGTCAGTGTGACCGCGGCCGCGATGACACGGCATCCCCGCAGCAGGTCCCGTGCTCGGGCGGCGGGCAGCGGCTCGGATCGCCGGCACAGCAGCAGCCGTGGGACGCAGCACAGCGCTATCAGCGGAACGAAGAACATCATGAACGAGATGACCGTGTCGAACGGGTCGTTCAGCCAGGGTGCGTGGTTGTAGAGGCCGGGGATCTGCTTGACCGGTGCGGTGCACAGGAAGAACACCCCGGCCAGCACCAGGCTGCCAAAGACGGGGCGCCGCAGGCCGCTGCGCCAGGGATCGCCCGGCGGAACATACACCAGGGCTGGCGGCAACGGGGCGCTGGCGGTCACTACTACACCCGCTCTCCTGTCTCGCTGCGACCGTGTCCGGCCGCGCGGTGGCGCACACGGTCTGGCACGGTTCCTAGTCTGGCCGGTGCCTGCGGGAACCCGGCCCGGCGCGGGTGCTCAGGCCGGCTCGCCGCCGTGCAGCATGGGCGCGTAGGAGATGCCGACGATCAGGCCGTCCTCGGTGAGGAGCCTGGCCACCGTCTGTCCCCACGGCTCGGTCCGGGCCGGGTGCAGCAGTTCGTACCCGGCCCGCTGGAGCTCATCGCCTGCCGCGGCGACCGCGTCCGCGTCCGCCACCTCGAACTCGATGGATGCCTGGGGGACCACCCGGCCGGCGGGCCACTCCGGCGTGCCGAAGCAGGCCTGTGCCGCCTCCGCGAGCGGCCACACACCGAAGTGCTTGCTGCCGGGGATGCTCCCGCTGGAGTAGTAGCCCTCGCCTTCGCCCTCCAGCGGGAGGCCGAGGGCATTCATGAACAGCTTGCGGCTCTGCGGCGGGTCGGCGGCGACCACCGCCACGCTCGTGATGAAGAGAACGTCCATACCGGCACAGGCTACGGGCCCGTGATTCATGGCGGTGATCGTGTCCCGGGTCAGCCCAGGACCGCCTGTTCGGCGGAGCCCGATTGCTCGGGGTCTGGCAGGCGCATCATGCGGAACGAGATGAGCAGCCCACCCAAGCCAGCGAGGATGGGAACGAGAAGGGCCACCTGAAGGGCGATGTGCCGCGCCTGAGTGTTGATCTAGATGATCTCATTCTTCGTGGCTTGCGGCTTGCCAGCGAGCTGCTTTTCGAGCTGAGTGTTGCTCACCACCTGGGCGTCGTGCTCCAAGACCTTGGCGACCTGCTGCTGGTCGGCCTTGGAAAGCACGGTGCTCGACTGGGCCATGCTGGTGAAGCCGATGGACAGCGCCCCCAGCAGGATGGCGCCGGCGAACGCCAGCCCGAACGACAGGCCGAACGACCCGCCTGCCGAGTTCACGCCGGCGGCTTCGCTGACGCGTTCGTCGGCGATCGGAGCCAGCGTGTAGTTGTTGAGCTGGGAGACCATCAGGCCCAGCCCCGATCCCGCGATGATCAACGGCACCGCGAGGTACCAGCCTGACGTCGCCCGGGGCACGATCGGCTCCACGATGATCATCCCGATCGTGAACAGCGCGAATCCCGCCCGGATCAGGCTCGCCGGGCGCCGCTTCCCGCCTCTTCTGCCAGTGACCAGGGCCACCGCGAACATGCTCAGCGACAGCGGGGCGATGGACAGGCCCGCTCCCATCGCGCTGTACTCCAGCACGATCTGCAGGTAGATCGGCAGCGCGATCATCACGCCGCCCAGGCCGATCTGCTGAAGCACCTGCCCGGAGACCCCGAACTTGAACAGCTTGGCCTTGAACAGGTCCGGGTCCAGCAGCACCGCCTTGCCCGCGCGCTTGCGCCGCACCAGCCACCACGCCAGGGCCCCGAGCGAGACCGCCCCGAGCCCCAGAAGCAGGCCTACCGCTTGGCCGCCTTCTTCCCACACCAGGATGCCCAGCACGATGCCGCCCATGCCCAGCACGGACAAGACGGCACCCACGAGGTCTATCTGCCGGGATCCGGTGTAGGGCACGTCGTGGACCAGCCTGATGCCCGACAGCACCACCACGATGACGACGTCCTCTAGCAAGAACGCGATCCGCCACGACAGATAGGTCGTGATGAACCCGCCGATCAGCGGGCCGACCGCCGCGGCGATCGCGGCCGCGGCCCCGACCAGCGCGTAGGCCTGCCGCTGGGCCGCGCCCTCGAAGTTGCCATGGATCAGCGACTGCATCGCCGGCAGCAGCAGCGCTGCGCCGAGCCCGCCCACGATCGCCCAGAAGACGATGATCGCGATCAGGCCCTGCGAAAGAGCCATGGCAAGGGCACCGATCCCGTAGCCAAGGAGGCCCAGTACATACGCGCGCTTGCGCCCGATCAGATCGCCCACCTTGCTGCCGATCAGGATGAACGCCGCCGACACCAGCGCCTCGAGCGCGATCGCAGACTGAACCCCGCTGACGGTCGTGTGCAGATCATGCACTACCGCCGTGATCGATACGTTCATCACGGAGGTGTCCACGACGAGGACGAACATCGCCATCGCCAGCAAGATGGCCAGCCTGCGGTCACCCTTGGCCAGCTCAGGAGCGCTGGTGCCAGACGCGCCAGTCACAGCAGATTCGCCCATGGTCGCGCGCCTCCGGCCTGGCCCTCGACGAAGCGGACCGGCTGGCGCTGCAGGACGACGGTCCAGCCCAGTGCGGGCTGATCACAGGTCCGCATGGATATCTCCTTGTGCGGCCGTACGCGTCAGCGCTGACTGGGTCGCTGTGATCGGTGCTGCCGGGGAACGTTGCGTGACACCGTTGATCATGTTGCGGGCGCGCTGCCTATTCCTCACCCGTCCGGGGTGAGATTCAGGTGTCGTGTCGGCTTGACGATTCACTGCTGGCGGCTGATCCACGTCGATCGCGGCGCGGCCGACGTTGGTGGCGGTGGCGCTGATCGCTTTGGCGGCCGGTGCTGGATCGGGTCCGACAACCGGGCACAGCCGCTGGCCGACCACGAGTAGCGGGGCCGTCAGCCTGCGCGCCCGTGAACGACTGTTGCCGCACACCACCAACAGAACGTGGTCGAAGTGCCAACGGCGACAAACGATCCTGGGCGCCTGACGGTCACGTGAACGGCCCAACTGTGACGACTGGACCGCGCTCTTCAGGTGCTTGGCACGGGCTGTGCTATGGACGCCAGGAGATCGCCCTCGACCGCGGCCAGGCTGCTGAGCCCGTAGATAAGGACGCCCGCCACGGGCGCCAGGATCTCTTGCACGATGTCCCCGAAGGGGTCCTCGAGGCGGCCCAGGCGTGTTCCCTTGGTCACGGACGTTCCGACGGCGGCCTCTGGGAACCAGAGGCCGCCGCGGTCGCTGAGCACGATCGGCTGCGTCCTCGAAGACGGGCAGGTGCGGCCGGGTGCCTTCTTCGGCCGGCAGTATGCCGGCCAGCGCGGCGGCCCGGCGCAGGCCCGTTCGCTGGACATCTGCCTCCTCCTGCGACCAGCGGCCTTCGCCGCCGACCTCGACCAGGGCAGCGGGGATCCCGGCGAGAGCGGCCGCCCGGATGGTGGATCCCTCCAGGCGGTCCACGATCAGCCGCGCCACGTCGAAGCAATCCGCCAGCGCGCTGGCCCGCTCGCTGACCACGCCGTCCGGTCCCGGGCTGACACCCGCGAACGGATCAAGCGCCTCGGGAAGGTCGCCGCAATGGCAGTCAACGTAGTAGTCGGCGCGAGCCAGCAGGTTCTCCCACAGCCAGGCGGCCAGCCGCGCTGTCGGGCCGCCTCGCGGGTCTCCGGGGAAGGACCTGTTGAGGTTCTGGCCGTCGAGAGGGTTGACGAAGGCCGACCGCTGCGCAAACGCCACCGGGCTGGACTGCAGGCACGCGACGATTGTTCCCCGCATCTGCGTCGGGTCGAGATCGCGGACGAACTGCCGGACCGCGACGATCGGGACGTATTCGCCGCCGTGGATCCCTGCCGTGACGGCCAGCACCGGGCCGGGCATGCTCCCGTGGGTGATGACCACCGGCAGTGAGACGGTGCCCGTTCCGAGGCTGACCGGGCAGTTGCCGCGGACTTGCGACCCCGGCTGGGCGAGGAGATCACCGAGGGGGTAGGGAGGGACGCTGGTCACAAGAGCTCCGAGTAGGTTGCCGCATCGTCCAAGTGCTGAGCCGCGACGGTATGTTGTGGCGCCAGGAAGCGCGCGGGATCCATGAAGCTGATGTCGGTGGTGGTCGTTCCTTCCGCGATCAGGTCGGCGGCGACCGCGCCGAGCGAAGAGGCCATCTTGAACCCGTGACCGGAAAAGCCGACGGCGACGACCACGCCATCCATGCCGGGCATGCAGCCGAGCAGGCCTGTCTCGTCCACCGTGTACCCGTCGGCGCACACGACCGTCTTGACCGGCTCAGGGAACGAGGGCGGGCAGGAAGGTGCCCACCCAGGATCGCACCGTATCGAGGTGCCGGGGATCCCAGGTGATCGGGCGCGCGGTCGAGGTGACCTCGTCGAGGTAGATGCTTGCTGCCACCTTCATGGTCCACCCGTCCGTGCTGGGGAAGCCGTAGAACTGGGCATCACGCGAGCTGCGGATGAACACCCGCTCCTGCTGGCTTTGATGAAGACCCGGGTCCGCGATGGGAAACCAGGTGAGTACCTGCGGGAGCACGGCAAGGTGCGTTCCCAGTGCGGCGCACACCGGCCCGGCGCCCGTTCCGGTGGCCAGCAGCACCCGCGGAGCGCGAACCTCTTCCTGATCAGTCCGGACCAGCCACCGGTCGCCTTGGCGCTCGAGAGCAGTGATCTTCCTATTGCCCAGGAACGAAGCTCCGCGGCGCTGGGCAAGCTGGACGGCACAGAACACGGCGCGCTCGCTGAGCACGTAACCACCCTCGGGATCGAAGAGGGCGACATCACCTTCCCGGACGAGGTGCTGGGGCAGGCGCCGCCGTGCCTCCTCTCCCGACACGACTTCGAACGCAAGGCCCCGTTCCCGGCCGGCCCGGAGCAGGGCGGCATGATCCGGGTGGTCGTGATCCATGATGGTCACCACGCCGGTGGTTTTGAGCAGGGCAGTCCCGCAGGCCGCTTCCAGTTCGCGCCACAGGTCGCGGGCGCGCTGCAGGAGGGGGGTGTAATGCCCGCCCTCGGCATACACCATGCGGAACACCCGGGATTCACCTGCGTATGCGGAGAACGGCCCTGGGATCGTAAACCGGTCGATGCCAATGACGCGCAACCCGCGTGTGGCCAGCTGCCAGCTCGCCATGCTCCCGACCGAGCCGGCCCCGATGACCACGACATCGGTATCGACGACCGTCACCGCGTACCCTTCGATCCTGACGGCCCGAGCCAGATGCGAGGGATGCGACCTCCCGAGGCAGACCCGGCTGCACCAGCCGCGGTGATCTTCGTGTTACGGGGCACCCTAACCTGCCCGGATGTGCGGGGCCAAGGCCGCAGGATGCCAGGATCCTGGGGGAGGGTGGTTCACCGGACGGCGGTGAGGGTGCGATGCGGGACCCGGTCAAGGCGCGGTTCGAGGTGCTCGACGAGCGGTTCAGGTCCTACCGAGGGGACCGGTGGCTGGAATGCCTGCACGCCGGGTGCCGCTGGACCGAGGGACCGGCCTACTTCCCCGCCGGGCGCTACCTCGTCTTCAGCGACATCCCGAACGACCGGATCCTCCGCTGGGACGAGGCCACCGGTGCGGTGGGTGTGTTCCGCCAGCCGGCTGGCTACGCCAACGGTCACACCGTTGACCGGCAGGGCCGCCTGGTCAGCTGCGAACAGGGCCCGCGCCGGGTGACCAGGACCGAGCACGACGGATCGGTCACCGTGCTCGCCGGCAACTGGGACGGCAAGCGGCTGAACAGCCCCAACGACATCGTCGAGCGCGCGGACGGCTCGCTGTGGTTCACCGACCCGGCGTACGGCATCGACAGCGACTACGAGGGTTTCCGGGCCGACAGTGAGATCGGCGCCTGTTACGTGTACCGCCTCGACCCGGCCAGCGGGGCCATGCGGGTGGCGGCGGACGACTTCGACCGGCCCAACGGGCTGGCGTTCTCCGCGGATGAGCGCACGCTCTACATCGTCGACAGCGCGCGCAGGCACCTGCGGGTGTTCGGGGTGACCGGCGACGCCGCGCTCACCGGCGGCGAGGTCTTCGCGACCTGCACCGCCGGCAGCTTCGACGGCATCCGCCTCGACGGCCGCGGCCGCATCTGGGCCGCGGCCGCAGACGGGCTGCACTGCTTCGACCCGGACGGCACGCTGCTCGGCAAGCTCCACGTGCCCGAGGCCGTGGCCAACTTCACCTTCGGCGGCGCCAAGCGCAATCAGTTGTTTATCTGCGCGACCAGTTCGGTGTACTCGATCCTGGTCAACTTCAACGGCGCCAGGTACCCGCGCTGACCGCACCGGCTTAGGAGCCGGGCACGTAGCGGCCGGCGCAGATGTTCTCGTACTGGCCCGGGCTGAACGCCTGGCCCTCCTTCGGGAAGTACCACTCGACCGCCTTGTACATCCGCGTCCCGTGGCAGGTGCCCAGCTTGAAGGCGACCACGGTGACCGGCTTCTGCTTGCCGGTGGCGACCGACTGGCCCGGCCCGACGTAGTCGCTCATGCCGGACCCGACCGCCTGGGCGCCGCCCCACGAACTCCAGGTGAGCTTGGTGACCAGGCCGGTGGGGTCGCCGCCGTTGAAGATCTCGGCGGGCTTGACCTGCCCGAAACCCTGTCCCTGCGCGAACACGCCCGCCAGCCGGCCGAGCACGGGAACGGCGGCGGGCGACGCGCCGGAGGCCATCGGCGCCGGTGACGTGGCGGGGCCGGGGTCACCGAGGCGGCCGGCGTGGCCACCGTGCCCTGCGCCGTGGCCGCACCGGTTGCGGCGGCGGGGGTGGTGGCTGGCTTGGCGCTCGGGGCGGGCGATCCGCCGGCCGAGCATCCGGTCAGGGCGGCGACACCGATCGCGGCGAGGACGGCCCCCGGGCCGGCGATCGCGCGCCGGGCCGGCGCGCGCGGCCGGGCGGCGGTGGGCTGGGCCGCGGTGCGCCTGGCCTGGCCTTTGATCATCAATGGTGACGTGGCTGCGTTCATTTCTTGCTCCCCTCAGCATCTGCTGGCGCCAGTCCCGGCGGGCCCCCGCGGGCGGCCAGCAGTCGCAGGCGGTTGTCACGGACAGCTTTGAGACGCTTGGGGGCGGCTCGCGGCAATAACTTTCTCGCATATTTTTTCGCCGGAACCGGGGGACGGGGCCATGCGTCTAAGGGGCGTAATGGTCGGCCGGCGCTGGCTCGTTAACCCGCTCGCGATGCCAGCGCCGGTCCCATGCCGTAGCGGGAGGCCTCATGGGACGCGCCGGGCTGGCGATGCGGACAATGGCCGCCCGTGGCGCCGTGACGATCACGGCGGTCACCGCGACGGCCGCCGTGCTCCTGACGGGTGCGGGACCCGCACGGCGGACCTGCCCGCGCGTGGCCGCCCGGGGCCGGCCGCGACTGCCAGCACCGGACCGGGGACCGGCCAGGAGCCGGCCGCAGGCTCGCGTGCCGGGGCGCAGGTACTGGCTCGCCGGCTGCTCCTCCGCCTGAGCCTGCCCCCCGGCGCGCGGCCGGTCCCGATGCGGGTGCTGCCGCCGTTGCTGCGCCAGCCGTATGTCTCCTACGGCGGGGCCCATCAGGCCGACGTGCACCGGCTGTTCGCGCTGAGCGAGCCGCTGACGGTCGTCCAGGGATTCCTGCTGGCGGACCGGCCGGCCGGGATGCGGCGGTCCAGCTACGGCTCACGGGCAGCGGCCTGGCCAGCGGCAGGACGGTGCCGCCGGGGACATCACGATGGCGAGCGTGAGCTATCAGCCGCGCTCGCTGCCCGCCGGCATCTCCAGCGCCGAACTCGACACCGCCGTGGTGCCCGCCGCGGGCGGGGGGTCGCTGCTTCGTGCCGACGCGACGGTGACCTGGTATCCGGCCAGGTCCGCGGCCGAGCGGATCGATCCGGCGCGGTACCGCGAGGCCGTGGTGTCCATCACCATGTTCAACCCGGGACGGCACACGGTGACCCGGGCGATCACCTCGCGCGGCACGATCGCCCGGCTGGCAGGGCAGGCGAACGGCCTGCACGCGGCGCCGTACCAGCCACCCTCGTGTCCTGCCATCCTCGCCAGCTACCGGATCACGTTCGTGCCGGCGGCCCGGCCGGCCCCGCGGGTCGTGGTCACCCCGTCAGGGTGCCTGACCGTCGGGGTCACGGTGGCCGGGGCGGCCCAGCCGCAGTTGTGGGGCGACACCGGGCTGATCGCCGCGGCGAAGCGGCTGCTGCACGTCAAGTCGCTGCTGGCCTGGGGGGCGACCCCCCTGGAACCCCCCGCTGGCTCTAGGCCCCGTTCCTTCGTCACGGGGCCTAGGCCTTGCCGGCATGGATGTGGCCCCGGTGCCGCGGCGCAGGCCGCGGCACCGGGGCCACGACTGTCGTGTCAGCCCGTCGCCGGATCAGCCGGTCACGGCACCGTCGGGTCGGCGTTCTGCACGAGCATCTGGAACTCCGCCGGGAACCACTGCCCGGCCGGGATGTCGTACCCCGGGATGGAGTTCGTCGGATAGGTGTTCCCGCTCCCGTCGGTGTTGGTGCCGTTCGGGTCACAGTGCGGGTCGCCGTGCGCATGGGTCGCGGTGGGGTAGTCGCCGTCGGACTCGCCCGGTGGCTTGATCCACACGTAGGCGTACAGGTGGGTGAACGAGGAGTTCGGGTTCGCCTGCGGGAACGGGCCAAGGCCGGCGTTGTTCTGGTTGCACCAGTCGCCGCGGAACGGGCGCTCGTCGATCTTGGACTGGTTCACGAACGTGTTGAGATCGGTGGAGGTGCTCGGGCCGGTGGGCCGGTTCGGGCCGCCCCAGCCGTTGCGCGAGGTATCGATGAGCATCCCGATGGTGCTCGGGAACCCGGCGTTGACCAGGTTGGTGTACATGGCCTCGTCATAGGTCAGCTCATCGATGTACGGGTTGAACTGGTAGAAGCTGGCCGAGTCCACCGGCTGGCCATTGATGCTCTGCGTCGCGGTCATGTACGGCTCGCTGATCGGCGTGTAGTTGGCGGTGTCGCTGATGAAACCGTCCATGCTGGCCACGCCCGCCGTCGTGCCCGAGGCCACCGACTTGTACAGGGACACGGCCGGGCCCATGTTGGACGACCAGCCGAGCCACGCCGAGTGGGCGATGTCCACGTAGTTGTAGACGTTCGGGATCGCGTGCAGCTTGTTCAGCGCGTACTGGATCCCGTCCACGTAGGCGCCGCTGGAGTTGGCCTGGGCGCAGTTGGCGTCGTTCAGGTTGGTGACCAGGTTGGGCAGGGAGTCCGGCTCGATCACCGCGATCACCCTGATGTTGGTGCGGGAGAAGTTGGTCAGGATCTGCGCGATCGGGTTGATGTAGTCCTGCTCGTAGTAGGTCAGGCCGTTGTTGCTGACCGTCAGCTCGCCGTTGGAGGCGAGCGCGGCGCAGTCCCGGTTGGGCAGGTCGTAGACGACGATCGGGACCAGGATCGGGGTGCTGCCGGACTCCTGGCTGAGCGCGGCCCGCAGGTGCGCTTCCAGGCTCATCCGGCTGCTGTTGCCCGTGCCTCCGTAGATCGCCGCGATGCGGTCCAGCCAGACCCCGGTGGACTGCTGGCCGACCAGCTGCATCTGCGACTTGAGGGTGCCGGTGGCGCCCGCCGCCGAGGTGGCCACCTCGGCGGTGTAGTCGGGGTTCACGTACCACGTCGAGCCGGTGAACGGGTTCACCACGTGCGACGGGGTCGTGGTGGAGCCCGCCGCGGTCTCGGTGCCCGTCACGCTCACCGCCGGGTACCCGGACGCGCTCGCGCTGAACGTGGCGTTGCCGGTGCTGGAGGTGTCGGCGGTGACCGTCACCGGCTGCGGGTAGTTCCAGTTGCTGGTGGTGAACGTCAGCGTCGCGCCGGCGCTGACCGCCAGGCCGGAGTTGCCCGCCGTCCGGCCCACCGTCACGCTGACGTTGCCGGACGGGGCCGACGACAGCGACACCCCGAACACGTCGCTGGTGCCCTGCGCCACGGAGAACGACGCCGGGTTCACCAGCAGCGTCCCGGTGGAACTGGACGAGGTCTCGGTCACCGAGACGTCGGCGGTCGTGTAGCCGGAGGCGGTGGCGCTGAACGTGGCGGCGCCCGTGCTCGACGAGTCCGCCGCGATCGTCACGGTCTGCGCCGTGGCGAAGTTGGCCGGGGTGAACGTGAGCGTGCCGCCGGAGGAAACCGACAGCCCGCTGTTGCCCGACGCGCGGCTGACCGTGACCGTGACGTTCGAACTGGGCGCCGTGGACAGCGACACGCCGAAGGTGCCGGTGCTGCCCTGCGTCACCGACAGCGACGCAGGACTGGCCACGATGGCCGGCGTGGTCGCCGGGTTGACCGTGACCGAGACCGCCGAGGATGTCGCGGTATCGCCGCTGGCGTCGAACGCCTCCGCGGTCAGCGAATAGGTCCCGGCCGGGACGCCGGACCAGGTGAACGTGTACGGGCTGGACGTGGCGGTGCCGAGCAGGGTGGCGCCGTTGAAGAACTCCACCTTGCTGATCGTCCCGCCGGATTCCGAGGCCGAGGCGGTGATGGGAATCGACGCCGGGGCGGTGAACGCCGCCCCGTTGGCCGGGCTGGTGATCGACACCGTGGGCGTGCCGCCGCCGCCGCGTGCCGTTGCAGGCGGTGCCGTTGAGGGTGAAGGCGGTGGGGGCGGTGTTGGTGCCGGTGTAGGAGAAGTTGGCGCCGATGGACGCGGAGCCGCCGGTGGCCAGGGAGCCGTTCCAGGAGGCGTTGGTGACGGTGATGTTCTCCCCGGACTGGGACCAGTTCCCCGACCAGCCCTGGGCGAGTTTCTGGTTGCCGGTGTAGGCGTAGCCCAGGGTCCAGGAGGTGATCGCCGGGCCGTTGTTGGTGATGTTGACCGCGACGGAGAACCCGGTCCCCCAGTCACTGTTCACCGTGTACGTCACCTGGCACACCGGCGCGGCGCTGGCCGGTGCCGCCGCGACCGCGGCCAGCCCGGCACAGCCGAGCGCCGCTGCCGCTAAGACCGCGGCACCGCGCCAGAGGCGGGGGCGCCGGGCCTTGATGCGGATGGAAGGTCTCATGCGGGTCCTCCTCGTGCATTCCTGGCTCCGGCCAGCAGGGGCTCCGGGGATGGTGAAGCCCCGCAGCGGCGCGGGCCGGTCCTGCTGGCTGCTTTGCGGCGACCATAGGCGCAGCGTGCAGGCCTGGTACAGGCACGGGAAACGAGGACGCCGTGACAGGCGTGATTAGCCGGCCAGGTCAGGAAAGTTTCATGCCGGAGGCGGCGTCGCGGCCCGGGCGGTGGTCACGATCCAGGCCAGGATCAGCGCTTCCTCGTGCCATGCGTCGTAGCGCCCGCTCCGGCCGCCGTGGCCCGCGGCCATCTCGGTCTTGAGCAGGAACGGGCCGCCGCGGGCGGTGGCGCGCAGCCGGGCGATCCACTTCGCGGGCTCGCGGAACAGGACCCGGGTGTCGTGCAGGCTGGTCACCGCGAGGATGGGCGGATAGGCCTGATCGGTCACGTTCTCGTACGGCGTGTAGCCCTTCATGTACGCGTAGACCGCCGGGTCGTGCAGCGGGTCTCCCCACTCCTCCCACTCCGGCACCGTGAGCGGCAGCGAGGGATCCAGGATCGAGGTCAGCGCGTCCACGAACGGCACCTGGGCGACGATCCCGGCGAAGTCCTGCGGGGCGATGTTGGCCACGGCCCCCATGAGCAGCCCGCCCGCCGAGCCGCCCCGGGCGATCAGCCGGTCCGGGGAGGTCCAGCCGCGCGCCACCAGGTGCTCGGCGCACGCGACGAAATCGGTGAACGTGTTGGTCTTGTGCAGCGTCTTGCCGTCGTCGTACCAGTGCCGCCCCATCTCACCGCCACCCCGGACGTGCGCGATGGCATAGACGAAGCCCCGGTCGAGCAGCGACAGCCGCGGGATCGAGAAGCCCGGATCGATGGAGACCTCGTAGCTCCCGTAGCCGTAGAGCAGCAGCGCGGAACTGCCGTCCTGCGGGGTCCCCTTCCGGCAGATCAGCGAGATGGGCACGCGGGTGCCGTCGGCGGCGACCGCCCACTCCCGGCGCTGCTCGTAGTCCGCCGGGTCGTAGCTCCCCCCGCCGGGCAGCGCGAGGACCGGCCTGCGCTTGCGCAGGGTCAGTGCCCCGGTCCTGGTGTCGGCGTCGAAGACCGTGTCCGGGGTGGCCAGCGAGACGTAGTTCAGCCGGAACTCCCGGGTGTCGTACTCCGGGTTCGCCCCCGGGGACACCTGGTACAGCGGCTCGGGGAAGGCGATCTCCTGCTCCCCGCCGTCGGCAGCGCAGGATGCGCAGCCCGGTGAGGCCGTCGCGGCGGAAGTACACCACGATGTGGCCGGCGAAGGCGCCGGCGGACAGCAGCCTGGTGTCCGCCCGGTGCGCGATGACCGGGCTCAGGTCCGCCGGGCTGGCGACCGGCCCGGTGGCCCCGGAGTCCCGCAGCGGGACCTGAGCCAGTTCGAAGTTCAGCGCCCCGTCGTTGTGCAGGATCAGCAGCCTGCCGGTGCCGTCCGGCCCGGCCTGGTGCTCCACCGAATACTCCACGCCGTGGCGCCGGGGCAGCACCACGCGCGGGCTCGCGGCCGGCGTGGCCGCGTCCAGCAGCCAGACCTCACTGGTCAGCGGGCTGGAGATGCCGATGGTCAGGTAGCGCTGGCTGCGGGTCAGCCCGACGCCGACGGAGAACCGCCGGTCGGCTTCCTCGATCACGACCACGTCGTCGGTGGCCGGGGTGCCCACCTGGTGCCGCCACACCCGGTACGGCCGCCAGGCCGCGTCCACGGTGGTGTAGAACAGCGCGGAGCCGTCGGCGGACCAGGCGCAGCCGTAGAACGTGCCGGGGATCTCGTCCGCCGTGGTCTGCCCGGTGACCAGGTCCTTGACCCGCAGTGTGAAGCGTTCGTCGCCGGCGAAGTCGGTGGAGTAGGCGAGCAGCCGCCCGTCCGGGCTGACCTGGAACGCGCCGAGCGAGAAGAACGGCGAGTCCCCGGCTACCTCGTTGCCGTCCAGCAGGATCTCTTCGCCCGGCAGCGGCGCGCCGTCGCCGGTGCCCGGTGGCGTGTTCTCCCCGGGCTGGACGGCACGCCGGCAACGGACCGGGTACTGCTTGCCCGCGACCGTCCGGGCGTAGTACCACCAGCCGCCCTTGCGGACCGGCACCGACAGGTCGGTCTCCTGGGTGCGGCCCTTGATCTCGCCGAAGATGGTCTCCCGCAGCCCGGCCTGGCCAGCGGTCATCGCCGCGGTGTAGGCGTTCTCGGCCTCCAGGTAGCGCAGCGTCTCCGGGTCGGCGGAGTCGGCCAGCCACGCGTACTCGTCGATGACGGTGTCACCGTGGTGCGTGCGCTCGCTCGGGATCCGCCGTGCCATGGGCGGCTCTGCGGGTGCCCCGGCGGGCTGGCCCGGCGGGGCCGCCCCCATCGTGGTCGCGGTGTCGGCGCGGGTCGGCTTAGTCACGGATGCAGTTTACGGACGGCACCGCCCGGCCGGCCTGGGCCGGCGCGGGCGCGCCGGTCAGAGCACATCGTGGCCGGGGCGCGGCTCCTGCGGGATCGGCCGCGGCTGGGCCGGGATGCTGCCCAGCCTGCCTGCCTGGTAGTCCTCGAAGGCCTTGACCAGCTCGTCCCGCGTGTTCATCACGAACGGGCCGTACGCGGCGACCGGTTCCCTGATCGGCTCACCGCCCAGGAGCAGCAGGTCGAAGTCCTTGCCCGGGCCCTGCTGCCGCTCGGCGGCGCCGAACGTGATCGAGCTGCCCGGCCCGAAGACGGCAAGCTGGCCGGTGCGCACCGGCCGCCGCTCGGCGCCCACGGTGCCGTTGCCCGCCAGGACGTAGGCCAGCCCGTTGAAGTCGGGCCGCCAGGGCAGCCGGACCTGGGCACCGGGGGACACCGTCGCGTGCACCACGCTGATCGGCGTGTGGGTGACGCCGGGGCCCTCGTGGCCGGCCAGGTCGCCGGCGATGACCCGGAGCAGCGCCCCGCCGTCGGCCGAGGAGAGCAGCGCCACCTCGCCCGCCCGGATGTCCTGGTAGCGGGGGTTGGTCATCTTGAGCCGGGCGGGCAGGTTCACCCAGAGCTGGAAGCCGTGGAACAGCCCGCCGCTGACGACGAGTTCCTCCGGTGGCTCCTCGATGTGCAGGATTCCGCCGCCCGCGGTCATCCACTGGGTGTCGCCGTTGGTGATCAGGCCGCCGCCGCCGTTGGAGTCCTGGTGGCGGAAGATCCCGTCGATGATGTAGGTCACCGTCTCGAAGCCCCGGTGCGGGTGCCACGCGGTGCCCTTGGGCTCACCGGGGGCGTAGTCGACCTCGCCCATCTGGTCCATGTGAATGAACGGGTCGAGGCGGGCCAGGTCCACACCGGCGAACGCCCGCCGCACCGGGAAGCCCTCGCCCTCGAACCCCGACGGTGCGGTCGTCACCGACAGCACGGGGCGATCCACGGCCGCGGCTTGGTCCGGCTCCTGGATGCGCGGCAGCACCAGGATGTCCTCGACAGTGACTGCGGGCATGTCGTCTCCTCCGCTCGGGCGGTGCGCTCACCTGATACTCGGGCGGTGCACTCAGCTAACAGTACTTTCGCCGGCTACAACGATTGTTGATAGTTCAACATTCCCGCGCGGCCGCCCTGCCCCGGATGCCGGATTTCCCCTGATGGCTGCCGTTGATCCCGGAACTATCGTTACGCACTAATATCTCGTCAGTGGCTCGTGGCGGCTGCTGCAGGAGACGGGAGGCGGGGCCCGGTGAAGCCGGAGATCAACACCGCGAAACCGCACGCGGCCCGGGTGTACGACTACTACCTGGGCGGCAAGGATCATTTCGCGGCCGACCGGGAGACCGGCCAGGCGCTCATGCGGGTGGTGCCGACCATCCGCGCCGCGGCGCGGGAGAACCGGGCGTTTCTGGGCCGGGCGGTGCGGTTCTTGGTGGCGGAGGCGGGGGTCCGGCAGTTCCTGGATATCGGGACGGGGCTGCCGAGTGCGAACAATGTGCATGAGGTGGCGCAGGGGCTGGTGCCGTCGTGCCGGGTTGTGTATGTGGACAATGACCCGATCGTGCTGGCGCATGCGCGGGCGCTGCTGACGTCGTCGCCGGAGGGCGAGACCGCCTATATTCATGCGGATCTGCGGGATCCGGAGAAGATCTTGTCGGATCCGGTGACCACGGCGACGCTGGACTTTTCCCGGCCGATCGGGCTGATGCTGGTGGCGGTGCTGCATTTTGTGCCGGATGAGGCGCAGCCGCGGCGGATCGTGGACACGCTGCTGGACGCGCTGCCCTCCGGCAGCTACCTGGCCGCCTCCCACGCCACGCCGGAGTACTTCCCCGACGCCGGGGCCGAGGCGGCGCGGATCTACAACGAGCGCGGGATTCCGTTCCAGTTCCGGCTGGCGGACGAGTTCGCCCAGGTCGCGTTCCGCGGGCTGGAGATCGTGGAGCCGGGGGTGGTGTCGGTGTCGGACTGGCGCCCCGAAGGCGACGGCCCGCGGCCGCTGCCCGCCGAGGTGACATGGGATGGCGGCGTGGCGCGCAAGCCGTAGTATTCCGGGAAATGGCGGCGCGGGAATGGCCGCCACCGCGACCGGGAGCAGGGCTTGATGGAGCCGGGAATCGACGCCGCGAAACCGCACACGGCCCGCATCTACGACTACTACCTGGGGGGCAAGGACAACTTCGCGGCCGACCGGCGCACCGCCGAGCGGGCGATGCAGAGCTGGCCCGCGGTGCGCACCGCGGTCAGGGAGAACCGGGCGTTTCTGGGCCGGGCGGTGCGGTTCTTGGTGGCGGAGGCGGGGGTCCGGCAGTTCCTGGATATCGGGACGGGGCTGCCGAGTGCGAACAATGTGCATGAGGTGGCGCAGGGGCTGGTGCCGTCGTGCCGGGTGGTGTATGTGGACAATGACCCGATCGTGCTGGCGCATGCGCGGGCGCTGCTGACGTCGTCGCCGGAGGGCGAAGACCGCCTACATTCACGCGGACCTGCGGGAACCGGGCAAGATCCTGGGCGACCCGGTGACCAGGCAGACGCTGGACTTCACCCAGCCGGTTGCGTTGATGCTGGTCGCGGTGCTGCACTTCGTGCCGGACGGCGAGGGCCCGCGGCAGATCGTGGACACGCTGCTGGACGCGCTGCCCTCCGGCAGCTACCTGGCCGCCTCGCACGTCACGCCCGAGCACGACCCCGAGGGCGTGGGCGGCCTGGTGCGCGCCTACCAGGCCTCGGGCCTGCCCGCCCAGGCGCGGGCGGCCGACGAGTTCGCCGATCTGGTGTTCCGCGGGCTGGAACTGGTGGATCCCGGCCTGGTGCTGGTCTCGGAATGGCGGCCGGACGGCGACGGCCCGCGGCCGCTGGCCGCGGAGGTCAACTGGTACGGCGCGATCGCCCGCAAGCCCTGACGGCCGGGCCGCCAGCGCGGCTGGTTACGAACCAGTAGGATCGCGACCTGACACCACGAACAGGCGGTAAGCGTGACAGAGCAGGAGACCGGGCGCGCCCGGCTGGGCATCGACACCACAAAGCCGCACCCGGCCCGCATGTACGACTATTTCCTCGGCGGCAAGAACAACTTCGCCGTGGACCGGGAAACGGCGGAAAAGGCGCTGCAGAGCTGGGGCACCGTGCGGACCGCGGCGCGGGAGAACCGGGCGTTTCTGGGCCGGGCGGTGCGGTTCTTGGTGGCGGAGGCGGGGGTCCGGCAGTTCCTGGATATCGGGACGGGGCTGCCGAGTGCGAACAATGTGCATGAGGTGGCGCAGGGGCTGGTGCCGTCGTGCCGGGTGGTGTATGTGGACAATGACCCGATCGTGCTGGCGCATGCGCGGGCGCTGCTGACGTCGTCGCCGGAGGGCGAGACCGCCTATATTCATGCGGATCTGCGGGATCCGGAGAAGATCTTGTCGGATCCGGTGACCACGGCGACGCTGGACTTTTCCCGGCCGATCGGGCTGATGCTGGTGGCGGTGCTGCATTTTGTGCCGGATGAGGCGCAGCCGCGGCGGATCGTGGACACGCTGCTGGACGCGCTGCCCTCCGGCAGCTACCTGGCCGCCTCCCATGTCACGGCGGAGCACGACCCCGATACGCTCGCCGGGGCCGGCCGGGCCTACCAGGAGCGAGGGCTCACCGGCCAGATCCGGACCGCCGACGAGTTCGCCGAACTCGCGTTCCGCGGGCTGGAGATGGTGGAGCCGGGGCTGGCCCTGGTGTCCGAGTGGCGGCCGGCCGGCACCGGGCCCCGGCCGATGCCCATGGAGGTCAACGCGTACGGCGGCGTCGCCCGCAAGCCCTAGCCTGGCCATCGCCGCGTCCGTGCCTCAGCCGCCCCGTGGGTCACTCCTGACTGACCCTGCCGCCGGGCCGGCCCGCAGGGCGGACCAAGCCGGCCGACGGGCTTGAAGTCCGCAGCATGGGAGTGGTTGAGTAGACACTGAGTACCGAGACGGTTACCGCGGTTTGATCAGAGCGGTTTGGAGCAGTTTAGAAACCGCGGTGTGGGTACTTCAGTTGCGTCACTGCGCACCTCGCGAGGAAGGAGCGCTGTCGTGTCCGGCGTACGTCGGGTCATCGTCGGCGCGAGCGGCTCGCCGGGCAGCCTCCGGGCGCTGCGCCACGCGGAGGACCTGGCCCGCCGTGACGATGCCACCCTGACACCCGTTCTTGCCTGGGTACCGCCCGGCGGCGAGCTCGCCGCCCGGCAGCCCTGCCCTGCCCTGGTCCACATCTGGCACGATGCCGCCTGGCAGCGGCTCTGGGCCGCGCTCGAAGCGGCCTGGGGCCAGCTTCCGGCCGACCTTTCCGTGCAGCCTGTCGTGCAGCGCGGCCCGCCCGGCCAGGTCCTGGTCGCCTTCGCCTGCCAGGCCGATGACCTGCTCATCGTGGGTGCGGGCCGCCGCGGCCTGATGCCCTGGCCGAGCCGTGGCCGGGTCAGCCGGTACTGCCTGGCGCACGCGCTGTGCCCGGTCCTGGCCGTGCCGCCCGCCACCCTCGCCCAGGAGGGCCGTGGCCTCCACGGCTGGGCGCTGCGGCGGCGCGGGCTGGACGCCGAGCAGATCCTGGGCGGCGGGGGCAGCGTCACCGCCTGAGCCGCGCCGCGCCCGGCTAGGGCGGGCCCGGCCGGTCCCGCTACCCTGTGCCTGAGGGACGCCGCCGGACTGTGCCCGGCAACCGGGCTCCAGCCGTGATCACGCAGGGAGGCGATCCATGCCAGCGCCTCAGGGCAAGGAACTCGACGAGATCAGGGCGCGCAGGCAGAAGCTGCGCGAGATATACCTGCGCCGCCGCGATGAGCGGCCGGCCAGCACCGTGCAAGGCGTGCACCATCTCGCCCTGATCTGCAAGAACGTCGAGGAGACGATCCAGTTCTACCAGGAGTTTCTCGGCTTCCCGCTGGTGGAACTGGTGGAGAACCGGGACTACGCCGGCTCCAGCCACTTCTTCTTCGACATTGGCAACCACAACATGCTCGGGTTCTTCGACTTCCCCGGCCATGAGCACCCGCCGTTCGAAGAGACCATCGGCGGGGTCCAGCACCTGGCCATCTCCATCTCGCCGGAGCAGTTCGAGGCCGCGAAGAAGAAGCTCGACGAGGCTGGCGTGGAGTACCTCGGCCCGGATCGTGGCGTGGAGGAGAGCATGTACTTCCGCGACCCGAACGGCGTGAACGTCGAACTGTACCGGGAGGAACTCGGCATCTTCGACGGCAGGCGGCTGCTCGACTGAGCGCTGCTGGCCCGGGGGAGCGACCCCCCGGACCCCCCGATGGCCGCGGCCCCGTGCCTTCGTCACGGGGCCGTGGCCGCTGGCCCGGGTCTGCTCGACTGACCCTGCTGGCCCGGGTCAGGGACCCGCGGGCCGCAGTTCCCGCCTGATCACCAGGCGAAGCCCGGACCAGGTCTCGTCGATGGCGCAGACCTTGTTGTCCACCAGGCCGGTGGGCAGGGCCACCTCCCTGACCACGTGCTCGGTCATGTCGGTGGGGACCCGGGCTGCCCGCTTCGGCCAGGCGATCCACAGGCCACAGGCCGGGGCCATCCGCTCGCGCAGCCCGGGGAGCTGGGTCTCGAAGTCCTCGCGCCAGCGCACAAAGGTCACGATCACGTCCAGCGTCCCGGCGGCGGGCAGGATCTCGGCCACATCCGCCCCGGACTGCGCGGCGAGCGACCCGGCCAGGCCGCCGGGCCCGCCGAGGACGGCGACCGCGTGCCCGGGCTTGATGCCGAGCTTGCGGTGCAGCGGTGTGCCCGAGTAACCGGCTGGCCTGAGCCCGCCGCCGGGCGGGGGCGTCATGCTACGAACGTGACCTGAGCGTGGCCAGGCCCTCGCCGGCCAGGTCGCCGAGGGCGGCGGGCGCGCCCGGTCATGGCGAGGATCAGCGACAGGTGCGGACCGGTCACCTCGGGGCCGCTGCCGGTGGACCAGCCGGTGTCCGTGGCGCGCAGGGTGAGCCCGTCGATCCGCTTCTTGGCCCCGACGATCAGGTTCGACCCGCGGTAGAAGTCCGCCACCCGGTTCAGCGCCTCCTCCGGGTACTCGTGCGCGATGCCGAGCGGCGTGCGGATGTCCGCCGAGTGGATCACCGCCTCACCGAGCATCGCCTCGACCGGGCCCGGCGGGTGCGTGGTGTCCTTGACGTGGCTGCCGAAGACCGACAGGCCGTCGCCCGGCTTCGCGGTCGCCTCCGCGGCCACGCCCTTGGCGGTCATCGCGTTGAAGCGGAACCCCGTCCCGGCGAGTGCGGCAAAGAACTTCGGCGGTGTCATCTTCGCCGTCGCGATCATGTGCCCGAGCATGTCGCGCACGGTCCAGTTGGCACACAGGGACCGCCTCGCCCACTGGTCGTCGGTGAGCGTGCCGAGGTCGGCGATGAGCGCCTCGCGCTCGGCGTGGATCAGCGGCCAAGGATCTGTTGTGGCCATGGTGTGCTCCCCTGCAGGTCAAAGTGCCGGCCGCCGCCGTGTATCCGGCCGCACCAGCGTAGCCCCGCGCGCGGCGCCCCATCCCGGCTTTGCGCCTGGCAGCGCCCGTGTCGCCCGCCGCCGGTGCCGCGGGCCCGTTTCCCCCAGGCAGGCCGCCACCCACTCGCCGCGGCCCGCCGCCGCCCCGATGCCGCCCTGCCCGGTGAGCACCGGTGCGAAAAATCTCGCGCGCCGGCTCGAAACCGGGGCGCACATTTCCGCCGATGTCCACCCACTCACTCCGCTCCATGGCCACGGAGGGCGCCCGGTGGTGTTTAATGGGCGCGGTTGCGCCAACGTGGGTCACGCCCGCGCGCGGCCCGGAAAGAATGTCGCACCAGGAGAAGGAACATGGCTCAAGGCACCGTGAAGTGGTTCAACGCCGACAAGGGGTACGGTTTCATCGCCCCGGACGACGGCTCCGATGACGTCTTCGTTCACCACTCGGCCATCCAGATCGACGGTTACCGCACCCTGCAGGAGAACCAGCGGGTTGAGTTCACCGCCGGCCGTGGGCCCAAGGGCCCGCAGGCCGAGCAGGTTCAGCCGCTCTAACCGGTACGTGCAGCCGGCCTGCCCAGCCCCATGTGGGCTGGGCAGGCCGGCTGGTGCCGTCAGGGCACCTGTCAGTTCCCGGCCGCACCGAGCGTGCCCGGGCATATCCCCGGCCTGCCGCCGGATGCGCGCGGCCGGCTGGATGTTACAGCTTGCTGAGCTTCGCGCACGGGAGCGGTATCCGCCGCTGATCGGGGCGGAAGTCGACTAGCACGGCGTGGTCTTCCACGCCGAGTACGACGCCGAGGCCGTATCTGTCGTGGGTCACCTGATCGTCGACTGCGTACGTCTCGGCCGGGGGCGCCGGAGCCGGGGGCGCGAACGGGCTGCCGGGCAAGTGGCGCCGGGCCGCGGCGCGGGGTGCCTTCATAGTTACTATCATGCGCCTTTCCTGGCCAGGCCGGGGCAACTGTGGGCTGCTGCACCGATCACAGTCCCGGATCGGGTAGTGTCGAGGTGCACTGCATTCAGTGAGGCGCAGCCATCAGGGCGCGCCGGTCGTACATCGCTCAATGAGCAGAGCTGGTTTCCACGGACGTGGCGGCCCGCCAGAGATGCGGCCACCATAAGTCCGGAAGAAACGGCATTCATGACAGCTCAGCCCATCGAACGTACTCCTGGCCTGCGCCGGGAACCCAGGCGCACGCGTCCAGTGGACGCCGCGCACAGCCCCACCTTTGCGTCACTCGGCGTGCCGGCGCCACTGACGGCCGCACTGGCCGCCGCGGGCATCGACGTACCGTTCCCCATCCAGGCCGCCGTCGTGCCCGATGCCCTGGCCGGTGCCGATATCCTCGGCCGCGGCAAGACCGGCTCCGGCAAGACTCTGGGGTTCTGCATCCCGCTGGCCGCCAGGCTGGCCGGCGGGCACACCATGGCCGGCCGCCCCCGCGGGCTGGTGCTCGTGCCGACCCGCGAACTGGCCAACCAGGTCCACGATGTCCTGCGGCCGCTCGCGAGGGCCGTTGGCCTGAAGGTCGCCACGATTTTCGGTGGCACGCCGCAACGGCCGCAGGTGACAGCGCTACGCAACCGGGTGGACATCATCGTCGCCTGCCCGGGCCGGCTGGCTGACCTGATCGGCCAGGGCCACTGCCATCTCGGCGACGTCGAGATCAGCGTGGTGGACGAAGCCGACCACATGTCCGACCTCGGCTTCCTGCCGGTCGTGCGCCGGCTGCTGGACGCGACCCCGCCGGACGGCCAGCGGATGCTGTTCTCCGCGACCCTCGACCACGCCGTGGATGTCCTCGTCCGCCGGTTCCTCGACAATCCGGCCGAGCACGCCGTCGACCCGCCCGGGGCTCCCGCGCCGATCGTCCACCACCTGCTCACCGTGGTGCCCGCCGACCGGGTGGCCGTTATCGCGGCCCTCGCCGCCGGCTGCGACCGGTCGCTGATCTTCACCAGGACCAAGCACGGCGCACGAAAGCTCGCCGGCCAGCTGACCGCCGCCCACATCCCCGCTGCCGAGTTGCACGGAAACCTCACCCAGGGCGCCCGCGAGCGCAACCTCGCGCGGTTCGCCGCCGGTGCGGTCCGGGTACTGGTCGCCACCGACATCGCCGCCCGCGGCATCCACGTGGACGGCATCGATCTGGTCATCCACGCCGACCCGCCCGCCGAGCACAAGGCCTACCTGCACCGCTCCGGCCGGACTGGCCGGGCCGGCGCCAGCGGCATCGCGATAACCCTGCAGACCCCCGCACAGTCGGCCGACGTGCGCACGCTGATGCGCAAAGCGCGCGTCGTCCCGCTCGCCGCCACCGTCAGGCCAGGCTCCGCGCTGCTGCGTTCGATAGCCGGGCCAGCCCGGACGTGGGTGCCGCAACCGCTCCCAGCCGATGCCGCAGCGCAAACCACCACCGCGCGCCCGGCAACCGGGCGGGGAGCAGCCGCCATGTCGGCCAGGTACCGCGGCCGGCGGCGCCGCTGACCCGCGGCGCGCCCCGGAGCCTCGCTCAGACCTGGACGAACTCGATACCGGCCATGACGGCGAAGTCCCGCCAGGCGGCGGCGTGGTGGCCCAGGTTCATCACCTCGTGGTGCGGCCCGCCCGCGGCCAGCCACCCGTTCAGGCAGGCCCGCACCCCGGACGCCGGGCGGAACTGCCCGTAGGGCATCTCCAGGGCGGGCAGCTCCTGGGTGTCCAGGTTCTCGCCCTCGGCGACGACCAGGCGGAACCGCTCACCTTCCAGTGAGACCAGGGTGGCCAGCGTCGCCGGGCCCGGCTGGTACTGGAACAGGAACGTCGGCGGGTCCTCCAGCCGCCCGATGCCCAGCGGCCGCTTGATCAGCTTGACCGGCCGGTCGGACCGGGCGACCTTCCAGTTGCCCTCACCCATGTGGCTCATCAGCACCGAGTCGGACGGGAAGTCCATCGCGTACATCTCGGTGAAATGCGCGTCGCCGATCAGCGTGTGGCCCGCGAACACCAGGCAGGCGGTGAGCACGTCGCCCTCGGCCGCGTAGCCGTACCCCTTGGCCATCAGCGTGGACGCCGCGGCCAGCGGCAGCCGCCGGAACCGCCCGTCCTCCCCGATCGCGTCGAAATGCGCGGTGTATGCGCCGAACCCGCCTTCGACCAGGATGTTCTCGATCGCCACCTGCATCCGCGCGTGGTCTTCGCGCTCCTGCGCGGACAGCCGGGGGTCGATCTCGAAGTTCGCGTCCTCGAACTCGATCACCGCGCGCACCGCGGGCTCGCCGGCGGCCGCCATGCCCCGGTACAGATCACCGGGCGCGACCGCGAGTATCTCCGGGCCGAGCGACCGGACCAGGGCGGACTCGTCCACCCTGATGTCACCCATGTCGTTCATCGCGTAGCCGAACAGCGCGACCTTGAGCCGCCGCCAGGCGGTCACCGCCGCGGCCGCGCGGGCCCACCGGTGCACGTCGCCGCGGAAGCTGCCGGCCCGCCAGTCGTCGGTGAACACGCAGAACCGCCGCCCGGCCCGCACCATGGCGTTCGCCGTGTCCTGCGCCCCGTGCACGCCCTGGTTGTAGGTCATGTCGGCCATGTCCCAGGCCGGGGTCACGTTGGGCTCGGGCTGGATGTTGGCCAGGCAGATGGGCAGCCGGGACTCCGACAGCAGCCGGGCCACCCGCATGGCCGGCCCGTAGGTGAGCATCACCACGAGCACCCCGTCGAGATCGGAGTCCTCGAACTCGCGCATCACCCGCTCGGCGTCCTCGCGGTACTTGATGGGCTTGGCCGGGACGAACTCGAACTGGCCCGGCACGCCGAGGTGCGCGGCCAGTTCGGCGGCGTAGCCTTCCTGCCGCTGCGCGATGCCCGGGATCATGTCGTCGTAGAGGTCCTGCATGATGCCGAGGATCCCGATGCGCGCAATGCTGCGGGCCTTGCTGGTGGCCATTGCCTTCCTCCTGAACGGATGGTCGTGGTGGGCGTCCAGCCGTCAGCGCTGGCCGTATTCCGTGGTGTACCGGCGGTGCAGGGCGTCGACCTGGTCGGCCGGCAGCGGCTCCGGCTCGCCGAGCACCCGGGCCAGATGGACGGTACGGGCGGCATCTTCGCACATCACAGCGGCTTTGACCGCGCTGCCAGCGGTCGCGCCGATGGTGAAGACGCCGTGGTTGCTCATCAGCACGGCGGGCGAGCGGTGCCCGGTCAGGGTGGCGACGATGCCCCGGCCGATCTCGTCCCCGCCGATGAGCGCGAACGGCCCGACCGGGATCTCCCCGCCGAACTCGTCCGCCATCGCGGTGATCACACAGGGGATCGCCTCGCCCCGGGCGGCCCAGGCGGTGGCGTAGCTGGAGTGGGTATGCACCACGCCGCCGACCCCGGGCATGTGCCGGTACACGTAACAGTGCGCGGAGGTGTCGCTGGAGGGCAGGTAGGCGCCGTCCACCCGGTCGCCGCCGAGGTCGCAGACCACCATCGACTCCGGGGTGAGGTCGGCGTAGCCGATGCCGCTGGGCTTGATGACGACCAGGTCGGGGCTCCCGTTCGTGCCGCGGACCCGGGCGGACACGTTCCCCGACGTCCACGCCACCAGGCCGTTGTCCACCAGGGCCGCGTGCAGGCGGCACACCTCGGCGCGGGCCGCCGCGACCGCGTCCGCGCTGGCCCGCCGGAACACCGCTCATCGCCCGCGCTCCTTCCCCGGCGGCGCGGCCGGCCAGCGCCCGGTCGCGCAGGGCCCGCAGCCGGTGCAGCACCTCGTTCGCGCCACGGCCGAAGTAGTCGTGCAGGGTCACGTACTCCGCGTAGAGCTGGTCGTAGACGTCGGCGCTGGCCGGGTCCGGGGTGTAGACGCCGCGCGTGCACGAGCCCATGGCCGCGGCCGCGGCGGGCACGTCGGGGTAGGCGCCCGCGGCGACCGCCGCGTGGATCGCGGATCCCTGGGCGGGCCCCTGGGCGGAGCCGATCAGGCTCAGCGGGCGGCGGGTCACGTCGGCGTAGATCTGCATGATCAGTTCGTTCCTGGTCAGGCCGCCGGCGATCACCAGTTCCCCGACGCTCACCCCGGCGCCCTCGAACGCGTCGATGATGACCCGGGTGCCGAACGCGGTGGCCTCGATCAGCGCCCGGTAGATCTCGTGCGCGCGGGTGGCCAGCGTCAGGCCGGCCACGACACCCGACAGGTGATGGTCGGTGAGCACCGAGCGGTTTCCGTTCAGCCAGTCAAGCGCGATCAGCCCGTGGGCGCCGGGCGGCTGCCGGGCGGCCTCGGCCGACAGCAGGTCGTGCACGCTCATCCCGCGCCGGGCCGCCTCGGTCACGTAGGCCGGCGGTGTCGCCTGGTCGGCGAGCCAGGCGAAGATGTCGCCGACGCCGGTCTGGCCCGCCTCGTAGCCGTAGCGGCCCGCGACGATGCCGCCGTCCACCACCCCGCACATGCCGGGCACCTCGGCCAGCTTCGCGGCGTTCATCACGTGGCAGGTGGAGGTGCCCATGATGAGCACCATCTGGCCGGGCTCGATGGCGTTCCCGGCCGGCGGGGTCACGTGCGCGTCCACGTTGCCCACGGCGACCGCGATGCCCTCCGGTCAGCCCGGTCCAGGCCGCGGCGCGGGCGGTGAGCGAGCCGGCCCGCGCGCCCAGCGGGGAGATCGGGTGCTCCAGCTTGTCCTCGGCGAAGCCGGCGAACCGTGGGTCCAGCGCGGCGAGGTACTCCCGGGAGGGGTAGTGGCCGTCCTGGCGGATGCCCTTGTACCCGGCGGTGCAGGCGTTGCGCGTCTCGGTGCCGCACAGCTGCCAGATGATCCAGTCGGCCGCCTCGATCCAGCGCTCGGCCCGCTGGTAGATCTCCGGGTCCTCGTCCAGCACCTGGAGCGCCTTCGCGTACTGCCACTCGGCGGAGATCTTCCCGCCGTACCTGGCCAGCCACGGCTCGCCGCGCTCGCGGGCCAGGGCGTTGATCCGGTCCGCCTGCCCCTGGGCGGCGTGGTGCTTCCACAGCTTCACGTAGGCGTGCGGGCGGGCGTCCAGGCCGGGGAACTGGCAGAGCGGGGTGCCGTCGCGAGTCACCGGGAGCGGCGTGGACGCGGTGAAATCGGTGCCGATGCCGATGATGCGTCCCGTGATCGATCCCCGCTTGGGCCAGCGCTGCTGGAACCGCCTCCCGCAGCACGTCGGTGTAGTCTGCCCGGATCCTGCAGGGCCCAGTCCGGCGGCAGCGGCTCGCCGGTGGCGGCAAGCTCGGCGTCCATCACGCCGTGCCGGTAGTCGTGGACGGCCGCGCCGAGTTCGGCCCCGTCGCGCACCCGCACCACCACGGCCCGCCCGGACAGGGTGCCGTAGTCCACTCCGACCACGCACGGGTCCACGGCTGCCTGCTCAGCGGTCATGGATGCTGCCTCTCCTCTGCTCCGGCCCGCCGGCGGGAGCCGGGGGCGGTCGCGCTGGCGCGGGCGACCAGGTGGGGTGAGATCCGCAGGCAGGACACCGGCTGCGAGCGGCCGTCGATCATGTCGACCAGGGTGGCCAGGGCCCGCCGGCCCAGTTCGCCGAAGTCCTGGCGCACCGTGGTCAGCGGCGGCAGGAAGTACGCCGACTCCGGTATGTCGTCGAAGCCCACCACGCTGACGTCGCCAGGTACCTGGCGCCCGTGCTCGGCCAGTGCCCGCAGCAGCCCCAGCGCCATGTGGTCGTTCCCGCAGAACACCGCGGTGATCTCGGGGCTGGCGGCGATCCGCTGCCCGATCCGGTAGCCAGAGGGGCAGCCCCAGTCACCGGACAGCAGTTCCGGCTCGGGGGCACCGGCCTTGGCCAGCGCGCTGCGCCAGCCGGAGATCCGCTCCTGGGCGTCCACCCACGAGGCGGGCCCGGCGATGTGGTGCACCGTGCGGTGACCGAGGTCAAGCAGGTAGCGCGTGGCCAGCGCGGCGCCGGCGGCGTTGTCCACGGCGGCGGAGGTGAGCGGCGTGTGGGTGCCGCAGCCCAGCGCGACCAGGGGCACGTGCGCGCGGACCCGGCTGCACGCGGCCACCGCCGAGGTCGTCGGCGCGATCACGATGATCCCCTCGACGCCCTGGTCGAGGAACCGGTCCACCGCGCCGAGCACGCTGCGCCGGTCCAGGGCGGGCAGGCTGGCGATCGACACGAAATAGGAGTGCGCGGCGGCCCGCTCGATGCCGTAGAGCATGGAGGCGGGCCCGTACAGGGTGGTGTCGAAGCTGACCACGCCGAGCGTGCGGGTGCGCCGGGTGACCAGGGTGCGGGCGGCCGCGTTCGGCCGGTAGCCGAGTTCCGCGATCGCGGCGAGCACGCTGTCCCTGGTCTGCGGCTTGACGTTGGGGTGGGCGTTGAGCACCCGGGACACCGTCTGGTGGGACACGCCGGCCAGGCGTGCCACATCGGCCATGACGGGTGGCCGGGCCCGGCCCGCTCGTGCTGGCGCCATCGCGCGCCTCCCTGGTCTGCCTGCGCCGATGGGAGTGCCCAGGTAGCGCTGGTTGCGCGAGTCCCGATCGGGCTGGCCCCCCTCCGGCCCGCTGCCCTCCGGCTGCCAGAATTGTTACCGCTCACATCCCGCTGGGTCAACCGGGGGAGCCGCGCCGGGGGGAAAGCCTTGCCCCGAACCCGCTTGCCAGGCGCGGAAACGCAGGGCGCGGAAATTGTCAGAACTCGAAGCCGCCGGGGCGGCCGTTGCGGTCCGCGATCAGCCCGGCCATGGTCGCCAGCGCGATCTCGGCCGGGGTCCGGGAGCCGATGTTCAGCCCGATCGGGCGGTGCACCCGGGCGATCTGCTCGTCCGGCACGCCCAGGGCCGCCAGGGCCGGGATGTGCGGGGCCGGGTGCCGGGGGTTGCCCAGGATGCCCACCCAGCGGGCCGGGCTGGCCAGCGCATCGCGCAGCACGGTCCCGAGTTCCGGCCGGTGGTGGTCGGTCACCACGATGTCGGTAGCCTCGTCGGCCAGTCCGGCCAGTGCGGTGGCCGCGGTGAGCCCGTCCAGGCCCGCGAGCCCGTCCGGCTGCGGCATGGCCGTCCGGGCCGCCGGGGCCCGCGCCTGACTCGCCGCCGCGCCCGGCCAGGCGCCCCGGGTCGGGGTCGATGAGCACCGGCCGGTATCCGGCGTCCCTGGCGTAACCGAGCAGGAAGCGGGCCACCGGCGAGGTGAAGACCGCCACCAGCGTCCGCGTGCTGGGCGGCAGCGGCGCCCGGCCGTGGGCAACGTCACAGGCCGGGTCGGCGGGATCGGCCGCCGCGGACGGGCGGTACGGAGACGGCGGCACTGGAATCACTCATGCATCCGAGCTTGCCACGCCGGGCCAGGCGCGGCCACCAGCGGCGCGCGCAGCGCACCGCGGCCTCGGCGGGCACGGCCGGTCGAACCCGGCCGGCGCGCCGGCGGTCACGCCCGGCGAAGTTTCTCACTGTGAGTAACATATTGACTACCAAATGTTGCTGCGAGTCACAGGGGGCAGGTGCTGGTGACGGGGGTCGCGGTCGGCCGGGCCCGGGCGGCTCGGCGGCCAGCGCCGGTCGATCGTGGTCCGGCTGTGGGCCGGGCTGGTCCTGTTCGCCCTGCTGCTCCTCGCCGCCGCGGTCCTCATCCACAACGGCGTCTCGCAGCAGGACAGGTCCGTGGACGGCCTGGTCGAGCGCCTGCACCCGCTGGAGGTCGCCAACCTTGAGGTACGCGCCGACTTCGCGCAGGCCCAGTCCGCGTTGCGCGCCCACCTGCTGACCGGGGAGGCCCGCTTCCTGAGCCACTACCGCACGGACAAGGGGGCGCTGACCCGCGCCCTTGCGCTGGCGCTGGACCTCGCGGCCGACGGCGAGCGCCCGGCTCGTCACGGCCGAGAACCGGGCGGCGCTGGCCTGGCTGGGCTACGCCGGCCTGATGGCGGCCCCGCACCCGGGAAGCCCGGCGGTGACCAGGCTGACCGACCAGAGTTCCGACAGCGCGCAGAGTTTCTACCAGTCCAGCGACCGGCTGCAGGCGCGGCTGGCGGCCGAGGGCCGGGCCGCCGTCGCCAGCGGGGAGCACGCCGTGGACCACGCGGTCACCGTGGCCAGCGTGTTCGCCACGGTCGCTGCCCTGCTCGGGCTGGCCGCGGCGCTGGCCATCATCCACGGGATCACCGGGCCGCTGCGCGGGCTCGTCGCGATCCTGCGCCGGCTCACCGCCGGGGACCATGCCGCCCGTGCCCCGGTGACCGGGCCGGCCGAGATGCGGGAGGTCGCCCGGTCGCTGAACGCCCTCGCCGACGAGAGTGACCGGCTGCGCGCCCAGGAGACCGAGACCAGCCACCTGCGCGCGGTGGCGCGGGAGACCGGGCTGCGGATCCGCGAGCACCTGCGGGTGGAGGACCTGCTGCACGAGGCGAAGGACGCGATCGAGTCCGAGTTTCGGTGCCGATATCGCCTATCTGCACATCAAGCGCGAGGGAGGGCTGGGCCTGCCGGTCGGGCACGAGCATGACTGGCTGCTGCGGGACAGCTTCCTCACCATCATGCGGGGTGAGGGCGACGTCCTGTTCCGTGAGCTGTTCCAGCGCAACGCGAGCCTGGTGTACCAGGACATCCCGGGCGCCGACGGGCGACCGGCTGCCACCCCATGTCCGGGACCCGCTGCGGGCGGCGGGGGTGGTCGCGGAGGTGATCGTCCCGTTCGGGTCCGGCGCGGAATGCTCGGCATCATCGTGGCCGCCCGGATGAGCCGCGGCCGCCCGTGGACCGAGGCCGAGGTCAGCGCGGTGGAGTCGGTGGCCGCCGACGTGGGCAGGGGACTGCACCACGCCCGCCTGTACGAGGCCGAGAACCGCCTGGTCGACGAGCTGAGGGGGGTGGACCAGGTCAAGTCGGACTTCCTGGCGACCGTGTCGCACGAGCTGCGCACCCCGCTGACGAGCATCGCGGGGTACATCGAGATCCTCCGTGACCACACCGCCGGGCCGCTCACCACCGCCCAGGAGCAGATGCTGGACTCGGTGGACCGCAACACCGCGCGGCTGCGGCACCTGATCGAGGACGTGCTCACCCTGTCGAAGATCGAATCGGGTGCGTTCACGTCCACGATGCGGCCGGTGAGCCTGGCCGAGATCGTCGCCGCGGACGTCACCGCGCTGCAGCCGGCCGCCGCGGCCAAGGGCCTCACGCTCACCTGGCAGGACCTCGGATCACAGCCTGATGGTCAGCGGTGATGCCGGCCAGCTCGACCGGCTGGTGATGAACCTGCTGTCCAACGCGGTGAAGTTCACCCCGGCGGGGCGGCAGCGTCAGCATCGGCACCGGCTGCGACGGCGACCTGGCCGTGCTGCGGGTCAGCGACACCGGGCATCGGCATTCCGGAACGGGACCGGAAGGACCTGTTCACCAGGTTCTTCCGCGCGTCCAACGCGGTCGAGGAGTCGATCCCGGGCACCGGGCTGGGGCTGGCCATCGTCCGCACGATCGTGGCCAACCACCACGGTGACCTGGACGTGGTGTCGCTGGAGGGCAAGGGCACCACGGTGACCGTGCGGATCCCGCTGCTGGTGGACGAGGAGGCCTGGCAGCCGGTGCCGGATGTGCCGGTCACCGGGGAAGGCCGGCCCGGATGAGGCCGCGCGGCTCGATCATCAGCCAGCTCCTGGCCACGTTCTGCGTGTGCGCCGTGCTGATCGGCGTCGCGGCGGTGGCCGGGTTCGTCACCGTGACCGACCAGAACCAGGCGACCAGGCAGGTCACCGGCAGGTACACGGCGCTGCAGCGGGCCAACAGCCAGCTGGAGACCGCCTTCGGCACCGCCACCTTCGCGGTGCTGTTCTACACCGAGACGGGCCAGCGCGGCTTCCTGGCGCCAGCTCGCCGCGGCCCGCGGCGGAGTTCGGCCGCGACCTGGCCAGCGCTCCGCCGCGAGGCGACGCCCGAGTGTCCGCGGGCCTGATCGGCCGAGCAGGCGCGGCTCGGCGCGCAGTGGTTCGCCCTCGCGCCCCGCGCGGCGGCGGTCCGCGCCGGGACCCCGGCCGCGACGGCGCTGCTGGGCAGGTCGGCCGCGCCTGGGCACCGCGTTCGCCGGGGCCACCGCCGCGACCCAGCAGCGGCTGAACGCCAGCATCGACGCGCTGGCCGCGACGAGCAGGCAGCGCCTGGAGGGGAGGCTGGGCTGGAGCGGGGCCGCGCTGGCGGTCGCCGTGCTGCTGGTGCTGGCGGCCTCGCTGAGCACGGTGTACACGATCACCCGTCCGATGCGCCGGATCAGCGCGACCGTGCGCAGGCTGACCGCCGGCGACTACACCGCGCGGGCCCCGGTGTCCGGTTCGGCGGAGGTCCGCCAGGTCGCCGAGTCCATCAACATCCAGGCCGACGAGAGCGACCGGCTGCGGGCGGCCGAAGCGGAGAGCACCCGGCTGCGCGCCATGGCCAGGGAGGCAGGCCTGCGCATCCGGGAGCACCTGGTCGCCAGGGACGTGCTGCACGCCGCCAAGCTCGCGGTGGAGCAGATCGTCGACGCCGACGTGGCCTACCTGCGGTTGCTGGAGGACGACCAGATCGGCTCGGTCGTCGGCCAGGCGCCGCGCTGGCTCGTCCCGGCCGACGTGATCAAGGCGGTTCTCCCGCCCGGTGCCATAGACCACCTGCGGGACCTGTTCCGTGCCCAGACCAGCCAGGTGATCAACGACCTGGCCGGCGGGGACACCGGGGACATGCCACCGCGGCTCCGCCAGACGCTGCGCGAGGCCGGTGTCACGGCGCAGCTCATGACGCCGTTCGGGGTGGGCGGCGAACTGCTCGGCATCATCGTGCTGCAGCGCATGCAGGCCGGGCGCCCGTGGACCGCGGCCGAGGTGGACGCCATGGAGTCGGTCGCCGCGGACCTCGGCCGCGGGCTCAACCACGCCCGGCTCGTATGAGGCGGAGAACCGGCTGGTGGGGGATCTGAAAGCGCTCGACACCGCCAAGTCGAGCTTCTTCGCCACGGTGTCCCACGAGCTGCGTGCCCCGCTGACCACCATCGAGGGGTACGTGGAGATGTTCGGGGACGGGGATGCGGGCGAGGTCACCTCGCAGCAGCGCCAGATGCTGGAGGCCATCGACCGCAGCACCGTCCGGCTGCGCAACCTGGTGGACGACGTGTTCACCCTCGCCAAGCTGGAGTCCGGCGCGTTCACCACGGTGATGCGCCCGGTGGACCTGACCGACGTGATCCGGGCCGCCGCCGACGCGGTCCGGCCGTCGGTGATCGCGGGCGAGCTGGCCCTCACGATCAGCACCACCGAGGGCGAGCTGATGGTGGACGGGGATGCCAGCCAGCTCGACCGGGTGGTGATCAACCTGCTGTCCAACGCGGTCAAGTTCACCCCGAAGGGCGGGTCCGTCGAGGTCTCCGCGTTCGCCGAGGGCAGGTCGGCGGTGATCCGGGTCAGCGACACCGGCATCGGCATCCCGGCCAGCGACCAGAAGGAGCTGTTCACCCGGTTCTTCCGGGCCTCCAACGCGACCGGGCGGTCCATCCCGGGAACCGGGCTCGGGCTGGCCATCGTCCGGATGATCGTGGTCAACCATGGCGGGGACATCGACCTGAAGTCCGCCGAGGGCGCCGGGACCACGGTGACCGTCTGGCTCCCGCTGCTGCCCCAGGCCCCCTACGCTAGCCGCCTGCGACCAGGGCGGCCACGGCGGCGCGCAGCGGGCCGAGCCGGGCGGCCGCGGCGGCGCGGGCCTGGGCGAGCGGGCGGCCGGCGGCCGGTTCGGCCACCTCCAGGTAGCACTTGAGCTTGGGCTCGGTGCCGCTGGGCCGGATCACCACCCGGGCGCCCGCCAGGTGGTAGGTGAGCACGTCGGACGGGGGCAGGCCGCCGTCACCGGCCACCAGATCGGTGACCGAGGTCACCGGCGCGCCGGCCAGGGCGCCCGGCGGCGCGGCGCGGAGCCTGGCCATGACCTCCGCGGGGGCCCGGGTGGGCAGGGTGACCTGCGCGGTCAGGTGGACCCCGTGGGCGGCCTCCAGCGCGTCCCAGCGGTCCAGCAGGGACTGCCCGGCCGCGCGGGCCGTGGCCGCCAGCGACAGCAGCGCCAGCGCCGCGCTCATGCCGTCCTTGTCGCGCACCGCGGGGGTGACGGCGTAGCCGAGCGCCTCCTCGTACCCGAACACGAACCGCGAGCCGGGCACACCGTCCGCGGCCCGGACGATCCACTTGAACCCGGTGAGCGTCTCCGCGTAACGGACCCCGGCCGCTGCCGCGATCTTGGACAGCATGGTGGACGAGACCACGGTCGTCGCGACCAGCCGCGCGGCCGGTTCCGGCCCCGGGTCGCGGTCCAGCAGGAAGGCACCGAGCAGCGCGCCCACCTGGTCGCCGGTCAGCGCCCGCCAGCCGCCGGGAGCGGCCGGGTCGGGGACCGCGATGGCCAGCCGGTCGCCGTCCGGGTCGTTGGCGACGACCAGGTCCGCGCCGGTCTCCCTGGCCAGCGCCAGCGCCAGGTCGAGGGCACCGGGCTCCTCGGGGTTGGGGAACGCGACGGTCGGGAACGCCGGGTCCGGCTCGGCCTGCGCGGCGACCACCTGCGGCGGCGGGAAGCCGGCCCGCTCGAACGCCCGCAGCGCCAGGCCGGCCGCGACGCCGTGCAGCGGCGTGTAGACCACCCGCAGGCCGGGGGAGCCGCCCGGGCCGGGCACGGCGGCCACGATGGCGTCCAGGTAGGCATCGGGCGATCTCATCGCCGAGCCTGCCGATCAGCGGGCTGTCCGCGGCCGCGGCCGGGACCTGAAGACAGGTCGCCGATCGCGGCGATGGCGGTGCCGATCTGCTTGTCCACCGGCGGGATGATCTGCGCGCCGTCGCCCAGGTAGAGCTTGTAGCCGTTGTCCGCGGGCGGGTTGTGGCTGGCCGTGATCATGATCCCGGCGGCGGCCCGCAGGTGCCGGACGGCGAAGGCGAGCAACGGGGTCGGCTGCTGCGGCGGCAGCAGGTGCGCCCGGATCCCGGCCCCGGCGAGCACGCTGGGCGGCCTCGGCGGCGAACTCGCCGGACCGGTGCCGGGCATCGCAGCCGATGACCACGCCTGCCTCCGCCGCGCCCGGCCCGCCGTGGCCCTCCCGCAGCCACCCGGCCAGCGCGGCCGTGGCGGCCCGGACCACCGCCCGGTTCATCCGGTTCGGGCCGGCCCCGATCGCGCCGCGCAGGCCCGCGGTGCCGAACTCCAGCCGGGCGGCGAACCGGTCGGCCAGGTCGGCCGCGGCCGCCGCACCGCCGTCGGCGAGCAGCGCGCGCAGTTCGGCGCGGTCCCGCTCGTCGGGGTCGCCGGCGATCCAGCGCTCGGCCTGGGCGCGCAGCCCGCCGCCGATCATGGTCACCGGCCCGGCACGACGACGGGCAGCAGCCCGGCCAGCAGCGAGCCCATCCGCCCGGCGGCCGCCTGGCCGGCGGCGACCACCTCCAGATGATCGAGCCCGTGGGCGGCCAGCCCCGCCGCCAGGTTGCTGACCAGCGAGATGCCGAGCACCTCGGCGCCGAGGTGCCGCGCGGCGATGGCCTCAAGCACGGTGGACATCCCGACCAGGTCGGCGCCGAGCGTGCGGAGCATCCGGATCTCGGCCGGCGTCTCGTAGTGCGGGCCGGGCAGCGCGGCGTAGACGCCCTCGGCCAGGCCCGCGTCGGCTCCGGCGGCCAGCGTGCGCAGCCTGGCGGAGTAGAGGTCGGTGAGGTCGGTGAACCGCGACGGGTAGCCCTCGGGCGGCGGGCTGCCGCCCAGCGGCGAGCGCCCGGTGAGGTTGAGGTGGTCGGCGATCAGCACCGGCTGCCCGACCTGGTAGCCCGCCCGGATCCCGCCCGCCGCGTTGGTGAGCACCACCACCTGGCACCCGGCCGCGACCGCGGTGCGCACGCCGTGCACCACGGTCGCCGGGTCGTGCCCCTCGTACAGGTGGACCCGGCCGAGGAACACCAGGGCACGGACGTCACCGGCCAGGACGGACCGGACGGCGGGGGAGTGGCCGCCCACCGTCGGCGGCGGGAACCCGCCAAGCTCGGCGAGCGGTATCTCTGCCTCGGCAATGCCGAGGGCGTCCGCGGCCGGCGCCCAGCCGGAGCCGAGCACCACGGCGACGTCGTGCCGGTCCACGCCGCTCAGCTCGGCCAGCCTGGCGGCACTGGCCTGCGCCGCCTGGTACGGATCGGAGATCGCCGTCATGCCTTGATATACGGCTTTCCGTCGGCGGCGGGCGGCCGCACCCGTCCCACCAGCCCGGCCACGGCAATGATCGTCGCCACGTACGGCGCCATCAGCAGGATGAACGAAGAGACCGGCACGCGCAGGACGGACAGCTCGGTCTGCAGCTGGAAGCTGAATCCGAACAGCAGCGCCGCCGCCACCGAGCCGAGCGGCGTCCAGCGCCCGAAGATCATGGCGGCCAGCGCGATGTAGCCGAAGCCCGAGCTGATGTCCGAGGTGAAGAAGCCGACCGAGCCGACCGTCAGGTACGCCCCGCCGATCCCGGCGACCATGCCGCCGAGGATGACGTTGCGGTACCTGGTCCACAGCACCCTGATGCCGACCGTGTCGGCCGCGACCGGATGCTCGCCGACCGCGCGCACCCGCAGCCCCCACCGGGTACGGAACAGGGCGATCTGGATCACCAGGATCAGCGCGTAGGTGATGTAGAGGAAGACGTTCGCGTCGAAGAAGACCGGGCCGATGATCGGGATGTTGCCGAGCACGGGGATCTTGAGCGTGCCGAACGTGTTGCCCGGCGTTGAAGGTGTTGGCGTACGGGACCATGACCCGGTCGTACAGGTAGTTGGTCAGCCCGAGCGCGATCACGTTGAGCACCACGCCGACGATGATCTGATCCACCAGGAACATGATCGCGAATATCGCGAGCATCGCCCCGACCAGGCCGCCGGCCAGCGACCCGCCGAGCAGCCCGAGCCAGACGCCGCCGGTGGCGCTGGCCACGGCCGCCGCGACGAACGCCCCGGTGAGCAACTGGCCCTCGATCGCGATGTTGATGACGCCGGAGCGCTCGCCCAGGCAGCCGGCCAGGGCGCCGAGCACCAGCGGGATGGACGCGGTCAACGTCCCCTGCAGCAGGTCGATGATCTGCAGCGGGCCGACCGAGTTGCCGGCGTCCGCCCAGGCCAGCAGCGAGAACAGGAAGCAAAGCAGTGCGATCGCGATGGTGATCCGCTTGCCCCTGGGGGAGAGGTCGACGACGGCCCGCAGGATGCCCAGGCCGATCGAGATCGCCCCGAGCAGGTAGGCCGTCAGCGCACCGGGAACATGGATCCCCGGCAGTTTCGGCGTGGCACCGGGCAGTGACAGCGCGAAGATGGCGTCGCCGCGGTGGGCGAACAGGCCGAAGGCGAAGATGTCGATCAGGCCGAGCAGGATGAACGTGCCCGCGGCGAGATACCTGCGGTTTATCGAGACCGGAGCGCGAACCGGGGTAACCAGAGTGGTGGTCATCCCGACCATCCCTTCGAGGCGACGGCCTGGGCGCCGGCGCCGCCGGTGCCCGCAGCCGGAACAGCAGCCTGATCAGCGGCGGTGCGGCGACGAGCAGCACGATCAGGGCCTCGATGACGTTGGTGACATCGGCGGGGACGCCGGTGGCGGCCTCCATGACCGTGCCGCCGGCGTTCATCGCGCCGAACAGCAGCCCGGCGAGGACCACGCCCAACGGCCTGGCCCGGCCGAGCAGCGCGACCGTGATGCCGTCGAAGCCGTACGTGCCGTAGCTGTTGAACGTCAGCGGCGCCGTCTGGCCCTGCACGATCGTGCTCGCCGACAGGCCGGCCAGGCCGCCGGCGATCAGGAACGCGAGCACCCAGACCCGCTCCACCCTGATGCCCGGCGCTGCGCGCCGCGCTCGGGCTCGCGCCCACGGTGCGGAACTCGAAGCCCAGCGTGCTGCGCGACAGCAGCCAGCAGGTCCCGGCCGCGGCGGCCAGCGCGATCAGGAACCCGACGCCGACCTGCGGTGGCGGCCCGCCGACATGCGGCAGCATCGCGCTGCCCTGGATGTTCGGCGCGACCTCGTTGGTCTGGCCCGGTGCCTGCATCAGCGACTGGCTGGCCAGCAGGAAGGACAGCAGGTTGTACATGACGTAGTTGAGCATGATCGTGAGGATGACCTCGTGCGCGCCGGTCCGCGCCTTGATCTCGCCCACGATCCAGCCGATCACCGCACCGCCGATGAAGGCGCCGATGACGCAGACCACCGCGTGCAGCACGATGGGCAGGTTGACCGCGTAACCGAGCCAGGTCGCGACGAGCGCGCCGCCGACCCACTGGCCCGCCGCGCCGATGTTGAACATCCCGGCCCGGAAACAGACCGCCACCGACAGGCCGGTGAGGATCAGCGGGGTGGCCTCGAACGCGGTGAGCGACAGCGGGTAGAAGATCGCCGCGATCGAGCCGCCGTGGAAGGCGGCCGAGACCGTCCCCGGGCTGAATATCGAGCCCTCGAACAGCGCCGAGTAGGCGGCGGACACCGAATCCCAGGTCGCCGAGAACGCGGTGCCCGGCGCGTAGCCGAACGAATCCCAGGCGCGCAGCACCACCGGGTCGCTGGCCACGATCAGCACGGCGCCGACCAGCAGCGCGATGAAGACGGCCAGGATGGTGATGACGACCGAGTGCCCCTCGGTCACCGCCTGGATGATCATGTTGCCGGTGAGCGGCCGCCGGCCGCGCGGCTGGTCCGGCGCGGGCGCGCCCGCGTCCTCGGCGGTGGCGGTCGCCACGTAGGGCTCTGCGGAGGGCTCTGCCTCGTGCTGATCACTCATGGCTGCTCGGCTCCTGGGCTTGCACTGGCGTCTCCGGTTCGCCTCCGAGGTCCGGTTCGCCGTCGAGTCGGGGGCGGTGGATCCGGCCGGGGCACTGCCGGCCATCAGCAGGCCGAGTTCCTGCTCGGAGATGGTGGGCGGGCAGAACGCGACGATCTGGCCCTCGTACATGACGGCGATGCGGTCGGCCAGGGCGTAGATCTCGTCGAGCTCGGAGGAGACGATCAGCACCGCCACGCCCTCGTCCCGCTGGGCGACCAGGCGTTTGTGCACGAACTCGATCGAGCCGACGTCCAGGCCGCGGGTCGGCTGGCTGACGATCATCAGCTTGACGTCCCGGCTCATCTCCCTGGCGACCACGACCTTCTGCTGGTTGCCGCCGGACAGCGTCCCGGCCGGCGTCTCGGTGGACGTGGTCCGCACGTCGTACTCCTCGACGCGCTTGACCGCCGAGTCCCGGATGGCGTCCAGGTTCAGCGCGAGACCGGAGGCGTACGGCGGCTGGTCGTAGACGTCGAGGATGAGGTTGTCGGCGACCGAGAAGTCGGCCACCAGGCCGTCCTCCGACCGGTCCTCGGGGACGTAGCCGATGCCCGCGTGCAGCCGGGCCCGGGTCGAGGCGTGGCTCAGGTCGGTGCCGTCCAGCCGCACCGAGCCGGTCGCGGGCCGCAGGCCCATCAGCGCCTCGCACAGCTCGGTCTGGCCGTTCCCCTGGACGCCGGCCACGCCCAGGATCTCGCCGGCCCGCACCTGGAAGGACACGTCGCGCACCGACTGCTCGCCGCGCTCCCCCTGCACGCTCAGGTCCTGCACGTCGAGCACCACGTCGCCCGGCTTGGCCGGCTCCTTGCTCACCCGCAGCTGGACCTGCCGGCCGACCATCAGCGACGCGAGCTCGGTAGTGGTGGTCGTCGGCGGCCGGTCCCCGACGACCTTTCCGCGCCTGATGACCGTGATCGTGTCGGCGATCGCCTGGACCTCTTTGAGCTTGTGCGAGATGAAGATGATCGACCGCCCGCCCTCGCGCAGTTCGCGCATGATCCGGAACAGGTCCTCGGTCTCGCCGGGTGTCAGCACGGCGGTGGGCTCGTCGAGGACGAGAACCCTGGCGTCGCGGAGCAGCGCCTTGATGATCTCGACCCGCTGCTGCACGCCGACCGGCAGGTCCTCCACGCAGGGCGTCGGGATCGACGCGCAGGCCGAACCGCTCGGAGAGCGCGAGCACGTCACGGCGGGCCGTGCGCCGGTCGAGCAGGCCAAATGAGGGCAGGCCGAGCGGCCCCTTGCGCACCGGCTCGCTGCCGAGCGTGACGTTCTCGGCCACGGTGAAGACCGGCACCAGCATGAAGTGCTGATGCACCATGCCGATCTTGGCCCGGATCGCGTCCCTGGGCGAATGGATGGCGACCGGCTTGTCGTCGAGCAGGATCTCGCCCTCGTCGGGCTGCACGAGCCCGTAGAGCACGTTCATCAGCGTGGTCTTGCCCGCGCCGTTCTCCCCGAGCAGGGCGCGGATCTCGCCGGGCTGGATGACCAGGTCGATGTGATCGTTGGCGACCAGGCTCCCGAAGCGCTTCGTGATACCGCGCAACTCAAGTTTCACCGGCAGCCACCCTCCAGCCGACTCTGGTCAGTGTCCCCGGCCGTTGCCGGGGACACTGACCAGCTTGACGGTAACTTCTTGCCTGGTGCCCTGGCTACACGGGGCTCTTGGTGGCGGGAACGATCTTGCCGGCTGATGATCGCCGCTTGACCGTGTTGAGCTCGGTCTGCAGCTGACGCGGGGACCTTGCTCGCCCAGTCGTGGTACGGCGCCAGCACGGCCCCGCCGTTGGCGAGCGTGCCGATGTAGCTGCCGCCACCGTGGCCGTGGGCGGCGAGGAGCACGGCGGTCTTCACCGCGGCGCTGATGCCCTTCTCCACGCTGGTGATCGAAGTACTTGCAGTAGGTCGCGGCGCTGACGCAGCCGTCGGTGTCCACCCAGAACATGGAGACGTTCTTGCCGGCGCTGTCGGCGGTCTGGACCGCCTTCGCCGAGCCGAGCCCGACGCCGCCCGCCACCGGGAAGATGATGTCGGCGCCGTCGGTGATGAACGTGTTGGCGATGGTCTGGCCCGCGGTGATGTTGGTGAAGCTGCCCGCGAACGTGCCGTTCTGGCTCGGCTCGCTCCAGCCGAGCACCTGGACATGGGTGTGGTGCTGCTTGTTGTAGTACTGCACGCCGTCCCAGAAGCCGTCCATGTAGATGGTGACCGTGCCGAACTTCTCGCCGCCGTAGGTGGCCACCTTGCCGGTCTTGGTCATCCCGGCCGCCAGGTAGCCGCCGAGGAAGGCGTCCTGCACGGTGTTGAACACCAGCTGGTTGATGTTGCTCTCGTGCGTGCCGGTCAGGCAGGCCGAGGCGTAGGAGCAGTCGACGATGGCGAACTTCTGCTTCGGGTTGGCCTTGGCCGCGGCCTCGGTCGCCGGGCCCATCAGGAAGCCGACGGTGACGATGATCCCGCACTTCTCGCCGATGAACGTGCTGATGTTCTTGGCGTAGTCGGACGTGGTGGTGGACGGCAGGTACTTGACCGTGATGTTCGAGCTGGTGGCCGCGGCCGCCTGCATGCCCGCCCACGAGGCCTGGTTGAACGACTTGTCGTTGATGCCGCCGGTGTCGGTGACCATGCAGCCAGTGAACTTGGCCGCGGTCGTGCCCGAGCCCGTGGACGAGGTCGACGAAGAGCTGGGCTTGGCGCACCCCGTGGCGACCAAGGCTACTGCTGCCAGCGCAGCGGCGGCTTGGAAAGCTTTTCTCACTTACATACCTCCTCTTTCGGGGCGCCTGTTGCCGCCCGCTCCGGGAGCGGTTTTCGACGTTCTCATCGCCGGCCCCCTCCTCCGTCCCGGAGCGACAGGGGCGAGAAGATCCCAGGCACCCTGCGTCGGGATGATCGCAGGCTAGACCTGGTCCGCCGTCCGGGGAAGGTGGCGGGCAGCGATCGCAGGCGCCGTTGCCAAATCGCAACCGGAAGTTCAGGAGAACGACAGCGGAGGCCGGGATTGCTGAGCGAACGGCCCCGGCCAGCGGACGGCTTCGCCCCGCCGGGCCAGCCCGGGGGCCGGGGGATGCCGCTGTTATCGTGACGGTCTGGAGGGGTGCCATGGCTATCGACTGGCCGGCGCTGCGGTCCGCCGCGGCACAGATGACGCAGCGGGCCCACGCGCCGTATTCGCGGCTGCGCGTGGGGGCCGCGGGCGTGACCGGCGACGGCCGGATCGTGACCGGCTGCAACGTGGAGAACGCCTCCTACGGGCTCACCCTGTGCGCCGAATGCGGCCTGGTCTCCGCCCTGCACGCCAGCGGCGGCGGCACCCTGGCCGCGGTGAGCGTGGTCAGCTGGCGACGGCCAGCGGCTGCTGCCCTGCGGGCGGTGCCGCCAGTTGCTCATCGAGGCGGGCGGGCCCGGCCTGCTGGTGGACACCGCGGCCGGCCCGGCCGAACTGGCCCGGCTGCTGCCCTCCCCGTTCACCAGCGCCGACCTGGCCGAGCGCGCGGGCAAGGATGGCTGAGCCGGCGCCCCCCGGTCCCGCCGGCGGCCAGCGGCCGGCGGCCCCGCTGCGGTGGACCTTATTAGGGCCAAACGAGACGGCGTGCCGCTGTCCGGCCACGAGATCGACTGGCTGTTCGGGGCTTACCTGCGTGGCGAGGTGGCGGAGGAGCAGATGTCGGCCCTGCTCATGGCCATCTACTTCCGGGGCCTGGAGCCGGCCGAACTGCGCGCCTGGACCGGGGCGATGATCGACTCCGGGGAGCGGCTCGATCTGTCCGGGGTGGGCCTGCCCACCGTGGACAAGCACTCCACCGGCGGGGTCGGCGACAAGGTCTCGCTGATCCTCGCCCCGCTGGTGGCGGCGTGCGGCGCCGCGGTACCGCAACTGTCCGGCCGCGGCCTCGGCCACACCGGCGGCACCCTGGACAAGCTGGAGGCGATTCCCGGGTGGCGGGCCGCCCTGTCCAACGAGGAGATGCTCGGCGTGCTCCGCGCGGCCGGCTGCGTCATCTGCGCCGCCGGCGCGGGCCTCGCCCCCGCGGACCGCAGGCTCTACGCGCTGCGGGACGTGACCGGCACCGTCGAGTCGATCCCGCTCATCGCCAGTTCGATCATGTCGAAGAAGATCGCCGAGGGCACCGGTGCCCTGGTGCTCGACGTCAAGGTGGGCAGCGGCGCCTTCATGCGCCGGGAGGAGGACGCGCGGCTGCTGGCGCAGACCATGGTGGCCCTCGGCACCGAGTACGGGGTCCGCACCACGGCGCTGCTGACCAGGATGGACACGCCGCTCGGGCGGGCGGTGGGCAACGCGATCGAGGTCGAGGAGTCCGTCGCCACGCTGGCCGGATACGGGCCTTCCGACCTGGTCGAGGTGGTGCTCGCGCTGGCCAGGCAGATGCTGCGGCTCGCGGGCGTGGCCGCCGACCCCGAGGCGGTGCTGGCCAGCGGGCGGGCACTCGCGCGCTACCGGGACATGATCGCCGCGCAGGGCGGGGACCCCGATGCCCCGCTGGCGGTGGCCCCGCACATCCGGACGGTGCCCGCGCCTGCCGAAGGCTGGCTGCGGCGCCTGGACGCCCGGGCGGTGGGCAACGCCGCCTGGCGGCTCGGCGCGGGCCGGGCCCGCAAGGAGGATCCGGTGAGCGCGGCCGCGGGCGTGCTGTGCCTGGCCAAGCCCGGGGACTGGGTGCACGAGGGCGAGCCGCTGCTGGAGTTGCGCGCCGACGACGAGTCCCGGTTCGACGCGGCGCCTGGCCGCCCTCGGCGACGCCTTCGAGATCGGCCCGGACAGCCCCGCGCTGCCGGGCCTGATCATCGACCAGATAGGCGGGTAACGGCAGCGCAACCCTAGCGCGGCTGCCGGGCCGAACGCCGCACAGTGCTGCCCAGCGCGCCTCCGGCACGACGCAGCCCCAGGCGCCGATTGCGGTGTCCCGGCGCCGAGGACCGCCTCCCGCGCCACATTTAGCGGTCCGGCCGACGAGGCCCCCCAGGGCCGAAGCGCCCGCGAGGGAGGCCGATAACGCTGTGTGAGAATAGGCGAATGCCCAGCTTGGATGAGATCCGTGCCGCGCCCAAGGTACTGCTGCACGACCACCTGGATGGCGGCCTGCGCGCCGCCACGGTGGTGGACCTGGCCGCCGCGATCGGCTATGACCGCCTGCCCAGCGACGACGTGGACGAGGTCGCGGTCTGGCTGCAGCGCGGGGCCAGCCGCGGCCACCTGAACCTGTACCTGGACGCGTTCCAGCACACCCTGGCGGTCATGCAGACCCGGGACGCGCTGATCAGGGTGGCGGCCGAGTGCGCCGAGGACCTGGCCGCCGACGGCGTGGTCTACGCGGAGGTCAGGTTCGCGCCGGAACTGCACGTGGCCGGCGGGCTGAGCCTCAACGAGGTGGTCGAGGCCGTGCTCGAGGGCTTCCGGCTCGGCAGCGAGGGCCGGGGCATCACGATGTACGCCCTGCTCACCGCCATGCGGACGGCGGCGCGCTCGCTGGAGATCGCCGAACTCGCGGTCCGGTACCGCGACCGGGGCGTGGCCGGGTTCGACATCGCCGGCGCGGAGGCGGGCTGGCCGCCCAGCCGTCACCTCGACGCGTTCCAGTACGTGGCGCGGGAGAACTTCCACATCACGATCCACGCCGGCGAGGGCTTCGGGCTCCCCTCGATCTGGGAGGCACTGCAGTGGTGCGGTGCGGAGCGCCTCGGCCACGGGGTCCGTATCGTGGACGACATCCGGGTCGGCTCCGACGGCGCGGTGGAGCTTGGCCGGCTGGCCAGCTACGTGCGGGACCGCCGGATCCCGCTGGAGATGTGCCCCACCTCCAACGTGCAGACCGGCGCCGCGGCGTCGATCGATGACCACCCGATCCGCCTGCTCCGGCAGCTCTCCTTCCGGGTCACCGTGAACACCGACAACCGGCTGATGAGCGGGGTGACCCTGTCCTCGGAGTTCCACCGCCTGGTCGAGACGTTCGGCTACGGCTGGTCGGACATCGAGTGGCTGACGATCAACGCGATGAAGAGCGCCTTCGGCCACTTCGACGAGCGGATCCGGATCATCAACACGGTCATCAAGCCGGGCTTCGCCACCGCCCGCGCGGCCAGCGACTCGGTGGTACGGATCCCGGGACTGGGTAGGTAGCCGGTATGCCCGCCGCTGACCGGAACGCCCCCGGCCGCGACGTCGTGGCCGGCACCGCGGTCCCGGCGCCGGGCGCGGTGACCGACACGGCCCTGGCGGGCGTGCCGGTGCCCCCGGCGCCCGGCAGCGGTGCGGTGCTCTCCGACGCCGCGCTGCGCCGCGCGCTGCACGGGCTCCCGGGCGTGGACCAGACCGGCGCGCAGGCGCGGGCGGCCGCCCTGGCGACCCGGTCCATCAAGCGGGAGGCCAAGCTCTGGGCGCTGGATACGGCGGTCCGGATGGTGGACCTCACCACGCTGGAGGGCGCGGACACGCCCGGCAAGGTCCGGGGCCTGTGCGCCAAGGCGCGCCAGCCGGACCCGGCCGACCCGGCGGTGCCACCGGTCGCCGCGGTGTGCGTGTACCCGGACCTGGTCGGCGTGGCCCGGGCCGCGCTGGCCGGCAGTACGGTCGCGGTGGCCTCGGTGGCCACCGCGTTCCCGTCCGGGCGCGCCTCGCTCGCGGTCAAGCTCGCCGACGTCGCGGACGCGGTGGCGGCCGGGGCCGACGAGGTGGACATGGTCATCGACCGGGGGGCGTTCCTGTCCGGCCGGTACGCCCAGGTCTACGAGGAGGTCCGCGCGGTGCGCGAGGCCTGCGGGACCGCGCACCTGAAGGTGATCCTGGAGACCGGCGAACTGGTCACCCTGGACAACGTGTCCCGTGCCTCCTGGCTGGTGATGCTGGCCGGTGCCGACTTCATCAAGACGTCCACGGGGAAGGTGCAGCCGGCCGCCACGCCGCCGGTGGCCCTGGTCATGCTGGCCGCGGTGCGGGACTTCGCCGCGGCGACCGGCCGGCGGGTCGGGGTCAAGGTCGCGGGCGGGGTGCGCACCGCCAAGGACGCCATCCGCTACCTGGTGCTGGTCCGGGAGACCGCCGGGCCGGACTGGCTGTCCCCGGACTACTTCCGCATCGGCGCCTCCAGCCTGCTCAACGACCTGCTCATGCAGCGCAGCAAGCAACTGACCGGCGCCTACGCCGGCCCCGACTACTTCACCCTGGACTGACCGGGCCTGCGTCACCTGTCAGCGTCACGCTGATCTTTTGTGTTGGATCATGACTCAAATGCTGGCGGATATTGACCGAATCTGTGGGACGGCGTAGGAACGCTGGTAGGAGCGGGACGTAGTGTCACCGCGTGACAGCGCGGTGCCGGGTCCTGGAGGTCATCTCCCATGCGGAGGCTGATTCGCGCGCTGGCGGCCGTGCTGACGGTCGCGCCGCTGGTATCTGTTGCCGCCCTGTCCACCGCGCCCGGCGCGCAGGCGGAGGACAACGGCGTCGGGCTGACCCCCGCGCTGGGCTGGAGCAGCTGGAGCTTCATCCGGCAGCGACCCGACCGCGGCCGCGATCGAGGCCCAGGCCCAGGCCATGAAGAACAGCGGGCTGGCCGGCGCCGGGTTCCAGTACGTCAACCTGGACGACTTCTGGTACCAGTGCCCGGGCAGCCAGGGCCCGAACGTGGACCAGTACGGCCGCTGGGTGATCGACCCGACCAAGTTCCCGCCGCAGCGGGTCGGAGAACGGCATCCAGGTGGTCGCCGACTACGTGCACAGCCTGGGCCTGAAGTTCGGCCTGTACGTCACGCCCGGCATCTCGAAGCAGGCCGTGGCGCAGAACACGCCGATCGAGGGCACCCCACGCTACACCGCCGACCAGATCGCCGAACCACGTCGGGCGAGAACAACTACAACTGCGGCGGCATGGTCGGGCATCGACTACAGCAAGCCGGGCGCGCAGGCGTTCATCGACTCCTGGGCCGACCAGTTCGCCTCGTGGGGCGTGGACTACCTCAAGCTCGACGGCGTCGGCTCCTTCGACATCCCCGACGTGCAGGCCTGGTCGACAGGCGCTGGTGCAGACCGGCCGCCCGATCCACCTGGAGCTGTCCAACAGCCTGAACATCGCCGACGCCGCGACCTGGGCGCAGTACTCCAACGGCTGGCGCACCGGCGGCGACATCGAGTGCTACGGCTGCGAGTCCGGCAGTCAGCTACCCGCTCACCGACTGGGCCAACGTGGAGTCCCGGTTCGACCAGGTCGCGGCCTGGCAGCCGGACGGCGGCCCCGGCGCGTTCAACGACTACGACTCGCTGGAGGTCGGCAACGGCACCAACGACGGCCTGACCCCCGACGAGCGGCAGACCCAGATGAGCCTGTGGGCGCTGGCCGCCTCGCCGCTGATCCTCGGCACCGACCTGACCAACCTCGACCCGACCGACCTGAGGCTACCTGAAGAACACGGGCGTGATCGTCGGTCGACCAGGACGCCATCGACGCGTCCCGGATCGTGAACACCGCCACGGCGCAGGTGTTCGCCAAGACCGAGCAGAACGGCGACGTCGTCGTCGGGCTGTTCAACACCACCAGCGCGCCCGAGGTCATCTCGACCACCGCCGCGGCGGTCGGGCTGCCGTCCAGCGACGCTTACCTGCTCAACAACCTGTGGACCCACCACGCCACCGAGAGCGGCGCCGGACGATCGCCGCCGATGTCCCGTCGCACGGGGTCGCGCTGTTCCGGATCAGCCCGACGCAGCCACCCGGCCTCGGCGCCGCCGAGCGACCACGCTGTCGCCTGACCGGCCCGGCCAGCGCTGACCGGCGGCCAGCCCGCCACCGTCGACCGAGACCTTCACCGACAACGGCGTGCAGCCCGTCGCCGCGTCCGGCTGAGCCTGCCGGTGCCGTCGGGCTGGACGGTGACGCCGACGTCGGCGACCACGTTCGCGCTCGGTGGCGGCCGGGCAGACCGCGCAGGCCACGTTCGCGGTGACCGCGCCCGCGCCGCCGGCCTGTTCCAGCCGGGCACGCTGACCGGCACGGCCGAGCTAAGGTGGGCATGGTGGCGCCGGCAGCAGGTGTCCGGAGCCGAGCCGGTGACGGTCAGCCCGCCGGTCCAGGCGCCGTACAAGACGTACTCGTCGGCCACCGACGCCCCGGCCGTCGTTCGCCCAGTCCGGGCCAGCAGTTCGGCATCTCGGTGCCGGCGCGGACCTGTACACCGGCACCGACGCCTACAGCAGCGATCTACCTGCCGGGCGCGGTCGGGACCACCTCGACGGTCAAGACCGAGGTGACCTCGCAGCAGAACATGACCGGTTTCGCCAAGGCCGGGCATCATCGTCCGCAACGACATGACCGGGTCCGGGCACCGTCCCCGGAGGGCGTGATCCTGTTCGAGTCCCCGTCCGGCGGCATCCAGCTGGAGTGGGACTCCGACGGCGGCGACTACATCAACTCGGTGACCCCGCCCAACGGCACGATCCCCGAGAGCCTGCCGGTCTGGCTGCGAACTGGCCGCGCAACGGCGCCAGCCTACACCGGCTACTACTCCTACGACGGCAGCGACTGGCTCACCGTCGGCACGCGCCACCGTGCCCGGCCAGGCCGCCACGCAGGACGCCGGCATGTTCGTGACCTCGCACGCCGCCGGGTCGCCCGGGCAGGCCGTGTTCAACGGCTTCAGCGTGCGCCGGCGCCGCGGTCACGCCGCCGCTGGCCACCTCTACGAGGCGGAGGCGGCCGGCGAACACGCTCGCCGGCGGCGCCGTGGTGGCCAGTCCTGCTCGACCTGCTCGGGCGGCGCGAAGGTCGGCTTCGTCGGCGAGGGCGGCACGCTGACGTTCAACGGCGTGACCGCGCCCAGCGCCGGCACCTACCAGGTGACCATCGCCTACTGCGACGGCTCGGCCACCGGCCGGCAGGCCACGATCAGCGTGAACGGCGGCGCGCCGCAGACCCTGTCGTTCACCCCGACCGGCAGCTTCACGCACGGTCGGCACCATGACCGTGCCGCTCCAGCTCCCGCCGGGCGCCAACACGATCGAGTTCGCCAACCCGTCGGCCTACGCCCCGGACTTCGACCGGATCATCGTGGCGGCCGCGCCCGGCTGACCGGGTGTCGCACCGCCTGCCGCCTGCCCCGGCCGGGTGGCGAGGTGCCCGCGGGGTAGGTTGGCGTCGCGGAGATAAGTGGAGGCCAGCGGCATATGGGCGGTAAGGCAGCCTCGCCGGTCGCGGCCGGGGACAACGGGCCAGGAGTGCGGGACCGGCGCGGAGTGGGAGTACGCCTCCGCGCCGGAATCGCGCGACATCGTCACCATCCGGCCCGAGTACGGGCTGTTCGTCGGCGGGGACTTCGCCGCGCCGCGGAGCGGGGAGCACTTCGCCACGGTCAACCCGGCGTCCGAGGAGCCCCTGGCCAGCGTCGCTCAGGCGGGCGAGGAGGATGTGGACCTGGCGGTCGCGTCGGCCCGCAGGGCCTACGACGAGTCCTGGGGCACGATGCCCGGCCGGGAACGGGCCAAGTACCTGTACCGGATCGCCCGGGTCATCCAGGAGCGGGCCCGCGAGTTCGCGGTGCTGGAGAGCCTGGACAACGGCAAGCCGATCAAGGAATCGCGGGACGTGGACATCCCGCTGGCGGCGGCGCACTTCTTCTACCACGCGGGCTGGGCGGACAAGCTCGGCTACGCCGGGTTCGGCCCGTCCCCGCGCCCGGTCGGCGTGGCGGGCCAGGTCATCCCGTGGAACTTCCCGCTGCTGATGGCGGCCTGGAAGCTGGCGCCCGCGCTCGCCACCGGCAACACCTGCGTGCTCAAGCCGGCCGAGACCACGCCGCTGTCGGCGCTGCTGCTCGCCGAGGTGATCCGCGAGGCCGGCCTGCCTCCCGGCACGGTCAACATCATCACCGGGGACGGCCGCACCGGGCGTGACCTCGTCGCCCACCCGGGCGTGGACAAGATCGCATTCACCGGCTCCACCGAGGTGGGCAAGGAGATACAGCGGGCGATCGCCGGCACCGGCAAGCGGCTCACCCTGGAACTGGGCGGCAAGGCCGCGAACATCGTGTTCGACGACGCGCCGATCGACCAGGCGGTCGAGGGCATCGTCAACGGGATCTTCTTCAACCAGGGCCATGTGTGCTGTGCCGGGTCCCGGCTGCTGGCCCAGGAGTCGATCGCGGACACCCTGCTGGACCGGCTCAAGGCGCGGCTGGAGACGCTGCGCCTGGGGGACCCGCTGGACAAGAACACCGACATCGGGGCGATCAACTCGCGGGAACAGCTCGACAAGATCACCAGCCTGGCCGCGGCCGGCGAGGCCGAGGGTGGCCAGCGCTGGTCGCCGGTGTGCCCGCTGCCCGCCCGCGGCTACTGGTTCCCGCCGACCGTGTTCAGCGGGGTGAGCCAGTCGCACCGGATCGCGCGCGAGGAGATCTTCGGGCCGGTCCTGTCGGTGCTCACGTTCCGCACCCCGGAGGAGGCCGTGGCCAAGGCCAACAACACCCCGTACGGGCTGTCCGCCGGGGTCTGGACGGAGAAGGGCAGCCGGATCCTCGCCATGGCACAACAGTTGCGCGCGGGTGTGGTCTGGGCCAACACCTACAACAGGTTCGACCCGGCCAGCCCGTTCGGCGGCTACCAGGAATCCGGGTTCGGACGGGAGGGCGGCCGGACCGGCCTGGCCGCGTACCTCCATGCCTGACAAACCACGCGCCAGGGCCCCCAGCAAGCCCAAGCCGCGCGCCCGCCAAGCCGGGGCCAAGGCCCCCGCGACGGAGTCGCAGGGGCCGCAGGCCAGCGGGGGGCCGGCGGCGCACCGAGGCGCCAAGGCCCCCGCGACGGAGGCGTCGCAGCACGGGCGCGCCGGGCACAGCGCCGGCCGGGCCAGCCAGCCCGCCAAGCTCGCCGGGGCTGCCCCGTGCCCGGGCCGAGGGCGCGGCCAGCCGCGGAACCCGGCCCCGGCTGGACGTGCGCAAGACCTACAAGCTGTTCATCGGCGGCGCGTTCCCGCGGTCTGAGTCCGGCCGCTCGTACCCCGTGACCGGGCCGGACGGCACGCTGCTTGCCCACGCCGCGCGGGCCTCGCGCAAGGACGCCAGGGATGCCGTGGTCGCCGCGCGTAAGGCCGGTCCCGGCTGGGCCGGCGCGACCGCCTACAACCGGGGCCAGGTGCTTTACCGGGTGGCGGAGCTACTCGAGGGCCGCGAGGCGCAGTTCGCCGCGGAGATCGTAAAGAATGAAGGTCTTTCCGGCGCGAGAGGCGGCGCGGACCGTCGCCGAGGCGATCGACAGGTGGGTCTGGTACGCGGGCTGGCCGGACAAGGTCGCGCAGGTGGCAGGGGCGGCCAACCCCGTGGCCGGTCCCTACTTCAACTTCAGCGTGCCGGAGCCGACCGGCGTGGTGGCGGTTCTCGCGCCCGGTGAGTCTGGCCTGCTCGGGCTGGTCAGCGTGCTCGCCCCGGTGATCGCGACCGGCAACACCGCGGTGGTGGTGGCCAGCGAGGCCGCGCCGCTGGCCGCGGTCACGCTGTCCGAGGTGCTCGCCACCTCGGACGTGCCGGGCGGCGTGGTGAACATCCTGACCGGGCGGCAGGCCGAGCTTGCCCCGGTGCTGGCCGCGCACATGGACGTGAACGCGATCGACCTGACCGGCGCCCCGGCCGCGCGGCCGGGCCGAGCTGGAACGCCTCGCGGCGGGTAACGTCAAGCGGGTGTTCGCCGCCGAGGAGGACTGGGCCGCGGCGCCGTCGCCGGCCCGGATGCTCGCCTTCCTGGAGATCAAGACCGTCTGGCACCCGGTCGGGGTCTGAGCCGCCCGGCCCGGTGCCCCAACGCCGAGCGGAGCCAGCGATGCCAGAACCCGTCATTTCCGTCCGTGGTGAGGCCAACCTCGAGGTCGAGCCCGAGATCGCGATCGTCTGGGTCTCGGTGCAGGCACGCGACGCCGACCGGCACCGGGCCGTGGAACTGCTGGCCCGGCGGAGCACCGCCGTCAGCGGCACGATCAAGGGGTTCGGCGAAGCGGTCGAGAAGCTGGAGAGCCAGCCGGTCAGCGTGCAGCCGGTGTTCAAAGATGGCAAGGTCAGGGAGCGGATCGCGGGCTATCTCGCCCGGGCTGGGTTCACCGTGACCGTCCGGGATTTCGCGGTGCTCGGCGAGTTCGTGACCGGGCTGGCCGATGCGGAGATGGTCAGCGTGACCGGCCCGGACTGGCGGCTGCGGCCGGACAGCCCGGTGTACCGCGCCGCGCGGATCGCCGCGGCCAAGGACGCGACCCGGCGGGCGGGGGAGTACGCCGAGGCGTTCGGCGGGCGGATCACCGGCCTGGTCGAGGCCGCCGACACCGGGATGCTCGCCGCGCAGCCGCAGCCCGGCCCATGGCGTTCGCGGCCTCGAGTGTCCCGTGCCGGTGGCGGTCGACCAGGGGCCCACGTTCGACTTCGAGCCAGCGAAGCAGACCGTGACCGCCCAGGTCGAGGCCAGGTACACGATGACCGCCCCGCAGTTCGGCACCTGAGACCCAGTGGTATCAGGGGCTAGAGCTGCGCCGAGGACTGGCCACGGCCGACGACACTGCCGTCGTCGGCCAGCAGTTCCAGCGTGACCCGGCGAGGCCGGGGCTGGATGGGCGCGCCCGGCGCTGCCTGGTGCCGGGGTGCCGCTCAGGCCGGCGCAGGCGGCGGTGGTCAGCTCGTCAAGGAAGGACGTCAGCGGCCGGTCCAGATGCCCGGCGAGCCAGCGCTGGGCGATCGAGTGCGCCGGGCCGCTGACGATCGCCGTCGTCAGCAGCATGGGCCGCGGACGGATCTCGCCGCTGGCCACCAGCGGGGCCATCCATTGGCGGAACGCGGCCGCCAGATCCCGGTTCCGCGCGGCGAGTTCGGCTCCGGCGCCGGTGTCCCAGTCCAGGTGCCCGCGCGCGTAGATGAAGCGGGCCAGGTCGGCGTTGCGCTCGGTCCAGGTGAGCTGGTGCTCCAGCACGGCGCGCACCGCGGCCCGCAGGGACTCCGGCTTGCGGCTGACCAGATCCCACAGGCCCTGCTGGAACGAGGCGAGGGCCTCCACGTGCAGGGCGCCGGCGATGGCCTCCTTGGACGGGAAGTGGTGGAACAGCGCGCCGTTCGAGGTTCCGCTGCGCTTCCTGATCTGCGCGATCGTCGTCTGCTCGTAGCCGTCGGCGAGGAAGCTGGCCAGTGCCACATCCAGGATGCGGCGGCGGGTGTCGGTCGTTGTCATCTCCTCTAGAGTAGCGCTCCGGAGTGCCGCTCTGCCGATGGACCGCCTGGCGGAGTAAAACTCCGGAGTAATGCTCTGTTAAGGTAGCGCCATGGACGACTACGAACTGGCCCAGAAATACGAGACAGTCAACCTGTACCGCCGTGGCGGCGCGGCGAAGATCGAGCTGAACCGGCCAGAAAGCCGGAACGCGTGGAACACCCAGTTCTCGGTGGATCTGCTCGCCGCGCGTGCAGTGCGGCCGCCGGGGACCCCGGCGTGCGGGCGGTGCTCATCACCGGGGCGGGCAAGGCGTTCTCCAGCGGGGCGGACCTGAGGGAGAACCTCGCGGACCGGACCGACGGGCGGGGTCCCCGACGTGTACGGCAGGCTGACCGAGCAGTACCACCCGATCATCATGGGGATCCGGGAGATGCCCAAGCCGGTGGTGGCCGCGGTGCACGGTGCCGCCGCGGGCATCGGGCTGTCCCTGGCGCTGGCCTGCGACCTCGTGGTCGCCGCGGAATCGGCGTTCTTCCTGCTCGCGTTCGTCAACATCGGCCTGGTCCCGGACGGCGGCTCGTCGGTGCTCGTGCCCTCGCGGATCGGCTTCGCCCGCGCCGCCGAGCTGTCGATGCTCGGCGAGCGGCTGCCGGCCAGCCAGGCGCTCGACTGGGGCCTGATCAACCGGGTCTGGCCGGACGAGGAGTTCCCGGACCGCGCCGACGAGCTGGTTGCCCGGCTGGCGACGGGCCCGACCAGGTCCTACGCGGGCAGCAAGCGCCAGCTCAACAAGTGGCTCTACGACCGGATGGACGCCCAGCTGGAGCTGGAGGCCCGGATCCAGCAGGAGGCTGCCGGGTCGGCCGACTTCGTGGAGGGGGTCCTCGCCTTCGGCGAGAAGCGCGCGCCCCGGTTCACCGGCTCCTAGCCGGCTGACAGATCTCGCCGAAGAGGCGGTCGCCGGCGTCGCCCAGGCCGGGCACGATGAAGCCGCGGTCGTTCAGCCGCTCATCGAGTGCGGCCGTCACCACGCGGACCGGGACCGGGCCGTCGCCGGGGAACGCGGTCTCCAGGCGGGCGATCCCCTCGGGCGCCGCCAGCAGGCTGACCCCGGTGACGGCGCTGGCGCCGCGGTCGATCAGCATGCGGAACACGGTCTCCAGGGTGCCGCCGGTGGCCAGCATCGGGTCGAGCACGAACACGGCACGCCCGGACAGGTCGGCGGGTAGCCGGTTGGCGTAGGTGCTGGCCACCAGGGATTCCTCGTCCCTGGCCAGCCCCACGAACCCGACCTCGGCGGTGGGCAGCAGCCGGACCATGCCGTCGAGCATGCCGATGCCCGCCCGCAGCACCGGCACCACCAGGGGAACCGGCCTGGCCATCTTGGCCCCGGTGGCGTCGGCGACCGGCGTGCGGACGGTGACCGGGCGCACCGGGACCTCGCGGGTCGCCTCGTAGGCGAGCAGGGTCACCAGTTCGTCGGTGAGCCGCCGGAACGTGGGAGCCTCGGTCGAGGAGTCCCGCAGGACCGTGAGCTTGTGGGTGACCAGCGGATGATCGACAACCAGAGTGTGCATGACGGGTAGTGTCCCAGCCGGGTGATGTCCCGTGTCCGGGTCACGCCGAAATCTGCTGCCGCGCGCCGGCCGGGTCACCGGCCGGCGCGCCCGCGGGGCCGCCGTCGCGCGGGCCGCGCAGCATCGAGGCGACGGCGGCCAGTGCCGCCAGGGTGGTGGCGACGACAAGGACCACGGCCAGGCCCTGGTGGAATGGCCCGGAGATCAGTTCCGGGAAGAACTGCCGGCCGGTGAGGGTTCGCTGGTGCGCGGCGGACAGCGAGGACAGGGCACCGTGGGCCGCGAGCACGTGCTGCACCGGGTTGACCCCGAGGACGGCCGCGAACAGCGATGCGACCGGCGGCAGGGCGGCGGCCTGGTGCGCGAGAGCCGCCGGCACGCCCTGGTGCTGCAGGCCACTGGTCAGGGCCTTCGGCAGGCTGCTCGCCAGCCCGGCGATCATCAGGGAGAAGAACACCCCGATCGACAGCGCCGTGCCGGAGTTCTGGAAGGTCGCGCGCATGCCCGATGCCGCGCCCCGGTGCCTGGCCGGGACGCTCCCCATGATCGAGGAGGAGTTAGGCGCGGCGAACATGCCGCCGCCGATCCCGTTCAGGCCGGTCAGCAGGGCGAACACCCAGTAGGGGAAGTTCACCGGCAGCAGCATCAGGCCGATGAAGCTGCTGCCGAACACCACCATCCCCGCGGTCGCGATGCCCCGGGAACCGAAGCGGTCGGAAAGAAGGCCCGAGGTGGGGCCCGCGATGAGGATGCCGGCGGTGAGCGGCATCAGGAAGATTCCCGCCCACAGGGGCGTGCTGCTGTAGTCGTAGCCGTGCAGCGGGAGCCAGATCCCCTGTAGCCAGATGATCAGCATGAACTGCAGCCCCCCGCGGGCGATGGATACCGCCAGGCCCGCGATGTTGCCGGCGGTGAAGGCCCTGATGCGGAACAGCGCGAGCTGGAACATCGGTTCGGCGATCCGGGTCTCGATCACGGCGAAGGCCGCCAGCAGCACCAGGCCCGAGGTGAGCATGACGATGACCGTGGGGTTGGCCCAGCCCATGGCCTGGCCGTGGTACGGCTGGATGCCGTTCGTGATCGCGACCAGCACCGCGCCGAGGCCGACCGCGAAGGTGATGTTGCCCCACCAGTCGATACGGCCACGGTGCCGTTCCCCGTCGTCCCGCAGCATCCGGTAGGCCCACAGCGTGCCGAACACCCCGACCGGCACGTTGACCCAGAACACCGCCCGCCAGTCCAGGGCGGCCAGGATGCCCCCGGCCACCAGGCCGATGAACTGGCCCGCGATCGCCGCGACCTGGTTGGTGCCCAGCGCGAAGCCGCGCTGGTCGGCGGGGAAGGCATCGGTCAGGATCGCGGCGGAGTTCGCCATCAGCATGGACCCGCCGACGGCCTGCAGCACGCGCCAGCCGATCAGCCACAGCGCCCCGCGGCCGCCGTGGAACGGATCGAACGACAGCAGGATGGAGGCGAACGTGAACACCGCGAAGCCGGCGTTGTAGATCTTGACCCGGCCGAACATGTCACCGAGGCGGCCGAGGTTGACCACGAGCACGGCCTGGACCAGCCGGTATCCCATGATCATCCACAGCAGGTAGAAGACGTTGCCGGGGGCCAGCGGGTCGAGGTGGATGCCGCGGAAGATGGCCGGCAGCGCGATGATGACGATGGATCCGTCGAGGGCGGCCATGAACACGGCGGCGGTCGTGTTCGACAGCGCCACCCACTTGTACCGGTCCCCCGTGGCGTGCCCCGTTGCCTGGCCGCTCGCCATCAGATGGTCTGCGCCAGTCGTTCCAGCAGCGGCGCGGCCGCCGCCAGCAGGCTGACTTCGGCGGGCGTGAACCCGGCAGACAGGGCCTGGGCCAGTCGCTCCGCCCGCGCGCTGCGCCTGCTGCGCAGTACCTCCAGCCCGGCGGCGGTGACCGACATGACGACCCGCCTGCCGTCCGCCGGATCCGGGTGCCGCTCGATCAGGCCGCGCCCCTCCAGCGTGCCGAGCGTCGCTCCCATGGACTGCGGGCTGATCTGCTCCAGCTTGGCCAGCGCGCCGGGGGTGGCGGGACCGGTGCGGTCCAGCCGGGCGAGGGCGGAGCTTTCCGGCAGGGACAACTCGTCCGCGGGGCGCACCTGGCGCAGCCGCCGCAGCAGCATGCCGATGCTCACCCGCAGTGCCGCGGCGACATCGTGGACGTCTGCATCTCCGGGCATATCGTAAGTCTAACCTGATAAGTTTCAACTTACAAGTTGTCCCGTCCGGCCGGGCCCGCAGGATCGCCAGGTGCACTGGAGGCCGGCCGCCGCGGCGGAACTGGCCGGCCCGGTGGCCCCGGCGCTGCCGCTGGCCGTCCGGCGCTTGCTGGACGCCGAAGCGGCGGCTGAGCCGGCCCGCGATATCCGCAAACGGCGCTTATCTTGAATTGCCCTATTTGAGCGGGACAAGGCCATTTGCCAAATCATTGGCCCCGAAAAGAGGGTGTGCATATTTGACCGTGCCGCAATATGGGCCTAGCGTTTTGTCATTGAGAGTGACGGGTCAATGCCTTTTTATGGCCGTTTAGGACTGATTCGCGCCGTCCGCGGCCACCGGGTGGGGGAGAGTTCTGTGTCCAGAGGAAGGCGGGGGAGGGGCCGCCACAGCCGGCGCTGGCCCCTGGCCGGACTGACCGTCGTGCTGGTGACCTCGGCACTGGTCGCGGGAACGGCAGCGCTCACTTGGGCGAGCAGCGCCATCCAGGGCCCGGCCACGACCAGCGCCGCGAGCATTCCCCCGGTCACCGGTGACCCGGTCGTCAATAGCCTGCTGCGCCGAATGTCTCTGGCGCAGAAGCTGAGCCTGCTGGAATGGGTCACCACTGCCGGGCAGCCGCAAACCGCCACCCTCCCCGGTGTGCGCCGCCTGGGCATTCCCGTGCTCCATCTCGCCGAAGGGCAGCTGGGCTCGGCACGTCAGGCCTCGGCCGCGATGACCGCACCGTTGGGTGTCGCCGCGACTTTCAGCCGGGCGGACGCCTATGCCAACGGCGTGGTGCTCGGCCGGGACGCACGGGCCCTGCGGCAGCAGGTGGTCGCCCGGCCCTTCGGCGTCATCGGCACCGGTGGCACCGGGGCGGCGGCCGCCGCCAGCTACGGGGAGGATCCGCTGCTGGCCGGCGGCACCGCAGCGGCCGAGATCGCCGGCATCCAGGCACAGGGCACCATGGCGGTGGCCGACGGCTATCCCGGCGGCCCGGCACGGCGTGGTCCCGGGTGCCGCGGCGCTGCACGAGATCTACCTGCAGCCGTTCGAGGACGCGGTGCGCGCCGGCGTGGCGGGCGTGCTCTGCTCACGCCGCCGCCGGCACCGGTACCGCGGGCCGCGGCACCACGGGCGGCACGGCGGCCACCCTCATCCAGGACCTGCGCGGCGAACTCGGCTTCACCGGGTTCGTGCTCGCCGGGCCAGGGGCCAGCCCCGGCACCGTGTCGATCGACTCCGGGCTTGACGGCGAGGTCCCGGCGGCGGGCCGGGCAGCCGCCAGGTACTTCACCCCGGCCGCGCTCCGTGCCGCGATCGCGGGCAAGACCGTCAGCATCGCCACGGTCAACCAGGCGGTCGCCGCCGTCCTCACCGCAATGGACCGGTTCGGCCTGCTCGGCCCCCAGCCCGTGCACCGGGCCCCCGCCGAGCCCGTCGCCGCCGATGAGCGGGTCATCTCCCGCACCGCGGCGGACGCGGCCACCCTGCTGAAGAACTCCGGCCATGCGCTCCCGCTGTCACCCGCCACGCTGAGTTCGGTCGCCCTGATCGGGCCGGGCGCGGACCAGGTCATCGGGGCCGATCCGGCGGGCGGGAACGGTGCGGGCATCGCCGCCCGGCAGACCGGGACCCTGCAGGCACTGCGCCAGGACCTGGCACCGAGCCCGGCGGCCCGGCTGAGCTTCGCTGTCGGCGATGACATGACCGGCACCCCCGTCCCCGCCGCCTTGCTCACCCATGAGGGCCTGCCCGGGCTGGTGCGCAGCACCACCGGGCACGATGCCATGCAGGTGGTGAGCACCCTGGGCAACACGGTTGCCGATCACGACGCCCTGCCGGCCGGCTCGGGCACACCTGGGCCGGTGAACTCACCGTCCCGGCGACCGGGACCTACTGGATCAGCGTCGGCACCGGCGGCTCCTGGGGCGCCCTCACGCTGGATGGCACCCTCGTCGCGCGGGACGGTCCTGGCCAGCCCGTCAGGCCTGCGCGCCACCGCCCACGCCACGGACGGCGCCGCCGGGAGCACCCCGCCTGATGGGAGCACCACGGCCCCGGCTGCCCCGCCGCGGGCAGCGCGCTTGTGCCGGCCACCGATGGGCTGGACAACCTGCGCGCCAGGGTCACGCTGACCGCGGGCATTCACACGCTCGGCGTCACCGAGTCGCCGGATGGATCCGGCCGGCCGGTGCAGGTCCGGCTTAACTGGGTCACCCCGGCCGCGCAGCAGGCCGGCCTCGCCGCGGCGATGACCGCCGCCCGCGCCGCCGGTGCCGCCGTGGTGTTCGCCTGGAGCGCCGGTGGCACGCATCTCCCGGACGGCCAGGACCAGCTCATCCAGGACGTGGCGGCCGTCAACCGGGACACCATCGTGGTGCTCAACACACCCGGCCCGGTCGCCATGCCGTGGCTCGGCGCGGTGCGGGCCGTGCTCGAAATGTGGTACCCGGGCGATGCCGGCGGCGAGGCCACGGCGGCCGTGCTCCTCGGCCGGGACGACCCGGCGGGCAGGCTCCCGGTAACCTGGCCGGCCGCCCATAACCGGCCGCGCCGGAACCACCCAACGGGGATCTTCGTGGGATACCGCCGGTACGACCGGGACGGCATCGCCCCGCTGTTTCCGTTTGGCTATGGAATGTCCTACACGCGGTTCGGCTACAGCGGCCTGACCTGGCATGCGGTACCCGGCCGCGGCCTGGTGGTGCGGTTCAGGCTGGCCGACACCGGGCCGCTGGCCGGGACGGCGGTGCCGCAGGTTTACCTGGGCCCGCCGGCCAGCACGCCGCCGGGGGCCGCGTTCGCCCCGCGCGCGCTGGCCGCCTACACCAGGATCGGCCTGCGCCCCGGCCAGTCACGCGCCGTCACGCTGACCGTCCCGCAGCGCGAGCTTCAGTACTGGCAGGACGCGCGCGGCTGGGTCACCGCGGCCGGGCAGCGCCGCCTCTACGTGGGGAGCGACGAGCGGTCCAGCGCCCTGACCGCGACCGTGACGATCCCGCGCTGAGGCCGGCCGGTCAGCGGGCTACGTCGGCGGCGAGCCGGGCGATCCCGCCGGCCCAGCCGGAGATCTGCGCCAGCGGCAGGTAGGCCGTCCCGCTCGCGGTGTGGTCCACCATCGGCGCCGCGACGAAGCGCTCCCGGCCCTGGGCGTCGATGAAGTACACCGACGAGGTGTGGATGATGTCCGCGTTCGGGCTGGGTGCCTCGACCGCGACGTCGTAGTTGCGCCACGCGGTCTTCAGCGCGGGCACCGGGCCGGTGAAGAAGTGCCAGCTCGGGATCGTGTTCAGCCGCTGCTCGCTGGAGTAGGTGGCCATGTTCGCCACCGTCGCGTGGTACTGGTTGACGTTGATCGCGGCGAACACGACCTTGCCCGCCTGGCTGCCCAGCTTCTGGTAGGCGTCCACGAACTCCTGCGACACGATCGGGCAGATGTCGGTGCAGTGCGGGTCCATGAACTCCAGCACGACGACCTTGCCGCGCAGGCTGGCCAGGCTCATCGTGTGGCCGTTCTGGTCGGTCAGGGTGAACCCGGGCGCCCGCTGGCTGAGGATCGGGGAGAGCTGCATCAGGTTGGCGAGGCTGGTCGAGATGTTCCGCGGGATGCCCGACGGCCGCAGGTTCGCGCCCGCGATCGCGTTGTCCTGCTTGGTCAGCACGTACGCCGCGTAAGCGTTCAGGCCGATGAGCAGCCCCGCGACCACACCGAGGATGATCCACCTCCGGCGGCGGCGCGCGGACCGGTGCGCGGCCAGGGCGCCCGGCTCGCCCGGCGCGCCGGTGGCCGCCGGTTCCTGCTGCCGTTTCTCTCCCGCGATCCGCACCTGTGGCTCCTGCGCATGGCGGGCCGTGCCCGCTTCCTGCTGTTATGGGGCGAGCATAACGCGGCCGGACCCTGCCCCGGGCCGCAGTGACGCCGCCGCCCGGGGCCGGGATACGGTACAAATTCACCATGTCCGCGAACTCAGCCGGCCTGTCCGGGCGCACCTTCCTCGTCACCGGGGCCAACACCGGGATCGGCCGCGCCACGGCCGCCGACCTGGCTCGCCGGGGCGGCAAGGTCTTCGTGGCCTGCCGTTCGGCGGAGAAGGGCCGTGCCGCCGCCGCGGAGATCACCGCCGCCACCGGCAACAGCGATGTCCTGTTCCTTCCGCTGGATCTGGCCGACCTCGCCTCGGTGCGCCGCTGCGCGGCGGAGTTCCTGGCCCGCGGTGAGCCGCTGCACGTGCTGATCAACAACGCCGGCGTGGGCGGGGCACGGGGCATCACCAAGGACGGCTTCGAGCTTGGCTTCGGCATCAACCATCTGGGGCACTTCGCGCTGACCACGGCGCTGCTGGACTGCCTGGCCGCCAGCGCCCCGGCCCGGGTGGTCACGGTCGCCAGCGACGCCCATTACCAGGCCAAGGGCATCGACTTCGAGGCGGTCCGCCGGCCCACGGCCAGCCGGACCGGGCTGCGCGAATACGCCGTCTCCAAGCTCAGCAACGTGCTGTTCTCCCAGGAACTGGCCCGCCGCACGGCCGGGCGCGGCATCATGGCCCACGCGCTGCACCCCGGCGTGGTCGCCTCCGACATCTGGCGCCGGGTGCCGTGGCCGGTCCGCCCGCTCATGACGATGCGGATGCTCTCCACCGAGCAGGGCGCGGCGACCTCGCTGTACTGTGCCACCGCGCCGGAACTGGCCGGCGTGACCGGCCGGTTCTACGACAACTGCCGGGAGCGGGAACCCAGCGCGGTCGCGACCCCGGAACTGGCCGGGGCGCTCTGGGAGCGCAGCGAAGCCTGGACCGCCGCCTGAGCGGCGAAAGCCCGCCGCCCACCGCGGCTCGCCGGGAATCGCCGGGCCTGGCGGCATCGCCTGCCTCCAGCTCGTGAAAGAGACACGCCCTCACATCAGTGGCCGAAGCGGGATTGACCGGGCGGCCATGGCGTGCCTCAATGAAGGCAGCTTCCAACATTACCGACCACCTCCGAGCAGATTCCGACGTCAACTCCCGCGGTTGATCACTGACCGGATGGTGCCGGTAACGGATGAGAGGGGCCGGGCATGATCGCGATCTGGCGGGCGGGGTTACGGCGCTGGCTGGCCCCCGGCCTCGGGGTGGCGCTCACCGCGGCGTGGTGCGTCGCGGGTGTGCCCGCGTCACCCGCCGCGGCGGCGACCACCACCATCACCGTCAACGGCACCCAGGGCGGCCGTACGTTCGACGGGATCGGGGCGATCAGCGGCGGGGGCGGCAACACCCGCCTGCTGACCGACTACCCGGCGACGCAGCAGCAGCAGATACTCGACTACCTCTTCAAACCGGGTTACGGGGCTGACCTGCAAATCCTCAAGGTGGAGATCGGCGGCGACACCAACTCCACGGACGGCTCGGAGTCGAGCGTCGAGCACGCCTCCGGCTCCATCAACTGCGGCGCAGGCTACGAGTGGTGGCTGATGGAGCAGGCCAAGGCGCTCAACCCGGGCATCAAGCTGTACGGCCTGGCCTGGGGTGCGCCGGGCTGGATCGGCAGCACCTTCTGGTCCACCAACACGATCAGCTACATCGTCGCGTGGCTGAACTGCGCGGCGTCCCACGGCCTCACGATCAACTACCTCGGTGGCTGGAATGAGCGCGGCTACAACATCAACTGGTATGAGCAACTGCGGTCCACGCTGAACGCCGACGGGTATTCCGCCGTGCAGATCGTCGGCGCGGACTCCGACTGGACCATCGCCAACGACCTGGTCTCCAACCCTTCGTTCGCCAGCGCTGTCCAGATCGTCGGCGCGCACTATCCATGCGGCTACCTTTCCAGCGAGTCCTCCTGCCCCAGCACCGCGAACGCGGTCGCCACCGGCAAGCAGCTATGGGCCAGCGAGAACGGCTCGCAGGACCTGAACAACGGCGCCGCGGCCATGGCCCGCGCGGACAACCGGGACTACCTCGACGGGCAGATGACCGCGACGATCAACTGGCCGGTCGTGGCCGCGATCTACCCGGACCTGCCCTTCAACACCGACGGGCTGATCGTGGCCAACCAGCCCTGGGCCGGCGCGTACACGGTCGGCAAGCAACTGTGGGTCACCGCGCAGACCACCCAGTTCACCGCGCCGGGCTGGACCTACATCAACTCGGCCAGTGGCTATCTGCAGGGCAACCGCAGCGACGGCAGCTATGTCACGCTCAAGTCGCCCAACGGGCCGGACTGGAGTTCGATCATCGAGACCATGGACGCCACCGCGGCGCAGACCGTCACGTTCAACGTCACCGGCGGGCTGTCCACCGGCACCGTGCACGTGTGGAGCACGAACGTCAACTCGGCCAGTTCGTCGAACTGGTTCGTGCACTCCGCCGACATCACCCCGAGCGGCGGCAGCTTCTCGCTGACCGTCCAGCCGGGGTTCGTGTACTCGCTGACCACCACCACCGGACAGGGCAAGGGCACCGGGGCGAGCCCGGCGCAGGGCACGCTGGCCCTGCCGTACTCCGACAACTTCGACTCCGGCACCGCTGGGCAGCAGCCGCGCTACCTGGCGCAGCAGCAGGGCGCGTTCGAGGTGGAGCCGTGCGCGGGCGGCCATTCCGGGCAGTGCCTGCAGCAGCAGGCCGCGTCAAGCCGATCGAGTGGGCCGGCGACGCCAGCCCCTACACGATCGGCGGCAACCTGTCCTGGGCCAACTACACCGTCGCCGCCGATGTGCTGATCCAGCAGGCCGGGGCGGTCCAGTTGCTCGGCCGGGTGAGCACGCAGAAGGGCTTCGCCCCGGCGGACATCAACGCCTACTACTTCCAGGTCGCCAGCACCGGCGCATGGTCGATCTTCCGCAACAACACAAGCGGCACGATCACCACGCTGGCCAGCGGCAGCGTGGCGGCGCTCGGCACCGGTACCTGGCACCATCTGGCACTGTCCCTGAGCGGCCATACGATCTCCGGGGCCATCGACGGCACCACGGTGGGCACGGTCACCGACAGCACCTTCGCCGACGGGATGGTGGGCCTGGGGGTCAACGGCTACCAGACCGACCAGTTCGACAACCTGTCGGTGACGGCACTCGGCTCGGCCACGCCGACCGGGCCGATCATCGCGGGCGACAACACCGCCAAGTGCGTCAACGACAACGGGAACTCCAGCGCCAACGGCACCCACGTGCAGATGTATGACTGCAACGGCACGGCCGCGCAGAACTGGACCATCGAGACCGACGGCACCATCCGCATCAACGGCTCGTGCATGGACATCACCGGTGCCGGGACCGCCAACGGCACCCTGGCCGAACTGTGGACCTGCAACGGCGGAGCCAACCAGCAGTGGCTGCCGGTGAACGGGATGCTGGTCAACCCGGTGTCCGGCCGGTGCCTGGACGACCCGGCGTTCAACACGGCCAACGGCACCCAGCTGGACATCTGGGACTGCAACGGCGGCTCGAACCAGCAGTGGGCGGTCCCTTAGCGGCGGTTCACCCTCCGGGCGCGGGCCGGCCGGACGGCTCGTCCCGCGCCACGGAGGCGTAGGCCGCCGCGGTGAACAGCGCGGTGAAGTGCTCGACCACCTCGTCGGCGGAGGCGTCCAGGTCGCCGTTGATCCATTCGAGCAGGACCTCCACCACGCCGCCCATCAGGAAGCGCGCGGTGAGCACCGGGTCGAGCCGCAGCTTGATGCCCTGGCCCGCGCAGCTTCATCGCGTTGTCGGCGGTGAGCTGGGCCAGCGCCTGCCTGGTCTCCTGCCGCAGCCGCTCCAGCCGCTCGCTCACCCCGACGACCTCGATCGCCACGACCCGTGCCTTGCGCCGGTCCTCGGTGACGGCCGTCCACGCCGCCCGCAGGCCCGCCCGCGCCTGCGCCTCCAGGTCGGTCTCCCGCGCGGTCGCCTCGGCCGCCCGAGTGAAGATGTCGGTCACGATGCGCTGGTAGACGGCGTAGAGCAGGTCCTCCCGGCTGCTGAACGACTCGTAGAAGTAGCGGGAGTTGAGCGAGGCGGCGGCGCTGACGGCGCGGACCGAGGTACGGGCGTAGCCGAGCGTGCCGAACAGTTCCAGCCCGGCTTCCATCAGCCGTTCCCGCCGGTCAGCCTGGCGCGCTGACGGGGTGATGCCCCGGTACGTGCGGGAGGTTTCCACACGCGATTTTATCGCCGGCCGGGTCCGCCCGGTACGGCATGCCGGGCATTGCCGGCGTCCCAGGCGTCCGGCGGGCTCCAGGCAAAGTGGTACGGCAGTGCTACAGTTCCCACAGCCGGACAAGAGGTGACCGGCGGACCGTGCCCTCTATCATCATGTCGCGCCGCCACCGGACCGCGATCCGGCTGCGACCTGCCGCCCGTGCCGGCGCGGGCATTCCGGCCCAAGGCCCCGCTTCGTTCCGCTTAACGGAGGCGACATGGTGCATCGACGGCTCAGGCTCGCGGCATCCTCGGCATCGTCATCGCGGGCTCGCTCGTGGTGCGGCGCTGGTCCTGGTGCCCGGCGTGGCGGCGTCCGCGCCCTCCCCGCGCCGCTGCGGCACCTGGCCAGCGGCCCGCTGCCGGCGGTCACGCCGGTCCCCGCCGGCGCGGCAGCCACGGCTACCCCTACGACGCGGTGCCGACCAAGCCCAGCTTCCCCGGCGCGCCGACGATCAACCTCGCGCACTTCGGCTACGTGGAGCGCGAGTTCACCATGTCCGGCACCACGAACATCTACCAGCAGAGCGGGTTCTGGGGCTCGAACGGCGTGTGGAACGTGTCGGTGGCGCAGAGCAACGTGCCGTACACGACGCGGCTGCTGGTGCGGTACCCGGCGAATCCGGCGAAGTTCAACGGGACCGTGGTGGTGGAGTGGCTCAACGACACCACCGGCGGCGACCAGGACCCGGTGTGGTCGGAGATCTACCACGAGGCCCTCTCCCAGGGATACGCCTACGTCGGGGTATCGGCGCAGACGGGCAGCATGGTCGAGGACAAGACCTGGGATCCGCAGCGCTACGGCGCGCTGGGCGACACGCGGCGACGGGCAGTCCTACGACATCTTCACCCAGGCGGCACAGGTGGCCCGGGCGGACACCGCGAACCTGCTCGGCGGCCTGAAGCCGGCCACGGTCATCGGCGCGGGCGACTCGCAGTCCGCGTTCCGGCTGGCCACCTACTACAACGCGATCCAGCCGCTCAGCCACGCGTTCGACGGCTTCCTCGCGGTCGGCCGCGGGGTGCTCGCGGCGCCGATCGGCACCGGCCTGGTCGCGTTCTCGCCGTTCCCTGCCCTCATCCGCACCGACAGCACGACGCCGTTCCTCCAGATCGAGACCGAGGGCGACATCGAGGAGCTGGGGTTCGCGTTCGCCCGGCAGCCCGACAACGCCCACCTGCGCACCTGGGAGCTGGCCGGGGCCGCGCACATCGACCTGCACGAGGGGCAGTACGAGGCGGGCACGATCCTGCGGGAGAACCCGCAGCTGACGGCGCCGCAATGCGTGTTCGGCGTGATGTCAACGGGGCGACCCAGCCCGACAACATGGGCGTGTTCGAGCTGGAGGACTCGGCCCTGGTGGCGCTGCGCAAGTGGATCACCCAGGGGGTGCCGCCGCCGTCCGGCAACCAGATCGCGACCACGCCGTTCTTCAACATCGTGGAGCGCGACCAGTACGGGAACGCGCTCGGCGGGATCCGGCTGCCGGACATCAACGTGCCGGCCGAGACCTACTCGGCGATCAACTTCTCCCAGCCGAGCCAGCAGAGCCTGAGCCCGAGCCAGATCATGACCACGCTGGAGAACATCTTCACCACGCTGATGACCGGGGTGATCACCGACCCGACGCTGCGTGACGAGGGCCTGTGCCTGCTGGAGGGGTACTACACACCGTTCGGCCAGGCCACGCTGCAGTCCCTGTACCCGACCCACGCCGACTACGTGTCGCAGTTCACCGCCGCCGCACAAGCCGACCTCGCGGCCGGGTTCCTCACCCGCTACGACTACAACCAGGCGGTGAAGGCCGCGCAGGCGGCCGCGGTCCCCTGACCGCTGCTGGCTGCGGGGGCGTTCATCCGATAGAGGATTGATTGCCCGGTTTGGGTGCACCGGTTCGGCCGGCGGTGAGCATGAGTGGGGCAGCGACGCCATGCCGGGAACTGATGTCGGCGAGGAAGGCGGCCAGCCATCCCAGGGCGTCCAGTGACCACTCGGTGAGGGTGCCGTGGAAGGTGACCCGGTGGTGCGGAGCGCCAGGCTGCCCGTGCAGGGCAGTGGGCCGCAGGACCAGGTGATCGTCATCGGCCAGGGAGTACGAGTCGCAGGCGAAGACGTCCTGGCGGATTTCCTGGATCCACCGGGCGATCGCGGGGGCTGCCGCAGTTACCTGCGGGTCCGGCCCGCCGTCGAGGGTGACTCGCGCTGGTTCCCGTAGCCGCGGGCCGCAGTCGCCGAACCAGTTCAGGCTGTCCAGCAGAGGCCGGGCGACTTGCATGGATGAGGGCGAGGCGAAGTCCCCGTCGGCGGGGGCGTCCTGCCCGGGCACCAGCACCTGGACCGCTTCCAGCCGGAGCGTGCCCAGCCGGGCCATGACATCGCCCGCACATGCCAGGAACGCCTGCACCGGTAGCACCCCAGCCCCGGCCGGTTCGGTCAGGGTCACCTGGAACCACGCGACCGGGTGCGGCCGCGGCTCCAAGGCTGAGCCCACTTCGGCGTCATTCATGCCCCACACCCCGCCCGAGGCGCCCTCGACCGCCGGGGTGAGCCATCCCATCGCAGCCGACCGGGAGTAGAACAGGCTGTAGGCATCCTGCGACAGCTCACCCAGAGGGGCGTGCGGCATAAGCTCGCCGTAGAAAGCCGCGTACATCGGCTTGGCGGCCCCGGTGCCGAACGGGGCGGGCCCAGGCTCGGTGCTCAACTCGCCCCACCTCGTGCCATCTCGCCTGCCACCCCGTCAGACTCGCTGGTCGTGGTTGTCACAACGGCGCATAAGGTCCCCGGCGGGCGGGAATCAGCGGCCAGGCTGCCCGTCCTGGCCATCGGTGTAGGTGTAGGTGTAGGGGTTGTTCACCACCCGGGTCTCCGGGATCTCCGGGTGCATCCCCTCGGTCCAGGCCTCGGGCCCCAGGGTGCCCTGCAGGTACTCCACCGTCTGCTCGGCCGCCTGCCGCGCCTTCGCCAGGTCCGTGCCGAGGAGCCGGTGGCCGTACTTCACCACCCGGCCGTTGACCACGACCGTGTGCACGTCGGCCCGCTGGGCCTGGAAGACGACGTGGCCGTACGGGTGCAGCAGCGGGACCATGACGGGCGAGTCGTCGTTCTTGATGAGCACGACGTCGGCCTTCTTGCCCGGCTCCAGGCTGCCGGTCACCGAGCCCAGGCCCAGTGCGGCGGCCCCGCCCCGGGTGGCCCAGCTCACCACCTGCTCGGCGCGCAGCTTGTGGTTGGTCACGGTCTCGCCCTTGGCATGCGCCTCCAGGTGCTCACGGACCCGGTCCGCGCTCAGCGTCGCCCGCATGGCCGAGAACAGGTCGCCACTCCACCAGACGCTGGTGTCCATGGACAGCGACACCGGGATGCCATGCTCGCGCAGCTTCCAGGTGGGCGGGTACCCCTGCCCGGCGCTCTGCTCGCTCTCGGTGGACAGGGACGCCGAGCCTCCGGTGGCCGCGATCCGGTTGTAGGAGTCGGCCGACAGGCTGGATGCGTGGACGTAGATCGTGGACGGCGTCATGAAGCCGCCCTCGTGCATCTTGCGGATGCCCTCGTCCGTGGTCACGCCCCACACCCCGGCGTGCGTGGTCACCGGGAGGCCAAGCTCACGGGCCACCTCGAAGGCCGCCTGCTCGGGGAACTCCTCGCCGCCGGTGATGTCGAACGCCAGCTGCAGGCCCAGCATGTCGTTGCCGCTGGTGAACCGGCGGCTGACGAAGTCACGGAACTCCGGTGCCGCGGACCACTCCCACGGGCCCTGCTGGATGTTGCCGTAGGCAAGCACGAACCGCCCCGGGACCTCCTCCAGGGCGTCCACGGCGGCGTCGGCATGCTCGGTCGTCTGCAGGCCGTGAGACCAGTCCACCGTGGTGGTCACGCCGGCGTCGATCGCCTCGATCGCCGACAGCAGGTTGCCCGCGTACACGTCCTGCGGCCGGAAGCTCTTGCCCCACTGCAGGTAGTACCAGACGAAGTACTGGCTGAGCGTCCAGTCGGCGCCGTAGCCGCGCATCGCGGTCTGCCACATGTGCCGGTGGGTGTCGATCATTCCGGGCATGACGATGCCGCCGGTCGCGTCGATCTCCACGGCGTCCGAGGGCGCCTCCAGGGCATGGCCCACCGAGACGATCCGCTCCCCGGAAATCAGCACATCGCCGCCGCGCACGACGTGATGCCCGTCGTCCATGGTCAGCACGGTGGCGTTGCGGAACACCACCGGCCGCCCAGGCGCGAAGTCCGGGCTGGATGGGGTTGTCATGTCCTACCTCCGGTTCAGGCAGTGGTCATCCTAAGATCGGACAAGCGTCCGTAGAGCGGTCATGTCTAGCTTGACGGAACGCTGGCCTGTTCGCAGGCTGCTGTCAAGAGGAAACCCGCACCGGGAGAGAGGCGGCATGGCGCGCCGGGACACCAGCCCTGATTTCATCGAGGCGCTTGCCCGCGGCCTCGATGTGATCCGGGTGTTCGGGCCCAGGCAGCAGGCCATGTCGCTGGCCGCGGTGGCCGCCGCGACCGGGCTGGCCCGGCCCACCGCGCGGCGCATCCTGCTCACCCTCACCCAGCTCGGCTACGTCCGCCCGGCCGACGGGGGCTTCCAGCTCACCGCCCGGGTACTGGACCTGGGCATGTCCTACGTGCTCTCGCAGAACCTGTGGGAGGTCGCCCGGCCGCACATGGAGGACCTGGTCTCCCGCACCCACGAGTCCTCGTCGATAGCCCAGCTCGACGGCTCCGACATCGTCTACGTGGCCCGCGTCGCCGTGCCGAAGATCATCGCCCTCGCGGTCACCATCGGCACCAGGTTCCCGGCCATGCAGACCTCCCTGGGCAAGGCGCTGCTCGCGGCGCTGCCGCCGGGGGAGGCCGAACGGGTGCTCGCCGAGCCCAGCCGATCCGGGATCACCGCCAGGTGGCAGCCCGGGGCGGCCGAGCGGGCCGCCGCGCTGCGCGAGGTGGCCGAGCGCGGCTGGGCGCTGACCGACGAACAGCTCGCCCCGGGGATCCGGTCGGTGGCGGCGCCGCTGCGCGACGGCGCGGGACGCGTGATCGCGGCCATGAACGTGACCGTGCACGCCGCGGAGACCTCCGTGGCGACCCTCACCGGCGAGTACCTGCCGCTGCTGTTGTCGGCCGCGGCGGCGATCAGTGCCGACTGGGCTGCCTGCCAGGCGGCACCGCACCTCGTGGCGGGCCCGGGCCCGGGGCCACCGACCTCTGGCGGGCCAGCGGCCCGCCATCCGTGACAATGCCAGCCACCGGCCCGCCAGCGCTGCTGGCCCGCCGCGGCGTGAACCCCTAGAAGATTAGGAGCCGCCATGGCCACCGTCGCCGCGGTCATCGCATCCACCCACCATCCGTTCTACTACCGGGCGAGCACCGCCACGGGGGAGGACCGGCCGCCGTTCGCGGACGAGTGGGCCGCCAAGATCGAGGCGTTCCGGGAAACCCTGACCCGGGCCCGCCCCGACGTGCTCGTGATGGTCGGTTCGGACCACTTCCATCAGATCTGGCTGGACAACATGCCGCAGTTCCTCATCGGGAAGGCACCGGCCTACGACGGGAACTTCTACAACGAGGAGCGGGAGTTCGGGCTGCCCCGGATGTTCATGGCCGGGCACGAGGAACTATCGGGGTACCTGCTGCGCGAGGGCATCGACGCCGGCTTCGACCTGGCGTTCAGCAATGAACTGCGCGTCGACCACAGCATCACCTGCCCGCTGATCACCCTGCGGCCAGCGGCGGACCTGCCGATCGTGCCCGTGTACACCAACATCTTCGCCCCGCCGATGCCGCAGCCGAAGCGCTTCGTGGAGCTGGGCAAGACGATCCGGCGGCTGGTCGAGTCCTGGCCGAGTGACCAGCGCGTGGCGATCATCGGCACCGGTCACCTGTCCCTGGAACTGGGCGGCCCGCGGCAGTTCGGCCCGCACGGCCCGGATCCGGAGTTCGACCGCAAGGCGGTCGGCTGGATCGCGTCCGGTGACCTGGACGCGGCCCTGGCCGAGGTCAGCCTGGACAGCCTGTGGGAACCGGGCAACGCCACCCACGGCTTCATGGACTTCATGCTGATGATGGGCGTCGCGGGGGAGAACGCGAAGGCCGACTACACCGACTCGCTGGACCTCTTCCACACCATGGAGGCCTACTTCACCTGGTACCCGAACGGGGTGGACGCGCAGTGAGCAGGTACCTGCTGAACAAGTTCCTGTACACCATCGACCGCGACCCGGAACTGGTCGAGCGCTACCGCGCCGACCCGCGCGGCACCGTGGCCTGGTGGGAGGCGGAGAAGGCCAACGAGATCCTCAACTGCCCCACGGCCGAGCGCAGCACCTGGCTGACGTTCACCGACGCCGAGCGGGAGGCCCTGGCCACCCATGACTACGTCACGCTGTTCGAGATGGGCGCGCACAACTTCCTGACGCTGACGCTGTTCATCGCGCTGTTCGAGCGCGACTACGCCGAGCCGCTGGCCTTCCAGCGGGAGTTCGCGGCCCGGCTCAGCCACTGGAGCCTGCCCTACCCCGACATCTCCACCTGAGCCGGTCATCCAGGGAACGGCCGTGGTGCTGGCTTCGGGAGTCCCGTAGCCAGCACCACGCGCGCACGGCTGCTAGAACGGCCCGGGGCCGTGCGGCCCGCCCGGCTTGGTCGGGCTGGACAGCACGCACTGGCCCTTACGGTTCCTGCCGACCGTGTTCGGCAGGGGCTTGCGCGGGAACAGGTGCGCCGTGAGGTCTTCGCTGTCCCAGGTGCGGCTGTTGCCGCGGCAGATCAGGTTGCCGGTGATGTTGTTGGCGAGGATCTCGATGGCGTCCGGATCCGCCAGCTGGTTCCGGTACATCACCACGGTGTTGGCGACCTGCAGTTGCACGACGCCCATCCAGCAGGACTGGACGCTGCTTATCCGCACGTCACCGCCAACGGAGCCGACCTCGTAGGTGCTGTAGACGGGGCTCTGGAACAGCTTGAAGACCCCCTGCGGGGTGCAGTTGACGCCACCGCCGCCACCGGTCTGGATCACGTCACCGCCGACGGTGAAGTTGTGCACGACGACGCCAAGCGGCTGGTTGGACCGCAGGTCAAGGCCCACGGTGGGGTGCATGGACAGCGTTGGCTTGTTCGGGTTCGGGTCGTCCAGGCAGGCGAAGTTGGCCGGGTTGCAGCCCATCACCAGGGTTGCGCCCGCGCGGACCAGGACGTTGCCCTTCACGGCCAGGCTGGACGTGCCGGTTCCGGTCTTGTCGTTCAGCGCGAACGCGGCGAGCAGGACCGAGCCGGGGCTGACGGTGAGATTGCCGTTGACGACCGCGGCCCCCGCGTTGACCTCGCATGCCCCCCGCACGACTACGGCCCCGTGCGTGCCGGTCAGCACGCCCGGTGCCGGCGTGGTGCCCGAGCAGGTGGTCGTGCCGGTGGTAACCGCCGCGCCTGCGGCGGTTACCGGCCCGGCCGCCAGCACCCCCGCGACGACGGCGCTCGTGAACACGAGGCAGGACAAATGGCGCAAATAGGTATTCATGACACTGATCCCCCTTTTCTGGCCCGCATATGTGGCCAAATTGCTCATAAACAGTTACAGAGCAGGTGAAATCATCACAGTACCCAGGGCAGAAGAACACGTGTTGTACAGGCTCCGGCGCGTTATGCAACCGCGGGGATCGGCCGCCGCGTCCGCGCCAGCCCGCCGGACAGTGTCGCTTTCGGGAATTTTAGGCTGGAATATTTATTTGGCGGGATATAAGAAAGCTGTGCCGGATAAGGTCGGCCGGTAGTGCGCTGTAATCGGTGATAAACGCCTGCTTGCCGCTTAGATAACATTCGCAACGGTCGTTACCCTGCCTGCTCTGCGCATGCCGGATTCCTGAGCTAAAGTGCCTGGTAGATGGGCTGTACGAGCCAATTTTCAAAGGCTGCGAAATGTTAGTACACTGTCACCGGCCACCCCACCGCCCCACCATGACCGGAGCGCGAACATTGCCAAATTTGGGCAGGATCGCAGCTTATCCCGCCTGCACTCCCAAGGCGCAACACCGGGCGGACGGTGCTACGGGCAGCAGCCCGGCAAGGGTCACCGAAACGGAAAGCAGCCGAAACTAGGAGAACGCAGATGTCGAAATTAATTCAGCCCAGGCCCGCGCTGGCCATCGCCGCGGCCGGTGCTGCCCTGGCGGGGGCCCTGGCGGTTGCGGGTACCGCCAGCGCGGCGCCGCATTCCGGCGCCGCGCACGTTGCCGTGCGGGCGAAGCTGGCCGGGCCGAACCACGCGCGCCACGTCCTCGGGCTCCGTGTCGGCAAGCGCCGTGGGCGGCTCAACGCCACCACGTTCTACAACTGGCCGATGTTCCGCGCTGGCGCCACTCACTACGGGGTCTCGGCGGAGACGGCGATCAGCACCGTCACCGCGCCCTCGCTGGCCAGCGCGTGGACCGCGAAGCTCGGCAGTAACAGCTACACCTCGCCCGCCGTGGTCACGGTCGGCTCGCCCGGCAGGGCGCTCGTCTTCGCCGGCTCCGGCAACAGCTTCTACGCCTACCCCGCTTCCGGCGGTTCCCCGGTGTGGACCTACAAGGCCGCCAGCGGCGTGATCGAGACCTCGCCCGCGGTGTACGCCGGCGTGGTGTACTTCGGCACGACCACCGGCACGCTCTACGCGGTGAACGCCTCCACCGGCGCACTGGAGTGCTCGTTCAAGCACCACGGCGCCGATCCTTGCCTCCCCGGTCGTCGTCAATGACCCCGACGGATCCGGCCCGGTGGTCTACGACGGCACCATCCCGGGCAACGGCGCGGCGAGCGGCGCGGAATGGGCCATCTACGGCCCCGGCAACAAGCACGGCGGCTGCACCCAGGACTGGGAGTTCACCGGGTTCCAGGTGTCCCCCGGCGGTACCTGGTCGTCTCCCGCCTACGGCACCGACGCGACCGGCACGCCGCTGCTCGTGTTCGGCAGCAAGGACGACGACGACTCCGTGTACGCGCTCAACGCCAACACCGGCGCGCTGGTCTGGCGCTACCAGACGAACACCGCGGAATAGCCACGACGTGGGCTCCGCCCCGGTTATTTCCCCGCCGGGCCGGAACGGCTTCGCCGGCGGCGTCGTGTACGCGGTCGGGAAGGACAAGTCCGTCTATGCCATCGACCTCACCACCGGCACCCTGATCTGGAAGTACGCCCTGGCCGCGGGCACCCATGGCGACGTGGCGGGGGCCGCCCTGGTGAACAACCGGATCTACCTCGGATCGGACACCGGCGTCTACGCGCTCAACGCCGTCACCGGGGCGCTGGTCTGGCACGTCCTGTCCTCGGCCACCTTCTACGCCTCTCCCGTGGTCACCGGGCCGGCCGGCCAGCAGGTGCTGCTGATCGGGGACACCACCCGCACCCTGTACGCGCTCAACCTGGCGACCGGAGCGACCGTGTGGTCGCAGGCCTTCAGCACTGGGTTCTTCGCCTCTCCGGCTGTCTCGCAGGGCGCGTTCTACACAACGGGGCTGGACGGCGTGCTCCGCAGCTTCGTGCCCGGCTCTTAGCAGGCTGGCCGGGCCCTGGCTGTTGGCGGGGCCCGGCCGGTGCGGGCCTGGGCCGTGACCGCGCCGGCGCTCTCGGCGAGGGCCGGCGGCGCCCAGGCCCGCACCGGCCCGCCGGGGCGGCGCCAGCGGCAGAACCCGCCGGCTCGCGAATTGCCCGTTGAGGGAATTGTTCGCGTGCGCTATTGAATGGTTCGAGTTTCGCATGTAGTGCAAATTTCGCACGTTCCCGGCGAGATGATCCCGGTCACAAACAGATTTTTACGAGTTCGCTGCATGCCGCTGCTAATGTGCGTTACTCTAGGTCAACGAATGAACACGAATAGTAACATCCCTCGTCAGGTTCGGATGTGATCGCAGCTGCGATACGGGCTTGGCGGCCTTCCCTTATCTGGTTGCGGTGCTGCCGGACGGAAGGACATTGACCACTACGGCGGCCAGGAACTCAACGGCCGAGCCGATGGAGACAAAGGTGCAGACTTCCGCAGATATCCTCGCGCGGATGCAGCAGGAGATACCGCCGGGCAGGCAATGCCTGAATGGCGAAGAATTGCGGCAACTGGCTACCCACACCCAGGCGCTGCTCGCCAGCAAACCAGCGGCGCAGGAGGAGTACAGCAGGTTCCTGGCCGCGGCCGGGAAAGACATTGACCTGCCGCATCCCGTCCTTGCCGCATGCCTGAAAGGCAAGCGGATCCTGGTCAGCGGCGGCACGGGCTGCATCGGCGCGAGGCTGATGGCCCAGCTGGCGCGGCTCGAGCCCGCGTGCCTGGTGAGCGTGAGCCGAGGCGTCACCCAGGGATGGCCGCGCCTTGCGGACGCCGACTATGTCCATGCCGACATCAGGGACCGCGATCAGCTGGCCGCGGTCTTCGACCATGCCAAATGCGACATTGTCTTCCACGTGGCGGGGCAGCGGGACCCCGGGCTCGCCGAGCACGAGGTGCACCGCACGGTAACGACCAACGTGCTCGGCACCCGCAACGTGGTCAGCGCCGCCGCTGCGTCCGGGGTTTCTCATGTCGTCGCCGCGTCGACCGGCAAGGCCTTCCGCCCGTATTCACCGGAGATCTATACCGCCTCCAAGCGGGCCGCCGAGTGGCTGCTGTGCCGGGCGGCGGCGGATGGGCTGACCGCCTGCTCGGCGGCGAGGTTCACCCATGTCATCGACAACTCGATCCTCCATGCCCGGCTGCTGGACTGGTGCAACGGCGGGGTGATCCGGCTGCACAGCCCCGATATCGCGTTCTACGTTCAGTCCGCGCTCCAGTCGGCGCAGTTGCTGCTCGCGGCCGCGGCCGGCGCGCAGTGGGGCTCGCTGCGGGTGCATGCCATCAACGACCTCGGATGGCCGGTGGCCCTTGTCGATGTGGCGCTCGGCGTGCTCGCGCGGACCGGTTCCACGGCGCCCATCTACTTCAGCGGCTACGACCGCGGCTACGAGTCGGCACCGTTCCCCGCGCTTTACGACCCCATGACCGCAGGTGACATGAGCCCGCTGATCAGCGCGTTCGAGGGCGCCGGCACGGAACAGGCATGGTGCGAGGACATCGACGTGTTCCCGCTCCAGATCGCAGCCGCGCCCGCGCTGGAGGAGCGGATGGAAGCACTGGCTGCCACCTGCGCGCGGACGGAGCAGCCAGAGCCGGTCCGTGCCGCGCTCGACGAGCTTTCCTGGGCGCTGTTCGACGCCACCATGGCGGCGGCTCCCCGCCGGGTACTGGCCCGCGCGGCCCAGCGCTGCGAGCGGCGGCGCGACGGCCTGGATGCCGTTCATGCACGAATGCTGGCAACGATCGGGCAATACGCGGCGGGGGCAAATCCCGTGCCGGCGGCCCGGAAGCAGCCGGCCGGGGGAGAACTGCCCACGGAGATGATCGGCACACCATGACGAATTCGGTACCACACGATTTTCCCGGGCTCAGCAGGATTTGACCTTATTCACGTCTGAATGACGTAACGTCCATTCGCAAAGTCGTTCCCGCAGCAGGAGGATCTCCGGCACAATGACGATCCACAACGATGATCAGTCCACGAGCACGATCAAAGGGGGAGAAATCGATGAAGGGACCTGGATTCGGGAACGTGATCTGGGTCGTGTTCGGGATCTCGGCGTGTTCCACCCTCGCCTGGACCCTGACCGTGCGGCTTTTGTTCCGCCGCAGCAAGGCCCCCACCGATCTGTAACCCCGCAGCGCAGCTTTCAGATCCCCCGGGTCACCTTCCGGCCGCGCCGGGGATTCGTGGTCGTTCCCATTGCCCTGGTCGTGTCCGGGTCGGTCTTTCTGCACCGGACGGTTCTGACCCACGTCTCGACGGCCGCGGGCTGGGTGTACGGGCTGTGGGCGGTAAGCCTCGGGTTCGTGCTGCTGCAGCTCACCCTGTCGTGGTTCCAGCGCCCGTTCAAGGTGAACGAGATCCAGAGCCTGAAGCTGGACCGCCTGGGGGTCGCTGCCGTGGTCCCCTGCTACAACGAGGACCCGGCGATCCTGGACCGGACCATCTACGCGCTGTTCCAGCAGACCCGCAAGGTCGACTGGATCATCGTGGTCGATGACGGCTCCGCGCGTCGACTACACCGAGGTCCGGGCCCGCTGGCAGGCCCACCGTTCCGCCACCCAGCTCCTCTGGATTCGCCAGGAGAACAAGGGCAAGAAGCACGCGCAGGCCGCGGCGTTCCATGCGGTGCCCAACGCCGACATCTACGCGACGATGGACTCGGACTCCGCGCTGGAGCGCCGTGCCATCGAGGAGGGCCTCAAGCCGTTCGCCGACCGCGACGTGGTCTCGGTCGCGGGCCTGGAGTTCGCCTACAACCTGAACAAGAACCTCCTCACCCGTGCCATGGGGCTGCGATCCCTGGCCTTCCAGCTCTTCACCATGAGCGCGCAGAGCGTCGCGGGCGGGAACGTGGTGATCAACCCGGGCGCCTTCTCGCTCTACCGGGGATGGCTGATCCACCGGATTCTGCCCGCCTACCTGGAGGAGACCTTCTTCGGCGTACCGGTCATCCTGGGCGACGACACCGCACTGACCATGTTCGCCCTGCTGCACGGGCGGGCCGTCCATCAGCCCACGGCGGTGGCCATGCCGGTGTACCCCGAGACCCTGTCACACCATCTGCGCCAGTGGACCCGGTGGATGCGCGCCTCGACGATCCGGACGCTGTGGCGGATGCGCTACCTGTCGCTGCGCTCCTATGCCTGGTGGTTCGTGGTGTATCAGCAGTACGCCTTTTTCGCCTCGGCCGCGGTTTCGGTGGCGGTGCCGCTCGTCTGGCCGGCCTCGCGCAGCCTGGTCTTCGCCAGCTGTATCGCGCTGGTCGCCTGGCCGTTCGCGGTTGCCCTGCGGCTGATCACCGTGAAGCGTTCTGACCAGCGCTGGCCCTCCTGGCTGATGTCAACCCTGCTGCTGCCGTTCGCTGCCCTGTGGTACCTGCTGGTGCTGCGCCAGATCCGCTTCTACGGCATGGCCACGTGCCATCGCCAGGGCTGGGTGACCCGCAAGAAGGTGGAGGTCACCATCTCCGGTCCGCCCACCCACGCCGTGGAGCTGATCCGATGAACAAGGCCAGGTACGCCGCCGCCGTCATCGCGGCGGTGGGCGTGTCCATCACGGCGGGCGGCGCCGCGGCCGCGATCTGGCAATACCGGCACGAACCCGTCCATAAGCGGAGCGCTCCGGCCGCCACCGCGGCCGCCCCGGTGCTGCCCCTGGCCAGTTCCGCGCCCTACCCGCACGCCGCCATCCACCACCCTGGCGCCTTCCACTACCTGGGCACCCTTGAGCCCAACACGCCCACGACCTACCTGCCGGTGACCCGCTTCGCCGGGGTGGCCGGCCGCAGGCCCAACATCACCGTCTACTACAGCCCCTGGGGCGCGGCGTTCCGTGCCCGCTTTGTCACCGCGGCCGCGCAGACCGGCGCCGTCGTGCTGGTGCACATGGAGCCATGGCACGCGTCCATGACCGCCATCGCGGACGGGCACTGGGACACCTACCTGCACCGGTTCGCCGCCCAGGTCCGGCACTACGGTGGCCAGGTCATCATGAGCTTCGCCCCGGAGGCGGACGGCGGCTGGTATCCGTGGGGCTGGCACCACGCCGATCCCGCCGAATACCGGGCCGCCTGGCGGCACGTGGTGACCCTGTTCCGGCAGTCCGGCGCGAGCAACGTCACGTGGCTGTGGGATATCAGCGGGGGCAGGCGTGGCGCCGGGCGGGTGCACTACTGGTGGCCGGGCCACCAGTACGTGGACTGGGTCGGCATCGACGGCTACTACGTCACCCCGGCCGACACCTTCAAGAGCGTCATCGGCGACACCATCAGCGCCGTCCGGAAGTTCACCAAGAAGCCGATCCTGCTCTCGGAGGTCGGCATCGGGCCGCTCGCCGGCCAGGCCAAGAAGATTCCCGGCCTGTTCGCCGGCATCCGCCGCAACCGCCTGCTGGGCCTGATCTACTTCGACGTCGCCCAGCACGATGGTCTCTATCACCAGGACTGGCGGCTGGACGGACAACCCTGCCGCCGTCGCGGCCTTCCGTGCCGGGGTGAGATCCTCTGCGGGGGCCGGGGAGTTCGCGGGGGCGGGGGGTTTCGCGGGGTGCGGGGGAGGCTGCGCCGACTCCGTCGGCGCTGCGGTGACACATGAGTACGGGTCCGCCGTGGACCGGCGGACCCGTAGCTGGTGGTGTCGGTGCGGTGGGCGTGTGTGGCGCCATCTGTTCCCCTGTCGTTAGCGGCCTGCGGCGTGCATGTTCTGCGACGAACTGGGCGGCTTGTGCGGTGGCGCCGGGTGCGGCGAGGTAGTAGCCGTCGGGGCTGACGGACTCGGCGGCGGCGGTCATCTGGGCCACGGTGCCGTTGACGGTGGAGACCTCGGCGAACACCTGGACGGCGGGGTTGGCGGCGCGGGCCTGGGCGGCGGCGGTGTTGAACAGCGCGTCGTACTGCTGCAGGTTGGTGGTCTGTGATTCGGCCTGGACGTTGACGATGTCGCCGGCGGTGGCGGCCGCGCCGGCGATGTTGGCGCGGATGTACCAGTGCACGATGGTCTCGCCGGGCAGGCGGGGGGTGACCGCGCCGGGGACGTAGCCGAGGTCCATGGCCGGGGCCATGATCACTTTCAGCCCGTGCGCGTGGGCGAGCTGGCCGAACAGGGTCATGTACCGGGCCGGGTTCTGCTGCTCGTTCAGCGGGGTCTGGGCCCACTCCTCCGGGTCGTACATGACCCACTGGTAGGGGAAGCTGATCCGGGAGTTCGCGATGTCCGAGGCGAACTGGGCGTAGGAGGTGTAGCCGAGCACGGGGGTGGCCGCCAGGCCGGGCTGGATCGGGTTGCCCGACAGGCTGGACCCGGCGCCGTAGGTGGTCGGCGTGTTGAGGACCTGGGCGGTGAGGGCCGGGTCGGCGGCGTTGATCCCGGCGAGGGTGCCGGCGCCCATCAGCCAGCCGGGCGTGGTGGCGGCGGACGCGGCGCCGGCGCCGAGCGCCGTGCCCAGCAGGGCGCCGGCGGTGAGGGCGGCGGCTGCGGTGAGGCCCAGGACCCTGTTGCGGGCCCGGCGGCCCCGGGGTGCGGCGGCCGGTGTGGGCCTGGGGGCTGCGGTCTGGGGGCGTTCTGGGTGGCGTTCATGACGGCTCCTTGGCGGTTATGCACTGGGTGGCTTGTTCGCATAACCCAAGTCTTGAATATGGAGCCGCCTATGCCCCAGAGAAGGAAGCCTCCTTTCGGTTAGGGATGTTTCCCCGGTCCATTCGGCCTCCGGCCAGGCCCTTTCCACCGTGACGGCCCAGGCCAAAAGACCCTATCCGCCAGAGCCGGAAGACCCGGGCCACCGCGGCGCGAAACGGCCGCCGGGGGTGGCTGCAACCCCGGCGGGCCCGGCGAAACCGGCCCCCGGGCGGGCCGGGCCTGCGGCTAGCCGGTGGCGGAGAACCTGGTGACCGCCAGGCCCTGACCGCCTGACCAGATTTCAAAGCCAGCCTGGACGGCCCACATCAGCGCCGACGAGTTGATCATGCCGATCTGCTTGGCTCTCGCCATGAACGGCGCCAGCCGGAGCGATGCCGACGTCACGGGCGAGGCGCGCCGGAAAGAGATGTAATACCGGCCAGTGCCAGTGGCGTGCGGCACCTCGTACCATTGCGCGCCGTCGATCCACACTTTCGGGTACAGCCCAACCCACCACTGCGGGCCGCTGTATTGGAGCCAGATCATTATCTCGTAGGTACCGACTCCGCTGCGGGGACCGCACCAGAGGTCCAGGGAGGAGTCCCATATCCCGCTGTTCCGCGGCGTCGACGTCGCCCAGTTGACGGTGTAGTTCCCGAGCGCGGCCGCCCGGGGCAGCTTGCCCTGCTCGGCCGAGGAGCACGCTCCCTCGAAGCAGCCGGTCCCGATGTAGGGGTAAGCCCGTACTGTCGGTGATGTCGCGGTCCCGGGGGAGCGGACCACGGTGAAGGCGCCGTCGCTATCCCGGCACCGACAGGCACATCCCCCGATCGTTGTCGTTGATGCTGGGCTTGTTCCTGACCACCAGCGGCTGATCGGCGATTCCCGTGACATGCAGGGCCTGCCAGCGGTTGCAGCTCACCTCGGTCGGCGAGGCGTTGGCGGGCACGAGCGCGGTGACGGAGACCGCGGTTGCCGCTGTGATGCCACTGAGCAGGACCCTTGTGAGTGCGGTGCGGGGCCACCACTGTCATCTCAGTTTCCCTTCTGAACGTTGCGCAGGAAACACACGGATGCAATGAGCAAGCATTCAATCACAATTCGCTACATGGGCTCAGTTACACGCCCGAGATAGGAGGCGGTGGCCGCGCCCGCCGTGCCAGGCGGGCAGGCCAGGGTGGCGAAAGAAACTGGACAGAAGGCGCATGCCGGCGCCAGAGTCGCCGCATGGATATCCGCATCCAGTGCCTGAGCATCCACACCACCGACCCGCTCCGCCTGGCCACGTTCTGGCAGGCAGCGCTCGGCTGGCGCCTCGAGGTCGGCAATGAGAACGAGGTCGTGCTGGAGCCACCGGAGGGCAGTCCCGAGGACGGGGTGGCCCCTGACCTGCTGTTCCTGCGGGTCCCCGAGGAGAAGTCGGGCCGCAGCCGGCTGCACCTCGACCTGCGGCCGGTGGACCAGGCCGCGGAGGTCGCGCGGCTGGAGGGCCTGGGCGCGCGCCGGGCCGACGTGGGCCAGGGCCCGGAGGTGAGCTGGGTGGTACTGGCCGACCCGGACGGAAACGAGTTCTGCGTGCTGCGAGCGTTCAGGCCGGAGGAACTGGCCGAAATGGCCGGCGGCTGAGCCTCCGGCCCGCGCCGGCCGCGCCTGTGCCGGTCGCGCCTGTGCCGGTCGCGCCTGTGCGGGTCGCGCCGGTCGTGGTCACGGCTGCGCGCGGCGCTCCCTGTTGTCCCGCTGCGCGAGCAGCGCCTGCTCCGCCTCGGGCGAGAACCCCCGGGTCAGCGGCGGCTCACCGCGCTCCCGGTCCCAGGCCAGCACGTCGGCCACGGTGACCTCGAGCGGAGTCGCCGGCATCCCCGCGGCCCGCGCCCGCGCCGGGCTGCGCTGCTGCGTCACCCAGTCCGTCTTCACCAGCGGGAACGGCTCCGGCGCCAGGTCGAGCGGCACCGGCACGAGTTCCACCTGGGTGCCCGTCACCCGGGCGCAGGTCTCGATGAGCCCGCCGAGGGTGACCGGCTCGGCCGGGCCGACCGCATGGAAGGCACCGGGGCGGTCGTCGGCGAGCAGTTGCACCACCAGGCGGGCCAGGTCTCGCGAGTCGATGATCTGCACCGGCTGCGCGGGATCACCGGGCACCGCCACCCGCCCGCCGCGGCCCGCCCGCCGCACCCAGTAGGTGAGCCCGTCCTGCCAGTCGTGCGGCCCGGCCACCTTCCCCGGCCGGACGATCGTCGCCCGCTGGCCGTACCGGGCCACCACGTCGTCCTCGCAGGCGACCTTGCTCGGGCCGTAGGTTCTGTCGTCAAGTTCCCCGGTGTCATCGACGTCCCGCACCGGCGCACGGCGCGGCGCGTCCTCATCCGAGCCCGGCCGCAGCCCCTCGTGCCGGTACACCGCGTGGCTGGAGATGAACAGGTACCGCCCCACCCGGTCGCCCAGCGCGTCCATCGCCTGCCCGACGTGCCTGGGGACGTAGCCGCAGCAGTCCACGACCGCATCCCAGGTCCCGTCGCGCAGCGCCGCGTAGTCGCCGGTGTCCCGGTCGCCGCGGAGCCGGGTCAGCTCGGGGAACAGGTCGGTCCCGGACTTGCCCCGGCCGAACAGGGTCACCTCGGCACCGGTGCGCAGGGCGTCCTCGACGATCGCCCGGCCCACGAACCACGTGCCACCCAGGACGAGGATTCGCATGACCGCCGAGCCTACCGGCCCCTGGGCACCCGCTCAGGCGGTCAGGGCCAGGGCCAGCAGCATCACGGCAGCGGAGACCTCCACCAGGGCGCCGAACACGTCACCGGTCATCCCGCCGAGGCGCCGCCGGGCCAGGCGGCGCAGCAGTTCCCCCGCGCACAGCCCGGCAAGCACGGCGATGACGGCACGCAGTGCCGGGTACGCGCCCCAGGCGGCCCCGGCGGCCGCCGCGGTCACCGCGAGCAGCATCGCGGCGGCCGTGACCCTGGCCCGCGTGGTGGTGGCCCCGGCCACCAGCGCACCGAACCCGTCCGGCCTGGCAGGCGGGGATCCCGGTCCGGTGGCCAGCACCACCGCCGTCCGCCCGGTGACCGCCGCCACGGCGAGAGCGGCGGCGTCCGGCCAGCCAGGGTGCCACCGTCGCCAGGGCGGTGACCTGCACCAGGACGGTGAACAGCAGCGCCGCGACGCCGAACGGCCCGATGTCGGACCGGCGCATGATCGCGAGGGCCTCGTCCCGGGGCCGGCGGCTGCCCAGCCCGTCCGCGGTGTCCGCCAGGCCGTCCAGATGCAGCCCCCCGGTGAGCAGTGCCAGCACGCCGACCGCCAGGGCAGCGGCCAGCAGCCTGCGCGGCCCGGAGTGGCCGCCGGCCTGCACCGCGAGCAGCACCCCGGCGGCCGGGACCGCGACCAGCAGCCCCGTCACGGGCAGCCAGAGCACGGCCCGGGCCGCGTCATCCCTGCCGATCTCCGGTGCCGCCTTGACCGGGAGGATCGTGAACAGGCCAAGCGCGGTTCGCAGCGGGCCAGCCCGGCCCGGCCCGGCGTCCCGGGCGTCCCGGGCCGGGCCGGCCCGGTCTGCGGGGCCTGCGTCATCGCAGCCGCCGGGCGATCCCCGCCGTGCACAGCCAGACCTCGTCGCTGGCCGCGGCGATGCGCGCGTTCAGTTGCCCCAGTCTCGTCGCGGAACCGCCGCCCGGAGGCCGTGCCGGGCACCACGCCGGAGCCGATCTCGTTGCTCACCGCGATCACCTGCCGCCCCGTGTCCCGCCACGCCGCCAGCACCTGGTCGGTGCGGGCCGCCAGGGCCCCGGCGGCACCCGTCGTGCCGTCCCAGGCCCCGCAGTCGTCCATCACCCGGGCCAGCCAGGTGGTCAGGCAGTCCACCAGGACGGGGGCCGGGCCGGGCGCGGCCAGCACCTCCGCCAGCGCCAGCGTCTCCACCGTCCGCCAGTGCGCCGGCCGGCGCCGCCGGTGCTCGGCCACCCTGGCGTCCCATTCCGTGTCGCCCGAGCCCGGAGGCGTGCCCGTCGCCACGTAGTCGACCGGGCCGTCCCCGGCCAGCATGCCTTCGGCCGCCGCCGACTTCCCCGACCGTGCCCCGCCGAGCACGAGCACCCGGCGCCCCGGTCCCGCGGCGCCGCTCGCCGCGCTGCTCGCGGCGCCTGGCCCTGGCCCTGGCCGCCGGGCTGCCGCGCGCCGGCGATCCCGTCGGCGGACGGCGGCGTCCCGGCCGTCGGCGGTGGTCCCGGGGAGCGCGGAGTCCCCGGCGTCGGCGGCGCGGCCGGGGGCGGCGGGCCTCCGTGGGACGACTGGCCACCGGGGGAGGACGGGCCTCGGGGGGACAGGGGAGCGCCGGGCATCACCAGGCCGGTGGCGGCCAGGTCGGCGACGTCGCCGACCACCACGACCGCCGGGTTCGTGACGCCAGCCGCCTGCACCGCACCGGCCAGGTCCCGGAGCGGCGCCGTCACCACCCGCTGCTGCCGGCTCCAGCCGTCGGACACCACCGCGCCCGGGGTCGCGCCGCCCAGCCCGGCGGAGATCAGCGTCTCCGCGATCTCGGCCAGGTGGTCGATCGACATCAGCAGCACCAGGGTCATGCCCGCTGCGGGCGAGCGCCGCCCAGTCCACCGAACTGCGCGAGTCCCCCGGCCGGACATGCCCCGCGAGCACGCAGAAACCCTGGCTCACGCCCCGGTGCGTGACCGGGATGCCGGCCGCGGCCGGCACCGAGATCGCGCTGGTCACCCCCGGCACCACCTCGACAGGGACGCCCGCGGTCAGGCACGCCTCGACCTCCTCGCGGCCGCGGCCGAACACGAACGGGTCGCCGCCCTTCAGCCGGACCACGGCACGCCCGGCGCGGGCGTGCTCGACCAGTGCGTGGTTGATGTGGTCCTGCCGCATCGCCGGGCCGCCGGGCACCTTCGCCGCGTCCACCACCTGCACGCCGGGCGCCAGTTGCTCCAGCAGTGCCAGCGGCGCGAGGCGGTCGGTCACCACCACGTCGGCCTCGCGCAGCCGGTGCAGCCCGGCCACCGTGATCAGGCCCGGGTCGCCGGGCCCGCCGCCGACGATCGACACCCGCCCGGCCGCCGGCTGCCCGCCGCTCCCGCCCGCCGCTTCTTTCGCAGCAAGACGATCCACCGTGCCCGCGGTGTCCACGAAATGATCACGTAGTTCCGCGGCGCGGCGCGGGTCGCGGCCCGCGTTGACCGCCACGGTCACGGCGCCCGCCCGTCCCACCGCGGGCACCCAGGCCGCGGAGGCGGCCGCGTCGTCGGCGCGGGCGCACCACAGGCGCTGCCGCTCGGCGTCGGCCGCCACGGCCTCGTTGACCTCCGGCCGGTCCGTGCAGGCCAGGACCAGCCAGGCGCCGTCCAGGTCGCCTGGCTGGTACCCGCGCCGATGGGCGGTGATCAGCCCGCGGTCCGCCATGTCGGCCAGTGCCGGGGTGAGCGCTCGGGGCCACCACCACGACCTCGGCGCCTGCCTCGCGCAGCCCGGCCACCCGGCGCAGCGCGACCGGGCCGCCGCCGACCACCACGGCCCGGCGGCCCTCGAGCCGCAGGCTGAGGGGATAGATGGGGGCGCCGCGGCTGGCGTGGGTGAGCGCCGGGGTGGGGTGGCTGCGGGCCGTGGGTGGGGTGCGGTGCCCGTGGGTGGGGGGTGCGCGCCCGTGGATGGGGTGGCTGGGCGCGTGAGTGGCGTGCTGGGCCGCGTGGGGGATGGCCGTGCCGGATCCGGTGTCGGGCCAGCGGTGGGCTGCGGCTCGGACGGGGTTGCCATGTCCGTCCCTTACTCCTTGGCGCCGGACACCCCGGCGCTGTCGAACGTCGCGACATCTCGCAGCACCCGGGCGGCGGCCTGCACGATGGGCACCGCCAGCGCGGCACCGGACCCCTCGCCCAGCCGCATGTCCAGGTCGAGCAGCGGCCGCAGGCCCAGCGCGGACAGCGCCCGCCGGGCGCCCGGCTCGGTGGACATGTGCCCGGCCACCAGGCAGTCCACCACGTCCGGGGCCATCGCCCTGGCGGCCAGCGCGGCCGCGCAGGCGATCACGCCGTCGAGCACCACGGGGGTCCGCAGCGCCGCAGCGCCCAGCATGAACCCCGCCAGCGCGGCGTGCTCCAGGCCGCCGACCGCCGCCAGCACGGCCAGCGGATCCGCCGGGTCCGGCCGGTGCCTGGCCAGTGCCCGGCGGATCACGCTGACCTTCCGTTCCCAGGTCTCGTCGTCGATGCCGGTGCCGCGGCCGGTGACCTCCTGCGCCTCCGCGCCGGTGAACACCGCGATCAGGGCGGCGGACGCGGTGGTGTTCGCGATGCCCATGTCCCCGGTCACCAGGCACCGGTTGCCGGCCGCCACCAGGTCGCGTGCGGTCTCGATGCCGGCCTCCACCGCGCGCTGCGCCTCCCCGGCGCTCATCGCCGGGCCCTCGGTCATGTCCGCGGTCCCCGGGCGCACCTTGCGCGGCAGCAGTCCCGGCGCGGGCGGAATCTCGGCCGCCACCCCCACGTCCACCACGCACACCTCGGCACCGGCCTGCGCGGCGATCGCGTTCACCACCGCGCCGCCGGCCAGGAAGTTCGCCACCATCTGCACGGTGACCTCCTGCGGCCAGGGGGTGACCCGCTGGGCGTGCACGCCGTGATCGGCGGCGAACACCGCGACGGCCGCGGGCTCGGGCACCGCGGGCGGGCAGTCCCCGGCCAGGCCGGCCAGCCGTACCGAAAGCTCTTCCAGCACGCCGAGGGAGCCGCTCGGCTTGGTGAGCCGCTCCTGGCGCTCCCTGGCCTGGGCCATCGCCCCCGCGTCCGCGGGCGCGATGGCGGCCAGGGTGTCGGCCAGCAGGCTCACCGTGGTCCCGCCGGGCAGCCCGCGCTGGCCCCAGCGTTCCTCGTGCACGGCCCAGGCCAGCGGGCGCCGCCGCGCCCAGCCGGACAGCGCCAGTTCCGGTCCTGGCGGGAACTCGGTCACGTGCCCCACGCACAGGTAGGCCACGACCTCCAGATGCGGCGGCAGGCCCAGCGCTGTCGCCAGTTCCCGCTCGTCGAAGAAGCTGACCCAGCCCACCCCGAGCCCCTCGGCCCTGGCCGCGAGCCACAGGTTCTGCACCGCGCACACGCTGGAATACGCGGCCACCTGCGGCTGGGCGTGCCGGCCCAGGACGTGCCTGCCGCCCCGGGTGGAGTCGCAGGTCACCACGATGTTGACCGGGGTGTCCAGTATCGCCTCGACCTTCAGGTCGCCGAACCGCAGCGCACGGTACCGGGGCAGCGAGCCGGCGAACACGTCCTGCTGCCTGGCGGGCCAGGGCGCGCACCTGCTCGCGCACCGCCCGGTCGCGCAGGATGAGGAAGTCCCACGGCTGGCTCAGCCCGACGCTGGGCGCCTGGTGCGCCGCGGTCAGCACCCGGGTCAGCACCTCGTCGGAGACCGGGTCGGGCAGGAAGCCGTTGCGCATGTCCCGGCGCGCGGCGGCGAGCCGGTAGAACGCGTCGATGTCCTGCTGGGGCATGGGCTCACCGGGCAGGGCCGCGCCGGAATCTGTCATGACAGCACCTCGTGGGCGGCGTGGGAATGCCGGTGCCCCGCCTCGTCGTCCGGGTGGAAGTGCGGGACCTGCGGGCGCCCGACCTTGTCCGCGAAGCCGGGGAGCGCCACCCGGTAGGCGCAGGTATCGCAGTTCATCCTGATGTCCCCCGCCAGTGCCTCGTCGTAGCGTTCCAGCACCAGCCCGGTCAGCCCGCCGCACGCCCCGATCAGCCCCGCCACCGTCACCGCCAGCCCGGGGTGCCGGCCGGCGAACTCGTGCGCCTGGGCCGCCACCCGGTCCGGCAGTACCCCGGGGAACAGGAAGTACGGGGCCACCACGATGCGGCGTGCGCCCAGCAGCACCGCCCGCGCCAGGGCCGCGGGCACCGAGGGCTCGGCCAGCGAGATGAAGCAGAACTCGACGCCCGCATAGCCCCGGCCCTCCCAGAGCAGCCGCGCCACCTTGGCGATCTCGGCGTTGGCGTCCGGGTCGGTGGACCCGCGCCCGGCCAGCACCACGACGGTGTCCCGCCGGGGTGCGCCCGCCAGCGCGGCGTCGATCCTGGCCGTCAGGATGTCCTGGAGCACCGGGTGCGGGCCGAGCGGGCGCCCGTAGGAATAGGACAGGCCAGGGTGCCGCACCAGTTCCCTGGCCAGTGCGGCCGGGATGTCGCCCTTGCCGTGGCCGGCGGCGGTGAGCACCAGCGGCACCGCGACGATCGGCCGCGGGCCGCCGGCGCCGGGCGGGAGCAGCCGTGCGACCGCGTCCGCCACCGAGGGCCTGGCCAGCTCGATGAATCCGCCGTCGACGGCGGGCACCCGGCCCGCGGCGCGGTCCCGCACCAGCCCGACGAGCCGGGTGAACTCGGCCACGCCCGCGTCGCTGCGGGTCCCGTGGCCGACGATCAGCAGGGGTGGCATGGTCACGAGGACGGCTCCTTGGGCGGGGCGGCGGGGTCGGGGCTAGCACCGCGCGGGGCGGCGGGGTCGGGGCTAGTACTGTCTGCGAGCGGGTCGCCGTAGAGCAGGGCGTTGAGCGCGGCCGCCGCGACGGCGGCGCCCCCCTTCTCGCTCCTGTTGGTCACCGCGGGCAGCCCGCTGTCCCGCAGTGCCTGTTTCGCCTCGACGGCGCCGACGAAACCCACCGGCAGGCCGATGACCAGCGCCGGGGCCGGGCCCCGGGCGAGCAGGTCGGCCAGGGCGGTGGGCGCGGTGCCGATCACCCACACCGCGCCGGGGCCGACCTCGCCGCCGGCCACCCGGATCCCGGCCGCCGCACGGGTAATGCCGAGCACCCTGGTCAGCGCCGCGGCCCGGCGGTCATCGATACGGCATACCACCTCTCGGGCGGTGATCCCGGCCGCCGTCATCGCCGAGTCGGCGACCACCGGTGCGCCGTCGCACAGCGCCTGCGTGCCCGCCGCCAGGTCCGCTTCCGCGCAGACCAGGTCATCGAGGTAGCCGAAATCGGCGCTGGCGTGGATGACCCGCTCCACCACGGCCCGGGTCCACGGCGGCAGCGCGGAGGTGTCCGCCCGCGCGCGGAGGATCTGGTACGACTGCTTCTCTATCGGGTGCGTTACGCGGGCCATCGTGCCGTCCTCCCCGCCGGGACGTGGTGCCTGCCGCGTGCGGAACGGCTTGGCAGATACCACGATTTCGTATCATACGAAATCGTAATAGTTGGCTGCGCGCGACTGACGCTGGGGCCAGCCTCGGTCTCGGTGATCGCGTCCACCGGGCAGACCTCGATGCACTCACCGCACCCCGAGCAGCGCTCCGCCAGGACGATCAGGGTGCCCCCGGAGGGGCGTATCGCATGTTCTGGACAGGTGAGCAGGCACGCACCGCAGCCCTGACAGGGACCAATCGTCACGGTGCCTGGGCGGGGCGGCGGGGCCGGGGCTAGGCCGTGGGCGGGGCGGCGGGGTCGGGGCTAGTGCTGCCATCGGTACCCCCTCGGGGTGACCATCCGGCCGGCGATGATCTGGGTGCTGGCCGAGCCGACGATGACCACGCTGGTCATGTCCGCGACGGCCGGGTCGGCCTCGGCCAGGGTGGTGATCAGCACCCGCTGGCCAGGGCGGAACGCGTCGTGCACCACGCCGACCGGGGTGCCCGGATCCCGGTGGCCGGCCAGGATCTCCAGCGCCGCTCCGAGCTGCCAGTCCCGGTCCTTGCTGCGCGGGTTGTAGAAGGCCACCACGAAGTCCCCCTCGGCGGCCGCCCGGATCCGCCGCTCGATGATCTCCCACGGCGTGTGCAGGTCGGACAGGGAGAGGACCACGTGATCGTGGCCGAGTGGGGCGCCCAGCAGGGCAGCGGCCGCGAGCCCGGCGGTCACCCCGGGCACCCCGGTCACGTCGATGTCCGTGCCCGCGATCGCCAGCGCGGGGCTGGCCATCGCGTAGACGCCCGCGTCACCGGAGCCGACCAGAGCGACCGCGTGCCCCTTGCGGGCCTCCGCCACGGCCGAGGAGGCCCGCTCCTCCTCGTCACCGAGGCCGCTGCGGAGCACCCGGGTGCCGGGCCGCAGCACGTCGTGGATCTGGTCCAGGTAGCGGTCCAGGCCCACCACCACCGAGGCGCGCCGCAGTTCGTCGATGGCCCTGGGGGTGACCAGGTCACGGTCACCGGGGCCGAGCCCGACCAGCACCAGCCGGCCGCGCGGCCGGATCCGGGCCAGCGCCACCGTGGCCATCGCCGACTTGCGCTTGGCCACGACGAGTTCGTCACCGAAGGTCAGGGCCGCCGCCTCGGCCACGCTCGGCGTGCCGACGGCCGCGAGTGCCGCCTCGCCCGGGTTCGGCACCGGGACCCCGGCAAGCTGGCCCGCCGGATAACTGTGCAGCGGCCAGCCGCGCTGCCGTGCGGCCGCGACGATGCCTTCCTCGCCGGCCTTGGCGTCGACCGTGGCCAGCGCGGTCACCGAGTCCCTGGACAGCCCGCCCACGGCCAGCGCCTCGTCGATCAGCCCGAGGACCTCCTCCTCGGTGACCCCCTTGCTCGCCCCGATTCCCGCGACCAGCGACGGCGGGCGGAGCACCACGGTGTTCTCGTCGATGGGCACGATCCGGTCCGTCACCACGATCCGGTACGGGCCCGCCCCGCCGACGGTGGCCGGGAACGCGGGCAACGGCCAGGTGACGTCCGCCTCGAAGCCGACCGGCTCACCGTCCAGCAGGGCGCGGCTGACCCGGGCGATCGCGCCCTCGGCGGGCCAGTCCAGGGTGTCCAGGCCGGGCAGCCCGGTGGCGTCGGTCGCCGTGGTGATGATCGCCTGGGCGCCGAGCACGTCGGCCACCCGGGTGCACAGCGCGTTGGCGCCGGCCGCATGCCCGCCGACCAGCGTCACCGCGTACCGGCCGGGCTCGTCCACGCAGACCACGGCCGGGTCGACCCACTTGCTGTCCAGCAGCGGGGCGACCAGCCGGGTGGTCGCGCCCACGGCCAGGAAACACACCACGCCGTCGCACTCGGCCCAGGCCCGGTGCAGTGCCCGCTTGGCCGGCCCCTCGTAAGTCCGGGTCTCGCCGGGCCAGGCCTGGGCCAGCCGGGCGGCGGCGGCGCGGCCGGCCACCGTGACGGCGATCAGCCCGATCATCGGGGCGCTCCGGGGCCGGAGCCGCGGCCGCCGGAGCCCGGGACCCCGGGGCTGACGGGCCCGGCCCCGCTGCCAGGTTCTGCGCCCCCGGTCCCGGGTTCCCCAGGGCTGGCGGGTTCCGGGGCCCCGGGGCCCGGGGAGCCGTGCTCTGCGCCGCTGGCGGGTTCCGTGGCACCGGCGCCCGCCGTGCCCCACACCAGGAAGACCGGGTTGGTGGCGGCGAGCCGGTGCACGTCGCCGGGCAGCGGGGCGAGCCTGGCCGCCTGGACCAGGGCGCCGCCGGTGGCATAACCGGCCGCGGCCAGGGCCTCGCGCGCCGGGCCTGCCCGTTCCACCGCGGCCAGGGCCACCACGATCCGGGCCGGGCGCCGGGCAGTTGCCGCCTCGATCACCGTGGTCCCGCCACCGCCGACGAAGACCACGTCCGGATCCGGCAGGTTCTGCAGCGCTGCCGGGGCCTCGCCCGGCACGATCCGCACGTCTGTGCCGTGCCTGCTCGCGTTGGCCCGGATCCGCTCGCAGCGCACCGCGTCGCGCTCCACCGCGATCACCGCCGCCCCGAACCGGGCGCACTCGATGCCGACCGACCCGCTGCCCGCGCCCACGTCCCATACCAGCATCCCGGGACCGGGGCCGAGCCTGGCCAGCGCCAGCGCCCGCACCTCGGCCTTGGTCATTACCGCGTCCCGGCTGTCGAACTCCTCCTCCGCCAGCGCCCACCCCGCCGGGGCGCCGTGCCCCCCCGCCAGCCACCCAGCCCCCGCCAGCATCCCGCCACCCGCCGCCTCTCCTGCCCCTGCCGGCCATCCGCCGACCGCCAGCCCTCTGCCACCCGCCGCCGCCCCTCCAGCACCCGCCGCCCCTCCAGCACCCACCGGCCATCCGCCAGCCGCCAGCACCCCGCCACCCGCCGCCGCCCCGGCGCCGGCCTGCCCTCCGGCCTCCGCCCCCTGCGGTTCGTGATGAATGTGACGTTCATCAGCATCTTTGGTGATGAACGTGGCGTTCGATCACTTTCCCCGGGGCGCGTGGGGGGCCGAGGACGAGGACGACGTTGGGGTCGGCCCAGGTGCGGGCCGCCGCGCCGGCGGGGGAGCACTCGGTGAGCCGTTCGGCGTCGCTGCCGAGGTGTTCTGCGACTATGAGCCGGCGGTCCCAGCCGTCCAGCGCCGCCCCGATCTCCGCCGGGCCGCATCCCGGCCCGGTGAGCACCGCAACCTTCGGGCAGGCACGGCACACGTTGACCGCCGGGCGCGGATCCCGGCCGTGCGCGCTGACCACCACGGCATCGTCCCAGGGCAGACCGGCCCGGGCGAACGCCAGGGCGACCGAGGACACCGCGGGCAGCACCGTGAACTTCAGGCCGCGCTCGCGCAGGGCGCGGACGATCCCGAAGAACCCGGGATCGCCGGAGGCGAGGACCACCGCGTCGCCGTCGTGCGCGGCGAGCGTGTCCAGCGCGGGTGCCAGTTCCCCGAGGACCACGGTGCGCGCCTGCGCAGGAGCCACGGCGAGGTGCCTGCGCCCGCCGACGACGAGCGTGGCCGAGCACAGCCTCGCCTCGGCCTGCGGGCCGAGGGCCGAGCCATCCATCCCCACGACCGTGATCATGCCGCGGTCACCCACTCGGGCCGGGTCGCCGCGACCACGCGGGCGCCGCTGAAATCCACCATCGCCACGTCGGCGGCCAGGCTGCCCTGTCCGGCCCGCAGCAGCACCGACCGGACCCGCTGGCACAACTCGTCGCCCGCGGCCCGCAGCAGCCCCTCCCGCTGCCAGATCTCATACGCGTGCCGGCCGGTGTTCGCGGCCCCGACCTCCTCCGCCACGGCCGCCGTCCCGCCCGCCGCAAGGGTGACATCGCCGAGCAGCCCGAGGTCCACCTTGGACCTGGTGTAGTGGGTCATCAGCACGCCCGCCGCGAGCTTGGCCAGCTTGCCCGCCATGCCCACGAAGATCACCCGGTCCAGGCCGACTTCGAGGCCACGGCGCAGCGCCGCGCCGGTGAAGTCGCCCACCTCGACGAAGCACACCTCGGCCAGGTCAGGAAGCAGCGCCATCGCTCCCTTCTCCGTCCGCCCGCCGGTGCACAGCACCACCGTCCGCTCACCCTGGGCGGCCATCACCGATACCGCCTGTTCCACGCTGGCCCGCCACGACGCGGTGGAGAACGGCCGGACGATCCCGGTCGTGCCGAGGATCGAGATGCCGCCGAGGATGCCCAGCCGCGCGTTGGTGGTCTTGCGTGCCATCTTCTCGCCGCCGGGCACCGAGATGAGTACCACGACGCCACGGTTTACCAGGTCGGTAACCTCCGCCACGGCCTGGATGATCATCGCCCGCGGGGTGGCGGTGATGGCCGGCTCGCCGACCTCGATGCCGAGGCCGGGTTTGGTCACGATGCCGACCCCCTCGCCGCCTTCGAGCAGCACCCCGGGTTCGGCGCGCCAGCGCACGGTCGCGGTCAGGTGCGCGCCGTGGGTGACGTCCGGGTCGTCGCCCGCGTCCTTGACCACGACCGCGGTCGCCTTCGTGGCGTCATGCACGCAGGACTCGACGTCGAAGCTGACCCGCCGGCCGCTGGGCAGGGCCACCTCCACGGTCCGCTGCGCGGCCTGGTCCCGCAGCGCGGTGGTCGCGGCCTTCGCCGCGGCGGATGCGCAGGTGCCGGTGGTCCAGCCGGTGCGCAGCGCCTTGGGCCGCACCTTGGCGGTGCGGGGCAGGTCGGGCTCGGTCAGCTCGGGCTCGCCGCGGGGGCGGTGCTGGGTCATGGCCCCGCCTCGCGGAGGGCGGCGTCGGCGGTGCGCAGCGCGCGGCGGGCCTGCGGCTGCGCCTTGCGGTGCCCGTGGAAATGGCCCGGGTGGTACAGGTGCGAGCGGGTGCCGCTGGCCGCGAGCGCGGGCCCGACCAGGAACAGCGTGTGCTTCCACAGCTTGCGGGCGCGGACCGTCTCGGCCAGGGTGCCCACGGTGCACTCCACGAGCAGTTCGTCGGGCCAGGTCGCCCGGTAGGCCACCAGCACCGGCGTGTCCGGCAGGTAGCCGCCGGACAGCAGTTCGGCCTGAAGCTGGCCGGACCGTGCCGCCGACAGGAACACCGCCATCGTGGTGCCGTGCCTGGCGAACTCGGCGACCTCCTCCCCGGCGGGCATCGGGGTCTTGCCGCCGCCGAGCCGGGTGAGGATCACCGACTGGGCAAGCTCGGGGACGGTCAGCTCCCGCCCGGCGAGGGCGGCGACCGCGGAGTAGGCGCTGACCCCGGGGATGGTCTCGTGCGGCAGGCCAAGCTGGTCACACAGTTCCCGCTGCTCCTGCACCGCGCCCCAGAGCGCCGGATCCCCGGAGTGGATCCGGGCCACCACGAGACCCTCCGCCAGCGCCCGCTCGTAGAGGGCGCGTACCTCCTCCAGCGGCAGCGCGGCGGAGTCCACGATCTGCGCGCCCGGCCTGGCGTGGTCCAGCACCTCCGCCTGGACCAGGCTGGACGCCCAGATCACGATGTCCGCCGCGGCGATCACCGCGGCGGCGCGCAGCGTGAGCAGGTCCGCGGCGCCCGGCCCGGCCCCGACGAACCAGACCTTGGCTGCGGGCTGGGAGCGGGCGGGTGCGCGGTCGGGGCTGGGGTGACGTGCCGGCGGCGGGGTGCGGGCCGCGGCTGGGGTGGGGCGGCGCGGGCGGCCGTCGCCCAGCTGGCCGGTCACAGCTTGCCTCCGCGGCGGGTCCGCCGGCCGGGCACCAGCAGCGTGGACAGGTAGGGTGCCGGGCCGGTGACCTCGGCCGCGGGCCGGATGTCCTCACCGGGCAGGCCGAGGCTCGCCCCGTGCACCGCGCCGTCCAGGCGGCCCGCGTCGCGGACCGCGGCGAGTACCTCGGGCAGGTGGCTGCCGCTCTTGTAGCCGACCACGGTGTCGAACCCGGCCAGCGCGGCCTTGAACGGCCCGATCCCCGCGGTCAGCGGCAGCAGCGCCAGCGTCTCCCGGCCCTCGCACAGCACGGTGCCGCTGCGCGCCGCCAGGTCCTGCATCGCGGTGATGCCCGGCACGGTGGCCACGGTCAGGCCCGGGACCCGCGGCCGGACGGTCGCCGCGAGGTAGGTGAACGTCGAGTACACGTTGGGGTCGCCGATCGTGGCGAATGCGACCACCGAGGCCCCGCCGGCGAACGCCGCCACGGCCGCGTCCGCGGCGCCGTCCCACGCGGCCTCCCGCTCGGCCATGTCCGCGCCCTCGGTCAGCGCGAACGCCACCCGGGCGATCCGGTCGTGGGTCACGTGCGCGCGCACCGTGGCCTCCGCCCGGCCCTGCTGGTCTGGGGGGGCGACCCCCCTGGAACCCCCCGGTGGCCCAAGGCCGTTTGTCACGGGGCCTTGCCCTGCTCACCGGTGGCCATGACCGGCACCAGCACCAGATCGGCCTCGCGCAGCACGCGCACCGCCTTCACGGTGACCAGTTCCGGGTCACCGGGGCCCATGCCCACGCCCACGAGGGCCGGCGCGCTCATGCCGGCGCCGCCACTGCTGCCGCCGCCACGACGCGCCGCGCCGCGCCCGGATACCCGGCCCAGTGCAGGTGCAGGTAGGACGCGTGCACGCCGCCGCGGACGAAGCCTTCGTCTTTGCCGCCGAACGACCATGCGGGGGCCGCGCGGGCTCCCCGGGACCAGCGGTGGTGCGGTGGAACTCGTGGCCACGGACGGCGGTCCCGGCGGGCGCGAGCACCGAGGCGCCGGCCGCGACCGCGTCCCGGTAGCCGAGGGTGAGCCTGGGGGTCATCCGCCGCGGTGGCATCGAGCACGCCGCACATGGGCAGCCCGTCCAGTTCGCTGGCCAGGTACAGCAGCCCGGCGCACTCGGCCACCACCGGGGCGCCCGAGCCGGCCAGCCGGGCCACGTCCGCGCGCAGCGGCTCGTTGGCGGACAGGTCACCGGCGTGCACCTCGGGGAACCCGCCGCCGAGTACCAGGGCACCGGTCCCGGGCGGCAGCGCCTCGTCCCGCAACGGATCCACGGTCACCACGTCGGCGCCGGCGGCGGTCAGCAGTTCCACCGTCTCGGTGTAGCAGAACGTGAACGCCGCCCCGCCCGCAACCGCCACCACAGGCCGCGCCGCCGCCCGCACCGCCCGCGCCCGCGCGCACCGCCGCCCGCGCACCCCCGCGCGCACCGCCCGCACTCCGCCCACGCCCCGCGACCGCCACACCCCGATCGTGATCATGAGATTGGTGTTGCTGGAGCACCACTGAAGTCATGATCACGGAGTCTCGGCTGAGTCGGCCAGCGCGGCGGCCGGGTCCCAGGGCGTGGCGGGAAGGGGGCGGCCTGGCGCGCCAGGCTGACCACGGCATCCAGGTCCACGGACTCGGTGACCAGGGCCGCGAGCCGGGCGATCGCCTGCGCGCGCCGCGCCTTCCCGCTCGGCGGCCGGCACCAGGCCCAGGTGCCGGGACGGGACGGCGATGCCGTCGTCCCGGCGCAGCGCGCCCAGCACCGGCATGCCGATCCCGGCGAGGGCGTCACGCAGGATCTGTTCGTGCCGGTCCGAGCCAACCCGGTTCAGTATCACCCCGGCCAGGCGCACCGCCGGGTCGAACGACGCGAACCCGGAGACCAGGGCCGCGATCGACCTGCCCTGCGCCGAGGCGTCCGCGACCAGCACGACCGGAGCATCGAGCAACTGCGCGACGTGCGCGGTGGACCCCTCGGCCGTGGATCCCCGCCCGTCGAACAGGCCCATGACCCCCTCGACGACCGCGATGTCCGCGCCCGCGGCGCCATGGGCGAACAATGGCGCGATCGTGTCCGTGCCGCACAGCACCGGATCCAGGTTCCTGGCCGGGCCGCCCGGTCGCCAGCGCGTGGTAGCCGGGGTCGATGTAGTCCGGGCCTGCCTTGTGCCCGGACACCCTCAGCCCGCGCGCGGTGAGCGCGGCCATCAGCCCGGTGGCCACGGTGGTCTTGCCGTGCCCGGACGCGGGCGCGGCCACCACCAGCCGGGGGACGTTCACCACTCGATGCCCTTCTGGCCCTTCTGGCCGGCGTCCATCGGGTGCTTGACCTTGGTCATCTGCACCACGAGATCCGCCGCCTCGACCAGCGCGGGGTCGGCGTCGCGCCCGGTGATCACGACATGCTGCTGGCCCGGGCGCGGTCCGCCAGGGTGGCGACGACGTCCGCCGTGTCGACCCAGCCCCACTTCATCGGGTAGGTGAACTCGTCCAGCACGTAGAAGCCGTACGCCTGCGCGGCGAGGTCCCGCTTGACCTGCTCCCAGCCCTCCCTGGCGTTGGCGGCGTGGTCGGCCTCGGTGCCGGGCCGGGCGATCCAGGACCAGCCCTCGCCCATCTTGTGCCAGGTCACCGGGGCGCCCTCGCCGGTCTGCTGGTGCACCCGGGCCAGCGCGAGCAGCGCCGACTCCTCCCCGGTCTTCCACTTGGCGCTCTTGACGAACTGGTACACCACGATCGGCCAGCCCTGGTTCCAGGCCCGCAGCGCGAGCCCGAACGCGGCGGTGGACTTGCCCTTCATCTCGCCGGTGTGCACCACGACCAGCGCGCGGTTGCGGCGCTGCCTGGTGGTCAGCCCGTCATCGGGGACGACCAACGGTTTCCCCTGCGGCATCAGGCCACCTCCTTGAGCACCCGCACCGAGTCGGCCAGCGGCCCGGCGGCAAGCTCGTCCAGGCGGAGCAGGACGCCGCCGAGGGACTCGGCCAGGGCGGCGGCCAGGCCCAGCCGGACCGGGCCGGATTCGCAGTCCACGACCACGCTGTGCACTCCGGCCGCCGCCAGCAGGGCCGCCGCCCGGTGCGCGCCGGCCACCGGGTCCGGGCCGCCGGTGGCGCGCCCGTCGGTGACCAGTACCAGCAGGGCCCGGCGGCGCGGATCCCGGATCCGCTCGGTGCGCAGCAGTTCCCCGGCCCGGAGCAGCCCCGCCGCGAGCGGAGTGCGCCCGCCGGTCGGTACCGCGGCCAGCCGGGCGGCCGCCGCCTCGACCGAGAACGTGGGCGGCAGCGCGACCTCCGCGGCCTGGCCCCGGAACGTGACCATCCCCACCTTGTCCCGCCGCTGGTAGGCGTCGAGCAGCAGGGACAGCACCGCGCCCTTGACCGCGCCCATCCTGGCCCGGGCCGCCATCGAGCCGCTGGCGTCCACCGCGAACAGCACCAGGTTGGATTCCCGCCCCTCGTGGCGCGCCTCGCGCAGGTCACCCGCCCGCAGCAGCAGCCTGTCGCCCGCGGCCCGGCCGCGGGGCACCTGGTACGGCGCGGCCGCGGCGAACGTGGCGGGCACGTGCACCCGGCCGAGCCGGCCCCGGGGCGGCTGCGCCCCGGTGACATGCCCGGAGTCCGTGCGGGCCCGGGACCTGCGGCCCGCCGAGCCGGACCCGACCCCAGGGACTTCGAGGCGCTTGACCCGGAACGCCGTCCCGGCAGCCGCGGGCGGCCTGGCCGGCGCCGCGCCCGGCCGTGGCTGGCCGGACGCCTCCGCCGCGGGCACGGCTCGCCCCGGCGGGACCAGGGTCCGGCGCGGCCGCCTCGCGTGGCGGCGGGGCATCCTGGCCGCGTGGGCTCGTGGCTGGCCCGCTGCTCCGCCGCCCGGCCGCTCTCCCCGCCGCCCGGCCCGTCATCCCCGGGGCCGGGGTCGTCGCCGGGATCCGCACCGGCCCCGGCCAGCGCCCGGTCGAGTTCCTCCTCGTCCAGTTGCGGCGCGTCGAACGGCTGCCGGCGGCGGCGGTGCGGCAGCGCCAGCCGCGCGGCGGCCCGCACGTCCACGGCGGTGACCTCATCCCGGCCCTGCCACGCCGCGTGCGCGATCGCCGCCCGCGCCGTCACCAGGTCCGCGCGCAGCCCGTCCACGTCGAACGCCGCGCACACCGACGCCACCTGCCGCAGCGTGGCGTCGGGCAGGGCCACCCCGGGCAGCAGCGCCTGAGCTGCCACGATCCGGGACGCCAGCGCCGACTCGGCGTCCTGCCACTGCGCGGCGAACCGGGCCGGATCGGCGTCGCAGGCGAGCCGCCGCCGGACCACCTCGCCGCGCAGCGCCGCGTCCCGCGGGGCGGCGGCCTCCACGGTGAGCCCGAACCGGTCCAGCAGTTGCGGGCGCAGTTCGCCCTCCTCCGGGTTCATCGTGCCGACCAGCAGGAACCGGGCCGCGTGCCGGACGGAGACCCCGTCCCGCTCCACGTAGCAGGTGCCCAGCGCGGCGGCGTCCAGCAGCAGGTCCACCAGGTGGTCGTGCAGCAGGTTGACCTCGTCCACGTACAGCACGCCCCGGTGCGCGGCGGCCAGCAGCCCGGGCTCGTACGCCTTGACGCCCTCGGTCAGCGCCCGCTCGATGTCCAGGGCGCCGACCAGCCGGTCCTCGCTGGCCCCGACCGGCAGTTCGACGAGCCGCGCGGGGCGGGTGACCGAGCCCGCTCCCGGCTCGTGCGGGCCGTCCGGGCAGGACGGATCCGGCGCGGCCGGGTCACAGGAGAACCGGCACCCGGCCACGACCGTCACGTCGGGCAGGATCGCCGCCAGGGCGCGCACCATCGTCGACTTCGCGGTGCCCTTCTCGCCGCGCACCAGCACCCCGCCGATGCCCGGCGACACCGCGTTGAGCACCAGCCCCAGCCGCAGTTCGTCCATGCCGACCACGGCGCTGAACGGGAACCCGCTCACCCCGCCGCCTCCCCGCGCACCCATCGTTTGTGGTCGTTGGCACACCGACCACATTCTTTTGTGGTCGTTGGCACCGACCACAAACGGCCGGGCTGGGCGGCAGATGGCTGGGGCTGGGGGCTGGCAGGGCCGAGTGGCCGGGGGCGGTGGCGGCTGATCATGAGTCTTCCCCCTCCAGCTCGCCTTCCAGTTCCAGGTACACGTTCCGCAGCGCCTCCAGGGTGCCGTCCTCCGGCTTGGCCCACAGGCCACGGTCGGCGGCCTCCAGCAGCCGTTCCGCGATGCCGCGCAGCGCCCACGGGTTCGACTTGCGCAGGAACGCGCTGGTCTGGTCGTCGAACACGTACGAGGCGGCGAGCTGCTCGTACATCCAGTCGTCCACCACGCCGGCGGTCGCGTCGTAGCCGAACAGGTAGTCCACGGTAGCGGCCATCTCGAACGCGCCCTTGTACCCGTGCCTGGCCATCGCGGCCAGCCACCGCGGGTTGACGACACGGGACCGGAACACCCGCCGGGTCTCCTCGGCCAGCGTCCGGGTGCGCACCAGGTCCGGCAGGGCCGAGTCGCCGATGTAGGCGGCGGGGGAGCTCGCCGGTCAGGTGCCGCACCATGGCCACCATGCCGCCGTGGAACTGGAAGTAGTCGTCGGAGTCGGCGATGTCGTGCTCGCGGGTGTCGGTGTTCTTCGCCGCGACCGCGATCCGCCGGAACGCCGACTCCATGTCCGCGCGCGCCTCGCGGCCGTCCAGGCCGCGGCCGTAGGCGTACCCGCCCCACACCGCGTAGACCTCGGCCAGGTCGGCGTCGGTGCGCCAGTTCCGTGCGTCGATCAGCGGCAGCAGCCCGGCCCCGTACGCGCCGGGCTTGGACCCGAAGATCCGGGTGGTCGCCCGGCGCCGGTCCCCGTGCGCCGCGGTGTCGGCCTCCGCGTGCGCCCGCAGATAGTTCGACGCGGGCGGCTCGTCCAGGTCCGCCACGGCCGCGATCGCGTCGTCGAGCAGCGCGATCACGTGCGGGAACGCGTCACGGAAGAACCCGGAGATGCGCACGGTCACGTCGATCCTGGGCCGGCCAAGCTCGGCCAGCGGCGTCACCTCGAACCCGGTGACCCGCCGGGACGCGTCGTCCCACACCGGGCGGCACCCGATCAGCGCCAGCACCTCGGCGATGTCGTCGCCCTGGGTGCGCATGGCCGCGGTGCCCCACACGGTCAGCCCCACCGACCGCGGGTAGGCACCCGGTGTCGGCCAGGTGCCGCGCCACCAGCGACTCGGCCAGCGCCGCGCCCACGTCCCACGCGTTGCGGGACGGGATGGCCTTCGGGTCCACCGAGTAGAAGTTCCGCCCGGTCGGCAGCACGTTCACCAGGCCGCGGGTCGGCGACCCGGACGGCCCGGCCGGCACGTACCTGCCGTCCAGCGCGCGGAGCAGGTTGGCCACCTCGTCACCGGTGCGGTCCAGCCGCGGCACCACCTCGCGGGCGGCGAACTCCAGCACGGCGACCACGGACGGCGGTGCCGCGCCGAGGATCCCGGCGGCCACGGCCTGCGCCTTCTCCGGCTGCCAGCCCGCGTCGTCCAGGCCCGCGACCAGCCGGCCCGCGAGCACCTCCAGCGCGTCGATCACGTCGGCCCCGGTTCGCCCGGGCCCGGCCGCCAGGCCGGGCAGGTCACCCCGGACGTCGGCCGGCTGGCCGGGGTCGGCCAGCAGCGCCTTTTCGTTCAGCATGAAATGAGCGGCCAGCGCGGCGCGCAGTCCGGGCAGTGCGCTGCGCCCGCCCCAGACCTGCGTGGCCCGCAGCACCGCCAGCACCGTCGCGGCCCGCTGCTCCCCGGCCGGGGCGCTGCCCAGTATGTGCAGGCCGTCGCGGATCAGCGCGTCCTTGATCTCGCACAGGTACCCGTCCACGTGCAGCACGAAGCTGTCGAACTCCTCGGCCGCCGGGGCGGCGTCCACGTGCAGGTCGTGGTGCAGTTGCGCGGCCGCGATCAGCTCCCACACCTGGGCCCGCACGGCCGGGAGCTTGGCCGGGTCCAGCGCGCTGACCGTGGCGTACTCGTCCAGGAGCTGTTCCAGCTTGGCCAGGTCGCCGTAGCTGTCGGCGCGCGCCATCGGCGGGATCAGGTGGTCCACGATCGTCGCGTGGCTGCGCCGCTTGGCCTGGGTGCCCTCGCCGGGGTCGTTGACGATGAACGGGTAGACCAGCGGCAGGTCGCCGAGCACCGCGTCCGGGGCACATGCCGCGGACAGGCCGAGCCCCTTGCCGGGCAGCCATTCGCAGGTGCCGTGCTTGCCCAGGTGCACCACCGCGTGCGCGCCGAACTCGCGGTCCAGCCATCGGTAGGCGGCCAGGTAGTGGTGCGACGGCGGCAGGTCAGGGTCGTGGTAGATGGCCACCGGGTTCTCCCCGAACCCGCGCGGCGGCTGGATCATCAGCACCACGTTGCCGAACCGCAGCCCGGCCAGGACGATCTCGCCCTCGTCGACGTACAGCTCGCCCGGCGGGTCGCCCCAGTGCCCGCGCACCGCCTCGCGCAGCGCTTCCGGCAGCGCCGCGAACCACTGCGCGTACCGCGCCGCGGGCACCCGCATCGGCGCCGCGGCCAGTTGCTCCTCGGTGAGCCACTCGACGTCGTGCCCGCCCGTCGCGATCAGCGCGTGGATCAGCGTGTCGCCGTCCTCGGGGAACCCGTCGCCGGTGTCGTAACCTGCCTCGCGCAGCGCCCGGAGCAGCACCACGGCCGACGCCGGGGTGTCCAGCCCGACCGCGTTCCCGACCCGGGCGTTCTTGGTCGGGTAGGACGACAGCATGATCGCCAGCCGCCGCTGCGCGGGCGGGGTGTGCCGCAGCCGGGCGTGCGCCAGCGCGATCCCGGCCACCCGGGCCGCCCGCTCCGGGTCCGCCGCGTACACCGGCACCCCGTCCTCGCCGGCCTCCTTGAAGGAGAACGGCACGGTGATCAACCGCCCGTCGAACTCGGGCACCGCGACCTGCATCGCCGCGTCCATCGGGGTGAGCGCCGCGGACGACGCCGCCCACGCGGCCCGCGACGAGGTCAGGCACAGCGCCTGCAGCACCGGCACGTCCAGCGCGGCCAGCGCGGCCACGTCCCAGGCGTCGGAGTCCCCGCCCGCGCTCGCTTCCCCGGCGACCGTCCCGCCGGCCGCGAGCACGGTCACGATCAGCGCGTCCGCCCCGGCGAGCAGCTCATAGACCTCCGGCCCGGCGGCGCGCAGCGACGAGCAGTACACGCACCGGGCGTTCCCGCCGCCCGCCTCGACCGCGTCGGCCAGCGCGTCCACGAAGCCGGTGTTCCCGGACACCGCGTGCGCCCGGTAGAACACGATGCCCACCGTCGGCCGGCCCGGCCGCTGCTCGCGCTGCCCGTGCACGCCGTAGCCGGGCAGCGGCACCGGCGGCGCGAACCCGTGCCCGGTGAGCAGCAGCGTGTCGGACAGGAACGCGGCCAGCTCGGCCAGGTTCGCGGGGCCGCCCTCGCGCAGGTAGGCGAGCGCCTGCGTGGCCACCCCGGCCGGGCGCCGTGGACGCCGCCATCAGGTCCGCGTCCGGTGCCGCCTCACCGCTGAGCACCACGGTCGGCAGGCCCGCCGCGAGGACGGCGGCGAGGCCGTCGGGCCAGCTTCTGCGCCCGCCCAGCAACCGCACGATCACGCAGAACGCTCCGGCCACCAGCCCGGGCACCTCATCCGGCGACGTCCGCGCGGGGTTGGCCAGCCGCCACGGTGCCCCGCTGGCCCTGGCCGCCAGCAGGTCGGTGTCCGACGCCGAGATGAGTACGGCAACTTCTGCGGTGCTCATGGTGCTCCCGGGGGGATGAACGGGAGCCCGGCGGGCGCGCCGTGCTCGATGAGGTCCAGCAGCGCATCGCCGTCCAGGTGCTCGCCCACCAGGTCGGCCAGGGTGTCCAGCTTCCGTTCCCGGATCGCGGCGAACGCGACGTGAGCGGGCTCGAAGGACCGGCCTGCCGCCGCGGCGGCCCGGCGCAGCAGCGCCCGGCGGAACCCGTCGCTCTCGAAGATCCCGTGCCACGTGGTACCCAGCACCGGCCCGGCGGCGCACCCGCCAGGGAACGGCTCCCCGCCGGCCGCGGTGACCACGCCGTGGTGAATCTCGTACCCGGTGACCGGCTCGCCGTCCGAGGTCTCCCGGCGGAGCCTGAGTACCTTCGCGGTGCCGAACTCGACCGTGGCCGGCAGCAGGCCCAGGCCAGGGACCAGGCCCGCGCCGCTCTCCACGTCGTCGCGGATCTGTCCGGCGAGCATCTGGTAGCCGCCGCAGATGCCGAGCACTGGCCCGCCCCGCGCGGCGCGATCTTTCTACGGCGCCGGCCAGGCCGCGCTCGCGCAGCCAGGCCAGGTCGGCCACGGTGGCCCGGCTGCCGGGCAGGACCACCAGGTCGGCGTCGGCGATCTCGGCGGGGGAGGTGACGAACCGGACCGCCACGCCCGGCTCGGCCGCCAGCGGGTCGGTGTCGGTGAAGTTGCTGATCCGGGGCAGCCGGACCACCGCCACCCGGAGCACGTCGCCGGCCGGGCTCAGGGCCGGCTCATCCGGCCCGGACCCGAGGCTGAGCGAGTCCTCCGCGTCCAGCCACAGCCCGGCCGTCCACGGCAGCACGCCGAGCACCGGCCTGCCGGTGAGGTCGCGCAGCCGGTCCAGGCCCGGTTGCAGCAGAGCGGCGTCGCCGCGGAACTTGTTCACCACGAACCCGGCGACCAGCGCCTGGTCCTCGGCGCTGAGCAGGGCGAGGGTGCCGTACAGGGCGGCCAGCGCGCCGCCCCGGTCGATGTCGGCGACCACGATCACCGGCAGGCCCGCCGCCCGGGCCAGGCCCATGTTCGCGATGTCGTGCGCGCGCAGGTTGATCTCGGCCGGGCTGCCCGCACCCTCGCAGATGACCGCGTCGAACCGGTCCGCCAGCCCGGTCAGGCAGGCCAGCACGGTGCCCGCCAGGCGCGGCTTGAGTTCGGGGTAGGACATGGCATCCGCCTCGGCGACCGGTTCCCCGAGCACCATGACCTGGCTGGTGCCGTTGCCGCCGGGCTTGAGCAGCACCGGGTTCAGTGCCGCCTCGGGCTCGATGCCCGCCGCGGCGGCCTGCATCGCCTGGGCCCGGCCGATCTCCGCGCCATCCCGGGTGACCACCGAGTTCAGCGACATGTTCTGCGCCTTGAACGGGGCCACCTTGACGCCGCGCCGGGCCAGCCAGCGGCAGATCCCCGCGGTGACCGCGCTCTTGCCCGCCTCCGACGCCGTCCCGGCGACCAGGATCCCCTTCATGGCAGTCCCAGCCGCGGTCGCCGGCACGAGGAGCCCGTTCATGCCGTCGCTGCCATGGTCGCGGTCGGCTTGTGGTGGTGCGCCACCGACCACAAAAGAATGTGGTGGTCGTGCCAACCGACCACAAACGTGGGCTGTCGGGGCAGGGCGGCCCGCTTCCGGCAGCCGGGGTCCCCGCGCCCGGCCAGGCCCGCCGAGCGCGTACGCGGCAGCCGCGCACAGGACCGCGGCGGCGAGGGTGACGAGCCGGGACAGCCGGATGGCGCGGTCGATGTCGGCGGGGCCGGGCGGCGGCCCATCGCCGAGGGTGCCGCGCCGCTCGGCCAGGCCCTGGTAGACGTTGGTGCCGCCGAGGCTGACCCCGAGCGCACCGGCGAACGCGGCCTCGCAGCGGCCCGCGTTCGGGCTGGGATGCGCGGCCCCGTCGCGGCGCACGGTGCGCAGAGCCCGGCGCCTGCTCCCGCCGACCGCGGGGGCCAGGGCCACGGCCAGGGCGGCGGTCAGCCGGGCGGGCACCAGGTTTGCCACGTCATCGAGGCGGGCGGCGGCCCAGCCGAAGCTTTCGTAACGCATGGTGTGATGGCCGACCATCGCGTCGAGCGTGTTCACCGCCCGGTAGCCGAGCAGGCCGCCGACGCCGGCCGCCGCGCCCCACAGCAGCGGCGCGACCACGGCGTCGCAGGTGTTCTCCGCGACCGACTCCACCGCCGCGCGGGCCAGCTCGGCCGCGGGGAGCCCGGCGGGGTCGCGCCCGCACAGCGCGGGGAGCCGGCGCCGCGCGTCTGCGAGGTCCCCGGCGCGTCAGCGCACGGGAGATCCCCGCCGCCTCGGCGGCCAGGCTGGCGCCGCCGAGCACCGCCCAGGTCGCCGCGGCAGCCAGCGCGGCGCCGGGCACCGGCCGGCGCCCGGCCAGCCGCCCCGCCGCCCAGCCGGCGGCGGCCGCGGGGCCGGTGCACGCCACGGCGAACAGCGCGCCGCGCGCCCGGCTGGCCGCCCAGAGGCGGCGCTCGGCACGGGCCGCGGTGGCGCCGAACGCGGCGACGGGATGCCCGCGGGGCGGGTCGGCGAGCAGGGCGTCGAGCGCGGCGCCGAGCAGCAGCCCGCAGGCGAGCCCGGACCGGCGCCGCATCAGCGGCGGCGTGGCAGTAGGCGGGGCACGGGCAGGGCGCGCCGGGCCGTGAAGGGGGAAGGGGAGGAGGGTGGGGCGGCGGCCGGGACAGGTGCGGGCATCATGGCGGGCCTTCCTCGGGGTAACCACGCCCCGGGCGAGAAGGACCGACGGCCGGAGTGTCCTGGCTCCCGGATCGAAGCTCCCCTCAGCCTTCCCACCGCATCGCGGTCGTGGCTAACGTGAGGGCCGCTCCCCGGTCACAGTGGCGGGACCGCGCCGGACTCGCACCGGCTTCCTCCACTGCCGTCGATGGACGGGGTCAACATCACCATAGTGCGCCTGGCTCGTCAAGCTGCGGGCATAGGCGTGGCCAGGCACGCCGCGACGCGCGCCTGGCCACGCGGCGGGCGGGGACGGCCCGCGCCAGGCTTTGTCCCTCGGCCCGCCCAATTGGGTCGGCAGATGCTCAGCATCCTGGCGGTAAACCTGCCGCCCCACGGGACCAACCGCAACGAACTGGGCAGAACGTCACCCATTCGTAATAGGGCGTGCCGCAACCGTGCCGCCCGCGCACGGGCGGTGCCTGGCCGTGGGCCCCGGGCGGCCTGCGGGGTCCCGGGGCGCCGACGGCGCCGGGCAGTCTGGCGGACGGCGTGCCCGGGCTGTGGGGTGGCCGGCGTGCCCGGGCTGCGGGGCCTGGGCTGGCGCCGGCCGCGGCCCGCCGCCCTTGGAGGACAGGCGGCGGGCCGCAGCCGGACGTCAGGCGGCGGTGCCCGGGCGGGCGGGCGCCGCGGTCGCGGCGGTCAGGCGCAGGGCCAGGGCGGCGGCCTGGGTCCTGATCTCCGGTATGGCGGTGGTCTCGTACCACAGCCCGCGCAGCGGCGGGCCGAGCGTGAACAGGGTGGCGCTCGGCCGGCCCGCCGCGTCGATCACCGCGCCGCCGGGGGTGGCGTCCAGGCCGAGCCGCAGCGGGTCCGGCCGGGCCAGCCCGCTGCCGAACAGGTCGCGCAGCAGTGGGCCGCCGGACCGGGTGATGTCGGCGGCCGGGCCGGTGGCGTTGACCAGCCAGCCGGCCTCGTGCCCGGGGCTGCCCCCGGCCTCGTGCTCGCAGCGGATCCGGAGCCCGCCGGGCACCGGGGTGACCGCGCGGACCTGGCCCGCGTGCACCGACAGCCGCCCGGTGCCGCGCAGCACGCTGATCCGGCGCGCCGTCTCCGGCGGCATCCGGTGCCGGTGCACCTCCCAGTAGCGCGCGACGTGCCGGAGGAAGACCTGCCGGTCGGCTACCGGGAGCCGCTGCCACAGCCGGGGCACGTGCGGCCGCAGCGCGTCCATGATCTCCTCCCAGGCTTCCGGGCGGTCCGTCATCGCGGTGCGGACCTGCCACATCAGCTCGCCGAGCCGCACCGGGCCGCCCGGGCCGGCCAGCGCCGGCAGCCAGGCCGGCCGTCCCGGTTCGGGGTGCCCGCGGTGCGCCCGGGGCAGCAGCGCGTGCCGGGACACCAGGTGGACCACGGTGCGCGGGTGCGCGGCCGTCACCGCGATGGCCACGTCCAGCGCGGTCAGGCCGGTGCCCAGCACCATGACCGGCTTGCCGTCGGCGATGCGCCGCAGCACGCCGGGTGCCCACGGGTCGGCGATGTAACGGGGGCTGTCCGGCACCGGGCACGGAGCGGCGGCCGCGGGGCTGCCCACGGCCAGCACCGCGACGTCGGCGTCGATATGGCCGTCGGCCGCGAGGTGCAGCCGCAGCGCGTGCCGCGGGGCGCAGTCGCTGATCCGGACGACGTGGGAGGTGACCGGGGTGACGGTGGCGGCCGGCCCGGCCCGGCGCCGTGACTCGGCGAGCGTGTCGCACAGGTAGCGCCCGTAGTCGGACCTGCGCAGGAACCCGTCGTGCGCGATGCGGTTCGCCGTGGCCCAGCGCAGCAACTGGCCCGGGTCGCCGGCGACCGCGCTCATCGTGTCGGCGGGGGAGTTCAGCAGGTGACCGGGGTGCGTGGTGGAGTACGCCTGGCCGAGCCCGTGCCGGCCGCCGGCGTCGATCAGCGCGATGCGCACCGGCTGCCGCCCGGCGGCGACCAGGCGGAGCAGGTGGATAGCCGCGAGCGTGCCGCTGGCGCCCCCGCCGATGACCGCGATGACCGGCGGGCGGTTGTCGTAAGACTCGGCGCAGTACACGGGTTCACTATAACCTAGTATGTCGATAGGATAAATAGCTAAGAGTCGAGTGCAGGGAGTCCGCCGTGATCGACGTTGTGGTGATCGACACGCCGTCGCTGGGTGACCGCAGTTACCTGGTGACCGACGGCACGGCCGCGCTCGTGGTCGATCCACAGCGTGACATCGACCGGATCCTGGTGGCGGCCGCCGACCGCGGCGTGGCGGTCACCCACGTGTTCGAGACGCACATCCACAACGACTACGTCTCCGGCGGCCTGGCCCTGGCCGGGGAGACCGGCGCCGCGTATCACGTGAACGGCGCCGACGACGTCGCGCTGCGCCGAACGGCGGTCGGCGACGGGGACGTGATCGAGGCCGGGGCGATGCGGGTGCGCGTCCTGGCCACCCCCGGCCACACCTGGACCCACCTGTGCTATGCCGTGACCGACGCCGAGACCGGGGAGGTGGCCGGGGTCTTCACCGGCGGCTCGCTGCTGCACGGCTCGACCGGCCGCCCGGATCTCCTCGGCCCGCGGCACGCCCCCGCGCTCGCCGCGGCCCAGCACGCCTCGGCCCGCCGGCTGGCCGCCCTGCTGCCAGGGGCGGCGCCGGTGTACCCGACGCACGGCTTCGGCAGCTTCTGCGCGGCGCGGCCCGCGGCCGGGGGACCGGTGCGGGCATCGACGATCGCCGAGGAGGCGCGGGCGAACCCGGTGCTGACCCTGGACCAGGACCGTTACGTCGCGGCCCTGCTGGCCGGCCTGGATGTGTTTCCCGCGTACTACGCCCGGATGGCCCCGGCGAACACGTTCGGCGCGGACGCTCCCGCCCTGCTCCCGCCGCCCCGGGTGCTCGCGGGCCAGGTGCCGGCCCGGGTCGCCGCCGGTGACTGGGTGGTGGACCTGCGGGACCGCCGGGCTTTCGCGGCCGGGCACGTGCCCGGGTCGGTCAGCTTCCCGCTCGGCGACGCCTTCGCCACCCACCTGGGCTGGCTGCTCCCGGACGGTGCCGGGCTGACCCTGCTGGCCAGCACCCCGGCCCAGGTCGCCGCCGCGCAGCGGGAACTGTCCCGGATCGGCGTGGACCGGATCGCCGGCGCGGCGACCGGCACCCCGGCGGACTGGCTGGGCGGCGAGGACCCGGCCTCCTGCCCGGTGACCGGCTTCCGCGGCCTGGCCGCCGCCCGGCGCGGCGGCGGCATCACCGTCCTGGATGTCCGCCGCCCGCTCGAATGGGCGGCCAGCCACATCGACGGGGCGCTGCACATCCCGCTGCACGAACTGCCCGCCCGGATGCGCGAACTGCCTGGCCGGCCCCCGGCCCCGGTCTGGGTGCACTGCCAGGCCGGGTACCGGGCCGGCATCGCCGCGTCCCTGCTGGCGGCGGCCGGGCACCAGGTGATCCTCGTCGACGACGACTACGCCAGGGCCGCCGCGGCCGGCCTGCCGCTCACCGGCGCCGCCGCCCGCCCGGCAGCCTGACCGGCGCCGCAGCCTGACCGGCGCCGCGGCCCGCCGTCCGCGCGCCGCGCCGCTCCAGCGCGTGCCGCCGTCCGCGCGTCAGCCGTCGGCGACGGAGGCCAGCAGGGCCGACCGGGCCTGGTCGACGGCGGCCAGCAGGGCACCGCGCAGGACCGGGGCGTCGGGCACCGCGGTCGGCACCACATCGGGAGTCACCGGGCAGATCCGGCTCACCTCGGCGCTCACCCGGTCCGCCAGGGCCGTGCCGCCGGCCTGGCCCACCTCGCCGCCGAGCACCACGAGCCCGGGGTCGAGGGTGACCGAGATCGCCGCCACCCCGACCGCCAGCCGCCGGGCCAGGTCGGCGAGGAACTCCTCGCCGCCGGAGTCGCCCGTGGCCGCGGCGCGCACCGCCGCGGCGACCGCGTCGCCGTTCGCCGGGGCGGCGAAGCCGTAGCGGTCCGCGAGGGCGCGGACCTCACGGCCGTCGGCCAGCGAGCGGAACCCGCCCGCCGCGGGATGGGTCAGGTCCTCCGGCAGCGGCACCCCCGGCACCGGCAGGTAGCCGATCTCGCCCGCGGCGCCGCGGGCTCCGCGGTGCAGCCGGCCGCCCAGTATCGCCGCAAGGCCGAGGCCCACGCCAATCCAGACCAGGACGAAATCGTCCACCCCGCGCGCCGCGCCCTGCGCGTGCTCGGCCATCGCGGCCAGGTTGACGTCGTTCTCGATGGTCACCGGCAGGCGCAGGTCACCACGCAGCGCGCCGAGCACGCCCTCGTGCCAGTCGGGCAGGTTCACCGACAGCCGGACGTCCCCGGTACGCGGGTCCACCATGCCGCCGGTCCCGATCACCACCGCGCGCAGTTGCGCCGCCTCGATCCGGGCGGCGCGGCACGCGGCGGCGACCGCGTTGCGGACCAGCTGGACCGGGTTGCCCGCGCCGTTGGGATCCACGGTCACCTCGGCCAGCACCTGGCCCGTTACGTCGGCCACGCCCGTGGTCACCGCTTCGGGGGCGACGTCCAGGCCGGCCACGATCGCGGTGGACGGGACGATCGCGTACACCGCCGCGCTGGGACCCCGGACGCCAGCCTGCTGCCCGGTCACCGCGACCAGGCCGCGCTCTTCGAGGCGGGTGAGCGTCTGCGAGGCGGTGACCTTGGACAGGCCGGTGCCCTCGCCGACCTGTGACCGGGTGAGCGGTCCCTCGGCGAGCAGCAGTTCGAGCGCCGCGCGGTCGTTGATCTCCCGAAGCAGGCTCGGTGTGCCTGGCCGTCCCATCATCGTGCCCCCTGTCCCGCCAGGCCATCCTTCTGCCTGCCCGGCCCTGCGGTCCAGACTGCGGACCGTGGTTCGTGCCAGGCATTTCCGTGGTGCCCGCCGGGCTCTGTGCGCCGTGCACCCTATGTCTCGATCCGGCAACAGAAACGAACCCGTTACCCGCAGTCCCTATTCTTACAGGAAACTTTCTTGTTAGTTTACGCATACCCCCGGGCCCAGGGGTGCTGAGCTGGTGTCATGCGGCGCCAGCAGACCGGTGCGCGCGGCGCCGCGCGCCGGTTCAAGCCCGGCCCCGCCGGCCGTGCGCCGACGGCGACGCGAAGGGAGCAAGCAGTGAGACTCAGACGAGCCGCCGTCGCCATCTCGGCGGCCACGGCGCTCACCGGGCTGGCCGCGGCCTGCGGATCCAGCAGTGGCACGGCTGCCTCATCCTCGGGGGTGCCCGCCCAGCTCACCGTGTGGCGGATGGGATCGTCCACGCCGCAGCAGGTGACCTGGATGAACGGGGTCGTCACGCAGTTCCACAAGGCCTACCCGGCCTATGCCAAGACCAAGATCAAAGTGGTCTTCGTCCCGTGGGGGAACCGGGCCACCGACTGGACGACCGCGTTCAGCAGCGGCAAGAACGGCCCGGACATCACCGAGCTTGGCAACACCGACACCCCCGCCCAGGCCTCGCTCGGGATGCTCGCCAACATCGCCCCCGAGGTCCACGCGTGGGCGCCCAGCTCGGACATGGTCAAGGGCATGCTCGCCAACGACACCGTCGGCTCGGCCATCTACGCGGTGCCGTGGTTCGGCGGCGTGCGCGGCATCTGGTACCGCAAGGACCAGTTCGCCAAGGCCGGCATCAGCTCGCCGCCGGCGAGCTGGGCGCAGCTCGTGGCCGACGCCAAGCTGCTGATGAAGAAGGACCCGGGCACCTGGGGCCTGGGCGCGCCCAGCAACTACACCAACGCCATCGTCAGCTTCATCTGGGGCGCCGGCGGGCAGGTCGCGGTGGACCATGGCGGCACGTGGGCCGCGGAGCTCAACAGCCCGCAGTCGGAGGCCGGCATCAAGTTCTACGCCGACCTGTACCTGACCGATCACGTGTCGCCGAAGACCTACATCGGGCAGACCGAGCTCGGCGCCCCCGGTGCCACCTCCGGTGGCTCGAACGAGGACTTCGCGCTCGGCAAGCTGGACATGTACATCGACGGCCCGTGGGCCAAGGCGGAGTTCCCGAAGAACGCGGTGGACACCGCCAACTGGGCCTCGTTCCCGATCCCCGGCCAGGGCAGCGGCCAGTCGCCGGCCTTCGCGGGCGGCTCCGACCTCGCGGTGTGGAAGCTGACCAAGTACCCCACGGCCGCCTGGGACCTCGTCAAGGTGATGAACAGCGTCCCCAACTCCACCTCGTTCGCCAACGCCCAGGGGTTCTTCCCGCCGTACACCTCCCAGCTCACCGGCGGCGCCTACAGCAGCAACCCGGTGCTTTCCGGGTTCGCGAAGGCGGCGACCGTCACCCAGATCTCACCGCTGAACTCCAAGAACTGGGGGATCGCCGACACCACCGACGCGATCATCCCGACCATGATGAAGGCCCTGATGCAGGGCGCGAACTTCACCCAGACCGTTGACAAGGCCAACACCGAACTCCAGAACGTGCTCAACACGGGAAAGATGTGACGAAGGTGTCCGCCCCTGGCCGGCTCCGCCGGCCGGGGGCCAGGCCCCAGGTACCGCGGGCCGGCGACCCGGCTGCGCCGCAGCCCCGGGGTACCGGCGATGCGGCTGCGCCGCGGGCCCGGGATGCGGACACTGGGCTCGTGGACGAGTCCGGTGCGCCGCGCCCGGGCCAGGGCGGCCTGCCGTGGCGGGTCCGGGCCGGCGTGTTCGTCCGCCGCTACCGCCTGGCCCCGTATCTGCTGCTGGCCCCGGCGCTGGCCGGGGTCGGGTGGCTCATCGTGTGGCCGGCCATGCAACTGGGCCTGTTCTCGGTCCAGAACTACGGGATCCAGCAGCTCGCGGGGGTGGCGCCGGCCCAGTGGGTGGGGCTGGCCAACTTCACCGCCATCTTCCACGACCCGGAGTTCTGGCTGTCGCTGCGCAACAGCGTCGCCTTCGCCGCGATCGTGGTCCCGCTGACGCTGGTCACCGGCACCTGCGTGGGCCTGCTGATGAACCGGCTGGGCCCGCGGATGTCGGTGGCCGTGAGCACCACGACGCTGCTCGCCTGGGCCACTCCCACCGTCGCGGCGACCGTGATCTTCTACTGGCTGTTCAACCCGGACGGCGGCGTGGTCGACTGGGCGCTGGCGCAACTGCCCGGCTGGCTCGGCGGCGGCGCGGCGACCTGGGCCGGCTTCAACTGGATGTCGTCGGCCCTGCCGGTCTATACCGTGGCCACCCTGCTGCTCGTCTGGCAGGGCTTCCCGTTCATCGCGGTCAGCGTGCTTGCCGGGCTCAAGACCGTGCCGGCCGAACTGCACGAGGCCGCGCGGGTGGACGGCGCCACCCCGTGGCGGGCGTTCTGGAAGATCACCTACCCGCTGCTCAAGCCGATCTTCCTGGTGCTGCTGCTCCTGTCGGTGATCTGGGACTTCGGGGTGTTCACCCAGCTCTACCTCCTGACCGGCTCCGGGGCCAACCTGGATGAGTACAACCTCGGCATCTACGTCTACCAGCGGGCCTTCTCGACGCCCCCGAGCTACGGCCTGGGCGGCGCGCTGGCGCTGGTGCTCACCGTCATCCTGCTGATCATCACGGTCGGCTACGTCCGGGCCTCCATCAAGCAGGGAGCGCTGCGGTGACCGCGCAGCCGGGCTCGCTGCCGCCGGCCGCGCTGGCGACCGGTGCCACCGCTCGCCGGGGCGGCACCAGGCAGGCTGCGCGCCGTGGCGCTCAACGGCGCCGGGGCGGGCGTCGCGGTGGTCACCCTGGCCCCGATCGTGTGGATGATCTCGACGGCGTTCAAGCCGCCGCGGGAGATCTTCTCGCTGACGCCGCACCCGCTGCCGGCCCACCCGACCCTGGCCAACTTCCACAACGTGCTCAGCGGCAGCACCGTCGGCATCTCGTTCTGGACGTTCTTCGCCAACAGCCTGCTGGTGACGCTGACCGCGGTGGTCGCCTCCTCGCTGATCTCCCTGCTGGCGGCGGTCGCGGTGGCCCGCTTTGCGTTCCGGTTCCGCACCTCGTTCCTGATCATGCTGCTGGTGGTGCAGATGCTGCCGCAGCAAGCGCTGGTCATCGCGCTGTTCATCGACTTCAGGGCGCTCAACCTGCTCGACAGCCTGCCGGGGCTGATCCTGCTCTACACGGCGTTCGCGCTGCCGATCTCCGTCTGGATGCTGCGCAACTTCGTGGCCGCCGTGCCGCGGGAGATGGAGGAGGCGGCGGCGATCGACGGCGCCGGCCCGGCGCGGATCTTCTGGCGGATCCTCCTCCCCCTGGTGGCGCCCGGCCTGGTGGCGACCAGCGTGTTCTCGTTCATCTTCGCCTGGAACGAGTACGTCTTCGCGCTCACCTTCCTGAGCCCGGACACCCCGGCGAAGTTCACCCTGCCCATCTACGTGACCTACTTCATGGGCCAGCACAGCTCGGACTGGGGGGCGATCATGGCGGCCGCCACCCTCTACACCATCCCGCCCATCCTGTTCTTCCTGCTGGTGCAGCGGCGGATGGCCCGCGGCCTGGTCGCCGGGGCGGTGAAGGGGTGAGCGGGACCGCCCTTGGCGCCGGGTCGCTGACCCGGCTCGCCGACGCTGTCCTCATCCCGCCGTTCCCCGGCCGTTCCGCTCCGCGATGGTTGCTGCAGGCGCTGGAAAACGGTCTTGTGGGCGTTACGCTCTACGGCCCCAACGTGGCCGGACCCGAGCAGTTGTCCGCGCTGACTGCGGCGCTGCGCGCCGCGGCGCCGCAACCGGTGATCGCGATCGACGAGGAAGGGGGCGACGTCACCCGGCTGGCCCACCTCACCGGCAGCCCCTACCCGGGCAACGCCGCCCTCGGCGCGGTCGACGACGCGTCGCTCACCCGGGCGGTGTACCGGGCGCTCGGGGCCGACCTGGCCGCCGTCGGCATCAACGTGGACCTGGCGCCGTCGGTGGACGTGAACACCGCCGCGGGGAACCCGGTCATCGGCACCCGCGCGTTCGGCGACCGCACCGGCCTGGTGAGCCGGCATGCGGCCGCGGCGGTGCGCGGCCTCCAGTCGGCCGGGGTGGCGGCGTGCGCCAAGCACTTCCCTGGCCACGGCAGCACCAGGGACGACACCCACCACGTGCTCGCCACCGTGGAGGGCGGCATGGCCCGGGTGCGCGAGCGTGACCTGCCCCCGTTCGCGGCGGCGATCGCCGCCGGGGTGGCCGCCGTGATGCCGGGGCACCTGCGGGTGGCCGGGCTGACCGGGGACCTGCCCGCCACCCAGTCGCCCGCCGCGCTTGGCGGGCTGCTGCGCGGCGAACTCGGTTTCACCGGGGTGATCATCTCCGATGCCCTGGAGATGCGCGCGGTCAGCGGCCAGGGCGGCGTGCCCAGCGCTGCCGTGCGGGCCCTCGCGGCCGGCGTGGACCTGCTCTGCCTCGGCCGGGACCAGGACGAGGAGGACTACCTCGCGGTCCGGGCCGCGCTCGCCGCCGCGGTCACCGGCGGCGAACTGCCCGCCGCCCGGCTGGAGGAGGCGGCGGCGCGGGTCGCCGGCTTCCGCGCGGCGCTCGCCGCCGGCGCCCTGCCCGGGGCGGGCCCGGGGACGCCGGGGCTCCCCGGGCCCGGGACCCTGGACGGGGCGCCGGACCTGGGACCGGGCAACGGCGACGGCGACGGCATCGGCCTGGCGGCGGCACGGCGCGCGCTGCGGGTCAGCGGCTCGCTGGGCATGCTGACCGACCCGCTGGTGTTCGAGGTCGCCCCGCTGGGCAACATCGCGGTCGGCATCGTGCCCTGGGGGCTGGCGCCGTGGCTGCCCGCGGGCAGCGTCATCCAGGTGCCCGCCGGGGGAGAGCAGGCGGACCGGCGGGTGGCACGGGCCCTTGGCCGGGCCGCGGGCCGCTCGGTGATCGCCGTCATCCGTGACGCGCACCGCGATCCGGGTGCCCAGGCGGTCATCACCCGGCTGCTCGCGGCGCGCCCCGACGCGATCGTGGTGGAGATGGGCCTGCCGGTGTGGCGCCCGCCCGCCCGGGCCTACCTGGCCACCTACGGGGCGTCCCGGACCAGCGGGCAGGCCGCGGCCGAGCGGCTCGGCCTGACCGCGCCGGGCGCGGCCTGAGCCAGGCAGCCGGGAGCCGGCTGAGCCGGTCCCGCGGCCGGGTAGCGATGCCGGGCCTCGCTGGCCAGCCGGCAGCGCCTCCGGCCTGGGCAGGTCCGCCGGGCCTGACGCGGCTTGCTACAAATAGTCCAGCGGTATATAAAGTCCGACATGACGCAGCGTGCCATGCAGGAAGCGACCTTCCTGATACTCACCGCGCTGGCCGCCGGCAGCCAGCACGGCTACGGGATCATCACCGACGTCCAGGAGATCTCCGGCGGCCGGGTGCGGCTGCGCGCCGGGACGCTGTACACGGCGCTGGAGCGGCTCCGCACGGACGAGCTGATCACGGTGGACCGGGAGGAGATCGTGGAAAACCGGCTGCGCCGCTACTACCGGCTCACCCCCAAGGGCACGGGGCTGCTCGCCGCCGAGGCGGCCCGGCTGCAGGCCAACGCCGCCGCCGCGCTGTCCAGGCTGGACCTTGCCGGGGGGATGGCATGACCGAGCCGGCGGCCCTGGAACGCGGGCTACCGCCGGCTGCTGGCCTGGTACCCGCGAGCCGTTCCGGGCCGCAGCGGGAGGAGGAGATCCTCGCGGTGCTGATGGCCGGCGCGGAACAGGGGCAGCGCCGGCCGCGCTCGCCGAGGCAGTGGACCTGATCAGGAGCGCGGTGCGGATGCGGCTGTGGCCGCCCGGTCCGGCCCGGAGCGGCGGGACCTGGCCGACGGCCTGGCCGTGTTCAGCCTGGTGGCCCCGCTATTCCTGCTGGCCGCCGGCATCCTCCAGGTGGTGCTGCCCTACCACACCTCGATGGCAGCGATCTGGATCCGGTCCACCGGCCCGCCGCGGGAGGTCGGCGGCATGTCCCTGCTGCGGGTGCACTTCTTCGACATCACCGTCGGCTGCGAGGCGGTCATCGCCGCGCTCGTGCTGCTGGGCCAGCGCCTGCTGGCCGTGCTCGCCATCGCCGCGGCGGCCGTCTACTGGGGCGTGTCCGAGCATGGTGGCATGCCCTCCATTCCGTATCCGCTGCAGCTCATCACCGCTGGGGTCTACCTGCGTGGTGATGGCCGCGCTGCTGGCCTCACCGGGGCCACGGCGCGGGCGCGAACTGGTGAACTGGCGCCACGGCGCGATGCTGCTGCTGGCCGCGGTCGCGTTCCAGGGCTTCGCGTACTGGTATGCCGCCATGGGCAACATGGTCTTGGGGTTCGGCTACGATCCAGTGACCCCGCTCTACCCGCTCGCCGGGGTTGTGCTGGCAATCGCCGCGGTGGTGCTGGCTGTGGCGGCCCGGATCAACCGGTACTTCCTGCTGGTCTGCGCCGCGGCGCGCTACCCGTGCGCCGCGCAGCTGGTCTCCGCTCGCTTCCAGACCCACCTGCTCGGCAATCCCACGCCCGCCCACCTGGCCGCGATCTTCGTGCCGCCGGTGTTGTTCGCCCTGGGCGTGGTGTTCACCGCTGCTGTGCGCCGCAGCCTTGATGATCATGGGGAAATGCCCCCAAGGCGGGTCACATCCGCATGATCATCAACAACGGCCCGGGATGGCACATGGTGCTTAGCGGGGCCTGCCGGACAGGCCAGGGCCGGGAGGGCTTCGCCGCCGCCGCGCTGTCCAGGCTGGACCTTGCCGGGGGGATGGCGTGACCAAGCCCGCGGCCCTGGAACGGGGCTACCGGCGGCTGCTGGCCTGGTACCCGAAGCCGTTCCGGGCCGCACAGGGGGAGGAGATCCTCGCGGTGCTGATGGCCGGCGCGGAACAGGGGCAGCGCCGGCCCCGCGTTCGCCGAGGCCGTGGACCTGATCAGGAGCGCGGTGCGGATGCGGCTGTGGCCGGCCCGGTCCGGCCCGGAGCGGCGGGACCTGGCCGACGGCCTCGCCGTGTTCAGCCTGGTGGCCCCGCTATTCCTGCTGGCCGCCGGCATCCTCCAGGTGGTGCTGCCGTACCGGCCACCGCGCAGCCCGTTCCCCTGTTCTCGCCGGGAACCCTGAGAGCGGCGGTGCGGCCCTGCTCCGGGTGCACTTCTTCGACATCTCGGCCGGCGTCGAGGTGGTCCTCGCGGTGCTCGTGCTGCTGGGCCTGCGCTGGCTGGCGCTGCTGGCGATCCCCGGGATGCTCGTCTACTTCGCCGTGTCCAGCACGTGGCTCCACTGGATCCCCGATCCGCTGGTACTCATCACCGCCGGGGTGCTCCTGCTGGAGTTCGCCGCGCTGCTCGGCTCGCCGGGGCCGCGCCGCGGGCGCGAACTGGTGAACTGGCGCCACGGCGTGATGCTGCTGCTGGCCGCTGGCTCGTTCCAGGCCTTTGCGCTCTGGTACGCCGTGACGGCCCCCCGGTTCTTCAGGTGGCTTCTTCACCCGGGGGTCCCGGTTACCTGGTCACCGGTACCATGCTGGCGGTCGCCGCGCTGGTGCTGGCCGTGGTCTTCCGCCTCAACCGGTATTTCCTGCTGGCCTTCGCGGTCGCGTGCTACCCCTGTGCCATCCAGCTTCCAGCTCCCTGGGCCGCGGCGATCCGCTGGGCCTGCGGTTGCGCCCCGACCTGCTCGGCAACCCCACGCCCGCCCATCTGGCCGTGCTCTTCGGGCCGCCGCTGCTGTTCGTCCTGGGCGTGGTGTTCACCGCCGCCGTGCGCGCGGGTGCCCGGGCGCCCGCGGAGCCCCGCAGCCCCGGCCTGACCCGACGCCCGGGCAACCCGCCGCAGCAGGAACTGCCACTGCCCCGCCTAGCGCCCCGGCATCTGGGGCATGGCTCGTGGCGGCCGGGCTGCCCGGAGTGAACCCGCACCCGGGCCATCGCCCAGGCCGCGGTCGGGCGGTAGCCGGTCAGCCCAGGGCCTGGAGGAGTTCGCGTTCCCGCTGGGCGCTCAGCCCGGCCTTCCGGTGCCGGTCCAGCCCCTGGGCGCGTTCCCAGGCCAGCGTGTCGGCCAGCATCTCGGCGCGCGGGCGGTGCCGCAGCATCCCGGTGGCCAGCGCCGCCGCGCCGGTGCGCGCGGCGAAGCCGTCCCAGCCGGGCTCGGCGATCCACATCGGCAGCGACTCCTCGCCCGACCACTCGCCGACCTGCTGCTCGCGCAGCCAGCCGGGCTCCGCGACGACCACAGGGCCGGTGTGGCCGCCCGCCGCGCGGGACAACTCGATCCACTCGGCGAACGGGACGACCGGGCCGACGGCGTCAAAGGTTCCCGTGACGCCTGCCTCCGCGCAGGCCAGCATCCAGGCTGCCAGGTCGCGCACGTCGATGACCTGCGTCGCCAGGTCCGGGCAGCCGGGCACCAGCATCGGCCCGGCCGGGTCGCGGGCCGCGCGGGCGGCCCAGTACCCGGTCCGGTCGCTGTGGTCGCCGGGGCCGCCGATGAGCCCGGCCCGCGCGATCAGCAGCCGGCCGCCGGCCGCCGGGGCGGACGCCCGCTCGCAGGCGACCTTCGCCTCGCCGTACTGCTCCACGCTGGCCACGTCGGCGTCGGTCGCCGGCAGCAGCTCCGCCGACTCGTCGTCGCCCAGGACGGTGTGGGACGCATAGACGCTGCCGGACGACACGTAGGTCCAGTGCCGTGCCCTGCCGCCCAGCGCCGCCACCGCGTCCCTGACGAAGCCCGGCTGCCAGGACACCTCCAGGACCGCGTCCCAGTCGCGGCGGGCCACCTCCGCGTACCCGTCAGGGGCGCTCCGGTCGGCGGCGGCGAGCGCGGCCCCGTCCGCTACCGGCCCGGCCTGCCCCCGGGCGAGGCAGGTCACCCCATGGCCGCGGTCCACCGCCTGGCGCGCGTACTCCCGGCCCAGCCATGCGGTCCCGCCCAGAATCAAGATCTCCATCACTGCATTGAAATACCGGCTGCGCCGCCGCACGCCGGCTTACGCCCGCAGCGCATTACGCCGCCAGCGCAACGTGCCCGTCCGGCACCGCGGTCCGGGCGGCTGGTGACGGCCGGCGGCGGGCGGCCGTAGTCTGGCGCGCGTGTACGACCACGATCTGGAGGATGTGGCGGCGCTCGGCTGGGAGGAGTTCATCGGCCGGCAGTGGGAGTCGATCTTCGCCGGGTACCGGGCCCGGGCCGGGCTGCGGCGAATCTGCCGCCGCTGGAGCGACCTGCTGGAAGCCGGTCTCGGTTGCCCGCCGGAGGTGGCTGACCTGCTGGTCCGCAGCCAGATCATCGACCGCGCCGACCGCGACCTGGAGGGCACCATCGATGCGGGTGCCCTGGTCGCCGGGATGGCCGGGGTGGTCGCCGACGTGCGCACGGACCTGGCGGAACTGGCCGAAGCGCCGGCCCGGCGGACGGCCTGCTCGCGGCGCACGCCAGGCTGCTGCACTTCATCCGTGCCTACGCGTTCGGCTCCGACGACGGCACCGGCCTGCCCGTCGGCTGACGCTGCGCAGGTGCCCAGGTGAGCCACGGAAACCCGGCTGGCGACCGGCTGCGGGGCGCCCGGGGAGGCTGACTGCGGGTGCCATGGGCCGGGCTCATTAGGATCGCCAGGTAAGCCCCGGTACAGGTGGAAGGGGGAGGGGCGGCGGGCCCGGCGGGCACCGTGCCCCGAGTGCCGATGGAGCCGATGCCCGGAGCGGCCGAACTGGCGGAGGCGTTCGCCCGTGACGGCGTGGTCTGCGTGCGGTCCGCCCTGGACCCCGAGCAGGTGGCGGCCGCCGCCGCGGCCATCGATGCGGTCCTCGCCCGCCCCGGGCCGCTCGCCCTGGAAGCCAGCGCCACCGGGGATCCGGGCAGGTTCACCGAGGACTTCTGCCGGTGGCAGGACATTCCGGGCATCGAGGAACTGGCGCGTCACTCGCGGATCCCGCGGATCGCGGCCACGCTGATGCTCACGCCGCGGGTTCGCTTCTACCACGATCACGTCCTGGTGAAGGAGGGCGGAACCAGCCAGCGCACCCCCTGGCACCAGGACCAGCCGTACTACAACGTGGACGGCCGTGGCGTGAGCGCCTGGATCCCGGTGGACCCGGTGCCCGAGGCGGGCTGCCTGGAGCTGGTGGCCGGAACGCACGCCGGGCCATGGCTGATGCCGCGCACCTTCCTGGCCGGGGAGGCCCGCTGGTTCCCCGAGGGCAGCCTTGCCGAACTGCCGGATATCGAGGCTGACCGGGGCGCCCACGACATCCGCCGGTTCGAGCTTGCCCCCGGCGATGCCATCTTCTTCGACTTCCTGACCGTGCACGGGGCACCTGGGTTCCCCTACCCGGGGCGGCGGCGGGTGCTGTCGCTGCGCTACCTGTCGGCCGCCGCCAGGTTCGCGCCGCGCCCCTGGCGCACCTCACCGCCGTTCGAGGGCCTCGACGGCGAGCTGGCCGCGGGGGCGGAACTGGACCACCCGCTGTTCCCCGTGGTCTGGCCGCCGGCCGCGGCCAGGCCCGTGGCGTGATTAGCGGCATCGCTTCCGGGTAGCCGCTGGTCCATGAGTGCGCCCGGCAGCGTTGTGCTCGGCCGCCGGTATGCGCTGGGGGAGAAGATCGGCGCGGGCGGCTTCAGCGAGGTCTGGCGCGCCACCGACGTCGTCCTGGCCCGCCCGGTGGCGATCAAGCTGCTGCATCTCGGCTATGCGCAGCACGCCGAGGCACTTACCCGGTTCCGCGCGGAGGCGCAGCACGCCGGGGGGCTGTCGCACGAGAACATCGCCCGGGTCTACGACTACGGCGAGCCGGATCCCCCGCAGCCGCCGTACCTGGTGATGGAACTCGTGGCCGGGCCGTCGCTGGCCGGGATGCTGGCCGCCGGCCCGCTCGACCCGGCGCGCAGCCTGGACATCATCGCCCAGACGGCGTCCGGCCTGCACGCCGCGCACCTGGCCGGGCTGGTGCACCGGGACATCAAGCCGGGCAACCTGCTGCTCGCCCCGGGCGGTGTCGTGAAGATCACCGACTTCGGCATCGCGCGGGCCGCGGATTCCGCGCCGGTCACCAGCACCGGCCAGCTCGTCGGGACGCCGGGGTACCTCGCACCGGAGCAGGCGATGGGGGAGCCCGCCACGCCAGCCAGCGACCTGTACGCACTGGGAATCGTGGCCTACGAGTGCCTGGCAGGCGCGCCGCCGTTCACCGGGCCCGCGCTGGCGGTGGCACTGGCGCACCGGGAACGCCCGCTTCCACCGCTGCCCGGGCAGGTGCCCGCGGACGTGGCCGCGCTCGTGCTGGAGCTGACCGCCAAGAATCCCGCGGCCCGGCCGCGCAGCGCCGGCGAGGTCGCCCGGCGGGCCAGCCAGCTGGCCGGCCGCCTGGCCGCGGGCGCGGCCACGCAGGGTGGCGCCCCGTTCGGCGACCCGGCCATCACCGTGGCGGAGCAGACGGCACGGTACCCGGGCGTGGCACCGGGCCACGCGGCTGCCGGGCGGCCGCGGCGGGCACGCGCGGACACCGCGGCCTCCCGCGACGGAGCCACCGACCCAGCACCTTGCCCCCCGGCCGGCGGCGGCGCCCCGGCATTCCCGGGCCAGGCGGGCGTTCGGCCGGGCCGTGCTGCCCGCCGCGGCGGCGGTCGCGGTCATCGCGACCGCCACGGTGCTCGGAAGCCTGATCGGGCCAGGTCCCGCGCCACATGCGGGGACGGTCCCCTCCGCCACCCCCTCCGGGCCCGTCGTGCCTGCCTCGAAGGCCTCGACCGTCGATGTCACGGCTCCGGCCGCTGATCGGCGAGCCGGTCGCCGTGGCCGCACAGCGGCTTCGCCAGCAGGGGCTGTCCGTCCGCATCGCCTGGCGGCGCAGCGACGAGCAGCCCCCCGGGACGGTGCTGTCGGTGCAGCCGTCCGGCCGGCGCCCGGTGGGCAGCCTGGTCACCCTGACCGCGGCGCTCCGGCCCCGGCGGCACGGCCACCAGGGCGGCGGCGATGCAGCAGGGCGGCGGCCAGCACGGTGACGGTGACAACCAGGGCGCGTCCCACGGCAAGGGCGGCCACGGGCAGGACTCGCTGGGCGGCTGAGCGCCCGGCGGCGGCAAGCGCCGCCGGACCGGGACGCCGGCCGGCCCTACCGCGCGGCCCGGCCCGCCGCGCGGCCCGGTCAGACCGCGCGGCCCGGTCAGACCGCGCCGACCACCCGGCTGGCGTAGGCGTCCAGGGTGGCGTCCTGGGCGTCGTGCATGAGGTACACGCTGAAGTTGCCGGCGCCGATCTCGCGCAGTTCCGCCAGCCGGTCCACATGCCGCTCCGGCGGCCCGAGCAGGCAGAACCGGTCCACGATGTCATCGGGCACGAAGTCCGTGGACGGGTTGCCGGCCTTGCCGTGGTGCGAGTAGTCGTAGCCCTCGCGGGCCTTGATGTAGTCGGTGAGCGCCCGGGGCACCGCGTCCCCGGTGTCGCCGTAGCGGGCCACCAGGTCGGCGACGTGGTTGCCGACCATGCCGCCGAACCAGCGGGTCTGGTCCCGCATGTGGGCGTAGTCGTCGCCGACGTAGGCGGGCGCGGCGATGCACATCGTCAGCGACGCGGGATCCCGGCCCGCCGCCGCGGCGGCGGCCCGGACCGCGCCGATGGTCCACCGGGCGATGTCCGGGTCGGCGCACTGCAGGATGAAGCCGTCGGCCTCCTCGCCGCACACCTTCAGCGCCTTCGGCCCGTAGGCCGCCATCCACATCTCCAGGCGGCCGTCACGCACCCACGGGATGCGGACCTTCGTCCCGTCGTAGTCGACTTCCCTGCCTTCGGCCAGGTCCCTGATGACGTTGATGGCGTGGCCGAGGGTGCCCAGCGACGAGGGCTTCCGGCCGAGGACACGCATGGCGGAGTCCCCCGGCCGATGCCGCAGACGGTGCGGTTGCCGAACATGTCGTTCAGCGTGGCGAACAGCGACGCGGTCACCGACAGCTCCCGCGACAGCGGGTTGGTGACCATCGGGCCGACCTTGACGTTCGACGTCCGGCTCAGGATCTGCGAGTAGATCACGAACGGCTCCTGCCAGAGCACGCTCGAATCGAACGTCCAGACATGGCTGAAGCCGCCGAGGTCCGCGCGGGCGGCCAGTTCGGCCACCCGGCTCCACGGCGGATCCGTCTGGAGCACCAAGCCAATATCCATCAAGCCCCCCTCACCTGAGGTACTGGCACTCGCCCCGGGGCAGGAACCGGCCCCGCCCCGCCTGGCCGTGCCACTGCCCGTCACTGACCAGAATCTCGCCGCGGGACATGACGACGGCGGCCCCGCCCTGCACCTCCCTGCCCTCGTAGGCGGAGTAGTCCACCGCCATGTGGTGCGTCTCGGCGGACAGCACGTGCCGCAGCGCCGGGTCGTAGACCACGATGTCGGCGTCCGAGCCGGGGGCGATGGTGCCCTTGCGCGGGTAGAGGCCGAACATCCGCGCCGGGGTGGTCGAGTTCACCTCGACCCACCGCGCGAGCGACAGTTCGCCGTCCACCACGCCCTGGTGCAGCAGGTCGACCCGGTGCTCGATCCCCGGCATGCCATTGGGGATCTTGGAGAAGTCGCCGCGGCCCATCTCCTTCTGCTCCTTGAAGCAGAACGGGCAGTGGTCGGTGGAGACGATGCTCAGGTCGTTGGTGCGCAGCCCGCGCCACAGGTGCGCCCAGTGCTCCTTCGGCCGTACCGGCGGCGAGCAGACGTACTTCGCGCCCTCGAACCCCGGCGCGTCCAGGTCGTCCTGGGACAGGTAGAGATACTGCGGACAGGTCTCTGCGAAGACGTTACGCCCCTCGTCGCGGGCCTGGGTCACGGCATTCAGCGCCTGCTCGGCGGACAGGTGCACGATGTACAGCGGGGCGCCGGCGACCTGGGCCAGCCGGATCGCCCGGGCGGTGGCCTCGCCCTCCAGCTCGGGCGGCCTGGTGCGGCCGTGCCAGCCCGGGTCGGTGTGCCCGCTGGCCAGTGCCTGCGCGACGAGCACGTCGATCGCGATGCCGTTCTCCGCGTGCATCATGATCGTGGCGCCACCGTTGGCGGCCCGCTGCATGGCCTGCAGGATCTCGCCGTCGGTCGCGTAGAACACGCCCGGGTAGGCCATGAACATCTTGAAGCTGGTCACGCCCTCGCCGATCGAGGATGTCCATCTCCTTGAGCGTCTGCTCGTTGACATCGGAGATGATCATGTGGAACCCGTAGTCGATGCTGGCCTTGCCCTCGGCCTTGGCGTGCCAGGCGTCCAGCGTCTCGCGCAGCGAGCCGCCCTTCGGCTGGACGGCGAAGTCCACCAGTGAGGTGGTGCCGCCCCAGGCGGCCGCGCGGGTCCCGGTCTCGAAGTCGTCGGCGGAGAACGTGCCGCCGAACGGCATGTCCAGGTGGGTGTGCACGTCGATGCCGCCCGGGATGACGTACTTGCCGGTGGCGTCGATCGACCGGTCGGCCAGCCCCGCGAACGACCCGGTGTGCGCGGGGTCGAGCAGGGCGGCGATGGTCTCGCCGTCGACGAGCACGTCGGCGCGGGATGACCCGGTGGCGGTGACCACGGTGCCGCCGCGGATGAGCATGCGCATGGCTGCCCCTCCTACGGCTGGGCCAGCGGGCCGTAGGTGTCCGGGCGCCGGTCGCGGTAGAACTGCCACAGGTGCCGGACCTCTTCGAGCATGCCCATGTCCAGGTCGCGGAGCACGACCTCCTCGGCGGTGTCGGACGCGGCCCCGCCCATGATCTGCCCGCGCGGGTCGGCGAAGTAGGACTGCCCGTAGAAGTCGTTGTCACCGAGTGGCTCGACCCCGACCCGGTTGATCGTGCCCACGAAATACTCGTTGGCGACCGCGGCGCTGGTCTGCTCCAGCCGCCACAGGTACTCCGACAGGCCGCGGCTTGTCGCCGACGGGTTAAAAACGATCTTGGCGCCGGCCAGGCCGAGCGCCCGCCAGCCCTCGGGGAAGTGCCGCTCGTAGCAGATGTAGACGCCGATCCGGCCCACCGCGGTGTCGAACACCGGGTACCCGAGGTTCCCGGGACGGAAGTAGTACTTCTCCCAGAAGCCCTTGACCTGCGGAATGTGGTTCTTGCGGTGCTTGCCGAGGAAGGTGCCGTCGGCGTCGATGACGGCGGCGGTGTTGTAGTAGACGCCTTCCTGCTCGGCCTCGTAGACGGGCACGATCAGCACCATCTGGTGCTCGCGTGCCACGTCGCACATCAGCCGGACGGTGGGCCCGTCGGGCACCGCCTCGGCCCAGGTGTACCACTCCGGCTCCTGCACCTGGCAGAAGTACGGGCCGTAGAAGAGTTCCTGCAGGCAGGTGACACGCGCGCCCTGTGCCGCGGCATCCCGGATCGCCGCCACCGCGTTCTTCACCATCGAATCCTTATCGCCGGTCCACTTCTGCTGGACCAGGGCGGCACGTACGACATCGGCCATGCCGGCCTCCTCTCCTCGGGCGCACGTAAAAGCCCATCATCTCCCTGACGGGAGTCTGGGGCATCACTGGCTGGCGATCTTTGCGGACTGGGGAGCGGGCAACGGCAAACTGGCACCCGGCTAAACGCCGCTGCCAGTTCACCGCCGCCCGCCTGCCGCATCCTGCGCGGGGCCATCGTCCCCCTGATGCCCATGATCATGTGAGTGTGTTCATCGTATGCGATGAACACACTCACAACGTCATGCTGATGAGGCTCTGCAGGGACGCAGCGGCGACTGAGTGGGGGGAAGGCGAGGGCCGGGTCCGGGAGGCTGGCCTGTTTGCGGGATGGGGACCTCAGCTGAGCTGGTATGTGCGGCGAGGCAGTGCCGGAGAAGATCGCGCGTTGCTCGGTGGTGCTCAGGGTGGCGGTGAGGGCGCGGGCGGTCGCGATGACCTCGGCGTAGCTGGCGTCCAGGGTGCTGGGGGGCCAGTCGGAGCCGAACATGAGGCGGTTTGCTCCGAAAGCGTGTATTGCGAAATCGTAGTAAGGGCGGAGGTGCGTGAGGGTGCCGGGAGCGGCGCCGGGGGGCGGGGGGACGCCGAGGATGCCGGAGAGCTTGGCGGTGGTGTTCGGCAGGGCGGCGAACTGTGTGACCGCGCTGGCCCACGGTTCGCTGGGTTCGGGGCTCATGTCGGGGTTGCCGAGGTGATCGAGGACGAAACGGAGCCCGGGGAGCCGGCGGGCGGCGGTCACCGCGGCCGGCAGGTGACGCGGCTCGCCGACCACGTCGTAGGCGAGGCCCGCCCCGGCCACCGCGGCCAGGCCGCGCAGCACGGCCGGCCGGGCCAGCCAGTCCGGGTCGGGCTCGATCAGCACCGGGTGCCGTATGCCTGCCAGGCGGTCGCCGCCGGGAAGTTCGCGCAGGTGCGCCAGCACGTCGGCGACATCCGGCGCGGTCAGGTCTGCCCATCCGACCACACCCGCGACGAGCCCGCGGCCGGCCGCGAGCACGAGCAGTTCGGGCGTCTCCCAGGACTCCGTGACGGTCTGCACCACCACGGACGCGGTCACGCCCTCGGCCGCAGCCAGCGGTGCCAGGTCGGCGAGGGTGAAGTTCCGCAGCAGCGGCGCCAGCACCGGGTCGCTGGCCAGCCAGGGCTGGTCATGGGCGGACAGGTCCCAGAAGTGCTGGTGGGCATCGACGACCGGCGCCCCGGCCGCGGAGGAGTCCGGGACCGGGGCGCCCGCGGCGGTCACCTGGTCAGTTCACCTCGTTGAGCTTGCCCGTGGCGACGTCGAAGACGAAGCCGCGGATGGCGTCCTTGTGCGGCACGAACGGGCTGGCCTTGATCCGGGCGATCGACTGGCGCACGTCCTCGTCCAGGTCGGGGAAGGCCTCGGCGCCCCAGGCCGGCTTGATTCCGGTGTCGTCCTGGATCGAGCGCTTGAACGCGTCGTCGGTGAACGTGAGCATGCCGCAGTCGGTGTGGTGGATCAGCAGGATCTCCCGGGTGCCGAGCAGGCGCTGGCTGATGGCCAGCGACCGGATCTCGTCATCGGTGATGACCCCGCCGGCGTTGCGGATCACGTGGGCCTCACCGTCGCCCAGGCCGAGGATCGCGTAGACGTTGAGGCGGGCGTCCATGCACGCGACCACCGCGAGGTGCGCGGACGGCGGCATCGGCAGCGGGCCGCTGAAGCTTTCCGCGTAGCGTGCGTTGTTGGCCAGGTACTCGTCGGTGGCGGTCATGGGACTCCTGCTCTCGAAGGGACAGAGGGTTCCTGGGCGGGGCCCGAGATTACCGATCTTAACCCGGTGTGCCCGGTATTATCTATTTTCCCTATTAGTTTAATAGTCTTTACGTCGCGTTTCTCCGCGAAGTGCTACAAATCGTTTGCCTGCCGTATCACGGAAAGCACTGGAACAGACTCCAGGGCGGTGTCATCGTGGCAGGCAGTTGCACGCGCTGATCTCCGGGGAGGAACACATGCGCGGAATGCTCAGCCGGCGGTTCGCCGCGGCCCTCATGTCCGGTTTAATCGCCGCCGCCTTCGGGGTGGCCCTCACCGCGCCGCGGCCGTCCGCGGCGCCGGCAGTCAGGACCCGGTCCCGATCGGTCCCAACGAGTACTTCAGCGGTTTCATCAACAACCACCCGCCGGGCAAGGCCGTGATCACGGTGATCTGCCCCGGGCCCGCCAACACCGGCCATCCTGCCGCCGGCCAGACGATCGAAGTGAAGACGGCGCAGCCCACCTCGACCGTCGACTCGGGTTCACCGGGAGCGCGGGGAAGAAGATCACGGCGGCGCTCGCGCCCGCCGCGGCCACCTCGGTCCTCGCCAGCTTCACCAGCTTCTTCGTGCCGAAGAACATCCCGACTAACATCACCGTGCCGTGCTCGGGCACCGGGAAGGTCGTGTTCCGCCCTCGCCCACCAGCCCCACGGCAAAGTCCGCGGTCCTGCCCGTGACGTTCATGGCACGGGACCTGCAGACGTAGCCGCACGCATCCGCGCGGCCGGACCCACCCGGGCAGGAGGTCCGGCCGCGCCGTCCGCGGGACGGCCATGCGGGGCGCGCCCGCGGCCGGCGGTACCGTTTCCGGATGGACTTGCAGGGCTGGCTGGCCAGCGCCGTGGCGGCGGTGCAGGAGTGGCAGGACGGGTTCGGGCCGTATCCGGCCGACCCGTCGATGTTCGTCAGCGACGAGCGGTTCGCCAGCGTCTTCGCCGAGTTCACCGGGCGGCTGCGGGACAACTACCCGTTCTTCCACCCGTGCTACGCCGGGCAGATGCTCAAGCCGCCGCACCCCGCCGCCGTGGCCGGGTACCTCGCCGCGATGCTCATCAACCCGAACAACCACGCGCTGGACGGCGGCCCCGCGACCGGCCAGATGGAGAAGGAGGCCGTCGCCGCGCTGGCCGCGATGTTCGGCCTGGACACCCACCTCGGCCACCTGACCACCAGCGGCACGGTCGCCAACCTGGAAGCCCTCTACGTGGCCAGGGAAACCCATCCCGGCCTCGGCGTCGCCTACAGCGAGGAGGCGCACTACACCCACGCCCGGATGTGCGGCGTGCTCGGCGTCGAGGGCACCGCGGTGCCGGCCGACGGCACGGGGCGGATGGACACCGGGGCACTCGACGCGCTGCTCGCCGGGGGCCGGATCGGCACCGTGGTCGCGACCGCCGGCACCACCGGCCTGGGCGCGATCGACCCGGTGCACGAGATCCTGGCGGTCGCCCGCAGGCACGGGGCCCGGGTGCACGTGGACGCGGCCTACGGCGGGTTTTTCACACTGCTCGCCGGGCAGCCCGGCGCCGCCGCCCCGGGGGACCAGCCCGGCCGCGCGGACCAGGCCGGCCGCGCGGACCAGGCCGGCCGCGCGGACCAGGCTCGGCGGCCACCGGCCGCGGGGACCAGGCCACCCTGGACCCGGCCCCGTGGCGGGCCATCGCCGGGTGCGACTCGGTCGTGGTCGACCCGCACAAGCACGGCCTCCAGCCCTACGGATGCGGTGCGGTCCTGTTCAAGGACCCCGACGTGGGCCGGTTCTACCTGCACGACTCGCCGTACACCTACTTCACCTCGGACGAGCTGCACCTGGGGGAGATCAGCCTGGAGTGCTCCCGGGCCGGTGCGGCGGCGGCCGCGCTCTGGCTCACCCTCCAGCTCCTGCCCCCGTCCCCGGACGGGCTGGGCCGGGTGCTGGCGGCGTGCCGCCGTGCGGCGCTCGACTGGGCCGCCCTGATCGGGGAGTCCAGCCTGCTGCGCCTCTACCAGCCCCCCGAGCTGGACATCGTCTGCTATTTCCCGCATCTCCCCGCCGCGGCGATGTCCGGGATCGACGAGGCGACCGCCGCGATGCTGGCCCGTGGCATGCAGCAGGACCGGCCGGTCTTCCTCAGCACGCTGCGGGTGACCGCGGCCGGCCTGTCCCGGCGGCACCCCGGCATCAAGGCCGACCGGGACGGCACCAGAATCCTGCGCAGCGTGCTGATGAAGCCAGAGGCGCACGGTTACCTCGGCGAACTGCACGCCAGGGTCGAGGCGCTCGCCGCGCAGGCCGCCGGTTAGCCGGCCGCAGGGAGGGTTGCCATGCCAGGGCCCGCGCGGTGGCTGGACGGCCGGGTGGCGGTGATCACCGGTGCCGGGACCGGGATCGGCGCGGCCGTGGCGGAGCGGTTCGCGGCGGAGGGGGCCCGGGTGGTCCTGGTGGGCCGGCGGCCCGGGCCGGTGCAGGCCGTCGCGGCGGCGCTGGGGGAGCGGGCGCTGGCCGTGCCCGGCGACGCGGCGTCCGCGGCGGACATGGCGCAACTGGCCGCGGCCGTGACCGAGCGGTTCGGCGGCATCGACATCCTGGTGGCGAACGCCGGCGGCCACGGCGTGGGCACCGCGGCGGACATCGCCGACGAGGACTGGGCGCGGAGCTGGCAGGCGAACGTGACCACCTGCCTGGTCAGCGCCCGGGCCTGCCTGCCGCAGCTCATCGCGCGGCGCGGCTGTGTGGTGGTCGTCTCGTCGATCGCCGGCCTGGCGGCCGCACCGGAGTCGGTGGGCTACGTCAGCGCCAAACATGGCCTGATCGGCCTGGCCAGGTCCATGGCCAGGGACTTCGGCTCGCGCGGCGTGCGGGTCAACACCGTGTGCCCGGGGTGGGTGCGCACCCCGATGGCCGACGAGGAGATGGACGCGCTGGCGGCGCTGCGCGGGCTGCCGGACCGGGAGGCCGCGTACGCGCTGGCCACGGCGCAGGTGCCGCTGCGCCGGCCGGCCGAGCCTGGCGAGGTCGCGGCGGTGGTGGCGTTCCTGGCCAGCGAGCACGCGTCCGCGGTGACCGGGGCCGTGCTCACCGTGGATGGTGGCGCCACGGCCGTGGATTTGCCTACGATCGCCTACGACACGCCCCAGTAACCGTGTCTGACCCCGGCCGGCCGAAACCCTCACGCTCTTCACATGCTGATGACATCGTCACTCCAGCTTCGCTGTCTAACGTCGTGCGCTGCCTGAGGAGCGTGATGACGATGCGGCGGCGCGGCCGGTGGCCTTGGTACGCTCTCGCGCTTTCGGCTCTGCTGATATCCGGCTCCGCCGCCGCCCCGGCCCCGGCGAGCGCCCCGGTTCCGGCGAGCGCCCCGGCTCCGGCGAGCGCCCGGCCCCGGCGAGTACCGCGGTGCGCACTCCGGTCCCGGCCAGCACCGCGGCTGTGGCAAGCACGCCCAGCCCTGCGAGCACCCCTGCGGCCGCCCCGGCCGCAACCGCGCCAGGCATCTGCACCTCATCGGACCAGCCCGCGCTGGCGGCCGCGCTGTCCCGGCGGATCGTCCGCGCGCTGCGCGGCACCGCGGCGACGGTGGGCATCGCCGTGGACGACCAGGACGAGGATTTCAGTTGCCGGTACCACCAGTGGCGGGAGTTTCACTCGGCCAGCGTGATCAAGGTCATCACCCTCGGCGCGCTGCTGTACCAGCTTCAGCAGGAGCACGAGAGCATCAGCCCGGAGCAGGCCGCGCTCGCCACGGCGATGATCACCGAGTCGGACAACGACCGCGCAGGACGTGCTGTGGAACGAGATCGGCATGCCCGCGCTGCAGGCGTTCGTGAACGCCGCCCGGATGAACCACACCGTGCTCGGCACGGACGACTTCTGGGGCCTGACCGAGGTCAACGCGCACGACGAACTGCGCCTGCTGCGGCTGCTGATCACCCGCAACAGCGTCCTGGACGCGGCCAGCCGCCGCTACGCGCTCGGCCTGATGGCCGACGTCATCTCCTGGGAGCGGTGGGGCGTGTCGGCGGGCGCGCCCGCGGACATGACGGTGCACCTGAAGAACGGCTGGCTGCCGGACCCGGACCTGTGGGACATCAACAGCATCGGCGACTTCACCCACCACGACTACGACTACTCGATCGCGATCCTGACCAGGAACGACCCGGACATGGCCTACGGCGTGGACACCGTCCAGACGGTCGCCAGGCTGATCAACAAGGCGCTGGCCGAGGGCGACGCGGACGACGTCACGGCGCCGGAGCCGTTCCAGCATCTGGTCGTACATGCAGCGGCGATTCTTCTGGTGAACCGCGCCACGTACCATCGTGGAATGCCCCGTCGCCTCGCCGCCAGCAACGCCAGCGACCTCATGCAGGCCGAGCGCGACATCCGCGGCCGCATCGGGGACCAGCAGCTCGACTTCGCCGCCATGGCCGCGGTGTCGAACATCTACCGCGCGGCCAACGTGATCCGCAACCACATGGAGCGCAAGGTGCTCTCCGGCGAGGACCTGTCCTGGGCCGCGTTCACCGTGCTGTTCGTGCTGTGGATCTGGGGCGAGCAGCAGACCCGGGACCTGGCCGCCGAGGCCGGGGTCACCAAGGGAACGCTCACCGGCGTGCTGAAGACGCTGGAGAAGCGCGGCCTGGCCAGGCGCCGGGCGCACGAGTCGGACGGCCGCCTGGTGATGGTCAGCCTGGAGCCGAAGGGCCTGGGCGTGATCGAGCGGCTGTTCCCCGCGTTCAACATGGGCGAGGCCTTCGTCAGCGCCAGCCTGTCCGAGCGGGAGAAGAACCAGCTCGCGTCGCTGCTGCGGACGATCATCCGCGCGGTCGAGGAAAGCTGACCGCCCGCGCCGCTGTCAATTCGGCCAAACGATCATCCGTGGTGCCCGTATCCCCAGGGATCACCTGGGCTGGGGCCGCACGCGAGACCAGCGCGCCCCGCCATCGGTGGTCCGCCAGATCGCCGGCAGCTCGTTGTTCCGCGCGTCGTCGCCGAGGACGAACCCGTCCCGGCGGCTGACGAAGATCACCCCGAAGGTGCCGCCGCCGGAGTCCCCGATCAGCGGCCGGACGGCCCGCCACCGGCTGCCGCCGTCCGTGGTGACCAGCAGCGAACTCCGGTCGCCGGTCAGGAACGTGGTGCCCGGCGGACACGGCGTCGATCTGCGCCAGGTAGCCGGAGTCCAGCGGCATGCCGCGGCGGCAGGCCATGCGTGACACCGGGCAGGGTGTGTGCACCGTCCAGGAGCGGCCGCCGTCGGTGGAGCGTCCCGCCGACTTCGCCTGGAAACCGGCGACTGGGCTGCCCGGCGCACACGGCCAGCAGCGTCCCGTCCGGCGCGGCCGAGAGCGTGACCGAGATGGCGCCGATCTGCCCGCACCGGACCTGGCCCGTGGACCAGGTCTGCCCCGCCGTCGCCGGTGAACCAGAACGGGGCGGCGTCGCCGGCCGGGCTGGACAGCACGATAGGCCGACGACCGGCCGGTGCGCAGCAGCCAGGTCTGGCCGGCCGCGCCCTCCTGCGCGGGCTGGCCGCCGACCGCGCGGACCGTGGCGCCCGGCGGCTGCGCGGGCGAGGCGGCCCAGGCCCGGCCCCCGTCCGCCGACTCCAGCAGCCGGAGCGCGCAGGTGCGGCCGTGCCGCGGGCAGTCGGCGCGCACCATCCAGGCCGAGCGCCCGGCCGTGGCGATGGCCAGGACGGTGCCGGGCTGGTGGGCGCTGGCCCAGGTCCGGCCGCCGTCATGGGTGACGAACAGGCCGGGGTCGTAGAAGAACGCGTCGCCGTGGCCGTCCGCCGCCAGGAACGAGGCGGGCAGGTTGCCGCCGCACCGCCACGTGGTGACGGCGGCCAGGCGTGCCGAACCGGGCACCGCCATCCGCGGTCCGGGCGGCCAGCACCTGGCACCGCCCGGGCGCCTGGCGGGTGAAGATGCCGTATCCGGCCGTCCTGCTGGTGAACGCGATCGCGTCCAGCCGGGTGCTGGACCCGCCGGGAGCGGCGGCTGCCGTCACCGTGTGGCCGGCCGCCTTCGCCGCGGCGGACGCGACGGCCGTGGCCGCCTGGCCCGGGCGCGGTGCGGCGCCGCAGCCCAGGACGACCGTGGTAGCGAGCAGCGCCATCGCGAACCGGGGCGCTGCGGCCGGTATGTGAAAACCCCGCATGCCCTGTGGACGCCCGGCAGCGCCGCCTGGTTAGGAATCTCCTGGCGCACCCCAGCCGCGTTTGTCATGGTTGGCTGCAGGCCGCCGGATCGTGGCTGGCCAGGCGCTGCGCGGCAGGATCAGGAGCCAGACGGGTCTCAGGCTTCGGCGGCGATCCGCAGCGCGGAGTCGACCAGCCGGTCGGCCCGGGCGGCGGCGCCGGGCTCCTCGGCGATCGTCTCGGCGAGCATCCGGTCCGGGTCCTGGCCGTTCGCCGCTATCTCGGCCCGCCCGCCCGCGTCCAGCCACAACCGGAACTGGTCACCGTCGACCTCCGGGTGGAACTGCACGGCGAGGTGCCGGCCGAGCCGGTACGCCTGGACGCCCAGCTCGTTGCGGGCGAGCACCGTGGCCTGGGCCGGCGGCAGGCACCGGTCGTGGTGGAACTCCAGCCACGGCCCCGGCGGAATCAGCTCCGGGTCCGCGGAGTCGACCATGACCCAGCCGATCTCGGCCCGGCCGGCGGGCTCCACCGTGCCGCCGAGCGCGGCGGCGAGGACCTGTGCGCCGAAGCAGATCCCGAGCACCGGCACCCCGGCCGCGTCCGCCCGGCGCAGCCAGGCCAGCTCCTCATCGATCCAGGCCCGTGCCTCGCCCTCGTCGTACACCGAGCAGATGGACCCGAGCAGCACGATGTGCGCCACGCCCGCGAGGTCAGGGAGCGGGCCCTCCTTGGGGAACAGGGTCGCGGCGAGTTCCGCGCCGCGTGCCTCGAACGCGGTGCCGATGAACCCGGCCGAGTCCTCTTCGTGGTGGCGGACGACAACGACCCGCATGCGATGCCTCCGATTGCCGGCGATCTCGTTTGGTGCCAAACTACTTGCCATGACGCGAGCCGTCGACCTGACCGATCTCGACATGTGGGCGCGCGAGGTGCCCTACGCCGAGTTCGCCCGGCTCCGGCGGGAGGCGCCGGTCGCCTGGCACGACGAGGCGCCGCCGAACTCGGGTTTCTGGTCTGTCTGCGGCTATGCAGACATTGTCGCCGCCAGCCGGGATGTCGCAACGTTCTCCTCCGCGCGCGGCATCTCCTTCGAGGAGCCGACCGACGAGGACATGGCGGCCCGGCGGACGATCATCGACACCGACCCGCCCGAGCACACCAAGCTCCGCAAGATCGTGTCCGGTGCCTTCTCGGTCCGCGCGGTCGCGGTCTACCAGCACTTCGTCGAGGGGCTCACCGGGCAGGTACTGGACGCCGCGCTGACCGCGCCGGTGCTGGCCGGCCAGGGGTTCGACTTCGTGGATGCGATCGCCAAGGAGGTCCCGATCCGGGTCCTGGCCCGCATCATGGGGCTGCCCGAGGCGGACCTGGACTCGTTCATCGACCTGGGCGACCGGCTCATCGCCAACACCGACCCGGACATCACCGACGTGGTCTGGGGCCGCGACGACACCGACGCCTACCGGCGGTTCCCGTTCCGCAGCCCGTACGGCAAGCAACTGTGGGACCTGGGCCGGACGGTCGTGGCGGACCGGCTCGCCCATCCCGGCGACGACCTGCTGTCCCGGCTGCTGCGGGCCGAGGTGGACGGCGACCGGCTGAGCGAGACCGACCTGGACAACTTCTTCTCGATCCTGGTGATCGCGGGCAACGAGACCACCCGGATCGCGATCGCCCAGGGGGTGCTGGCGTTCTGCGAGCGGCCGGAGCAGTGGGACCGGCTGCGGGCCGACCCCGGGCTGCTGGACGCCGCGACCGATGAGGTGCTCCGGTGGAGCTGCCCGACGCACTTCATGCGCCGGACCGCGATGCGCGATACCGAACTTGGGAGGGCGGCGGTACGGGCGGGGGACAAGGTCGTGCTCTGGTACGTGTCCGGCAACCGCGACGAGGCGGAGTTCGCCGATCCGGGCACCTTCGACATCGGCCGTGCCCCCAACCGGCACCTGAGCTTCGGCCGGGGCGGGCCGCACCTGTGCCTGGGTGCCCACCTGGCCCGGCTGGAGGTGCGGATCGTGCTCGCCGCGCTGGCCCGGCGGGTGGCCCGGTTCGAGCTGGCCGGCGAGCCGCGCCGGATCCGGTCCAACTTCACCAACGGCCTCAAGGCCCTGCCGGTCCGGGTGATCCCCGCCTGACCAGCGCGTGCCTGCTGGCGACCGGTGCGGAGCCTGCGCCGCCGCGGGACGCAGCCCCTCCTGGCCCATTGCCTGGGACGGCGGCGGCGAGGCTAAGGTCCCGACCGGACCCCGCTGACAGAGCAGATCCTCGTCGCGACGACGCACGAAGGAGGCAGGTCATGAAACTAGCCCGATGGTGGGCCGTTACCGGGGCCGTGGGATTGGGGCTGTCCATGGCAGCGATGACGGGGCCGCCCGCCGCCGCGTCGCCGCATCCGAGCCCGGCGCCGCACCGGATGGCATTACGCGGGACATTGGCTCCGGCGCGGGAGCGCGCCCGTCCGGCCGGGACGGTGGCTGGCAACAGTCGGGTGAGCTTTGACCTGCTGCTTTCGCTGCGAAACGCCGCCGCCGCGCAGGCTTTCGTGCGGCAGGTTCGAGCCCGGGCTCGGCGGAGTTCCACCACTACCTGACCGATGCGCAGTGGGTGTCCCGGTTCGGGCCGGCAAAGGCCGGGGTGGCCAAGGCCGAGGCGTGGCTGCGCCACGCAGGCTTCACGGTGGGCTCTGTGGCCAAGGACCGCCTGTACGTGACCGCGAGGGGGACGGCGCTGCGGGTCGAGCACGCGTTCGGCGTGAAGCTCGGCTACTACAAGGTGAACGGGCACAAGGTGCGGCTCGCCAAGGGCGCGATGACGATCCCGTCGTCACTGGGGGGCGTGGTCTCCGGCACGGTGGGCATCAACCAGTACGTGGCCACACCCGGCCTGGCGCCGGCGGGCCAGGCGCGGCCGTGCAGGCGGCCAGCGCCGGCCAGGAGCCCCGCCCCCGGCGGGGTTCCGCAATCCCCAGCCGTGCTCGGCGTTCTGGGGCCAGAAGACCGACACCGCGGACTCGGGCAAGCTCTACGAGCCCTACACGCATCCGCTGCCTTACGACATCTGCGGCTACAAGCCAGCCCAGATGCGCGGCGCTTACGGGCTGTCTGGTTCGGTGGCCAAGGGCAACGACGGCAAGGGCGTGACCATCGCGATCACCGACGCTTATGACTCGCCGACACTGCTGTCCGATGCACAGCACTATTTCAAGCTGAACGACCCCGCGCACCCGCTGAAGTCCGCCCAGTTCACCAACATCGCCCCGGCGACGGTGAACAATGAGGAGCTCTGCGCAGGCAGCGGCTGGTATTCCGAGCAGGCGCTGGACGTGGAGTCGTCGCACACGATGGCACCCGGAGCCCACATCGAGTACGTCGGGGCCAAGAACTGCCTCGACGACGGCCTGCTGGCGGCGGTGACAACCGCGGTGACCAGCGGTGCCTCGGTCGTCACCGACTCCTGGGATGACGTGACCGGCGACGTGTTCACCGACGCTGCAACCAGGGCCGCGTTCGACAACACATTCATGCTCGCGGCCTCCACCGGCGTCAGCGTGCTGTTCTGCAGCCACGACTTCGGCGACAACTTCGCCACCTTCGGCATGATGGCGCAGAACTACCCGGCGACCAGCTCGTTCGTGACGGCGGTCGGCGGGACAGCGCTGGAGGTCAACGCCAAGAACGCCCGCCAGGCCGAGTATGGCTGGTCAACGGCCAGGCAGGTGCTGTGCGAGGCGAAGACGCGGAACTGTGGCTCCGCGACCACGCGGGCCGCTCCGCTCGCCTACGACAACGGGCGGCACGGCGGCACCAGCTATGTCTACACCCAGCCCTTCTACCAGAAGGGCGTGGTGCCGAAGGCGCTGGCGCTGCGCAACGAGGCGTTCAATGGGCCGGTGCCGTACGGGTAGTGCCGGACATCTCGATGGATGGTGACCCGCAGACCGGGATGCTGATCGGGCTGACCCAGACCTTGCCGAACGGCACCTGCTACGACCAGTTCAAGGAGGGCGGGCCAGCCTGTCCTCGCCTCTGCTGGCCGGCGTGATCGCCGACGCCGACCAGGCCGCGGGCTCGCCCTGGGCTTCCTCAACCCCATCCTGTACAAGGCATGGACCAGGACGCCCGCTGCCTACAACGACGTCACGCGGCCAGCATCGTTCACTCGGCGGCGGTGATCCGGGTAGACTACGCCAACGCGGTCAACGCCTCCGGCGGTTTCGTCGTGAGCATGCGGCCACTCAATTACCAAGGGCCAGAGACCTACTGCGACGCAACGGGTCACTGCATGACCGGCAACGTGATCCTAAACACCCGGCCGGGATTCGACAGCATGACCGGCCTGGGATCGATCAACGCGAAGTTCATCGCCACCCTCGCGAAATTCTGATCCCGCGGCTGGCGGGGGCGCCCGGACGGGCGGCGCCCCCGCCAGCCGTCATTATGGGCCGCGCTGGAAGAGTCCACGATCATGGGTGCGGCCAGGCCTTGACAGTGGATCGTTTGCTTCCATACGATCCCGGCAACCGCCCGCGCCAGTGCCGCCTGGGGCCAACGCCGAGGGGACAGACGTGAGGAAGATCGACGCCTTCGCTCACATTCTCCCGCCTGCGTATGCACGGCGCCTGGAGTCGATCATGGCGGGCGGGGCCATCAGCCACCGGATCCTCGGCTACCAGCCCTGGATCCACGAGGACCCCGCGCTGACCGGCCTGGACGCCCGGTGGCGGGTCATGGACGCCTTCGGTGACTACCAGCAGGTGCTGACCCTGGCGGTCCCGCCGCTGGAGGAGCTCGGCGGCCCCGCGGCAGCCCTCGACCTGGCCCGCGCCGCCAACGACGAGCTAGCCGAACTCGTGCGCCGCCACCCGGACCGGTTCGCCGGGTTCACCGCCGCGCTGCCGATGAGCGACCCCGGCGCGGCCGCCGCGGAGCTGGACCGGGCCATGACCGGCCTGGGCGCGCTCGGCGCGCAACTGCACACGAACGTGAGCGGGGCGCCGCTGGACCAGCCCCGTTTCACGCCCATCTTCGACACCGTGGCCCGCCACGGCGGCGCCGTGGATCCACCCGACCCGCAGCCCGGCCTGGCCGGACTACCCGGCGGAGAACCGGTCGGAGTACGGCATCTGGTGGTCACTGGGCTGGCCGTACGAGACGTCGGTGTGCATGGCCCGGCTGGTCTACTCCGGGTTCTTCGACACCTATCCGGACCTGCCGGTGATCACCCACCACGCCGGTGCCATGGTGCCGCACTTCGCCGGGCGGCTCGCCTCCCCGCTGGAGGACCCGGCGCGCGCCGACGTCATCGCCAGGCTGCGCGCCGACCCGGTGGACTACTTCCGCCGCTTCTACGCCGACACGGCGATGTTCGGCGCCGCCCACGCGGTCCGGTGCGCGGTCGAGTTCTTCGGCCCGGAGCACGTGCTGTTCGGCACGGACATGCCGCTCGGGGGCCCCAGCGTGGTCGGGGACACGATCGCCGACATCGAGGCTCTCGGCCTGCCGGACGCCGACGCGGCGGCGATCTTCGGCGGCAACGCCAGGAGGGTATTGCGGATTCCGGCCTGAGGGGCGCTGCCCGGTTCCCCGGCGGGCGTAATGCATGAGAAATGTCAGGGAGGAAATCATGGCGAATTCCGAGCCGGCCTACGAGCGCCTCGGCGCCAAAGTCCTGGCGCTCCCGGATGTGATCGCCCAGTCGGTGGGGTTCATGGGCCCCGTCTTCTCCTCGGCGTTCGTGATCCCGCTGGTGGTCGGCGTGATCAGCGCGTCGGGCAAGGGCGGCGGGGTCGCGTCGCCGCTGTCGGTGCTCCTCGCCGCGGTCGGCGTGTTCGCGCTGGGCTGGATCGTGTCGAACTACGCCAGGGAGATCCACGCGGCCGGGTCGCTGTATGACTACGTGACCCGCGGGCTCGGCGAGCGGGTCGGCACCGCGGCGGGGTGGCTGTACTACGGCGGGGTGACCGTGCTGCTCACCGGCCTGCTGCTGCTCATCGGCGGGTACCTGCAGAGCACGATCGCCTCGGAGTTCGGGGTGAACCCGCTGCCGTCGTGGCTGTGGACGCTGATCCTCATCGCGGTGATCGCCGGCATCCTGTACTTCGGGGTCCGGGTGTCCACCCGCAGCCAGCTCGTCCTGGCCCTGGTGTCGATCATCGTCGTCACCATCTTCTTCGTCAGCGTCATCGTGAAGCTGGGCTCCGCGAACAGCCTCAAGCCGTTCAACCCGTCGTCGGCGGCAGACGGCTGGTCCGGGATCTTCTTCGGCATGCTCTACGGGGTGCTGCTGTTCGTCGGGTTCGAGACCGCGGCGAACCTGGCCGAGGAGACGCCCAACCCGCGGCGGGAGATCCCGATCGCGGTGATGGCCACGGCCGGCATCGCCACCGTCTTCTACGTCCTCGCCACCTACGTGGAGGTGGCCGGGTTCCATTACAGCCTCAAGGCGATCACCGCCGCCGCGGCGGCGCCGCTTTTCGCACTCGGGGCTCCCGCTAAGGCGGGTGGGTACGGCGGCACCTGGATCGACCGGCTGCTTGAGCTCGTGGTGCTGTTCGACATGCTGGCGGTCGCCATCGGCTGCGCCGTGTCCGCCTCGCGCGGCATCTTCGCCATGGCCCGCGACCGCCGGGTCCCCGCGCAGCTGGCCATCACCCGCAAGGCGAACGGGGCGCCGCTGGGCGCCGCGGCCTTCGTGATCGGGGCGGCGATCGTGACCCTGCTGATCAACCAGTTCTGGACCGGCCTCTTCGCGCTGCCGGCCACCCCGCACTACTTCGCGCTGTTCGCCTGGGGCTCCACGTTCGGCGGTTTCGCCCTGGTCGTGGTGTACCTGCTGATGTCGGTGGGCTCGCTGCGCAGCTTCGCCACGTCCGCGCGCCGGGTGTCGCTGGTCATCTCGGCGGTGATCGGCATCTTGATCACCGCGGCCGCCATCTTCGGCTCGTTCTACAAGGTCACCAGCCCGACGATCTGGGCACCGTGGCTCGCCCTCGTCCTGCTCGTGATCGGCTTCGCCTCCACGTTCGTGCTGCGGGCCAGGCAGTCGGCGAGCACTCAGTTGTCCGACCTGAGCGAGGGGAGCCGGGTGTGACCCGGCCCAGGGGCCGCCCCCCGGCGCCCTAGAGGAGCACGTCGAGGCGGCGCGGGGCGCGGAACTCCCAGCCGCGGAACTCCGGCGGCCGTGCCGGGTCCAGGGCCAGGCGGGGGAACCGCCGGATCAGGGCCTCCAGCGCGATCCTGACCTGGGCCCGGGAGAAGGCGTGCCCCGCGCAGAAGTGCTTGCCGGTGCCGAAGGCCAGCACGGCGGGCCGGTGCGCCGGGGCGGCCGGGCTGTGGTCCGTGCCCGGCCGGTGCCGGAAGATGTCGAACCGGTCCGGGTCTGCGAACTTGGTCTCGTCCCTGTTGGCCGAGGAGACCAGCGACCCGACCGGCGCGCCTGCGGGGATCGTGGTGCCGCCAAGCTCGGTGCCGGTCACGGCCTGGCGGGTCTGCGTGCCGATCGGGGACACCCAGCGCAGGCCCTCCTCCACCACCGCGGGGAGCAGCCCGGCCGGGTCGTCGCGCACCGCGCTGAGCTGCGCGGGGCTGGCGAGCAGCCCGGCCAGCGCGGAGCCGCCCGCGTGCCCCGGTTCCTGCATGCCGCCGAGCAGGATCACCTTGAGCGTCGGCATCACGAAATCCCTGGCCCGGCAGGCGCCGCCGGGCATTCCGCTGTGCAGCAGGTGGGAGATGGTGCTGTCGTCCGGGCTGGCCTCGAGGCGGTCGAAGACCGGGCCGAGCACCTCGTCGATCTCCCGCGAGCACGCCGTGCCGACCTCGGCCCGCTCCGGGTTGCCCTCGAAGTTGATCACGCCCAGGTGCAGCCGCCAGAACCAGTCCCGCAGCCGGCCGGCGCCCAGGTGGGCCACGCCGAGCACGGTGCCCAGGCTGAGCACCGACACCGGCTCCAGGTATTCCGCCATCAGTTCGGCCCGGTCGCGGCCCGCGAGACCGTCGAGTACCTGCTCGGCGACCGGCCGGACGAGGTCGTCGATGTAGCCGTTGACGTGCTTGGGCCGGTACTTGGAATCGAGGCTGCGGCGCAGTTCCAGGTGCGGCGCGCCGTCCACGGTGAGGATGGTCGGCGAGCCGAAGGTGTGGTCCACCGGCGAGTCGTCCAGTTCCGCGCTGAACAGCTCCGGATGGGTCCCGGCGAACTCGACGTCGTCGTAGCGGGTGACGAACCAGAGCCGCACCGCCGGGATGTAGCACACCGGTGCCTCGCGCCGAAGCCGCGCGTAGATGGGGTACGGATCGGCTTCCAGGTCCGCCACGGTCACCGACGCGGCGAACTCGGCGATGGCATCCTGGCCCATGGCCGGATCGTATGGAGCCAAACAATGACCGTCAAGGTGCGGGGCCCGTAGACTGCACCGACCCATGAAGCCAGCGGAAGAGGTGGCCGCGTGACCGAGCCAGGCCCTGCCACCCGTAGCCCCCGGAACCCGCTGCGCGTCGGGATCCTGGGCGCCGGGATGATCGCCACGGTCGAGCCCGGCTACCTGCCCGGCCTGCGGCGGCTGCGCGGCCGGATCGAGGTCACCGCGATCGCCAGCCGCACCCGGGCCCGTGCGCGGCAGGTGGCGCGGGACTGGGATATCCCCGTGGTCTGCGGCAACCTCGACGAGATGCTCGCGCGCGGCGACGTCGACGCCGTGGTCAACCTGACCCCGATCGCCGCGCACCACGAGACGTCGCTGCGCGTCCTGGCCGCCGGGAAGCACCTGGTCACCGAGAAGCCGCTGGCGTCCACACTGGCGCAGGCCGACGAGCTGATCGAGGCCGCCGCGCGGGATGGCCTGCTGATCGTCTGCGCGCCGATGGACATCCTGAAGCGGGAGTGGGCGCAGGCGCGGCGGCTGATCGGTCAGGGTGCCATTGGCAAGGTGGCGTTCGCCCGGGTGCAGTCCTCGCACGGCGGGCCGGCCGCGATGGCCTGGCCCGCCGACCCGTCCTGGTTCTACGCCAAGGGCGCTGGGCCGCTGCTCGACATGGGCGTCTACGGGTTCGACCGGGTCACCGCCGTGCTCGGCCCGGCCCGCGCCGTGGCGGCGATGTCCGGGGTGACCGCGCCGGTGCGGCGGGCCCGCGGCGGCCGTTCGACGGCCTGGAGATCCCGGTCACCGAGCCCGACAACAACCTCGTCCTGCTGGACTTCGGCGACGCCACGTTCGCCGTGGTGGACGCGAGCTTCACGGTGATGGCCACCAGGAGCCCGGAGATGGAGGTGTTCGGGCTGGGCGGCACCCTGGTGGTGAACCGGCCCGATACCGCCTACGGGCGCGGCCAGCTGCCGATCGAACTGTTCCGGGTGGACGCCGCGCCCGGCCTGCCTGGCTGGGTCACCCCGCACTCACTGGACGCCGAGACCCGGGCGGACCGGACCCAGGTGCTGGCCCGCGCGTCCCTGGTCGAGCACCTGGCCGACTGCCTGGACGCCGGGACACAGCCGCTGCCCAGCGCCGTCCGGGCCCGGCACGTCCTGGAGATCATGCTGGCCGCGAGCGCGCCGCCGCCACCGGCCAGACCGTCCCCCTCACGACCACCTTCGTGCCCTGAGGCCCGGATGCCGGGTTCTGCGTTTGTGGTCGTTGGCACTCCATCCACATTCTGGGGTTTTGCGGGGAAAGGGCCAATCCATCCGGGGCGGCGGGTGATTCGCTGCTGGCGATGATGGCGGCCAGCCGCCGTCCGTTCATCAAGATCACTGCTGCGTGGTGGGTCGCGCCGTGGGTGTCCACCCCGCCCGATCACCCGCATCCTGGGGCCCCGACGGCTCTACGCTCTGGGTCACCCAGTATCGCACAGCCGGGCGTAACACTGTGTGTGATATGAAATTCACTATGAGTTAGTATTTAGATTAGCTGAGCTGCGTACAGCTTGCCGTATAGGTCCCGCAGGTAACGGGGGGCGCCGCCGTGGCTGATGTGTGCGCAGCGCGTTCAGAAGCGACGTAAGGGATGCGGTGGAGGGCCTTGGAACCGTCAGGTGGAAACGGCAGCACTCGCCGCGAGCCGCTGCGGCCCGAGGATGTCTTGGTGGCGATCGTCAACTTATCCGAGGACGCCAACATAGGGATGACCACGGATGGCATCATCACGACCTGGAATCTGGCTGCCGAGCGCATGTACGGGTACGTTGCAGAGGAAATCATCGGCCAGCCGATCACGATCCTTTGCCCGCCCGACCAGTCGGCAGAAGATCAGGAGATTCTCAGGAAGGTAAGCAGCGGCGAGCGCGTCCCGTACCACGAGACCACCCGTCAGCGCAAAGACGGCAGCGTCTTCCCGGTCTCCGTGACGGTCTCCCCGATCCTGGACGACCGGCGTGGCGGTTTGTCGGCGCATCGTCGATTGCCCGCGATATCTCTGAGCGGTATCGTATCCAAGCCGAGCTTCGCCTCCGGACGGACGATCTTGAGAGCGCGTACCGGGACCTGGAGACCTTCTCCTATTCGGTTTCCCATGACCTGCGTGCCCCGTTGCGAGCGCTGGGCGGGCTAAGCAGCGCCTGCTCGAGAACTGCGGGGATAGCCTCAGCGACGTTGCCGTCGGCTACACCAAGCGCATCCGGGCCACCAGCGCGCAAATGACGCAGCTAATCGACGACCTCCTGAACCTCGCGCGCGTTTCGCGGGCCAAGATCCACCTCCAGGCGGTCGACCTGGGGACAGAGGTCGCACGCATCGCTGAGGAACTCCAGCACCATGAACCGGACCGTCATGTCCGCTTCACCATCCAGCAACCGGTCTGGGCAATGGCAGACCTGACGCTCATCCGCACGGTATTGCAGAACCTGCTGGACAACGCCTGGAAGTTCACCTCCGGACGCGACGACGCCGCGATCGAGTTCGGGATGACGCCAGACGAGACCTCGTGCAGCCGCTTTTACCTGCACGACAACGGCGCTGGCTTCGACAGCGCCAACGCCGGCAAGCTATTCAAGCCATTCGAGCGATTGCATACAACCGCCCAGTTCCCTGGCACCGGCGTCGGCCTTGCGAGCGTGAGACAGATCGTGGAACGGCACGGGGGCCGTACCTGGGCCGAAGGAGCATCCAATGCCGGTGCGACCTTCTACTTCACACTTCCCGTGAAATGAACCCATACCGACGATCCCAAACGGATAGTCCGTGCCTGGGGTCAAGCGCTTGGCGTGCCCGTTACGTGCCGATGGGGCGGTCGCATGCGGTGTTCTCACGGTTACTCACGGCAACCTGCGTACAGACCCTGACCCGGGCCGCAGCAGCTGGGGAGTCGGCGCTCCGCAGCCTTCCAAACTGGGGCTACATTCCGGCTGGCCGTGCTCCAACCGGGGGCTGTCAAGAGTTAAGTTGACAGACCCTCGAAGGTGATGTCGAAGGCGTTCAGGGCGGCTTTCCACCGGTTGCTCCAGCGTTTGCGTCCCTCGGCCGGTGGGGTCGAGGCTGATGACGGTGAGGTAGAAGTGCTTGAGGGCGGCTTGCTCGGTGGGGAAGTGGCCGCGGGTCTTGACCGAGCGGCGGAACCTCGCGTTGAGGGACTCGATCGCGTCGTGCAGATGATGGCCCTGATCTCGCGGTCGAAGGCCAGGAACGGGACGAACTCTGGCCAGGCGTTCTCCCAGAGCCGGATGATCGCCGGGTACTGCTTCTCCCAGGTGCCGCTGAACTCGGCGAACGCGTCCAGGGCAGCGGCCTCGGACGCGGCGGTGTAGACCGGTTTGAGGTCTTTGGCGATCTGCCCCCAGTCCTTCTTGCTGGCGTAGCGGAAGCTGTTGCGCAGCAGGTGCACGATGCATGTCTGGGTGACGGCGGCCGGCCAGACCTGGCCGATCGCGTCTGGGAAACCGGCATTGACACGGCTGAACCTTCGTCCCGAACCGAGCGCTCAGGCCTACCTAGCTGCACGCAGACTAGGCAGCGCAGCGGTCCTCGGATTGGCAGGGTGTAGCGTCTTCCGCGGCTAGGCCGCGGCGGTTACCGCTGGGCCTAGCCGCGGAACCATCACGCACTGCTACCTCAGACCATGCACATCAGACCCATGTACCCCAGACCATGTGCACAAGTTCACAGCAATGCAAGTAGCTAATCTGTCAACCTGTCTAGATGACTGGTGAAGTAGACTTTACTAGTTCTTAGATTACGGTAGCTCTCATGCCTGAGCTGGATGGTGACTCCGTCATCCCTCCATACGCCTGGATTGCATGGCAGCTCCGTGATGCGATCCGGGCAGGGTCGCCTGGGGTGGGGGAAGCGATGCCCAGTGAAACCGAACTCGCCGAGCTGTACGGCGTATCGCGCATGACGGCGGGTAAGGTGCTCGGGCTGCTCGCGGCGGAGGGCCTGATACGGCGTCGGCGTGGCTCCGGGTCGGTTGTGGCCCAGCAGATTAGCTGGGAACGTGTCGCCGCTGGTCCTGGGGCGCTGATCAGCGTGCGACTGCCCACGGCCAGCGAGCGGGCTGCGGTGAACGCCGCGGCCTTCGTCCCGGTGATCAGCGTAAAGATGCCCGGCTCGGCTGAGCAGTTGTATGCCGCGGATGCGGTGATTGTCGAGGTCGCGGACCCGTCAGACTCCATCGGCTGACTCGTCCGGTAAGGGTGTAGCCATAAGCCCGGGTCAGGTGGTTCTAGTTCTGACTTCTTAGTGAGTGTTTGATAAATCCCTCGGCGGGTTGGATGACGGGCCCGGCGGTGGCGCGGGCTGGCTGCGGCTGGATCGATCCGGGCTCACCAGCGGCATGCTGCCGGGCTCGGGTGATGGCTTGGGTTACCCGTTGCCGGTGATGACCTGGCCGCTGCACACCGACGTTGCATGGCGGGGCACTAGCTGGTGCGCCACCGGCCTGGAGTGTGCTTGGTCAGCCGTTTGAGATGGTCTGGGCGGCGAAGGTGCAGGTGCCGTTGGTGTTCACTACCGCGGACCAGTCGGTGGTGGCCATGGTCGACCCGAACGCCACCTGCACCACCCACGTGGCAGCGCTCGTGGTGCCCGGGAAGGAGGTGTCGTGCCCGACGGGCAGCACGCCGGACACCTCGGACGCCCCCTCCGGGGGGAGGACCCAGTATTGAAGGGTGGCGCCCGTGGCAAAGATGTAGGGCTCGGCATTGCCGTCGATGCAGTCGAGTTGCAGGCCGTAGTCGTTGGAAACGGCGCTGGGGACGGTCACTTCGGCGGCGCCCCCGGATGCGACGGTGGCGGTGTCGCTGGCGATCTGGCCGGTGCCGGTCATGTAGTTGCTGGCGGGCTGCCCGCCGAGTTCGCTGGAGTTGGCGGCGGTGCCGTTGGTGGGCAGGAACGCGCTGGAGGTGTGCCCGCCCAGTTCGCTGGCGTTGAGGCTGGGCACCTGCACGCTGTTGCTTACTTTGAGCGGTGGGGTGGCCGGGCTGGCGGACAGGCTCAGCGCGGTGCCCTTGGTGTTGGTCAGTGAGGTCACGCTGGTGGCGGTGTTGGCCTTGCCCAGGATGAAGTCACCGCCGGTGGCAGCGTAGGCGGTGCCGGACATGGCGAAGACCAAGGCGGCCAGCGAGATCGCGGTGGCGGGAGATGGACGGTGCATGGCGGGCTCCTCTGTGGGCCCGTGAGAAACCCCGCCGTGAGGTCTCGCTGTCGCGCGCCCGGACCGGCCACGCCGTGCTCACGGCCAGCCGGTGCCACCATGAAACACCGGGTACCTAGCCAACAGAAGGTACAAGTTCCTCCAGTCCGGGGCGCGGCACCGGCGGCAGACCCGCGCAGCGGATCACCCAAGGCGATTAATCGATCGGCTGGGCGAGGCGGCGGGTCATGAGGGCGATCATGGCCCACAAGATCATGGCTTCGTGGCTGGCGGGCAGCTGTTCGTAGTCGCGGACGGTGCGGCGGTGCTTGCTGATCCAGGCGAAGGTCCGCTCCACGACCCAGCGGCGGGGCAGGACCTCGAAGGCGTGCGGGTCGCGCTTGGCGACGATCTCCATGGTCATCTTCAGGCCGCGGCCCAGGCGGCGAGCTTGCCGGCGTAGCCGGCATCGGCCCAGACCAGGCGGACGCTGGGTGCAGGCGCGGTGCAGGTTCCACAGCAGCGGCCGGGCGCCGTCGCGGTCCTGGACGGAGGCCGCGGTGATCACCACGGCCAGGACCAGGCCCGGCGGTGTCCACGCGATGTGGCGTTTGCGGCCGTTGACCTTCTTGGCGTTGTCCCAGCCCCGGCTGGCCCTCGGGCACGGTGTCGGCGGCGCGCACCGACTGGGAGTCGATGACCGCCGCGGTGGGCTGCGGGTGCCGGCCGGCCGCTGTCCTGACCTGGGCGCGTAGCTGGTCGTGCAGCCGGGCTAAGGTGCCATCGTCGCGCCAGGCGGCGAAGTAGCCGTAGACGGTCTGCCAGGGCGGGAAGTCTGTGGGCAGGTACCGCCAGGCGCACCCCGTCCGGTCCAGGTACAAGATCGCCTCCACGATCCTGCGGGCCGGCCAGATCCGGCGGGCGGCCCCGCCGCCGGGCCGCTACCGGGCAGATACAGCGGCGATCACCTGCCATTGCGCATCGGTCAGGTCACTGGGATAACACCTGGCCCCGCCCGGACGGCGCGTATGTGGGCACGCGCGGGCCCCCGTGTGTTCTTGATCGTCACAAATCGGGATCATGGGGCCCGCGCCTGGCATCTCAGCCCAGCGACAGACCACCAGACCACCAGCCCGGGCCCGACAAGCACGATTTATCAGACGCTCACTTAGAGTGCTATCGCAGAATCATCCCTTTTTACTAGGCTTACGGGTGGCCTGGATCTAGGCGAGGTCGCTCGTCACGGTTGCCTATCATCTTGCTCATCTCCATCGGTTCCTGTGCCGACAATCACCGGCCCCGCATGCTCGCTCCTCTTCCACTGATCGGGGTTGAATATGTCTGACTGGTTAGCTCGCCTGAGCCCGGAATCGCCCGGAACATCCGGCTGGTACGTGTTCGCAGGAAGGCAGCGCCGCGCGTATTCGCGATAGTGGCGGCGGACGCTGCGGGCGGACCGCAAGCCGCGCCACCCCGCGGATGTGCTATCTGCGGGAACGCTCATGGCTTTGACCCGCCCAGCGGAGCCGGTTACGATCCTATGACCTTAGCTAGGACCCTAGACGAGTAGGGTGGCCAAAGGGGACGACATGAGAACCGGGAAAGCCGGTCGACCGGACGGCCGAGATGGCGAATTGCACGCACACCTGGCTTCCATAGTGGATTCTGCGTCTGACGCCATTGCAAGCGTGACCTTGGATGGGATCGTCACTAGTTGGAACGCTGGCGCGGCGGTCATGTTCGGCTATGCCGTTGAAGAGCTGATCGGGCACCCCGTATCGATTGTGTTTCCCCCTGGTCAGGCGGGTGAGCTTGTCCCCATCCTGGACCAGATACGGCAAGGCCGGAGGGTCGGTACCTACGAGGCTCAGCGGGTGCGGAAGGATGGAACGACCGTCTATGTGTCCGTGTCCGTCTCCCCTCTCCGCGACGACCGCGGGACGATAGTGGGCGCCGGGGTGGTGGCACGGGATGTGACCGAGCGCACTTGGGCCGAGGCCGAGCGCCGGGAGCATGATGCAAGCTTGCATCATGCCGAACGGATTGAGAGCCTGGACCGGCTTGCTGGTGCAATCGCCGCTGACTTGACCGACCTGCACCAGCGCCATCATGGGCTACGCCGAGAATGTGGCCCAGGCGACAACGGGCGATGCGGCGGTACACGGTGATCTGCAGAAGATACAGGAGGCCACCGGCCGCGCCGCCGATCTCGCTACGGTAGTCCTTCTTGTCTTCAGCCGCCGCGACCCCACCCAGCCCGGGCGGGTCGACCTGAACGATGTCCTCACCAGCATTCGAGACTTTGTGGCCGCCAGATCGGCGGCCGTGTCGAACTGCGGGTCAGCACGGCATCGGGCCCAGTCGCCGTGATGGCTGACCGTGGACAGATTGAAAGGGTATTGCTTAACTTGGCTGAAAATGCCCGTGACGCAATGCCCGAGGGCGGCACTCTCACCTTCACGACGAGCCTGGTGAGCCTAAGCAAAGTGACGGAAGCCGAGTGGCCTGGGGCCGAGCCGGAGACTGTATGCGGCAAACTTTCCGCCAGCGATACCGGCTGGGGCATGACCGCGGAGACAGTGCGCTATGTCTTCGAACCTTTCTTTACCACCAAGCAGCCGGGCCAGGGCAAAGGTCTGGGCCTGTCCACCGTTTACGGTGTCATCACCAAAGCGGGAGGCGGTATCACGATCGAGTCCGAGGCGGACATGGGTACTACCGTCCATGTCTACTTGCCGGCTGTTTGAGGCACAGGCCCCGGCATCGCCCGTCCTAATTTCACCCGTTCACCAGGGTCATGGCGAGATCATCCTGGTAGTCGATAATCAGCCCTCTGTGGTCGAGATAGCCGCTCGGATCCTGCGCTACGGCGGTTATTGCCCGCTTGAGGCCGCCACTCACGACGAGGCCCTCTCACTGATGTCCGCGCATGACTGCCGGCTCCTGCTGGCCGGCACCGCGATGTCGGCCATGGCCGACCGGGCTCGGAAGATACGGCCGGGAATACGGGTTCTGTGGATTGTGGGCTCCCCCTCCGAAGCGATGGAACCGACTGGCAGCGGGGAGACGCCATTCATCGGCAAACCGCTCACTGCCTCAGGCCTGCTGGAGAAGGTACGTACGGCACTGGCCGGCAAGCCCGCCCTGTGACCATCTCCATAGGTGACCCCCGGGCTTCGGAGCAGGCCAGGCGCAGATTACAGTAGCCTACTACCCAATTACCCTAGGTAGGCAGGGCGGTTTGGCGTAGTGCGGGGCCGGCAGGCAGGCCGCGCAACCGGCGGGCGGCATGTCAAGGCCGCGCGCAGCGGTTACGGGGGGAGTTGTTGCACATGAACGACGACAGGCTGTTGCTCATCAAAGACTTTGAGGATCGCCCGTTTGTGGGGCTGTTGGAGGCTGCACCGGACGCGATGGTGTGCGTGGACCAAGACGGGCGGATGGCGCTGGTCAACGCTCAGGCTGAGCGGCTGTTCGGCTATGACAGGGAAGAGCTGGTCGGCCAGCCGGTAGAGATCTTGGTGCCGGACGCCGCGCGGGAAGTGCACCCGGGCCACCGGGCGAGGTATGTCGCCGATCCTAAGCCGAGGCCGATGGGCGCGGACATGGAACTGGCCGCCCGGCGCCGCGACGGCAGCACGTTCCCGGCTGAGATCTCCCTGTCGGCCATCGACACCGGCGAGGGTATCCTCGTCATCGCCGCGGTCCGAGACGTGACAGACCGGCTCGAAGCGCAGGCCGAGCGGGAACGGCTAAGGACGCAGGCCGAACGGGACCGGCTAGCGGCACAGCTCCATCAGTCGCAACGGCTGGAAAGCCTCGGCCAGCTCGCCGGCGGAGTAGCGCACGACTTCAACAACGTGCTCGGCGTCATCACGAACTACGCGGCCTTCGCCGCCGAGGAGATGAGAAACCGAGCCGGTGAGGGCTCCAGCGATTCCGTCGTGGCCGACATCGAGAACATCCAGCTTGCCGCCGAGCAGGCCACATGGCTTACACATCAGCTCTTGACCTTCGCACGCCGGGAAGTGGTGCAGCCACGCGTTCTCAACCTCAACGAGGTGGTCACCAGCATTTCGAAGCTGCTACAACCGACGCTGGGTGAGGACATCGAGCTGGTCACCGACCTCGACCCGGGCCTCAGTCACGTTCTCGCAGACCAAGGCCATATCGAGCAGATCCTGGTGAGCCTGGCCGTGAACGCCCGCGATGCCATGCTCGGAGGCGGCATGCTCACCATTGGTACCAGCAACCTCGACGCAGACGAGTCGTACGCGTCCTTCCACGCCAATCTGTCCGTGGGCCGGTACGTCTCATTGAAAGTCAGCGATAACGGCTCCGGCATGCCTGCGGAGGTCGTCGGCCGCGCATTCGAGCCCTTCTTCACCACTAAGCCTGAAGGTGAGGGATCAGGCCTGGGCCTGGCAACGACCTATGGGATTGTCACCCAGGCCGGGGGGGACGTGCGGATCTACTCCGAACCCAGGCTCGGCACGACGATCACTGTGCTGCTACCGGTTACCAAACAGCCTCCGCCCTCCGACGGCTCTCCTCCGACGAAGTCAAGCGAGGCGGCGGAGGAGCTAGTGCTCTCGGTCGACGTGATAATGTCCGGAATGCAGGGCCGTCCTGTTTATGTACGGCTGCACCAAAGGCCTGCTCGGCGCGCAAGGCGTTCTCGAGCCGGGAACAAACCTCCTCGAAAAGCCATTCAGCGAAGCACGGCTGCTCAAGAAGCTGGGTGAGATCCTGCACGCTCGCTCGGAAACATAAAAGTAGGCCTTTGCGTCGCGCCCTGCCATTATTGCCCCCATGTGACCCGCACCGGACGCCATCGGCAAGCTGCACCGTCTGGCCAGCGCGCGCTGGCCTCCGATGACACACCGGGGTGGTAATCTCCCATCCTCCTCGCTGCACCATCGTCTTGGCCGGGCTGACAAGCCGGAGAGGCGCCCGCCCTAGGTCAGGCCGCACGCACCAGGAGTCAGTGAGCCTAGAGCTGTGCGGGGTGTCTGGCCCAGTGTGCGAGAGTGGGAGGCCTACAAGGCTGGGCCGCCGCTGCATCGGTTTCCGCAACCAGCCTCTCGGTGCGCGTGCCCTAAGCGGCTAAAGATCTTCCCACGTGGGTTCGTCGAGCTCGCCGTGAGGCCTCACCAGCGGAGTGCTCAGTGCCGCCGGGGAACATCTTGGCAGCGGTTAAGCGGACCGGGCTGGGCTTGCGTGGAGCGGGTGGGGCGTGGGCTGAGAGGGCTGGTGTTATGCAGCCGTGGCTCATGCTCCTGGTGGCGGGTGTGGCTTTCCTCGCGCAGGACGGTGTCGATTTCCTGGACTAGGGTTTCGAGGCGTTCTGCGGTACTGGCCCGCTGGGCCAGTTCGACCGTCAGCTGATCGGCACCCTGGCGGATCTGCACGATCGCGCTGTCCACCTGGTTGGCGGCGGACTTGTGCTGCTGGACGGCGAGAATCGACTGCTCAAGGATCTCCACGGTGTGTGTCATCAACTCGCCCACCTCGCGGGCTTGTTCGGTGCCCTGCTCGGTGGCCATGATCGTCGCATTGGTCTCCTCCTGCATGCCAGCGATGATCTCGCCGATCGACTCGGTGGAGTGCAGGGAGCGCTCCGCGAGCTTGCGGACCTCGATGGCCACGACCGCGAAGCCCTTGCCTGCCTCCCCCGCCCGGGCGGCCTCGATGGCGGCGTTGAGGGCCAGCAGGTTCGTCTGCCCGGCGATGTCGTTGATCAGTTCTAGGATTGCGCCGATCTTCTGGGCCCGTTCGCCGAGCGACAGCGCCCGCTGGGCGATGGCCTCGACTTTTTCCGCATGTCCCGCATGGTGCGGCCGGTCCGCTCGGCCGCCTCGGCCACCGAGTGCACGTGCTCGGAGATCGAGTCCGCCACGGTAGCGAGTTCCTCTATCGTCGCGGAGGTCCGCGCCACCGCTGCGGACTGCTCGCTGGTCACGGTCGCCGCATGCTTGGCGGCCGCACGCAGTTCCGCCGCCACCTCGCCAAGCACCGACGAGGTGGACCTCAGCCGGCTCAGGAACTCGTTCAGCCGCCCAAGCGTCTTCCCCAGCTCATCCTCCCGGAGACTGGGAGCGGTCGAGCAGTTGCAGCGCGAATAGCCCGAACCCGGCGCCCGCCAGCACCGCGAGAATGGCGGCGACGGTACCGATGCTGAGCGCCTGGGTCGAAGCCGCCATGGCGTCCGACTCGGCTTTCACCACGGTCCGCTGCTCAGCTTGGCTCGACGCCGGGCAGCGGGCCAGAGGCACCGTAGGCTCGGCGTTGGCGAGGGTACGGAGCGCCGCCGCTTCCTGGGCGGGGGTGGTCCCGGCGGCGGCGTGGATTCCGGCGAAAGTGGCCAGGAACCGGTCATGGGCGGCCACGGCGTCCCGTCAGGGCCAGAGCCGCGTCGGGGGTGTCGGGCGTGATGGAGGCCGCGACCTGGCTCAGGTTGTGCTGCTGCTTGTCGATTTCCGTCAGCAGTTCGCCCGATGGGGCGAGCAGGTACTCGTTCATCCCCTCCCGCTCATGCCAGAAAATACCGGTCACCTGGGCGGTGCTGCGGGCGTCGCTGGCGGTGTCTGCTCCCGGTCCAATTCCGCCATGGCAACTTGATAACGCCAGATCGTCACACTGACCGCAGCGGCGATTACCACCACCGCCGCTGCGCTCACGGCGGCAACGAGACGCATCGGCCTCGACCGAAAGTATGGCTGCATCACTGGTGTGCTCCCCGCTCCCGCTTACGGCGCATACCGGTCTAGTTGCCTTAGGGATCTACCCACTAGTGACACTGAGCTATCAGTGCACTACCGATACGTGACGGCACGCACCTGGCCCGGGGACCAGCCGGGCCGCTCGCCCCGGTTGTCCCCGGAGATGGCCCATCCACCGCTGAGACGCTGCTGGAAACCCGTGCAAGCCACCCTCGATGCCCGCAGCCGTGAGTGACGAGGCCGGAAACCGCGCCGCGGGCCTACTTCAGCAATACCCTCTTGTGTGGGTGGAGAGCCAACGACCACATTCCCAGGCCGGGAAAGCTGGGCAGTGCCGGGTCAGAGGTGGTAGGCGTACTCGCGGAACTCCCAGTCGGTGACGAACCGCTCGAACCGCTCGATCTCGTTGCGCTTGTAGGCCAGGAACGAGGCCACGAAGTACTCGCCGAGCACCTCGGCAAGCTCGGTGTCGGCCTCCAGGGCGTCCAGCGCGTCCGCGAGCCGCAGCGGCAGCATGTCCGCCCGGCCTGGGTCGTAGCCGTAGCCCTCCAGCTTGGCGGGCGGCTCCACCTTGCCGGACAGGCCCAGGTAGACCGCGGCGCCGACGGCGGCCATGGCCAGGTACGGGTTGGCGGTGGCGTCGCCGAGCCGGACCTCCATCCGGGCGGCGGCGCCGCGCTCCGGCGGGATCCGGACCATCGCGCTGCGGTTGTCCAGGCCCCAGTCGATCAGCCACGGGGCCAGGGTGTCCGGCCCGAACCGCTTGTAGGAGTTGATGGTCGGGTTGAGCAGCGCGCTCAGTGCCCGGGCGTGCGCCAGGACCCCGCCGATGGCGTGCCGGCCGGCGGCTGACAGCCCGTCCGGGCCGCCGCCATCGCCGAACACGTTCTCCCCGGCCTGGTCCGCCAGCGAGACGTGCACGTGGAACCCGGACCCGCCCTCGTCGTTGAACGGCTTGGCCATGAACGTGGCCAGCAGGCCGCGGTGCCGGGCGATCTCCTGCACGGCCGACTTGAGCCGGAACGACCGGTCGGCCGCGTCGCCGAGCGCGGAGTGGCCGAGGTTGATCTCGAACTGGCCGGGGGAGAACTCGTGGTTGGCCGCGGTGACCCGCAGCCCGGCGTCCCGCAGTTGCCTGAGCATGTCCACCAGCACGCCCTGCGGATCGCCCTTGCGGCCGACCACATAGACGTTGCCCAGGTCGTTGGCGTACCGCTGCCAGCCACCGCCGGGGGCGGGCTCGCACAGGTAGAACTCAAGCTCGGGGCCGCAGATCAGGGTGTAGCCGAGGCTGGCGACCCGGTCGGCCACCCGGCGGGCCACGGTCCGCGGTGACTCCGGCGCGGGCGCGCCGTCCGGGGTCACCGCGTCGCCGAGGCACCAGGCCGCGCCCTGCTCCCACGGCAGCGGCGTCAGCGTGCTCAGGTCGGGCCGCACGGCGATGTCCGGCAGGCCTTCCGCCAGGCCGCCCTGCACCGGCACCACGTCACCCATCGGCGAGGTGTGATAGACCGCCCGGCAGAACGCCAGGCCGTGGCTGACCGCCGTGCCAAGCTCGCCGAGCAGCACGTCCCGGCCGCGGTCCACGCCGATCATGTCCGGATAGGACACCCGGACGACATCGATGCCCTGGCCGGCCAGCCGCTCGGAAACGGCGGCCACGTCGGCGTCGGTCGGGTCTGCCACGGTGTCCTCCCTGCGGGCGCGGCGGTGCGGGGCATCCAGCCTGGCGGGAATGAATCCCTGCGTCTAGCATCCATGATCGTACGGATACGAACGACCTCGGAGCACCTATGAGCGATCTGGCGGGGTTTTTCTACCCCAGGACCGCGACCGGGCGGTCGTCGCTGCTGCCCGAGCCGCCCTGGCACTACTCCGGTGACCTGCTCACCGTGGAGTACCGCACCGACCCTGCCCGGGTGGCCGAGCTGCTGCCGGCCCCGCTGGAGCCCGCTCCCACCGATCCCGGCGCCGTGGCGCTGATCTGGGCCGACTGGCAGTCCTGCGGCGAGTCCGGCGCGGAGCTGCTGGATCCGGTCCGTGCCCAGTACCGCGAGTGCTTCGCCGTGGTGCGGTGCAGCTTCGCGGGGCGGCTGTACTCGCGCTGCGTGTTCATCTGGGTGGACGCCGACTTCGCGCTGGTGCGCGGCCTGCACCAGGGATACCCGAAGAAGCTCGGGTCGATCCACCAGACCAGGCCGCACCCGTTCGGCCGCGCCGCGCCGCGGATCGCCCCCGGCGGCCGGTTCGCGGGCACGCTGGCCGCCGCCGACCGGCGCCTCGCCCAGGCGGTGGTGACCCTGCGCGAGCCGTCCGGCGACAACGGGTTCGTCAACGCCCACCCGATGGCGCACCACCGCTGGATGCCCTCGATCGAGAAGGGGGCGCCCGACGCGCTCGACGAGCTGATCGCCTCGGGCAGCGCCAGCGTCGAGGCCGGGCCCGCCTGGCGCGGCGACGCCACGCTCGAGCTGTTCGACTCGCCCACCGAGGAACTCGCCCGCCTTGAGGTCCGGGAGATCATCGCCGGCTACTACCGCCAGGTCGGGGTCACCTGGGACGGCGGCCACCTGCTCGCCGAGCGTGGCGTGCCGGTCCCGCCGGACGCCCGCTGACCGCCGGCCCTGACCGGCGCCCGCTGGATGCCTGCTGACCGCCGGCCCTGCGGTGCTCCGCCCGACCGCTGACCGCGGCCCGTCCATCCGGCCCGCGCCATCGCCCCCCCGCCGGACGCCCGCTGCCGCGGCCCCGGTGCTCCGCCGGCCGCTGACCGCCGGCCCGACCGGCGCTCCGCCGGACGCCCGCTCGGCACCCGCCCGGCGCCGGCGGCCCGGCGCCTCCCCTTGACCGCTCGCGGCCGGCGCACGGTATTTTAGGGCAAGTATTTTGGGTCCAAACGACCTATGGTGGTGATCTGCTTGCCCACGAGTACGGCGCACGTGGCCGGCGTCGCGGTGGACACCCGCCACTGGATCGGCGGCCAGCGGGCGGGCTCGCGGGCCACCTTCACCGATGTGTCCCCGATCGACGAGGAGCCCATCGCCGAGGTGGCCCGGGGCGGGGCGGCCGAGGTCGCCGCGGCGGTGGGCGCCGCGAAGGCGGCGTTCCCCGGCTGGGCGGCGACCCCGCCGGGGGAGCGCGCGGCCGTGCTGCGCGCGATCGCCGCCGGGGTGCGGGCGCGCACCGAGGAGCTTGCCCAGGTCGAGACCCGCGACAACGGCTCGCTGCTGCGGTCCCACCGGCGCAGCGTGATGCCCAGGGTGGCGCACAACTTCGAGTTCTTCGCGGACTGGCTGGGCCGGCTCGACCCGGGAAACCGGGAGGTCTCCGGGCATGCCGAGCAGGTCTCCTGGGACCCGGCCGGGGTCACCGCGGTGATCACCCCGTGGAACGCCCCGCTGATGCTCGCGACCTGGCGCATCGCCCCCGCGCTCGCGGCCGGGAACACGGTGGTCGCCAAGCCGCCCGAGTGGGCGCCGCTGACCGCCAGCCTGCTCGCGGACATCACCCGGGACGCCGGGCTGCCCGGCGGCGTGTTCAACGTGGTGCAGGGCCTGGGCACGGCGGCGGGAGCGCCGCTGGTGGCGCACCCGGACGTGGCCCGGGTCGCCTTCACCGGCTCGGTGGCCACCGGGCGGCAGGTCGCCGCCGCGGCCGGCGCGCAGCTCACGCCGGTCTCGCTGGAACTCGGCGGGAAGTCCCCGCTGCTCGTGTTCGCCGACGCCGACCTCGACCTGGCCGTCGGCCACGCGGTCGGCCAGTTCGACAACGCCGGGCAGGTGTGCCTGGCCGGCACCAGGCTGCTGGTGGACGAGGCCATCGCGGGGGAGTTCACCGCCCGCTTCACCGTCCGCGCGGCGGCGCTGCGCCAGGGCGACCCGCGCGACGAGGCGACCGACATCGGGCCGAACATCACCCGCGCGCACCTGGACCGGGTGGACGGCTACGTGCGGCGGGCGATCGCGGCCGGTGCCCACCCACTGCTCGGCGGGGCGGTCAACCCCGTCCTCGGCGGCCTGTACTACCAGCCGACCCTGCTCGGCGGCGCGGCACCCGGCTCGGAGATCCTCACCGAGGAGGTGTTCGGGCCGGTGCTCACGCTGCAGACCTTCGGCACCGAGGAAGAAGCGGTCGCGCTGGCGAACGGCACGCCATATGGGCTGGCGGCGACCCTGTTCACCGGCGACAAGGCCCGCGCCGAGCGGGTGTCGGCGAAACTGGTCGCCGGGACCGTGTGGGTCAACTGCTTCTTCGTCCGCGACCTGGCCGCCCCGTTCGGCGGGGCCGGGCTCTCCGGCATCGGCCGCGAGGGCGGTACCTGGAGCTTCGACTTCTACAGCGATGTCAAGAACACCGTCTACGCAGGACAGGGGTGGAGCAGCCATGGGTGAGGTTGCCGGGGCGGGATTGCTGGCTCATGTCCCCACGATCATGCTGCCGTACTCCGAGCGCCTCGAACTGAACGAGGGCAAGGAGATCAGCCTGGTACCGGGCCTGGAACGGCTCCGTGCCGAGGTCTTCGACGCCCTCGACTACGACACGGTCGTGGTGCTCGACTCGCACTGGCACACCACCGTGGAGTTCGTCGTGGCCGCCCAGGCGACGCGGGCGGGGCTTTTCACGTCCGACGAACTGCCGCGCGGCATGTCCCGGATCCCCTACGACTGGCCGGGTGACCCGGAACTCGCGCACGCCATCGCGGGCCAGGCTGACCGGCACGGGACCTGGATCACCGCCATCGATGACCCGTGCCTGCCCACCCACTACGCCACCGTCAACCTGTGGCACTACCTCGGCCGCGGGCTCGGCAAGCGGTGGATCTCGGTCAGCACGGCGCAGACCGGTGACACCGAGGACTTCCTGCGGGCGGGGCGGGCGCTCGGCGCGGCCATCGAGCAGACCGGCCGGACGGTCCTGCTCCTCGCCTCCGGAGCCATGTCCCACACCTTCTGGTCGCTGCGGGAACTGCGCGCGCACGAGGCCAGCGACACGGTGCACATCAGGACCGCCGAGGCGCGTGCCGCGGACCTGGAGCGGATCGAGTGGCTCCAGGCGGGGGACCATGCCCGGGTGATCGCCACGATGCCGGAGTTCCTGAAGGTGCACCCCGAGGCCCGGTTCGCGCATTACCTGATGATGGTGGCGGCGCTGGGCGAGGGGACGGTGACCGCCCCCGCGCGTGCGTATAGCGACTATGAAAACTCGGTAGGCACGGGACAGATCCACCTCTGGTTCGACCGGCCACCGGCAGGCTGGTCCCATGGCACTCGCCGATGCCGGACTCTGGAGGCCCGATGACCGAGTCGCGCAGGATCCTGCTGGACGGCGCCGCCGTCGAGGTGCGCCGTGAGGGGGACGACCTGGTCGCGGGGGACGGGCGCCGGGTGGCGGCGGAGCAGGCCGTGCACCTGCCGCCGGTGGTGCCCACCAAGATCATCGCGGTGCACCTCAACCATCACAGCCGGGTCACCGAGTTCGGCGCCACGCTGCCGCCCGCGCCGACCTACTTCCACAAGCCGACCTCTGCCCTCCTCGGCCATGGCGGCGCGGTGGTCCGGCCTGCGAACTGCAAGTACCTCAACTACGAGGGTGAGGTCGCGATCGTGATCGGCCGTACCTGCCGGGGCGTGCCAGCCGCGGAGGCAGGGGAGTACATCGCCGGGTACACGATCGGCAACGACTTCGGGCTGCACGACTTCCGTGATACCGACGCCGGATCGATGCTGCGGGTCAAGGGCTCCGACACGATGGCACCGCTCGGCCCTGGGCTGGTCACCGGCTGGGACTTCCATGGCAAGCGGCTGCGCACCTATGTCAACGGCAGGCTGGTCCAGGACGGGTCCACCGACGAGATGCAGTGGGACATGCTCTACCTCGTCGCGGACATCGCCCGCACCATCACGCTGTACCCCGGTGATGTGCTGCTGTCCGGCACGCCGGCCGGCTCCCGCCCGGTGCAGCCGGGGGACGTCGTCGAGGTGGAGGTCGACGGGCTGGGCAGGCTGCGCAACCACATCGTGGCCGGGCCGCTCGCGGTGCCCGCCGGGCTGGGCGCGCAGCCGACGGAAAGCGAGGAGGTCAGGTCCACCGCACTCGGCGGGGACTGGGAGTTCCGCGGCATCCGCCCGCCCGCGCCGCTAGTGCCAGCCCGGGGCGGCATGCCGCTCCCCGGAACCAGAGAGGAGAGCTGATGCCTTCGCCCAGGATGTGCCTGATTCTCAGCGAGAACTGGACCATGACCTGCGGCCGGGACCTGCCGCGCCTGGTGCGCTGGGCACGGGAGGCCGAGGACGCCGGGTTCGACTCGGTGATGCTCAGCGAGCACATCGTGCTCGGCCCGGCCGCGGGCGCCAACGGGGTCATGGCCAACCCGCGCGAGTACGCGCTGCCGGGCAACCAGGACCCGGCGACGCCGTGGCCAAGCTCGGTGGTGCTCCTTTCCGCGATCGCTGCCGTGACCACACGGATCAGGCTGGTCGCCAGCGCCGTGATCGCGCCGCTGCGGCACCCGCTGGTGCTCGCCCGCGAACTGGGCTCACTCGATCTGCTCAGCGGCGGACGGCTGGTCGTGCAGCCCACCGTGTCCTGGCTGGAGGAGGAGTACGCGGCGCTCGGCGTTCCGTTCCATCAGCGCGGCGACCTGCTGGACGAGCATCTGGCGGCCTGGCGGGTGCTGTGGCGGGACACCCCGGCCTCGTTCGCCGGCAAGCACTACCGGTTCGATGACGTCTACTTCGAGCCCAAGGCGTTCCGGCCGGCGGGCCCGCAACTGTGGCTGGGCGGTGCGGGCCTGCACCGGCGGATGCTGGAGCGGCTCGTGGCCTACGGCGACGGGTTCAACCCGCTCGGCCGGCCCGCACCGGAGGAGATGGCACGTCTTCGCGCCGCGATGGCCGCCGCGGGCAGGGACATGCGCAGCCTGGAACTGGTCGGCGGGACCAGGGCCACGTTCGGCGGCCCCGATACCGTGGCCGATCTCGGCCAGGCCCTGGCGGTGATACCGCCACAGGCGGCGGCCGGGTTCACCACCTTCTGCATCAAGCCCTCGCAGTTCACCGACGACCCCGCGGAGGTGGGCCCGCTGTGCCGGGAGATCATCCGGCGGGTGGACGGAATGCTGCCCTAGGGAGGGGGTAAGGACGAGAGAAGCCGCGACCCCGGCATCGGCGAGACAGGCAGAGACCAGCCCGGATCGCGGCTGGTCTCGACGATCCTCCCTATTGCTATTGTGCCGTGCCTGTCCGTGGCGGGTCTAGCGCCCAGCGGGCGCGAATAACCGCCGGCCGGCAGCCGCCCAGAGCCGTTCCCTGGCCCGCGACCAGGCGGCGTCGATCCCCGGCAGCCGGGCCTGCCGCAGCGGATGCTCGGGCGGCAGCGTCAGATGGATACGGCGCTCCCTGGACAGCACGACGGCCAGGTTGACCAGGTAGGCGTCCTCGGAGCAGGTCCGGCAGGCAACCTCCTCCAGGAGATCGGCGGCACCGGGCGTGCCGGCCAGCAGCACGCTGAGCATCGCCAGATCGAACCCGGGCAGGAACAGGCCGGTGAACTCCCAGTCGAGCAGTGCCCACTCGCCGCTGGCCAGCCGGAGCATGTTGCCGGGTAACGGGTCGCCGTGGTTGAGCTGGCAGGGCTGCTCGCACCGGTCGAGCAGCCGTTCCAGCGCCCGCCGGTCGTCCTCGGTGAAGTACCCGGCGGCGTGGTAGCGGACGATGCGGTCGCGGTAGCCGAACACCGGCCGGAACCCGTCGGGCAGCGGCTGCCAGCCATGCAATTGGCCGACCAGCGCGACCGCGGCGAGGACCTCAGGGCCGGTGAGGACCTGGGGATAGCGGCCCCTGCCCAGGGTGGTGCCGTCCAGTCGTTCCATCACGACGATGCGGTGCCCGTCGGTGTGCACCAGCCGGGGCACCCGCACCGGCGGGGGATGCTTGGCGAAGATCTGGTACACGCCGATCTCGTGGCGCTGCCGGTGCCGCCAGGACGGATCGCCATCGGCCAGCACCTTGACGATGACCGGCTGGTCGCCCGCGTGCCCGGCGGCGAGCAGCGACTTGCCGTCGTGGCGCAGCATCTCCTCGACCTTGAGCCCGGGGAACTGGCGGGCCAGCGCGGTCAGCCCCGGCGGAACCCGTCCGCCACGGGGCCCTTCTGAGGTCAGGTCCGCCTGCTTGTCCCCGGGCGGCGTTAACAGCGTCACGGTCCCCTCCCACGCGCGCGGTCCAGTCACCGGCGTACTCCGGGCTCAGGCATCGCGGGCTCCTGGGAGTTCGGCCGGGCGACAAATCTTCTGCCACCGAACGTGCGCCCAGTCGCAGGGGCCCGGTGCTCCCAGCCAGGAGACGCTCGCGCAGGTCAGCCGGGCGTCAGCGAGGCCGGGAACGCACTGAGATTAGAGGCAGTCCAGTAGCGATATACCCGTGATGGTTGACCAAGCCGCGCGGTCTGTAAAGGGACTGGCGCCCTTGCCGTCCCAGGCATGCAGGTCTTTGCCCAGATCGTACCGAGGCTAGGGGCGGCTGTTTATTTACAGAACGGGCAGCGAGAGTGTGGACTGGACCGCGGTGGGGTCAGCTCGTGGAAGGCCGGATCGACGGAAGGAGCCAGGCCGGTGGGTGAGCCACGGATGACACTGCATGGCGAGATGCTGGGCCACGGCGAGGACGGGAAGCAGGCCGCCCTGTTCCTCGAAGGCCTGCTGATGGCCCAGGTCGCACTCGTCCTGGCCAGATTAGGAGTCCCGGACCTGATGGCCGCCGGGCCACGGCAGGTGGCCGACCTGGCGGCCGAGACCGGCGCCCATCCGGACGCGCTCGGCCGCGTGCTGGCCGCGGCGGCGGTCTACGGGCTGGTCCGCAGGGACGACGCGGGCAAATACGCGCTGACCGGGGCGGGCGAGTTGTTCCGCACCGACGTGGAGGGCTCGGCCCGCAGCCTGGCCGCCGGGTTCCTCGGGCCGCCGATGTGGATGGTCGGCAGCAACATCGCCGACGTGGTCGCGACCGGGCAGGTCAACCCGGGCGCGCCCGGCGGGCTGTATGAGTACTACGGGAAGCACCCCGAGGAGGCCCGGTGGTTCGGCCGGGCGATGAGCCGGGTCACCGCCACCATGGTCGCCCAGCTTGCCGCGGCCGGCTTCCGGCCGCTGGCCTCCGGCCGGATCGTGGACGTCGGCGGCGGCCGCGGCACGCTGCTCGCGTACCTGCTGGGCGCCGACCCCGAAGCCACCGGGGTGGTGTACGACCGCGCCGAGGCGCTGGCCGAGGCGCCGCAGGTGCTCGCCGACGCCGGGCTCACCGGCCGGGCCGAGCCGATTCCCGGTAACTTCCTGCAAGAGGTCCCGCCCGCCGACCTCTACGTGATCAGCCAGGTCCTGCACAACTGGCAGGACGAGCAGGTACGCGCCATCCTGGGCAACTGCCGGCTGGCTGGCCGGCCGGGCAACTCCATCATGGTGATCGAGCTGATGCTGCCGGATGGCCCCGAGCCCTCGCTCGCCCACCTGATGGACCTCATCATGCTCACCACCGTGGGCGGCCGGGAGCGCACCCGTGCCCAGCACGAGGCGCTGATGGCCGAATCGGGCTACACCCTGGTCCGGGACACCAAGCTGGCCGGGGTGCTGCCGTACCGCGTGCTGGAGTTCCGGCGTCAGTGACACCAGCACGGTCACCACTGGGAAGATGGTGCCCGTGGCCGGTGTGTACCTGGAGGCGGGCAGGAAGCGGGTATTCGCCTGCGCCGTGGACTGGCCGGGCTGGTGCCGGTCCGGCCGCGACGAGGAGCAGGCACTCGCGGCGCTGGCCACCACGGCCTCACGGTACGCCGTGGTGCCCGCCCTGGCCGGTGTCGCCTTCGACCCGGTCGGCGAGGTGGACTGCATCGAGATCGCCGAGCGGGTGGACGGCACGCCGGCAACCGACTTCGGCGCTCTGGACGTCGCGCCCGCGCTGGACCGCGAGCCCGGCACCGCGGAACAAGCCGCGCGGCTGGCGGCGCTCGTCGAAACCGCATGGGACTACTTCGAGGAGACCGCCGCCGCGGCACCGCCGGTGCTGCGCAAGGGCCCGCGCGGCGGTGGCCGGGACCGCGACCAGATCATCGAGCACGTGCGGGAGACCGAGGTGCTGCACGCCCGGATGATCGGGCTCGCCGGACGGCCGTTCCCGGCGGGCGACCTCGCCGCAGTGGCCCGGGTCCGTGCCGCGATCCTGGCGGAGATCCGGTCCGGTGCCGCGGCCCCCGCGCCTGCGGACCTGGCCGGTGCCCGGCGCCCGGCCCGGTTCGTCGCCCGCCGCGCCGCCTGGCACGCCCTCGACCACGCCTGGGAGATCCAGGACAAGGCCCCCGCGACGGAGTCGCGGGGGCCGTAGGCCACGCGGGGGGTTCCGGGGGTCGTCCCCCCGGGCTAGCACCGACAAGCAGGAGCGTAGGCAGGAAGCTAGAGAGGACTGACGGACATGGCCTTCAGCGGGTGGGGCGACGAGGCGCTGGAGTTCTACGAGGGCCTGGAGGCCGACAACACCAAGACGTACTGGACCAGGCAGAAGGCGGTCTACGAGGCGAAGATCCTGGGCCCGATGACGGAACTGCTGGACGAGCTGGGTCCGGAGTTCGGCGAGCCGAAGATCTTCCGCCCCTACCGCGACGTCCGGTTCAGCAAGGACAAGACCCCGTACAAGACGCACATCGGCGCGCTGCTCGGCGGTGGCTACATCCAGCTCTCGGCCAGGGGCCTTGCCGCCGGTGACGGCATGTACGGCATGGCCTCGGACCAGGTCGGCAGGTACCGCGAGGCGGTGGCGGCCGGCCGTACCGGCGGCGAACTGGAGCAGCTGATCGCCGGGATCGAGAAGCAGGACATCGAGGTGCACGGCCGCGACGTGCTGAAGACCGTGCCCCGGGGTTTCCCGGCCGATCACCCGCGGGCCGGGCTGCTCCGCTACAAGGGCATCGTCGCCTGGCGGGAATGGCCGCCGGAGCCCTGGCTGGAGACCGCGGCGGCCAAGGACCACATCGCCGGCTTCCTGCGCGCGGCCCGGCCGCTGGCGGAATGGCTGGACGTGCACGTGGGCCCGTCCACGGCGGACCGCCCGGCCAGGTAGCGGGCCCCGGGACGGGCCTGCGCGTTCTTGCCCGGGTCCTGGAATACCGGGTAACCTCGCCAAGGTTGTCAAATCGGGCACCTCGTTCGGTGAGGTTCCGATACGAACACAGGCCACTGATCCGACGACGTCGAGAGACGCCCAGGGTCAGGACAGGTCTCCCCGGGCTAAGGGGTGACCCGAAGTGGCTGCGCCCGCAGGGGCGCTACGTCGTATCGTGCGCAAAGCTCTGACGAGTAGGGGTGCGCGCCGGATTCCGGCAGGTTCCCTTCGCCCGTAGGCGCATCGACACTGCGCCGCGTGCTCGTCGGCACCCGCGTGTGCCACGGCCGGAGGGAGGCGACATGGATAGCAAACCGGGCCATCAACGTGCCTGCCATCAGCCGTGTTCGTCTTCGTCCGGCACGCGGTAACCCGCCCTCCGCAGGGCTCCCTCATCTTCCGCCTGAGCGTCACGCCTGCGTGACGGCGGCTCCGCGTGCCTCCTTATGCCCCGCCGGGGAGAAGGAGGGATTGCCATGACCACCACCACCCGCACCGCGGTACTCGACCGGGAGCACACCGGCGACATCCGCGGTGCGCTCGGCACCATCAGGCTTGACGACGCCACTCCCCGGCGTGGGCGGCCTGCCCACCTCAAGATGCTGCTGGCGATCATCGGGCCCGGCCTCATCGTCATGGTGGGCGACAATGACGCCGGTGCCTTCGCCACCTACGGCCAGGCTGGCGAGATGCTACGGCACCCGGCTGCTGTGGACGCTGCTGCTGCTGGTCCCGGTGCTGTACGTGAACCAGGAGATGGTGCTGCGCCTCGGCGCGGTCACCGGCGTCGGGCATGCCCGGCTGATCCTGGAGCGGTTCGGCAGGTTCTGGGGCGCGTTCAGCGTCATCGACCTGTTCATCCTGAACGCCCTGACGATCATCACGGAGTTCATCGGGATCACCCTGGCGGCCGGCTCCTCGGCCTGCCCAAGATCGCCGCGGTGGCGCTGGCCGCCGCCGTGGTGAGTCGGTGCCGCGTTCACCGGCAGCTTCCGCCGCTTCGAGCGGATCGCCGTGGCCTTCTGCGCCGGCAGCCTGCTGCTGATCCCGGTGTACTTCCTGGCCCACCCTGCCGCGTGCGCAGATGGCGCATGACCTCGTCGTGCCGCAACTGCCGGGCGGCGGACCCGGCGGGCCGTCCGCGGTGGTGCTGCTGATCATCGGGATCGTCGGCACCACCGTGGCGCCGTGGCAGTTGTTCTTCCAGCAGAGCTACATCATCGACAAGCGGATCACGCCGCGGTTCATCCGCTACGAGCAGGTGGACCTGTGGATCGGCATCGCCATCGTGGTCCTGGGCGGTACCGCCCTGATGGAGGGCCGTGGCCGCCGCGTTCGCCCACGCTCCTGGGGCCGGTCACTTCACCGATGCCGCCGGGCTGGCGGCCGGCCTGCAGAGCCTATGCCGGCCGGGCCACCGGGGTGCTTTTCGCGGTCGCGCTGCTCGACGCCTCGGTCATCGGCGCGTTCGCGGTCTCGCTGTCCACCGCGTACGCGGTGAGCGATGTGTTCGGCATCAACCACTCACTGCACCGCGGCGTCCGCGGCGCCAAGGGCTTCTACGCGCTGTACGCCGGGCTGATCGCGGCGGCCGCCACGATCGTCCTGCTCCCCGGCTCCCCGCTGGGACTGCTGACCGAGGGCGTGCAGGTGCTGGCCGGCGTCCTGCTGCCGTCCGCGACCGTGTTCCTGCTGCTGCTGTGCAACGACCGGGAGGTGCTGGGCCCGTGGGTCAACGGCCGCAAGGCCAACGTGTTCACGGTCATCGTCGTGGCGATCCTGATCTCGCTGTCGGTCATCCTGACCGCCTCGGTCCTGTTCCCGGCCATCGGCCCGGCCCAGATCGCCGGGATCGTGATCGCCTGCGGGGCGGCCGGGCTGTTCGCGGCGGGCTGGGCGCTGATCCGGCGGTGGCGTTCCGGCGCCGCGGCGGCCGGGCCGGCCGTCCGGTCCGGCCGGGAGGACTGGCGGATGCCGCCACTGGCGCTGCTGCGCCGCCCGGTCATGTCGGCCTGCCGCTGGGTCGGCATGGGCGCGCTGCGGCTGTACCTCGGCGTGGCGATGATCCTGGTGGTCGTCCGGATCGCCACGCTCGCCGCGGGGCACTGAGGCGCAGGGCTGGCCGCGCCCGGCGGCGCCTGCGGGCGCGTTCGGGCGCGGCCGGTGCCGGGTACCGGGCTCCGTCAGCCGAGTTCGGGGAGCAGGTTCCGGTGCCAGACCAGGATGCGGTAAGGCCCGACGAGGTAGACCTGGGCCTGCCGGCCGAACGTGTTCGCCACGCTGGCGAGCGGCAGGAACGCCGGCAGCCCGTTCGGCTTGACCAGTTGCACGATGAAGTTCGCACTGTGCAGCCGCGGGTCGTACCAGTCCTCGGTGGACTCCCATTCGTCCCGCCGGACCAGTGACCCTGCCGTCTTGGTGGCCGTCGCCACCGGCACCACCATGACCCGCTCACCGGTGGTCAGGCTGACGACGCTGGACTGCCAGTAGGTGCTCATCCCGTAGTGGAGGTGGTGCCCGGCCAGCCAGGTGGCCAGTTCCTGGTTCATCGGCGGCACCGGTGCGGCGGTGGCCGCCTGGCCCAGGCTGACCAGATAGCCGGCCAGCACCACGGCGAGCGCGGGCACCAGCCGGGCCTGGATCAGCCGCGGCGCCAGCAGCCTGCCCGCCAGGACCGCGCTGAACGGGAGAACCTCGGCGAACTCGCGGGTGCTGTTGATGTCGCTGACCCGCTGCCCGAGCACGTAGATGGTGAGGCCGATCAGCACGCCGGCCACCAGGACCTGGTTGACCAGGTCGTTGTCGCGGGCAAACCGGCGCACCCCGGCGCAGACGCCCCAGCCGGCCAGCGCGAGGCCGGCCACGTGCAGCATGATCAGGATGGCGGTGAAGCTGACCTTGCGGCCGAAGAAGTCGGCGCCGAAGAGCACAAAGAGCCCGTGCGCGGTGAAGGCGAAGTGCCGCGGCATCTGGCTGGAGACCGCGAGCAGCGGGCTCACCGGCGAGACCAGGAAGCCGCCGGCCGAGTGGATCAGCGCCAGCAGCCGGGTGCTCAGCTCCGCGGCCACCAGCGCGGCCAGGATCAGGCCGAGCTCGAACCGGTGCCCGGTGCCGGGCTCGCGCCGCACCACGACCGCCCGGTAGACGCGGATCGCGCAGACGATCGTGAGCGGCAGGAACGCGGTGTAGAGCACGATCCCGTCGCCGATGAGCGCCCAGGTCATCAGCACGCCCACGCCCACCGGCACCCACCAGCGGCGCGGCGCACGGTCCACCAGCAGCCAGATGAGCAGGACCGGCACGTTGCTGCCCACGTGGTCCGGCGACAGCAGCAGGATGCCTGCGGCGGTGCCGAGCTGGGGTGCCAGCAGGATGCCCGCGGCCAGCAGCATCCGGACCGCGGCCTCGCGGCCGGTGGCGCGGCCCTTGGCCAGGAAGGCGGCCAGCAGCACCAGCAGCGTGTAGGTGAGCGCCGCGGCCACGTGCACGACGTCGGCGTTCAGCCCGCGCACCAGTTCCACCACCATGTACTCCGGCAGTTCGGTGGTGTAGAACGACACGTCGGACAGCCACCAGTTGTGCAGCAGCAGGTTGCCGTGCAGCATGTCCCACGCCTGCAGGGCGTTCGCGGCGCCGTCGGAGTTCACCGGCTCGGAGCGGGAGATGTGCAGGTAGCACACGAACAGCACGGCGCCGCTGAGCAGCCAGGCCGCCGCCGCCAGCCAGCGGCGCCGGCCGCCCGGGAGCCCGGTCAGCGCGGTCAGGGCCCGGTGGACAGGGTGATGTGCCTGGTCGGTGGCATCGGGTGCCGTGGTGGCGCCGGCCTGCCCCCCAGAGGCCGACGGGGAGGTCATATCGTGCCGGTCTCCACCGCCCGGGTGATCCACGGGATCACCTCGTCGAGCATCCGGTCCAGCGAGGTCGCCGCCTCGAAGCCGAGTACCCGCTTGGCCTTCTCCGTGGCAGGCACCCGCCGCTGCACGTCGTGCGCGAACGGCTCGTCGTGGACGAGGCGCAGCGGGACGCCGGGACCCTTGATCTTGCGCCAGATCAGCTCGGCCAGCTGGAGCACCGTGGTGCTCTCGCTGGTGGAGAGGTTGAAGTCCTCGCCCAGCGCGTCCGGGTGCGCCATCGCGGTCACGATGCCCGCCGCCAGGTCGCCGCCGTAGGTGTAGTGCCGCACCTGCTCACCGGACCCCAGGATGTGCAACGGGTCCTGGCCCTTGACCACCTTCTGTACCAGGTCCGGTACCACGTGGCTCATCGCCAGGCGGATGTTCCCCGACATGATCTGCTCGTCGCCCAGCGCCCTGCTCTCGCCGATCCCCACGCAGTTGAACGGCCGGACGATGGTGAACGGCAGCCGGTACTGATCCCACGCGGCCTGGGCGAAGTACTCGCAGGCCAGTTTCTGGAAACCGTAGGAGGACACCGGCGGCGGGATCTCCCGCTGCTGGCCCTCGTAGGAGGGCCACTGGCCGGCGCTCTCGAAGACCATCGACGACGAGAGGTAGGTGACCTTGCGCAGCCTGCCCTCGGCGTGGGCCTTGATGGCCGCGTCGCAGGAGGCCGCGATGATCCGCTCGTTGGTGGCCAGCAGGTCGTAGGCGTAGGCGTGGAAGTAGGAGATGCCGCCGATCATCGCCGCGCCCGCGATGAAGTGGTCGCAGTCGGCCAGCAGCCCGGTCAGCAGCGCGGTGTCCCTGGCGTCGCCCTCCACCAGCCGGTACCGGGGGTGGCTGTCGTAGGACTTGGCCACCTTGCCGTACTTGGAAAAGTTGTCCAGGCCGACGACCTCGTAGCCGCGGTCGAGCAGTTCACCGACGACATAACCGCCGATGAACCCGGCCGAGCCGCTGACCAGAACCTTCTCTGCTAGTCCATTACCCCGCCGCCCCCCCAGATCATCTCCCTTTCTTCGCTCCCCGGGCCCTGATCTGCTCGGGGGTCAGCGGGCCGCCGAAGGCGAACCGGTACCAGCGCAGGTACTTGGGAATCCACTCGGCGACCTTGAAGTTGGACACCCCGGTCGGCCGGTCGAGCCAGATCGTCGGGATCTCGGCGACCGGCAGGCGCAGGCGCTTCGCCTTCGCCGTGAGCTCTATGCCGATCTCGAAGCCGTCGCGCGAGTCGATGCCGACCTCGCGGACGAAGCTCGTCGAGTAGGCCTTGAACGAGTTCGTCGCGTCCCGGGTGCCGAGCCGGGCGAACATCCGCAGCGAACGGCCCGCGGTGCGCGACAGCATGCCCTTGACCAGCGGGCCGCCGACCTGCTGGCCGCCCGCCATGTAGCGGGACGCCGCGGCCACCGCCACGCCGCGCTCGACCAGCCTGGCCAGGTCGTCGATCTGCCTGGAGTCGTCGCAGCCGTCGGCCATCGTCACCACCGCGACCTTCGCCACGGCGGCCGCCATGCCGAAGCGGATGGCGTTCGCGGGGCCGGGCCCGTAGGTGTTGACCAGGCACCGCAGCCTGGGCTCGGCCTGGCCGTAGTCGCGGACCACGGCCACGGTGGGGTCGCTCTCGTCGTCGACGACGACCAGCGCCTCACAGGACAGGCGGACCGACTCGAACAGGCGGTCCAGGACGGGCACGATGTGCTTGCCCTCGTTGTATGCCGGGATGATGATCGAAACGCGCGGCTCACCCATGGTCACACAACGACCCCCCGCCCGAGTACGTTCCAGACGTCGGCGACCGGCTTGCCGGTCTCCAGGGCGGCATACTCGGGATGCGGGGCCGCGATGATGAGCAGGTCCGCCTCGGCCAGCACCTCGGCCAGCGGCGTCAGGTCCGGGTCGGTGGTGACGTAGGGGTCGGTGCAGAGCACCCGGTCCGCCTTGAACTCCAGCAGGCGCTTGAGCTTGTAGGCCAGGCTGGACCGGACGTCGTCGGACCCGCCCTTGAACGCCATCCCCAGGATTCCCACGGTCATCGGGTCCAGGTCGAAACGCTGCTCCAGGCGGGCCACCAGATACAGCGGCAGTCCTTCGTTAATGGCCATCGCGGTGTGGCCAAGCGTGAAATTGTTATTGTTGAACGCGGCGAGCTGCATTGTGTCTTTGAACAAGCATGGGCCGGCCGCGAATCCGGCGCCGGGCATGTCCGCCGCCCGCGGGTAATCCAGCGCCAGCCCTTGGCGGATGCGCTCGAAATCCAGGCCGCGGTCATTGGCTATCATGTAGAGCTGGTTCGCGGTGGCGAATTTGATATAGCGCCAGACATTGGTGAACAGCTTCGCCAGCTCGGCTTCCTCCGGCGTCATCGGCACCAGCGTCGGCGTCAGCCGGCGGAACAGCTCGCTCGCCCGCGCCAGGCCACGCGAACTGCGGCTGGACACGATCTGCGGCAGCTCGAAGAGCTCGGTCATCGCCATGCCCTCGGCGATGCGCTCCGGGCAGAACGCCACGTCGATGTCCGCGCCGAGGCCGGCGACCATCTTCTCGACCCTGGCCGTCACGCCGGGGTAGACGGTGCTGCGCAGGATGAGGATCTGGCCGGCGGTGAGGTGCGCCGCGCAGCTTTGCAGGGCGTTCGGGATGGCCGACTGGTCCGGTTCGAGGTTCTCGCCCACCGGCGTGCCGATCACCACGACCACGTGCTCGCCGGTGCCCACGATCGCGGGATCGGCGGAGGCGTCGAGGGTGCCTGCCGCGATCGCCTGCTCCAGCGGGGCCGCGGCGCCGGGCTCGGCGAACGGCATCCTGCCCGAGTTCACGCACGCGACCGCGGGCTCGCTGATGTCGAAGATGCCCACGCGCAGGCCACGAGAGGCGAAGGCGACGGCCAGCGGCAGGCCCACGTGACCGCAGCCGCCGATGACGACGACATCCCGTGCGAAGGGAGAGGGGCGGGATGTTTCGGCCACCGGGCCTCCTCCGGTAGATAGCGAATTCGGCGGATATTTCCCCCCGGCCGCCCAAATGCGACAGCCGCCAGCAAGCCTGAATGCATCCTAGCAACTGTCCGGGAGGGAGTATGACCGCAGATCAGCGCGGTGCGGCGAGTTGATACCGGGGCTCGATTATTTTGCGGGGACCATATTAACAATTCTTTGGCGAACGATGACCGATGAGGGCGAGGCCGGGCAAACCGGGAACGGTCGGGCGAGGCGGTGGGTGCGGGTGGTGGTGCGGGTGGGCTGTGGCGGGGATCGGGGGGACGTGGGGCGGGCGGCGGCGGACTGGCAGCGGCTCAACGCCTGCCAGTCTACCGCCGTCCGCATCCCCGTAGTCCGCAGCCCGCCGCGCTAGCCGACTTGCCGGTCCCGGCCCGCCCAGAACGGTTCGCGGAGCTTGAACTTCTGCAGCTTGCCGGTGGCGGTGCGGGGGAGTTCGGTGACGAACTCGACCCGCTTGGGGCACTTGAAGCCGGCCAGGGTGCCGCGGCAGTGCGTGATCAGGTCCTCCGCCGTCACGGCGGAGCCGTCGGTGACGACGAGCGCGGTGACCAGCTCGCCCCATTTCTCGTCGGGGATGCCGATGACGGCGGCCTCGCGCACCGCCGGATGCGCCATCAGCCGGTCCTCGACCTCGATCGACGACACGTTCTCGCCGCCGGAGATGATCACGTCCTTCTTCCGGTCGGTGATCACCAGGTAGCCATCCTCGTCGAGGTAGCCGCCGTCGCCGGTGCTGAACCGCTGGCCGCTGGTGACCTTCGCGGTCTCCTCCGGCTGGTCCCAGTAGCCGTCCAGGTTGTGGTTGGTAGCGCTGAGCACCTCGCCGTCGGGGCTGATGGCCAGCCGCACGCCGAGCGCGGGCGCCCCGGCGCGCATCAGCTTGCGGGCCCGCTCGGCGGGCTCCAGCTTGTCCCACTCGGCGCGCGTGCGGTTCACCGTGAGCAGCGGCGAGGTCTCCGTCAGGCCGTAGATCTGGATGAACTCCCAGCCCAGCTCGGTCAGCACCCGCTCGATCGTGCGCGACGGCGGCGGGGCGCCCGCCACGACCATCCGCGTCCTGCCGCTGCCCGGGACCGGGCCGTCCCACCGGGTGGCGGCGTCCAGGGTGGCGTTGACCACCGCCGGTGCCCCGCACAGCAGGGTGACCCCGTGGCGGTCCACCCGGCTCAGGATCTCCGCGCCGTCGACCTGGCGGAGCACGACGTGCCTGCCGCCCACCCCGGTGACCCCGTAGGGCATCCCCCAGCCGTTGACGTGGAACATCGGCAGCGTGTGCAGCAGCACGTCACGGTCGCTGATCGTGGTGTGCAGGCCGAAGACCGTGGCGTTGAGCCACAGGCAGCGGTGGGTGAGCTGCACCCCCTTGGGGCGTGCGGTGGTGCCGGAGGTGTAGTTGATCGTCGCGGTGGCGTTCTCGTCCGGCTCGGGCCACTCGCTGGGCTCGGCGCCGCGCAGGTACAGCGCGTCGTCGTCGCCCAGCACGAACTTGTGCGGGACATCGAGGCCGGGCAGCACATCGCGCAGCGCCGGGTCGGCGAACACGGCCGCGGCCCCGCTGTGCCTGACGATGTAGCCGATCTCGGCTGCCGACAGCCGGAAGTTGATCGGCACCAGTACCCGGCCCCACCCCGAGACGCCGAAGAACGACGTGAGCAGCCGCGCGGAGTTCTGCGAGATGATCGCGACGCGGCCGCCGAAGGGCACGCCGAGCTGGTCCAGCCGGGCCGCCTGCGCCCGCGCCAGCGCCGCCATCTCGCGGTAGCTGACCTCACCGAGGCTGGCGGCCGGCTGATCGGGCTCGTCGACGATCGCCACCCGGTCCGGGTACACGTGCTCGGCCCGGTCGAGGAAGTCGCGGACTATCAGCGGATACAGCACCTGGCACCTCCGACGCGGCAGGCAGGACGCAGCGCCTCCTGGCACCAGGGTGCCACGGATCGGCGCGGGCCTGTTCGCAGCGGTCCCTGGCGGACCGCCGTCAGGTGCCCAGGACGTCCAGGACCTGCTGGCCGTACCTGGCCAGCTTGGTCTCCCCGATCCCGCTCACCTTGCCCAGCCCGGCCAGCGACGACGGCAGCGTCGTCGCGATCTCCCGCAGCGTGGCGTCGTTGAAGATCACGTACGCGGGGACGCCCTGCTCCTTCGCCCGTTCCGAGCGCCAGGCCCGCAGCCGCTCGAAGACCGCCGCGGCCTCGGCGGGCAGGTCGGCCACGGTCCCGGCGGCTTTGCGGGCCCGGGGCACCTTCGGCGCACGTTCCGGCTCGCGGCGCAGCATGACCTGCCGCTCCTTGCGGAGCACCTGTGAGCTGGCGTCGGTGAGGACCAGCGTGCCGTAGTCGCCCTCCACCGCCAGCAGGCCCTGGGCGAGCAACTGCCGGACGATGCCGCGCCACTCGGTGTCGCGCAGGTCGGTGCCGATGCCGAACACGGTCAGGGTGTCATGGCCGTGCTGGACGACCCTGGGAGTCTGCTTGCCGAGCAGGATGTCGATGACATGGCCCGCGCCGAACCGCTGGCGGCGCTCGCTGCGCAGCCGGTACACGGCGGACAGCAGCTTCTGCGCGGCGATGGTGCCGTCCCATGCCTCCGGTGGGGTCAGGCAGGTGTCGCAGTTGCCGCACGGTCCGCTCTGCTCGGTGAAGTAGCCGAGTAGCTGCACGCGACGGCACCCGACCGTCTCACACAGCGCCAGCATGGCATCCAGGTGCATGCTCTGGCGGCGGCGGTGCGCGCCGTCGCCACCGGAGGAGTCGATCAGCTTCCGCTGCTGGACCACGTCCTGCAGGCCGTAGCTCAGCCAGGCCGTGGACGGCAGGCCGTCCCGGCCCGCCCGGCCGGTTTCCTGGTAGTAGCCCTCCACCGACTTCGGCAGGTCGAGATGCGCGACGAAGCGCACGTCAGGCTTGTCGATGCCCATGCCGAAGGCGATCGTGGCGACCATGATGACGCCGTCCTCGCGGAGGAAGCGTGCCTGGTTCTCGCTGCGCGTGCGGGAGTCCAGCCCGGCGTGGTACGGAAGGGCCACGTGCCCGTTGGCGGCGAGGAACTCGGCGGTCTGCTCCACCGAGGCGCGGGCCAGGCAGTAGACGATGCCCGAGTCCCCGGCGTGCTCGGTGCGCAGCAGTTCCAGCAACTGGCGCCGCGGGTCGTTCTTCGGGACGATCCGGTACTGGATGTTGGGCCGGTCGAAGCTCGCCACGAAGTGCCGGGCCTGGGCCAGGTCCAGCCGGGAGGCTATCTCGGCGCGGGTGGCCTGGGTCGCGGTGGCGGTCAGCGCGACCAGCGGCACCCCGGGGAACCGCTCGCGCAGCACGGACAGGCCGAGGTAGTCAGGCCGGAAATCGTGCCCCCACTGGGACACGCAGTGCGCCTCGTCGATGGCGAACAGCGAGATGCGCCCCCGCTCCAGCAGCCGCAGCGCCGGCTCGGTGCACAGCCGCTCCGGTGCCACGTAAAGCAGGTCCAGCTCACCGGCGGCAAAGGCGTCCTCGACCAGGCGGCGGGCACCGATGTCCTGGGTGGAGTTGAGGAAGCCGGCCCGGACGCCGAGTCCGCGCAGCGCGTCCACCTGATCCTGCATGAGCGCGATCAGCGGCGAGACCACCACCCCGGTCCCGTCCCTGACCAGCGCCGGGATCTGGTAGCACAGCGACTTGCCGCCGCCGGTGGGCATCAGCACCAGCGCGTCCTGGCCGCCGGCCAGGTGCTCGATGATCTCCTGCTGGCTGCCCCGGAAGGTGTCGTAGCCGAAAACCCGGCGCAGCACGTCCGAGGGGTCGCTCAGCCGGGAACCGGCGACGGGGGAGGCCACGTCAGCACTCTACGAGGATCCCGGGACAGCGGAGGGCCGTCACGCCTGCCCGGGGCGTGGCGGCCCTCACGAACTCCGGCCTGCGAGATGAGCCGCACGGCCGTTGAGGTGTTCCACCAATGGAACGGCCGCGGGGCGGCGCCGGTTCAGCGGCCGGCGGCGGGGGGCCGATGCGGCGGCATCACCACAGGTCGCCGCCGGTGAGCACGTAAATGAACGGCACGAGGGGGATGAGGACGAACAGGGCCCAGGCCAGCTTGGCGCCACGGGATAGTGTCGGTGCGGGACAGCAGGTCGATCCAGATGAGGATGACGGCAAGGGGATGGAGGAAGCAGAGGAGCAACTCGACGATCTTCTTCATGCCTCGAATCTAGGCGATGCCGGCATAGCCTGGTCGCTCCGACGCCACCGGGAGCCCGATGCCCACCGATGTACTGACCCTGCGGGCCCTGAACCGGGCCCTGCTCGCCAGGCAGATGCTGCTCCGGCCCGCCCCGCTGCCCGCGGGCCCGGGCCGGGCCGGGGCCGTGATCGCGATGGTGGAGCACCTGTGCGGCCTGCAGGCGCAGGCACCCTTCCCGCCGTACTACGGGCTGTGGTCCCGGCTGGACGGCTTCCAGCCCGGTGACCTGGCCGAGTTGCTGGTGAGCCGGCAGGTGGTCCGGATCGCCCTGATGCGCTCGACGATCCACCTGGTCTCGGCCCGCGACTGCCTGGCGCTCCGCCCGCTGATCCAGCCGGTGCTGGACCGTGCCCTGCCCGCCATCTTCCGTGACCGGTTCGCCGGCCTGGACACCGCCGCCCTGGCCGCGGCGGGCCGGGCGCTCGTGGACGCCGAGCCCAGGACGTTCAGCGAACTCGGCGGGCTGCTGGCGCCGGACTGGCCCGGCCATTCCCCCAATGCGCTCGCCCAGGGCATCCGCGCGCTGGTGCCGCTCGTCCAGGTGCCGCCGCGCGCCGTGTGGGGCTCCGCCGGGCAGCCCAGGCACACCTCGGCGCAGGCCTGGCTCGGGCGCTCCCTGGACCCCGGCCCGTCACCCGAGGTCCTCATCACGCGCTACCTCGGCGCGTTCGGCCCGGCCACCGTCGCCGACGTGCAGACCTGGTCGGGGCTGACCCGGCTGGCCGAGGTGGTGAACCGGCTGCGGCCGGGCCTGCGCACGTTCCGCGACGAGCAGGGCAGGGAGCTTTTCGACCTGCCGGAGGCGCCGCGGCCCGGCCCCGATACCCCGGCACCGGTGCGGCTGGTGGCCGAGTTCGACAACCTCATCCTGTCCCACGCCGACCGCGCCCGGGTGGTGAGCAGCGGGACCGGCCGCGGCTGTCCTCCCTGAACGGGATCTTCCCGGGGACGGTGCTCGTGGACGGGTTCGTGGCCGGCATGTGGCGGCTCACCCGGTCCCGCCGGTCCGCGGTGCTCGCGGTGGAGTTGTTCGGCCCGGTGTCCCCCGGCGACCGCGACGCCATCGCCGCGGAGGGCGGGCGACTGCTCGGCTTCGCCGCGGCCGGCGGCGACCACGAGATCAGGTTCGCGCCCCTGGCCTGAGCCCCGCCCGCGCCCGGCAGCCTGAACAGCGGCGAGCCGTTAATAACAACGGAACATCGCCGTCCGGAACCGTCCGCACTGTCATGGTTTAGGGACAGCCGCCGCGGGTGCCTGCCCGCGGGTGCCGGCGTGGCGGGAAGGAGCCCGATGCCAGGTCAGGGCCGCGAGGTCGTGGTGGGCCTCGACAACGGCGGGACGGCGATCAACGCGACCGTGCTCGACGCCGCCGGGCGGTTCCTGGTGGACCGGCTGGTGGAGACGCCCAGCCGGGTCGGGGAGGGCCCGGCGGTGGCCATCGAGGCGCTCAGCGAGGCGTTCACCCGCGTGCTCGGCCTGACCGGGGTCCGGCGCGAAGCGGTGCGGGCGGTGGGCCTGGACACGCCGGGCCCGGCCAGCGCCGACGGGGTGATCTCGACCCGGGGCGCGGTGAACTTCGCCGACCCCGCCTGGCGCGGCTTCGACGTCCGCGGCGCGCTGGAGGCCCGGATCGGCCTGCCGGTGATCTACAACAACGACGCCAACGCCGCGTCGCTGTACGCCCATGACGTTCACTTCGGGCCGGAGGCCGCCCGCCGCTCCTCGGTTGCGCTGATCGTGGGGACCGGGCTCGGCGGCGGCGTGATCGAGAGCGGGCAGGTGGTGCGGGGCGCTTCCGGGATGGCCGGCGAGTTCGGGCACATGCAGATCCCGATGGAGGGGCTGCTGGAGCCGGGGCAGCCGACGCCGGTGTGCAACTGCGGGCTGGCCGCGGACGGGGAGAGCGTCGCATCGCTGACCGGCATCGAGAAGAACCTGCTGCCCTACTGGCTGACCCGCTACCCCGGCCACGACCTGCACAAGGCCGGTTCGGCCCACCAGGCGGCGATCCAGGTGCGCGGCCACGCCGCGGCCGGGGACCCGATGGCCCTGGAGATCTTCCGGCAGCAGGCGATCGCGCTCGGCCGGCTGTTCACCATCGCGGCGAACTTCACCGACCCGGACGCCTACTTCCTCGGCGGCGGCGTGGTCGAGACCGTGCCGAGCTTCCGGGACTGGTTCCTGGCCACGGTCCGCGAGCACACCGACCTGCGCGCCGAGCAGCGCCCCCTGGTGACCTTCGCGCTGGTGCCGGACCTGGACATGGCCGGTGCCCGCGGTGCCGCCCTGGCCGCCACCGGCGTGCTCGGCTGGCCGCCTCCCGGACTGGCCGCCCGCTAGGCGCCGCGGCACTCGCCCAGGTCAGCCGAAGCGATCGAGCCATCCACCGGCCACGGAGCGCAGCCGCCCGGACTCCAGCCGGTAGACGCGCTCCCGGCCGCGCATCGTGATGGTGACCAGGCCGGCCTTCTCCAGCACGCGCAGATGCTGGGAGGTGGTCGGCCAGGCGCAGTCGAACCGTGCCGCGATCGCTCCCGAGGTCATCTCGCCGCCGCGTGCGTGCAGCACGGAGAGGATCGTGCGCCTGGACCGGTTCGCCAGTGCCGCGAAGACCACATCGAAGGCATCGAGTTCGGCCAGGCCCCTCGGCTGGCTCACGCTGCCAGCGTGACCTGCTGGAAGTGCGGGAACTCCCACCTGGGGTGCCCGTCCCGGTCTTCGAGCATGGGGTCCATCGGCTCCCAGATCGCGAGCACATCGGGGTGCTCGTGCGCCTGGCCGAAGCCGCCTTCCACCCAGGTGAAGATCTCCACGTAGGTGAGGCCGCCGTCGGTGCCCCGGAACACCAGTGCCTCCTCGTCGGTGACGAAGCCAAGGTCGTGCAGGGTGCGCCAGTGGCGGGTGAGGAGTTCCCGGAAGCCTTCCTCGGCGTCCGCCCGGACCCGGTAGGTGCAGATGACGGTTTCCTTAGCCATATGCCTAATATTTAGTCCAGAGCCTAAGTATGTCAAGGCTCCGGAGCGGACGGCGCCGCCTCGGTCGCGGTCCCGGTGCTCAGGGTTCGAGTTCGACGGGGTCGCCCACCGCGACCCGGCCCGGTTCCACCGTCGAGCCGTAGACGCCGAGCCGGGCGTCGCGTTCCCGGGCTATGGCGCGCAGGATCGCCGGGTCCCGGTGCAGCGTCACCGGGTCGATGGTGACCACCACGCACCGCTGGTCCGGCTTGTCCACCCGCATCCGCAGCCCGCCGATGCGCAGTACCCGGCCGACCCAGGCGTCCTCGGGGAACTCGGGCCCGGGCGCATCGACGAGGAGGTTGGGCCGGAACCGCCCGGCGGCCAGGCTGGTGCCGGCCAGCCGGCCGAGGCCGGCCAGGTCTGCGTGCTCAGCAGGGACAGCGGCAGCGTGTCGAAGACACCCCGATCCTGCTTGATGACGCGTACGCCCGGCCCGAGTTCGGCCGCGAGCGCGGGGTCTGCCACGTCGAACTCGGCGCCGCAGGGGGTGCGCACCAGCGTCAGGGAGGCGTTGGGCCGGTCCGGTTCGGCGAAGCGGGGCCGGTAGTGCAGCAGTTCGGGCCGTTGCCTGATAGTCAGCCACGGAAAACCGCTGCGCACCTGCCCGCCACGGATGAACGCCCACCGGCGATCGCCCGCGAGGCCATGCCACGAGACCTCGATGCCGTCCAGCGCCTCGGCCGCCATGGATTTCACCGGATACCGCCACAGCGCGACAACGCGGCCGACCACGGTCATGACCACCTCCATCGACCTGGAGGCGCCCTTACCGGTGCAGCGGTGTCGAGCGTGGCGGACCTGGTCCGTCGCAGCGCCTCTCGACCCCACCAACATGCCACACCCAGGCGCGCGAGTGGGCCCAGGCCCACCGGAGGTGTGGGTACCGGCCCATGGCGCGGCGTCTCCCGGGCCGCGAGGATTGCCAATAGGTGCACTCCAGCCTGTCGGGTCCACAGGTCCGGCCTCGAGAGACACGGGATGAATGGGGACGAAGGTGAAGTCTGAGGACAGCGGCGGGCTCCGGTCGGCGGGCGGGAGCCTGGCCGCGAAGGATCGCCGCTGCTCGGGCCCGTGACCGCCACCGCCGTTGGCCTGGCCGGTTGCGCCGGCGGTTCCTCCGGCCCGGTCCGGAGGAACGGCGCACGGCGGCTCGCCCCCGCTCGCCCAAGCCCTCAAATTTTCCCGGTGTATGCGCGCTCACGGGATCACCGGCTACCCCGACCCCAAGCAGGCTGGCGGCCAGATATCGATAACGATCCGCGTTAGGCGCGGGAGCAACCTGAACCCCCATTCGCCGCAGTACCAGGCCGCTCAGAACGCCTGCAAGGCGTTCCAGCCCGCCGGCACCATGACCGCCGCCCAGAAGGCGGCAGCCAACGCCAGGGCGCTCAAATACTCCCAGTGCATGCGCTCCCACGGCATCAGCAGCTACCCCGACCCCAACGGCCAGGGCACGATCAGCGTCGCGGCCGGGGCCGGAATCGACCCCGCCTCGCCGCAGTTCCGCACCGCCCAGAACGCATGTCAGAGCCTGGACAACGGCTTCAACATGAACACATCCAACTTCCCCTCGTGAGGCAAAGGCTGGGTACCTGGCGATCCGCATGCGTAGGGTGCGGATGGACGGTTACGCCAGAGAGGACCTGGTATGACGATCGGCGGTCGGAGTATTGCGGGCCGGGTAGCGATGTTCGGAGCGGTGGCCCTTGCCTGCGGGATGCTGTCCGCCTGGGCCCCGCCGCACAGCCCCGGGGCGCCGTACGGCTCGAAGGTGCTGCTCGTCGGGACGTTCGACGGTAAGGCGGGCCAGTACCGGACGATCCAGTCCGCCGTCGATGCCGCCAAGCCCGGGGACTGGATCCTGGTCGGCCCGGGCGACTACCACGAGACGGCCGATGAGAGCGGCCGCTCCATCAATCCCGAGGACGGGCAGATGGGCGGGGTGTACATCCACAAGTCCGGCATCACGCTGCGCGGCATGGACCGCAACTCGGTCATCGTCGACGGCACCAACCCCGGATCGACACCGTGCAGCTCCAAGCCGAGCGCGCAGAACTACGGGCCGCTGGGATCTGACGGGATACCCGTCGGGCGGAACGGGATCGTGGTGTGGAAGGCGAACGACGTGCGGGTCCAGAACCTCACGGTCTGCAACTTCCTGGCCGGCACGGGAGCGTCCGGCAACGAGATCTGGTGGAACGGCGGGGACGAGTCGGGCAAGATCGGCCTGACCGGCTACTGGGGCAGCTACCTGACCGCGACCTCGACGTTCTTCAGCAACGAGACCACCGCCGCTGAGTACGGCATCTTCGCCAGCAACTCCGCCGGCCCGGCCAGCTGGAACCAGCTATACGCCAGCAACATGAACGACTCCGGCACGTATGTGGGCGCCTGCCAGCAGCAGTGCGACGTGACCATGAACCACATGTGGATGGAGAACAACGCGCTCGGTTACTCCGGGACCAACTCCGGCGGGACCGTCGTCATAGAGAACTCGCAGTTCGACGACAACCAGGACGGCCTGGACACCAACACCCAGGTCATCGGCGATCCGCCCGCCCCGCAGGACGGCCAGTGCCCCAACGGCGGGACCAGCCCGATCACCCACACCAACTCGTGCTGGGTGGTCATTCACAACTACCTGCACAACAACAACAACCCGAAGGCCCCGGCGGCCGGCAGCGCGGCGGCGGGACCGGTCGGCACCGGGATGACGGTCTCCGGCGGCCGCTTCGACACGGTGATGGACAACACCATCGCCAACAACGGGGCCTGGGGCATCCTGTTCGTCCCCTACGCCCAGGAGGGCAAGCCCAGCCTGCACCAGACCTGCACCGGCTCCGGCGGCCACAAGGTCCCGGGCTTCGGCTGCGTCCTCGACCCCGAAGGCGACGCCCTGCTGGACAACACGTTCAGCCACAACGGCTACTTCGGTAACCCGAGCAACTCCGACTACGGCCAGATCACGCTGTTCGGAGGCGAGCCGCAGAACTGCTTCCGCGGCAACAACGCCCCCGATGGCAGCGCCCCGGCCAACCTGGAGCAGATCCAGAGGAAGTGCGGAGTCACCACCAAGGCCGGCAACGCCGGCGGTCCGCTGTTCGCGCAGGTGCTCTGCGACACCGGCCTGGGCACGTGCCCGCCAGGGGCCAAGTACCCGAAGCCGAACGGCACGGTCGTCCTGAAGCGGCTGCCGATCGGGCTGCCGACCATGCCCAACCCCTGCGCGGGCGCGCCGGCCAACCCGTGGTGCCCGAACGGAGCGCCACTGCGTAACGGGCACCACCGGCCCCCGGCTGCTGCCGCGGGTTCCCTCGCGGTTCCCCTGGCAGCGAGGTGGTCCCTGGCTCGCTGAGCCGGCCACCGCTCAGCTGAGCCCGCAGACCCGTGCCTTAGCACTGCGGCGCTGAGAAGGCATCAGTCCTGGGATCGATCTTTCGGTACGAGTTTCGCCACTGGTTCTCATACCGAGGCGACCGGAAATGGGTCCCCTAGGGGGATGCGCCTGCGTTACCTCCACGGCCATGCTCAGAGGCCGACACCAGGATGGGGGTCTCGCAGGTGCGTGCCGCGAACCGGGCGATCGCTGGCCTGCTCGTGTTCGTGTTCATCGGTGGGCTGGCGGCGCTGGCCGCACTACGTGCCGGTGGGTCATGGGTTCGTGCCGAAGGGCGGTGGCTGGTTCATCCCGGCGGTCGTCGGCGGCGCGTTCACGTTGCATCCGCTGTTCATCGCCGTGCCGTGGGCGGCCTGTTTCGTCCTCGGGCTGTTCGACTGGCGCCGCCCGTGGCGAGTCGAGCATCTGGACCTGCTGGCGCTCGCTGGCTTCTTTCCCGTGGCGATGTTGCTCAGCGACGATGTACCCCAAGCCGCCTTGTGGCTGGCAGCCGCGTGTCTCGGCTGGCTGTTCGCCCGTATGGCTGGCGTGGCCGTTGGCGCCTGGCCGATGC
>CAWCKG010000010.1:0-17642 GCA_963795785.1 uncultured Actinomycetes bacterium
TGGCGAGGGGGTGGCGGCCCTGTGGGGCGAAACCGGCCGCCCACGGTACCTGGCGGCGGCCGGCGGCACACTGCCAGGCGCAAAACACGGATGCGGCGCGCCAGCGCGCTACGCTGGTCCGGCCGGATACGCGGGCGGCGGCCGGCACTTTGACCTGCGGGAGAGCCCACGATGGCCACAACAGACCCTGGGCCGCTGAGCCACGCGGCGGCCTGGCCACGCTCGGGTCACATTCGTAGCATGACGTCCCCTCCCGGTGGCGGGCTCAGGCCAGCCGGTTACTCCGGTACGCCGCTGTACCGCAAGCTCGGCATCAAGCCCGGGAACGCGGTCGCCGTCCTCGGCGGGCCCGGCGGCCTGGCCGGGTCGCTCGCCGCGCAGTCCGGGGCGGATGTGGCCGAGATCCTGCCCGCCGCCGGGACGCTGGACGTGATCGTCACCTTTGTACGCGGCGCGAAAACTTCGAGACCCAGTTCCCCGGGCTGCGCGAGCGGATGGCCCCGGCCGGTGGCCTGTGGATCGCCTGGCCGAAGCGGGCCGCCCGCATCCCCACCGACATGACCGAGCACGTGGTCAGGGAGGTGGCCCTGCCCACCGGCCTGGTGGACAACAAGGTCTGCGCCATCGACGAGACCTGGTCCGGGCTTCGCCTGGTGATCAGGCGAGAACTAGGGCGGGCCCAGCGGAAGGCCACCTGACGAATCACGAGGCCCTGTGGCCATCGGGGGTCCGGGGGTCCTCCCCCGGCCAGCAGCCTCAGTCGAGCAGCCGCCTGCCGTCGAAGATGCCGAGTTCCTCGCGGTACAGCTCGGCGTTCACGCCGTTCGGGTCGCGGAAGTACATGCTCTCCTCCACGCCACGATCCGGGCCGAGGTATTCCACGCCAGCCTCGTCGAGCTTCTTCTTCGCGGCCTCGAACTGCTCCGGCGAGATGGAGATGGCCAGGTGCTGGACCCCGCCGATGGTCTCCTCGAACGGCAGGTGCTCGTGGCCGGGGAAGTCGAAGAACCCGAGCATGTTGTGGTCGCCAATGTCGAAGAAGAAGTGGCTGGAGCCGGCGTAGTCCCGGTACTCCACAAGTTCGACCAGCGGGAAGCCGAGAAACTCCTGGTAGAACTGGATCGTCTCCTCGACGTTCTTGCAGATCAGGGCGAGATGGTGCACGCCTTGCACGGTGCTGGCCGGCCGTTCCTCGCGGCGGCGCAGGTACTTTCTCGCGCAGCTTCTGCCTGCGCGCCCTGATCTCCTCGAGTTCCTTGCCCTGAGGCGCTGGCATGGATCGCCTCCCTGCGTGATCACGGCTGGAGCCCGGTTGCCGGGCACAGTCCGGCGGCGTCCCTCAGCCACAGGGTAGCCGGGACCGGCCGAACCCGCCCTAGCCGGGCGCGGCGCGGCTAGGCGGTGACGCTGCCCCCGCCGCCCAGGATCTGCTCGGCGTCCAGCCCGCGCCGCCGCAGCGCCCAGCCGTGGAGGCCACGGCCCTCCTGGGCGAGGGTGGCGGGCGGCACGGCCAGTACCGGGCACACCGCGTGCGCCACGCAGTACCGGCTGACCCGGCCACGGCTCGGCCGGGGCACCACGCCGCGGCGTCCCGCACCCACGATGAGCAGGTGATCGGCCCGGCACGCGAAGGCGACCAGGACCTGGCCGGGCGGGCCGCGCTGCACCACGGGCTGCACGGAAAGGTCGGCGGGGATCTGGCCCCACGCCGCTTCGAGCGCGGCCCAGAGCCGCTGCCAGGCGGCATCGAGCCAGATTCGGACCAGGGCAGGGCAGGGCTGCCGGGCGGCTAGCTCGCCGCCGGGCGGCACCCAGGCAAGAACGGGTGTCAGGGTGGCATCGTCACGGCGGGCCAGGTCCTCCGCATGACGCAGCGCCCGGAGGCTGCCCGGCGAGCCGCTCGCGCCGACGATGACCCGACGTACGCCGGACACGACAGCGCTCCTTCCTCGCGAGGTGCGCAATGACGCAGCTGCAGTACCCATAGTGCGGTTTCTGAACTGCTCGATCAAACCGCTCTGATCAAACCGCGGTAACCGTCTCGGTACTCAGTGTCTACTGAACCACTCCCATGCTGCGGACTTCAAGCCCGTCGGCCGCTTGGTCCGCCCTGCGGGCCTGCGCGGCGGCAGGGTCAGTCAGGAGTGACCCACGGGGCGGCTGAGCACGGACGCGGCCACCCTGCCCAGTCAGGGCTGCCCGCGGCCCGGGCGACAGTACGCCGGCTGATGCGCCAGGACCCGCCGGTGCGGCGCAGTTCCGGAGTGATCACCGCGGCGGTGTGGATGGCGGGCGGCTCAGCGAGGCCGATGATCAGCAGCACGGACCGGGCGACCGCCTCGCCGTCGCCGGGGCCTGGCTCGACGACCGGGTTGAGAGTGAGATGGAGGGTGGCTGGGCCCTCGGCGGCCCAGATCGGCCCGACCGACGCGCGCAGTGCCTCCCGGCCGGCGTGCGGCCCTGGGCGCCGTCCAGCACGGCGTCCGGCGTGAACAGCGCGGCGTAGGCGCCTGCGCGCGGCGGCTGGCCGCCTCGTCCGCGCGGGTGATGACATCCAGGATGGCCAGCCGGTCGTCGGCGGCGCAGGCCAGGTCGACGGCCGCAGCCACCGTGACCCGGTCGCGGATGGGGGCCGGGAAGACGCCCTTGGGAATGACCGCGTGCACCGCCTTGGGCGGCACCGAGGTATAGGCCGACCCGGTCTGGTTGGCGTAATCGGTCACCCGGGAGCTGACCGCCATGCTGGCCAGCGCTATGCCTCCGGCCGGGTGATGCCCGCCGCGGTGGACAGCCATCCGATGAGTTCGCGCAGGCAGGCCACCAGCGCGTCGTCGAGGCTGGCGGCGAAGCCGATGACGATCCAGGAGTCGCCGGTTTCGCCGAGCGGCCCGGGCAGGGTGACCTGCTTGTGCAGGTCGTAGCGGATCTCCAGGTTCTCGGCCGCGGTCTCGATGGCGGTGTCGTTAACCACCCCGTCGCCTGCAGGGCGTGCACGTCGCCGACCCAGACCCGGCCGCCGGGCTTGGCCACCGGCAGGGACAGGTGGCTGCCGACGCCGAGATCACGCAGCAGCAGGTTCCCGCCGTAGCTGCCGGAAACGATCGCGCTGACCTGCTCCTGGCCGGCCGGCTCCGCCGCCACCACGCCGAGGACGGCGCCATCGGCAGCGCGATGCCGTCGGTGAATTCCGCGGTGGTCCGGGCGTCGTCGAAGTTGAAATAGTGCAGGTAGGGCTCGGCGAAGTCGTGCGGCAGCGCCCCTACCCGAGCGGGAAGGAGTTCCAGCCCCACCCGATCGTGCGCAGCGCCGTGATGCTGACCTCGACCACGTCACCGGGCTGCGCGCCGGTCACCTCCACCGGGCCGAGCATCGAGTACGGGCCGTGCGGGTACCGGTGCCGCAGCGGCTCCCGGTCGGCGAAGCTCATGCCGAACTTCGCCTCGTTGCCCCAGTGCGTCCAGGTATCCGGGTAGCGGACCGTGTCCCCGGACGCGATCACCGCCACCGGCTTGGCGGCGGGGTCCAGATAGCCCGAGCGCACGGTCTCCGGCGTCGACTCGACCGTATGCGTGGCGGGCATTTGCATCTCCCGTTCCGGCGAACCGGGCTAGGGCTTGCGGGCGACGCCGCCGTACGCGTTGACCTCATGCGGCATCGGCCGGGGCCCGGTGCCGCCGGCCGCCACTCGGACACCAGGGCCACCCCCGGGTCCACCATCTCCAGCCCGCGGAACGCGAGTTCGGCGAACTCGTCGGCGGTCCGGATCTGGCCGGTGAGCCCTCGCTCCTGGTAGGCCCGGCCGGCCCCGGCGAGCGTATCGGGGTCGTGCTCCGCCGTGACATGGGAGGCGGCCAGGTAGCTGCCGGAGGGCAGCGCGTCCAGCAGCGTGTCCACGATCCGCCGCGGCTGCGCCTCATCCGGCACAAAATGCAGCACCGCCACCAGCATCAGCCCGATCGGCCGGGAAAAGTCCAGCGTCGCCGTCGTCACCGGATCCGCCAAGATCTTCTCCGGATCCCGCAGATCCGCATGAATATAGGCGGTCTTGCCCTCCGGCGACGACGTCAGCAGCGCCCGCGCATGCGCCAGCACGATCGGGTCATTGTCCACATACACCACCCGGCACGACGGCACCAGCCCCTGCGCCACCTCATGCACATTGTTCGCACTCGGCAGCCCCGTCCCGATATCCAGGAACTGCCGGACCCCCGCCTCCGCCACCAAGAACCGCACCGCCCGGCCCAGAAACGCCCGGTTCTCCCGCGCCGCGGTCCGCACGGTGCCCCAGCTCTGCAGCGCCTTTTCCGCCGTTTCCCGGTCCACGGCGAAGTTGTTCTTGCCGCCGAGGAAATAGTCGTACATGCGGGCCGGGTGCGGCTTTGTGGTGTCGATGCCCAGCCGGGCGCGCCCGGTCTCCTGTTCTGTCACGCTTACCGCCTGTTCGTGGTGTCAGGTCGCGATCCTACTGGTTCGTAACCAGCCGCGCTGGCGGCCCGGCCGGTCAGGGCTTGCGGGCGATCGCGCCGTACCAGTTGACCTCCGCGGCCAGCGGCCGCGGGCCAGCGCCGTCCGGCCGCCATTCCGAGACCAGCACCAGGCCGGGATCCACCAGTTCCAGCCCGCGGAACACCAGATCGGCGAACTCGTCGGCCGCCCGCGCCTGGGCGGGCAGGCCCGAGGCCTGGTAGGTGCGCTCCAGGCCGCCCACGCCCTCGGGGTCGTGCTCGGGCGTGACGTGCGAGGCGGCCAGGTAGCTGCCGGAGGGCAGCGCGTCCAGCAGCGTGTCCACGATCTGCCGCGGGCCGTCGCCGTCCGGCACGAAGTGCAGCACCGCGACCAGCATCAACGCAACCGGCTGGGTGAAGTCCAGCGTCCGCCTGGTCACCGGGTCGCCCAGGATCTTGCCCGGTTCCCGCAGGTCCGCGTGAATGTAGGCGGTCTCGCCCTCCGGCGACGACGTCAGCAGCGCCCGCGCATGCGCCAGCACGATCGGGTCATTGTCCACATACACCACCCGGCACGACGGCACCAGCCCCTGCGCCACCTCATGCACATTGTTCGCACTCGGCAGCCCCGTCCCGATATCCAGGAACTGCCGGACCCCCGCCTCCGCCACCAAAAACCGCACCGCCCGGCCCAGAAACGCCCGGTTCTCCCTTACCGCGGTGCGCACCGCGGGCCAGCTCTGCATCGCCCGCTCGGCGGTGCGCCGGTCGGCCGCGAAGTTGTCCTTGCCCCCCAGGTAGTAGTCGTAGATGCGGGCCGTGTGCGGTTTCGCGGCGTCGATTCCCGGCTCCATCAAGCCCTGCTCCCGGTCGCGGTTGGCGGCCATTCTCGTGCCGCCATTTCCCGGAATACTACGGCTTGCGCGCCACGCCGCCATCCCAGGTCACCTCGGCGGGCAGCGGCCGCGGGGCGTCGCCTTCGGGGCGCCAGTCCGACACCGACACCACCCCCGGCTCCACGATCTCCAGCCCGCGGAACGCGAGTTCGGCGAACTCGTCCGCCAGCCGGAACTGGAACGGAATCCCGCGCTCGTTGTAGATCCGCGCGGCCTCGGCCCCGGCGTCGGGGAAGTACTCCGGCGTGGCGTGGGAGGCGGCCAGGTAGCTGCCGGAGGGCAGCGCGCCCAGCAGCGTGTCCACGATCCGCCGCGGCTGCGCCTCATCCGGCACAAAATGCAGCACCGCCACCAGCATCAGCCCGATCGGCCGGGAAAAGTCCAGCGTCGCCGTGGTCACCGGATCCGCCAGGATCTTCTCCGGATCCCGCAGATCCGCATGAATATAGGCGGTCTCGCCCTCCGGCGACGACGTCAGCAGCGCCCGCGCATGCGCCAGCACGATCGGGTCATTGTCCACATACACCACCCGGCACGACGGCACCAGCCCCTGCGCCACCTCATGCACATTGTTCGCACTCGGCAGCCCCGTCCCGATATCCAGGAACTGCCGGACCCCCGCCTCCGCCACCAAGAACCGCACCGCCCGGCCCAGAAACGCCCGGTTCTCCCGCGCCGCGGCGCGGATGGTCGGCACCACCCGCATGAGCGCCTGGCCGGTCTCCCGGTCGGCCGCGAAATGATCCTTGCCGCCCAGGTAGTAGTCGTACACCCGGGCCGCGTGCGGTTTCGCGGTGTTGATCTCCGGCTTCACCGGGCCCCGCCTCCCGTCTCCTGCAGCAGCCGCCACGAGCCACTGACGAGATATTAGTGCGTAACGATAGTTCCGGGATCAACGGCAGCCATCAGGGGAAACCCGGCATCCGGGGCAGGCCGGCCGCGCGGGAATGTTGAACTATCAACAATCGTTCTAGCGGGCGAAAGTACTGTTAGCTGAGTGCACCGCCCGAGTATCAGGTGAGCGCACCGCCCGAGCGGAGGAGACGACATGCCCGCAGTCACTGTCGAGGACATCCTGGTGCTGCCGCGCGTCCAGGAGCCGGACCAAGCCGCGGCCGTGGATCGCCCCGTGCTGTCGGTGACGACCGCACCGTCGGGGTTCGAAGGCGAGGGCTTCCCCGTGCGGCGGGCGTTCGCCGGTGTGGACCTGGCCCGCCTCGACCCGTTCATTCACATGGACCAGATGGGCGAGGTCGACTATGCCCCCGGTGAGCCCAAGGGCACCGCGTGGCACCCGCACCGGGGCTTCGAGACGGTGACCTACATCATCGACGGGACCTTCCGCCACCAGGACTCCAACGGCGGCGGCGGCCTGATCACCAACGGCGACACCCAGTGGATGACCGCGGGCGGCGGAATCCTGCACATCGAGGAGCCACCGGAGGAACTCGTCGTCAGCGGCGGGCTGTTCCACGGCTTCCAGCTCTGGGTGAACCTGCCCGCCCGGCTCAAGATGACCAACCCGCGCTACCAGGACATCCGGGCGGGCGAGGTGGCACTGCTCTCCTCGGCCGACGGCGGGGCGCTGCTCCGGGTCATCGCCGGCGACCTGGCCGGCCACGAGGGCCCCGGCGTCACCCACACGCCGATCAGCGTGGTGCACGCGACGGTGTCCCCCGGTGCCCAGGTCCGGCTGCCCTGGCGGCCCGACTTCAACGGGCTGGGCTACGTCCTGGCGGGCAACGGCACCGTGGGCGCCGAGCGGCGGCCGGTGCGCACCGGCCAGCTTGCCGTCTTCGGGCCGGGCAGCTCGATCACGTTCGCCGCCGCCGAGCGGCAGCAGGGCCCGGGCAAGGACTTCGACCTGCTGCTCCTGGGCGGTGAGCCGATCAGGGAACCGGTCGCCGCGTACGGCCCGTTCGTGATGAACACGCGGGACGAGCTGGTCAAGGCCTTCGAGGACTACCAGGCAGGCAGGCTGGGCAGCATCCCGGCCCAGCCGCGGCCGATCCCGCAGGAGCCGCGCCCCGGCCACGATGTGCTCTGACCGGCGCGCCCGGCCGGCCCAGGCCGGCCGGGCGGTGCCGTCCGTAAACTGCATCCGTGACTAAGCAGACCCGCGCCGATACCGCGACCACGATGGGGGCGGCCCCGCCGGGCAGCCCGCCGGGGCACCCGCAGAGCCGCCCATGGCACGGCGAATCCCGAGCGAGCGCACGCACCACGGTGACACCGTCATCGACGAGTACGCCTGGCTGGCCGACTCCGCCGACCCGGAGACGCTGCGCTACCTGGAGGCCGAGAACGCCTACACCGCGGCGATGACCGCCGGCCAGGCCGGGCTGCGGGAGACCATCTTCGGCGAGATCAAGGGCCGCACCCAGGAGACCGACCTGTCGGTGCCGGTCCGCAAGGGCGGCTGGTGGTACTACGCCCGGACGGTCGCGGGCAAGCAGTACCCGGTCCGTTGCCGGCGTGCGGTCCAGCCCGGGGAGAACACACCACCGGGCACCGGCGACGGCGCGCCGCTGCCGGGCGAAGAGATCCTGCTGGACGGCAACGAGGTAGCCGGGGACTCGCCGTTCTTCTCGCTCGGCGCGTTCGAGGTCAGCCCGGACGGGCGGCTGCTCGCCTACTCCACCGACTTCGCCGGCGACGAACGCTTCACGCTGCGGGTCAAGGATCTGGTCACCGGGCAGACCATGGCGGATGAGATCCCCGGCACGTTCTACGGCTGCGCGTGGTCCGCCGACGGCTCCGCGCTGTTCTACACCACCGTGGACGCGGCCTGGCGGCCGTACCGGGTATGGCGGCACCAGGTGGGCACCCCGGCCACCGATGACGTGGTCGTGATCGAGGAAGCCGACCGGCGGTTCTCCGTCGGCGTCGGGCTGACCCGCAGCCAGCGCTACCTGACCATCGGCATCTCCAGCCCGCTGACCAGTGAGGTCTGGCTGCTGGACGCGGCCACGCCGGCCGCGAGCCCGCGCGTGGTGCTGCCCAGGCGCCACGGCGTGGAGTATTCGGTGGAGCACCAGGCCGGGCCGGACGGCACCGGCAGGCTGCTGATCCTGCACAACGACGGGGCACTGAACTTCGAACTGGCTCAGGTCCCGCTGCGGGACTCCGGGGCCGCCGGGCCGGTCGCCAGCCCGGCGGACCTGAGCCCGGTCATCGCGCACCGGGCGGACACCAGGCTGCTGTCCGCCGGCGCCTTCGCCGGCCACATCGTGGTGTACTTCCGCCGCGACGGCCTCACCGGGCTGCGCATCCTGCGTGCCGACGGCGGGGAGCAGGAGATCGCCTTCCCCGAGCCGCTGTACCAGGTGTCCCCGGGGGCGAACCCGGAGTACGACACCCGGGAGTTCCGGCTGAACTACGTCTCGCTGGCCACCCCGGACACGGTCTTCGACGCCGACACCAGGACCGGGGCACTGACCCTGCGCAAGCGCAGGCCCGTCCTCGCGCTGCCCGGCGGGGGGAGCTACGACCCGGCGGACTACGAGCAGCGCCGGGAGTGGGCGGTCGCCGCCGACGGCACCCGCGTGCCCATCTCGCTGATCTGCCGGAAGGGGACCCCGCAGGACGGCAGTTCCGCGCTGCTGCTCTACGGCTACGGGAGCTACGAGGTCTCCATCGATCCCGGCTTCTCGATCCCGCGGCTGTCGCTGCTCGACCGGGGCTTCGTCTATGCCATCGCGCACGTCCGGGGTGGCGGTGAGATGGGGCGGCAGTGGTACGACGACGGCAAGACGCTGCACAAGACCAACACGTTCACCGATTTCGTCGCGTGCGCCGAGCACCTGGTGGCACGGGGCTGGACCACCCCGGACCGGCTGATCGCCCGGGGCGGCTCGGCGGGCGGGCTGCTCATGGGGGCCGTGGCCAACATCGCCCCGCAGGACTTCGCCGGGATCGTCGCCCAGGTGCCGTTCGTGGACGCGCTGACCTCGATCCTGGATCCCTCGCTGCCGCTCACGGTGCCGGAGTGGGAGGAGTGGGGAGACCCGCTGCACGACCCGGCGGTCTACGCGTACATGAAGGGCTACACGCCGTACGAGAACGTGACCGATCAGGCCTATCCGCCCATCCTCGCGGTGACCAGCCTGCACGACACCCGGGTCCTGTTCCGCGAGCCCGCGAAGTGGATCGCCCGGCTGCGCGCCACCGCCCGCGGCGGCCCGTTCCTGCTCAAGACCGAGATGGCCGCGGGCCACGGCGGCCGGAGCGGGCGCTACGACGCATGGCACGAGGAAGCGCTGATCCTGGCCTGGATCGTGACCACCGTCCGGGCCGCGACGCCGCCTCCGGCATGAAACTTTCCTGACCTGGCCGGCTAATCACGCCTGTCACAGCGTCCTCGTTTCCCGTGCCTGTACCAGGCCTGCACGCTGCGCCTATGGTCGCCGCAAAGCAGCCAGCAGGACCGGCCCGCGCCGCTGCGGGGCTTCACCATCCCCGGAGCCCCTGCTGGCCGGAGCCAGGAATGCACGAGGAGGACCCGCATGAGACCTTCCATCCGCATCAAGGCCCGGCGTCCCCGCCTCTGGCGCGGTGCCGCGGTCTTAGCGGCAGCGGCGCTCGGCTGTGCCGGGCTGGCCGCGGTCGCCGCGGCCCCGGCCAGCGCCGCGCCGGTGTGCCAGGTGACGTACACGGTGAACAGTGACTGGGGGACCGGGTTCTCCGTCGCGGTCAACATCACCAACAACGGCCCGGCGATCACCTCCTGGACCCTGGGCTACGCCTACACCGGCAACCAGAAACTCGCCCAGGGCTGGTCGGGGAACTGGTCCCAGTCCGGGGAGAACATCACCGTCACCAACGCCTCCTGGAACGGCTCCCTGGCCACCGGCGGCTCCGCGTCCATCGGCGCCAACTTCTCCTACACCGGCACCAACACCGCCCCCACCGCCTTCACCCTCAACGGCACCACCTGCAACGGCACCGGCGGTGGCGGCGGCACGCCCACGGTGTCGATCACCAGCCCGGCCAACGGGGCGGCGTTCACCGCCCCGGCGTCGATTCCCATCACCGCCTCGGCCTCGGAATCCGGCGGGACGATCAGCAAGGTGGAGTTCTTCAACGGCGCCACCCTGCTCGGCACCGCCACGTCCAGCCCGTACACGTTCACCTGGTCCAGCGTCCCGGCCGGGACCTATTCGCTGACCGCGGAGGCGTTCGACGCCAGCGGCAATACCGCGACATCCTCGGCGGTCTCGGTCACGGTCAACCCGGCGACCACGCCGGCCATCGTGGCCAGTCCTGCGTCGCTGTCGGTGACGCAGGGCAGCACCGGCACCTTCGGCGTGTCGCTGTCCACGGCGCCCAGTTCGAACGTCACGGTCACGGTCGGCCGCGCGTCGGGCAACAGCGGGCTGTCGGTCTCCTCCGGCGGCACGCTCACGTTCACCCCGGCCAACTTCGCCACGGCGCAGACCGTGACGATCGCGGCGGACTCGTCGAGCACGGGCGCCGCCACGTTCAGCGCCACCGCCTCCGGCTACACGACCGCCGACGTCTCGGTGACCGAGACCTCGTCCAGTTCCACCGGGACGCTGCTGGTGAACCCGGCGTCGTTCTCCGTGGCGCAGGGCACCAGCGACGTGTTCGGGGTGTCGCTGTCGTCGGCCCCGTCCGGCAACGTCAGCGTGACGGTGGGGCGGACGGCGGGCAACTCCGGCCTGGCGGTCAGCGCCGGCGCGACGCTGACGTTCACCACCAGCAACTGGAACTACCCGCAGCCGGTGACGGTCACCGCCGACACCTCCAGCACCGGCAACGCCACGTTCAGCGCGAGCGCGTCCGGGTACCCGGCGGTGAGCGTGACGGGCACCGAGACCGCGGCGGGCTCCACCACGACCCCGTCGCACGTGGTGAACCCGTTCACCGGTTCCACGTGGTACGTGAACCCCGACTACACCGCCGAGGTGGCCACCTCGGTGGCGGGCGCTACCGGCACCCTCAAGTCGCAGATGCAGCTGGTCGGCCAGCAGTCCACCGGTGTCTGGCTGGACCGCATCGCGGCGATCTACGGAGGGACGGGCAACAGCAGCCGGATGAGCCTGGAAGCGCACCTGCGGGCCGCGCTCAGCCAGGAGTCCGGCAGCACCCCGATCCTGGTCCCGATCGTCGTCTACGACCTGCCCAACCGTGACTGCGCCGCACTCGCCTCCAACGGTGAGCTGACGGTCAGCAACAACGGCCTGACCTACTACGAGCAGGACTACATCAACCCGATCGCGCAGATCCTGACCAACTTCGAGCACACCAATATCAGGGTGATCGCGATCATCGAGCCCGACTCGCTGCCCAACCTGGTCACTAACCTGAACGACGCCAACTGCGCCCAGGCCAACTCCAGCGGCGCCTACGTGGACGGGATCCAGTACGCGCTGAACAAGCTGCACGCGATCCCGAACGTCTACAACTACGTGGACATCGCCCACTCGGCGTGGCTCGGCTGGTCGTCCAACATGGGCCCGGCCGTGTCCCTGTACAAGTCGGTGGCCTCGGGCACGACCGCGGGCGTGGCCAGCATGGACGGTTTCATCAGCGACACCGCGAACTACACGCCGATCAGCGAGCCGTACATGACCGCGACGCAGAGCATCAGCGGCCAGCCGGTGGACTCGGCCAGCTTCTACCAGTTCAACCCGTACATCGATGAGCTGACCTACGACGAGGCCATGTACACCAACCTGGTCAACGCCGGGTTCCCGAGCACCATCGGGATGCTCATCGACACATCGCGCAACGGCTGGGGCGGCCCGAACCGGCCCACCGGCCCGAGCACCTCCACCGATCTCAACACGTTCGTGAACCAGTCCAAGATCGACGAGCGCCCGTTCCGCGGCGACTGGTGCAACCAGAACAACGCCGGCCTTGGCCCGTTCCCGCAGGCGAACCCGAACTCCTCGTTCACCCACCTGTACGCCTACGTATGGATCAAGCCACCGGGCGAGTCCGACGGCGACTACCCCACCGCGACCCATTCGCACGGCGACCCGCATTGTGACCCGAGCGGCACCAACACCGACGGGAGCGGGAACACCTATCCGACGAACTCCATCCCGGGATTCGACATCCCGGCCGGGCAGTGGTTCCCGGCGGAGTTCCAGATGCTCGTGCAGAACGCCAACCCGGCGGTGCCGTGACCGGCTGATCCGGTGACGAGCTGACACGACAGTCGTGGCCCCGGTGCCGCGGTCTTCGCCGCGGCACCGGGGCCACACCCAGCGGTGACCGCCGTGACCGTCGCGGCGCCACGGGCGGCCGTCGTCCGCACCACCAGCCCGGCGCGTCCCATGAGGCCTCCCGCTACGGCATGGGACCGGCGCTGGCATCGCGAGCGGGTTAACGAGCCAGCGCCGGCCGACCATTACGCCCCTTAGACGCACGGCCCCGTCCCCCGGTTCCGGCGAAAAAAATATGCCAGAAAGTTATTGTCGCGAGCCGCCCCCAGGCGTCTTAAAGCTGTCCGTGACAACTGCATGGGACTGCTGGCCGCCCGCGGGGGCCCGCCGGGACTGGCGCCGGCAGATGCTGAGGGGAGCAAGAAATGAACGCAGCCACGTCACCATTGATGAGCAAAGGCCAGGCCAGGCGCACCGCGGCCCGGCCCACCGCCGCCCGGCGCGCGGCGGCCCGGCGCGCGATCGCCGGCCCGGGAGCCGTCCTCGCGGCGATCGGTGTCGCCGCCCTGACCGGATGCTCGGCCGGCGCGCCACCCGCCCCGAGCGCCAAGCCCGCCACCACCCCTGCCGCGGCGGCCGGGCGGCAGGCACGGTGGCCACGCCGGCCGCCTCGGTGGCCCCGGCCGCCGCGGCGGCCGCCACATCCCCGGCACCGCAGGCCTCCGGCGCGGCGCCCGCCGCCCTTCCCGTGCTCGGCCGGCTGGCGGGCGTGTTCGCGCAGGGCCTGGGTTTCGGGCAGGTCAAGCCGGCCGAGATCTTCAACGGCGGCGACCCCACCGGCCTGGTCACCAAGCTCACCTGGAGTTCGTGGGGCGGCTCCCAGGCGGCCGGGTCCGGCGTGAGTGACTACGTCGGGCCGGGCCAGTCGGTCGCCACCGGCAAGCAGAAGCCGGTCACCGTGGTCGCCTTCAAGCTGGGTACCTGCCACGGGACCCTGATGTACAAAGCGGTCGAGTGGTACTTCCCGAAGGAGGGCCAGGCGTTCAGCCCGGGCCAGTACGAGAACATCTGCTCCGGCCGCTACGTGCCCGGCTCCTAACCGGTGCGGTCAGCGCGGGTACCTGGCGCCGTTGAAGTTGACCAGGATAACCGCTCGTCGAGCACCTCGAACCGCGCCTTGACCGGGTCCCGCATCGCATCCTCGCCGCCGTCCGGTGAACCAGCCTCTCCCAGCATCCTGGCATCCTGCGGCCTTGGCCCCGCACATCCGGGCAGGTTAGGGTGCCCCGTAACACGAGGATCACCGTGGCTGGTGAAGCCGGGTCTGCCTCGGGAGGTCGCATCCCTCGCATCTGGCTCGGGCCGGGAGGATCGATGGGCACGCGGTGACGGTCGTCGATACCGATGTCGTGGTCATCGGAGCCGGCTCGGTCGGGAGCATGGCGAGCTGGCAGCTGGCCACACGCGGGTTGCGCGTCATTGGCATCGACCGGTTTACGATCCCAGGGCCGTTCTCCGCCTACGCAGGTGAATCGCGGGTGTTCCGCATGGTGTACGCCGAGGGCGGGCATTACACCCCCCTGCTGCAGCGCGCCCGCGACCTGTGGCGCGAACTGGAAGCGGCCTGCGGGACTGCCCTGCTCAAAACCACCGGCGTGGTGACCATCATGGATCACGACCACCCGGATCATGCCGCCCTGCTCCGGGCGGGCCGGGAACGGGGCCTTGCGTTCGAAGTCGTGTCGGGAGAGGAGGCACGGCGACGCCTGCCCCAGCACCTCGTCCGGGAAGGTGATGTCGCCCTCTTCGATCCCGAGGGTGGTTACGTGCTCAGCGAGCGCGCCGTGTTCTGTGCCGTCCAGCTTGCCCAGCACCGCGGAGCTTCGTTCCTGGGCAATAGGAAGATCACTGCTCTCGAACGCCAGGGCGACCGGTGGCTGGTCCGGACTGACCAGGAAGAGGTTCGCGCTCCGCGGGTGCTGCTGGCGACCGGAACAGGCGCCGGGCCGGTGTGCGCCGCACTGGGAACGCACCTTGCCGTGCTCCCACAGGTACTCACCTGGTTTCCCATCGCGGACCCGGGTCTTCATCAAGGCCAGCAGGAGCGGGTGTTCATCCGCAGCTCGCGTGATGCCCAGTTCTACGGTTTCCCCAGCACGGACGGGTGGACCATGAAGGTGGCAGCAAGCATCTACCTCGACGAGGTCACCTCGACCGCGCGCCCGATCACCTGGGATCCCCGGCACCTCGATACGGTGCGATCCTGGGTGGGCACCTTCCTGCCCGCCCTCATCCCTGAGCCGGTCAAGACGGTCGTGTGCGCCGACGGGTACACGGTGGACGAGACAGGTCTGCTCGGCTGCATGCCCGGCATGGATGGCGTGGTCGTCGCCGCCGGCTTTTCAGGTCACGGGTTCAAGATGGCCTCTTCGCTCGGCGCAGTCGCCGCCGACCTGATCGCGGAAGGAACGACCACCACCGACATCAGCTTCATGGATCCCGCGCGCTTCCTGGCGCCACAACATACCGCCGCCGCTCATCACGTGGACGATGCGGCAACCTACTCGGAGCTCTTGTGACCAGCATCCCTCCCTACCCCCTCGGTGATCTCCTCGCCCAGCCGGGGTCGCAAGTCCGCGGCAACTGCCTGGTCAGCCTCGGAACGGGCACCGTCTCACTGCCGGTGGTCATCACCCACGGGAGCATGCCCGGCCCGGTGCTTGCCGTCACGGCAGGGATCCACGGCGGCGAATACGTCCCGATCGTCGCGGTCCGGCAGTTCGTCCGCGATCTCGACCCGGCGCAGATGCGGGGAACAATCGTCGCGTGCCTGCAGTCCAGCCCGGTGGCGTTTGCGCAGCGGTCGGCCTTCGTCAACCCTCTCGACGGCCAGAACCTCAACAGGTCCTTCCCCGGAGACCCGCGAGGCGGCCCCACAGCGCGGCTGGCCGCCTGGCTGTGGGAGAACCTGCTGGCTCGCGCCGACTACTACGTCGACTGCCATTGCGGCGACCTTCCCGAGGCGCTTGATCCGTTCGCGGGTGTCAGCCCGGGACCGGACGGCGTGGTCAATGAGCGGGCCAGCGCGCTGGCGGATTGCTTCGACGTGGCGCGGCTGATCGTGGACCGCCTGGAGGGATCCACCATCCGGGCGGCCGCTCTCGCCGGGATCCCCGCTGCCCTCGTCGAGGTCGGCGGTGAAGGCCGCTGGTCGCAGGAGGAGGCAGATGTCCAGCGAACGGGCCTGCGCCGGGCCGCCGCGCTGGCCGGGATACTGCCGGCCGAAGAAGGCACCCGGCCGCACCTGCCCGTCTTCGAGGACGCAGCCGATGTACTCAGCGACCACGGCGGCCTCTGGTTCCCAGAGGCCGCCGTCGGAACGACCGTGACCAAGGGAACACGTCTGGGTTGCCTCGAGGACCCTTTCGGGGACATCGTGCAAGAGATCCTGGCGCCCGTGGCGGGCGTCCTTATCTACGGGCTCAGCAGCCTGGCCGCGGTCGAGGGTGATCTCCTGGCGTCCATAGCACAGCCCGTGCCAAGCACCTGAGGAGCGCGGGTCCAGTTGTCACAGTTGGGGCCGTTCACGTGACCGTCAGGCGCCCAGGATCGTTTGTGTCGTTGGCACTCCGCCCACCTTCTGGGGTGTTGCGGGGAAAGGGCCAATCGGGCCGGGGTGGCGGGTGGTTCGCTGCCTTCGATGATGTCGGCGAGGGCCTGGGGTGCTTGGGGTGATGGTGGCGTAGATGGTGACCTGGTGGTCTTGTTTGTTGTAGATCAGTTCGAGGCCGAAGGCGGCGAACAGCCGGGCCTGGATGGCGGTGGGCAGGCCGGGCAGGGCGTCGCCGAGCATGGGCAGCGCGTCCAGCAGGGCGGGCTCGTCCTGTTGCCCGGTGGCCCGGTCCAGGGCAGCAAGCCGGTCGTTGATCTGGGTGCGTTCGGTTTCCAGTTCGGTGAACCGGGCGATGATCCGGGACCGGAGCGCGGTGATCGCCGGGGAGTCCTGCGGGAGGCTGGCGAGGTTTTCGATTTCGCGGGCGTGGGCGTTCTCGGCGGCGTCGATCTTGCGGAGCCGCTTGTGCAGCCTGGCGGTTTCCTGTTCCCGGCGGGTGGTGTCCTCGGCGGCGGTGGCGGGGAGGCGTTCGGCGAGCATGGCGGCGCGGTCGGGGCCGAACACGTGGGCGGCGAAGAACTGGTGGATGACGGTGAGGAGGTCGTCTTCGCGGACGCGGACGGTGCGGGGGTGGTCGGGGGCGGCGGCTTGGTGGCGGGGGTTGGCGGGGTTGTGCGGGCAGTCGTAGTAGATGTAGCCGGGGTGGCCTTGGTAGGGGCGGACGAGGCGGCCGGTCATGCGGCGTTTGCAGTCGCGGCACCTTTCCCGTACTAGCGATTCGTCCTTGTATGTCCGGATGTTCTCGCTCTATTGAGGGGCTGTGGGCAGTCCGAGGTTGATTAGGGACTTCGCCGGGCGAGCTTGGGCGGCCTGTATTTGGTCGAGTTTCTGCCGGGCTGCGGTGAGGCTGATCTCGATTCCCTCGGCCTCGCCGAGCCATCCCTGGCGGTGGGCTTCGCTGAGCCTGGCTTGAAGGTTGTCGATGATCTCGATCAGCCGGGGCGCCTGCTGCGGGTCGGGGCGGAGCATGGGGCAGCGGACGCAGGCGTGTTCGTGCTGGCAGGGGCTGCCGTAGGCGCGTGCGCAGACGCCGAGTTCGACTTTGCGGCGTTCGAAGTGGCCGAGGAACTCTTCCCATTCGGCGTCGGTGGGCTGGCGGTATTCGGCGCTGGGCCGCAGTTCCCGGCGGCGTTCGATAAATGCCCGGTGATGCTGGATGACGTCTTGGGGGTAGATCGCGGCGTACTCCTGCGTGGTGACCACGTTCTGGTGACCCATCAGCTTGGCGAGGATCGGCAGGGGCAGGCCGGCCGCGACGGCTTCGGTCGCGAAGATCCTCCGGAAGTCATGCGGGGTGTAGCGCAGCGGCTTGCCGCCGGCGTCGCATAGTCCCGATGCCGCCAGTGCCCTTTCCAGGGCCGTCTGGACGTGCCTGTCGGAGATCACCCGCCAGGAGGAGCCGTGCCGTCGCTGCATCAGAGCAATACGTCGTCCGCTGCGGCGAAGAGCTTCGTTTTGTCGCTGCCGCGTCTACTGGCTCCGTTCGTATTGCTGA
>CAWCKG010000011.1:0-127879 GCA_963795785.1 uncultured Actinomycetes bacterium
TGATGGAGCAGCACCTGCAGTTGCTGGCCCTCGGCCGGCCCATACTCAAGCCGGTCTACGACCACTCCACCGGTGAGCTGGTCCGTCCCGTGCTCGTCGAGCCGCGCGACTTCGTGATCGTGGAGGGCCTGCTCCCGCTGCACACCAAGCTGGCCCGCGCCTGCTTCGACATCACCGTCTACCTCGACCCTCCCGAGGAGATCCGGCGGAAGTGGAAGATCCGCCGGGACTGCGCGGAGCGCGGCTACACCCCCGAGGCCGTGCTGGCCGAACTGGACCGCCGGGAGCCGGACTCGGCGGCGTTCATCAGGCCGCAGCGGCAGCAGGCCGACATCGCGATCAGGTTCGCGCCGGTGCCAGGGCGCGGGACCCGGCCCGGGGCGCTCTGCTCGATGGCGCCCACCGGGCGGCGACGGCTCGCTGTCCGCGGAGATCCTGCTCCGGCCGAGCATCAGCCACCCGGACCTGTCCCACGTGCTCACCGACGACGACCGGCGCACGGTCCACCTGAAGCTGATCAGGGACGCGGGCGGGCGGCCGGTGGACGCGCTGCACGTGCACGGGCACGCGCCCCGCGAGGACAGCCGGATCGTGGAGAAGGCGATCTGGGAACAGCTCTCGTTCGACCACGGCACGGTGCTGCCGGACACGCTGGGCCAGTACGCGCCGGGCAGGCGCAACGAGGCGCTGGCCATCGCCCAGTTGCTGTTGCTCTGGCACCTGCTCGAGGCCCGGGTGTGACCTGCGGAGGGGCGATGACGGGTACCTTTCCTGGCATGAACGGCCAGTCCCCGCCGATGCGGCTGGTGATCGTCGACGATCACCAGATGGTCCTCGACGGCCTCAAGGCCATGCTCCGGCCCTACGCCGAGCAGGTCGAGGTGGCCGGCGAGGCCAGCGACCCGGGCGACGCGGTCAGCCTCGTCGCCCGGCTGGAGCCGGACGCGGTGCTGCTCGACGTCCGGCTGCGCGGCGCGTCCGGGCTGGACCTGTGCTCGGACATCCTGGCCGCGCACCCGCCCTGCAAGGTCGTGTTCCTCACCGTCTACGACGACGAGCAGTACCTCTACCAGGCGCTGCGCGTCGGCGCGGCGGGGTTCCTGCTCAAGCGGATCCGCGGCGGCGAGCTGGTCGAGTACCTGCGCCGGATCGGCGACGGCGAGGTGCTCATCGACCCGTCGCTGGCCGGGCGGGTGGCGCTGTCGGCGGCCCGGCTGCACCGCGGCGAGTTCTGGCCGGGCGCGCACCTCGGGCTCACCCAGCGGGAGAGCGAGGTGCTGTCCCTGCTGGTCGCGGGGCTGTCCAACCGTGCGATCGCGGCGAAGCTGGTGGTGAGCGAGGAGACGGTCAAGACGCACTCGCGGGGCATCTACCGCAAGCTCGGCGTCTCCGACCGGGCCGCGGCGGTCACGGTGGCCTTGCGCGAGGGCGTGTTCCATTGACCAGCGGTCGGCCCGGCGGTGACCAGCCCGGCGGCGGGCGGCTTAATGGTGGCAGGCTGAACGGCGTCGACGCCGAGCGCGAGGCGCAGCTGCTGTTCCGGGTCATCGACACCATCTCGGCGGGCCTGGACCTGCACCGGATGCTGCAGGGCGTGGCCACCCTGGTGACCGAGACCACGGCCACCGACGTGTGCTTCGTGCACCTGGTGGACGAGAAGGGCCGGGTGCTCCGGCTGCACGGCGCGACTCCGCCGTTCGACGGCCTGGTCGGGAAGATCGAGCTGGCGATGGGCGAGGGCGTCTCGGGGTGGGTCGCCGAGCACGGCGAGCCCGTCGTGATCACCGACGACAAGACGGCCGACCCCCGTTACCTGTACATCCCGGCGCTGCGCGGCGAGGAGTTCACCTCGATGCTCTCGGTGCCGATCGTCACCCCGCTCGGGCACCTGGTGGGCGTGCTCAACGTGCACACCCGGGCCCGGCGCGAGTTCACCGGCGCCGACGTGGAGCTGCTCCGGTCGGTGGCCGGCCTGGTCGCGGGCGCGATCGAGAACGCCCGGCTGCACCGCCGGCTGGCCGAGCGGGAGGAGGCGCTGGAGAGCTTCGCCGAGCGGATCGTCGAATGGCAGGAACGGGAGAGCCGCCGCCTGGCCGGGGAGATCCACGACGGGATCAGCCAGCGGATCGTCAGCCTGTTCTTCCACCTGTCCGCCGCCGCGGACGCGATCGCCGCCGACCCCGCGGTCGCGGCGGAGCAGGTCGCCCGGGCCCAGGAACTGGCCGGGGCGGCGCTGGACGAGACCAGGTCGGCGATCGCCGGGCTGCGCCCGCCGGTGCTCGACGACCTGGGGCTGGCGGCCAGCCTGGAAAGCCTCGGCCATTCGTTCCCCGGCCTGGACGTCCGGGTCGAGGCCGACGACCTGCGGATGGCCGGCCACGTGGAGACCGCCGTGTACCGGACGGCGCAGGAGGCGCTGCAGAACGTGGCCAAGCACGCCGGCGCCGAATCGGTGCGGATCCGGCTGTCCCGGCACGCCGGGCGGGCCGTGCTGGAGGTCAGCGACGACGGTGCCGGGTTCGACCCGGGAGCGCTGCAGCTCCCGGCGGGGGACGCGGTGCCGCCGACCGGGCTCGGCCTGGCGGGCATGCGCGAGCGCGCCGAACTGCTCGGCGGGAACCTGGAGCTGACCAGTGCGCCCGGCCGCGGCACCACGGTGCGCCTGGCCGTCCCGTTCAGCCCCCGGGGGGGCCCAGCCCTCCCCGGAACACCCGGCTGGCCCGCACATCGGCAGCGCTGATCTCCATCAGGTCGTCCCTGGCGATCACTCCCCCGGCGGCGACCAGCCGCCGGGCCTGGCGCAGCCGCATCCGGTCGATCGCGTTGCGGATGCTGCGGGCGTTGGCGAACCGGGGCTGGGCCATCCGCAGGCTCACGTACTCGGCGAACGCCTCCCGCGCGGCGGCGGCCATCCGGTACTGCTCCCGGTCCAGCATCGTGTCCGCGATCCGCAGCAGTTCCTCCAGCGAGAAGTCGGGGAAGTCGATGTGGTGCGCGATGCGGGAGGCCATGCCCGGGTTGGACCGGAAGAAGACATCCATCCGGTCGGCGTAACCGGCCAGGATGACCACCAGGTCCTCCCGCTGCGCCTCCATCACCTGCAGCAGGATCTCGATGGCCTCCTGGCCGTAGTCCCGCTCGTTCTCCGGCCGGTACAGGTAATAGGCCTCGTCGATGAGCAGCACCCCGCCCATGGCGCGCTTGAGCACCTCCTTGGTCTTCGGCGCGGTGTGGCCCACGTACTGCCCGACCAGGTCGTCACGGGTCACGCTGACGAGCTGCCCGGTGCGCAGGTAACCCAGTTCGCGCAGCAGTTCACCCATGTGCGTGGCCAGCGTGGTCTTCCCGGTTCCTGGGCTGCCCGTAAAGCACATGTGCAGGCTCGGCCGCGACGACGCCAGGCCGTAACCCTGCCTCAGCCGGTCAACCAGCAGCAGCGCGGCGATCTCCCTGACCCTGTCCTTGACCGGGGCCAGCCCGACAAAATCACTTTCCAGCCGGCCCAGCAGTGCGGCGATCGAGCAGCGCCTGCTCCTGCGACGCCAGGTCGACCTTGGCGTCCGGCGGCAGCGGGGCGGGGGCATCGGTGCGATCTTCCGGCTCGGCCTGCGGTGCGGCGGCCCCGGGCCGGACCATGGCGAATCCGCGCGCCACGGGCTGGGCGGGGGTGCTCATCAGCCGCTCCGCGCCCCGTTCTGCCCGGAAGAGCCCGCGGCATAACGCTCACCCCGTGGCCGGTCGGCGGCGTAGGGGTGCAGCGAGTACCGGAGCTGGCGGTCCGCGGACTCCTGCCGGTCCAGCCGGAATCCGGGCTCCTCCGCGGGCCTGCCGACGATGAACGACAGCGCGGTGGTCTGCCGGCCCAGGCTCGCGTCGTAGGCGGTCACCCGGACGTAGTGACCGGGGCAGGCGTCCCGGCAGGCGAGGACCTCCTGCATCGCCCCGGCCGGGTCGGCGAGGCCGAACATCGGCAGCCCCCACATCTCCCACAGCACGTTGCGCGGGTGCGGGTCGTCGGTGAACTCGACGGCCACCGCCCAGCCCCTGGCCTGCGCGTAGCCGATCTGCGCCCGGATCTCGCCGTCGGTGAGGTCAGGCAGGTAGGAGAAGGTGCCCTGGGTGATCCGCATGGCTGCTCCGTGTGGTTGTCGTCAGGTTCTCAGCCGGTCACGCTGTGGGGGTGGCGACGACGTCCGGGGTGTCGGTGGACTCGTAGTTGAAGGTGACCTCGCCCCAGGTGTCCAGGGCCACCTGCAGCGGCTGGCAGCGCCGGGCGGCGTCACGCAGGATGTCCCCGCCTTCGGCGAGGAAGTCGCGGCCCTCGTTGCGCGCCTTGATCATCGCCTCGGTGGCGACCCGGTTGGCGGTGGCGCCCGCGGCGATGCCCAGCGGGTGGCCGATGGTGCCGCCGCCGAACTGGAGCACCACGTCCTCGCCCAGGTAGTGCAGCAACTGGTGCATCTGGCCGGCGTGAATGCCGCCGGAGGCGACCGGCATGGTGCCCGGCATGGAACCCCAGTCCTGGTCGAAGTAGATCCCGGTGCCCGGGTTGGCCGGTATCCGCGCCTCCCGCAGCGTGTCGTAGTAACCGCGGACCATGGCCGGGTCGCCCTCCAGCTTGCCGACCACGGTGCCGGCGTGAATGTGGTCCACGCCCATCAGCCGGCACCACTTGGCGATGACCCGGAAGCTCACCCCGTGCGACTTCTGCCGGGTGTAGGTGCCGTGCCCGGCCCGGTGCAGGTGCAGCAGCACGCCGTTGCGCCGGGCCCACCGGGCCATCGAGTGCAGCGCGGTGTAGCCGACGGTGAGGTCGGCCATGACGATGACGCTGCCAAGCTCCTTGGCGAAGTCGGCCCGCTCGTACATGTCCTCCATGGTCGCGGCGGTGACGTTGAGGTAGTGGCCCTTGATCTCGCCGGTCCGCTCCTGCGCCCGGTTGACCGCCTCCATGGTGAACAGGAACCGGTCCCGCCAGCGCATGAACGGCTGGGAGTTGATGTTCTCGTCGTCCTTGGTGAAGTCCAGCCCGCCGCGCAGCGCCTCGTAGACGACCCGGCCGTAGTTGCGCGCCGACAGCCCCAGCTTGGGCTTGGTGGTGGCGCCGAGCAGCGGCCTGCCGTACTTGTTCAGGTACTCCCGCTCCATCACGATGCCGTGCGGCGGGCCACCGAACGTCTTGACGTAGTGCAGCGGGATGCGCATGTCCTCCAGGCGCAGGGCCTTGAGGGCCTTGAAGCCGAACACGTTGCCGATGATCGAGCTGGTCAGGTTCGGGATGGAGCCTTCCTCGAACAGATCGATGTCGTAGGCGATGTAGGCGATGTACTCGCCCTCGCGGCCGGGCACCGGGTCCACCCGGTAGCACTTGGCCTGGTAGTGGTCATACGCGGTGAGCCGGTCGGTCCACACCACGGTCCAGGTGGCGGTGGAGGACTCCCCCGCCACCGCGGCGCCGGCCTCCTCCGGTGGCACGCCGGGCTGCGGGGTGATCCGGAACGCGGCCAGCACGTCGGTGCCGGCGGGCTCGTAGTCCGGCGCCCAGTAGCCCATCTGCGCGTACGGGATGACGCCCGCGTTCCAGCGCTGGTCGTCCTGCTGCTGGCCCTGCGCCATGGCTCCTCCGTGGTGGTGCGGCGTGTCCCGGGGTGCCCGGTCTTCCGCGCTCCACGATGCCAGCGGATTGTTCGAGTGTCTATTGAGGGTTTCGTGCTAATAGTCAAGTAAGCACTTATATGTCAGGGGCGTTCAGCAGCGGTCCTCAGCCCGGGTCCGGCAGGAAGCGGCTCAGGTCCAGCCCGTTGATGTCGGCGAGGCGCTCGCCGGCGGCCAGCCGGGCGCGGGTCTTCTCCTCCTTCGCGGTGAGCGCGGCCACCTCCGCCTCGATGGCCGGCCACTGCGGCGGCGGGGACCACCACCACGCCGTCGCGGTCGGCGATCACCTGGTCGCCGGAGGCCACCAGGGCGCCGCCGACCACCACCGGCAGGCCCACCGACACCACCGCGGCCTTGGCGGCCTGCCCGGGGGCGGTGCCGGTGCACCAGACCGGGAAGCCGAGTTCGTCGATGTCGGCGATGTCCCTGACCGGGCCCTGCACCACCAGGCCGGCCAGCCGCTGGTTCGCCGCGTCGGTGGCCATCAGCTCACCGAACAGGGCGCACCGGGTGCTGCCCGTGCCGTCGCAGACCAGGACCGTGCCTGGCCGGGCCTGGTACAGCGCCGCGTGCATCGCCAGGTTGTCCTCGGGGGCACAGGCGCAGGTCAGGGCGGGCCCGCACAGGTACGGGCCGCCCGCGTGCGTGGTGAGCCCGGTCAGCACCCGGACCCGGTCCCTGCCCGTCTGGGCCACCCCGGTCACCGGCACGTTCTGCGTCATCTGGGGTCCTCCTGGTCGGGTGCGCGGAAGGCCCCAGTGTGCAGCACGTGGTGCACGAGCCGGGCAGCCGGGGGCGGCAGGGGGTCACGGCGGGCCACCAGGTACCAGTCCCGGTGCAGCGGCGTGCCCGGCACACCGATCTCGGCCAGCGTCCCGGCGGCCAGTTCCGCGGCGACCGCGTCCCGGGAGACCAGCGTCACGCCGAGCCCGACGCGGGCGGACTCCCTGATCGCCCCGTTGGAGCCGACCATGAGCGCCAGCGGCGCGATGTCCACCTCGGCGAGCAGCGCGGCCGTGCTGGCCCTGGTCCCCGAGCCGGGCTCGCGCAGCAGCCAGGTCTGGCGGGCCAGCCAGGCCAGCAGCCCGGCCGCGTCCCCGGGGGCGGCCGCCCTGGCGGCGTCGGCGGCCAGGTCGGGAGCGGCCACCACGACCAGTTCGTGCGGCCGGACGGCCTGCACGGCCACCTCCCACCCCGGTTCGGGCCGGCCGCCGACCACCAGGTCGACCAGGTGCCGGTCGAGCAGCGACCGTACCTGGTCCCGGTTGCCGGCCTCCAGCCGCACCCCGGTCAGCGGATGCTCCCGCCGGAAGCCGCCCAGGATGCCGGGCACCACCTGCTCGGCGGCGGTGGTCACGGCGGCGATCCGCAGTTCCCCCCGTTCCGGGTCCGCGCAGGCCGCGGCGGCCAGGCCGGCCTCGTCGAGCAGGCCGAGGATGCGCCGCACGTAACCGGCGTACGCCCGGCCCGCGTCGGTGAGCCGCAGCCCGCGCCCGTCCGGGGTGACCAGGGCCAGCCCGAGTGCCCTCTGCAGGGCGGCGAGCGACGCCGACACGGCCGCCTGGGTGACCACGAGTTCCTGCGCCGCCCCGTGCACCGACTCGTGGTCGGCCACGGCCAGGAACGTGCGGAGCTGGTTCAGCGTCATGTGAAAGAGCCTTCGGCGTGCCTCAGATTGCTAAATCAAAGCCTAACAGTTGACTCTTTCCCACAACCTAACATCGAATACAGCCTGACCCGCGTGTGCGGTAGCTTGCCCGGATGGACGGCAACCGCGAGCTGGTCGAGCGCTTCATCACGAGCCTGGAGGCCCGGGACTGGGAAACGTGGGCCGGGCTGTTGCATCCCGACGTGGTCTACGAGCTCCCGCAGTCGCGGGAGCGCATCCGGGGCCGTGACCGCTACCTGCGGTTCAACCAGGAGTATCCCGGTGACTGGCATCTGCGGCCCAAGGTCATCATCGCCGACGACCGCAACGGCGTGGCGTGGTTCGAGTGGCGCGTCGATGGCCAGGGCGACGACGCGATGGCGTTCTTCGAGATCGCCGACGGGCTGATCGTCCGGGTCACGGACTTCTGGCCGGAGCCGTACGACCGCCGCCCGGCCGCGAGCACCTGGCCGAGCGCTGGACGCCTATGCGCCGCGTAGCGCGGTCGGGGCCGGAGGCGCTGGGGGGCGTGAAGGCGCGGTCGGGCGGCCACGGCCCGGGTAGCCCAACGGTGCCGGCCAGAGACAGATCCGCACCGCCTCCCTCGGGCCGCGGCGGCCGTTAAGCCGTCGCTGGGAGCTTCGGCCGCTCGCGGGCCTTGCCGAGGACGTGGGCGATTCCGTCGGCGAGGCTGCCGCGCCAGCAGGCGTGGTCGTGGCCGCCGCGGAATTCCCGGTAGGCCGGGTGGTGGCCCGCCTTGACCAGCGTGTCGTGGAAGGCGCGGGCGTCGTCGAGGAGGCCGCCCTCTTCGGTGCCCGCGTCGAGGAACAGCCGCCCTGGGGTGCTGCCGGCGTAGGCGGCCGCCACGTCGGCGCCGCGCAGTTGCCCGTGTTCGCCGGGCCACCACAGGGCGGGTGATCCGGCGACGACGCTGCCGAAGGCGCCGGGACGCCGGGCCGCCAGGTGGAGCGCGGCCACCGCGCCCAGGCTGTGCCCGGCCAGGGCCCGGCGGGCCGGGTCGGTGCTGACCGGGTAACCGGCCGCCACGGCGGGCAGCAGGTCACCGAAGATGAAGGACTCCAGCCCGTCGGCGACGGTGAGGCTGGCGATCCGGGACGGCCCGCGGGGCGCCGACCCGCGGATCGACTCGACGATCACCGCGATGAGTGGCCCGGCCACGCCGTCGGCGGCGAGGTTGTCGAAGGTGGCGGTGACGTCGGTGGCCAGCAACCGCTGCCCGTCGAAGATCACTACGAGCGGCAGCGGGCCGCCCCGCGCTCCTGGTGACCGGTAGACGTGGACGAGCGACCCGCCGTCCAGGGGGGTGCGCACGAGCGATCCCCGCGGTACGCCCGGCCGCCGGGTCACCCAGGGCTGGGGCAGCGCGTCCGGCATGCTCAGCACCGATGCCGGCGCGTCCGGGTTGCCGTAGGTGCAGCCCGGCGGCAGCCGGTCGGGGCACGACGGGTCTGGCAGCCCGGCGGCGACGACGGCGGCCCAGCGGTCTCTCGTCGACCGGATGGCCGCGCAGCGGCCGGTCCCTGACCGGGCACAGCTGGTAGGAGGTGCGCAGGTCCGGCGGCAGTTCGGCGGTCCATGCCCAGTTCCGGCCGGGGCCCGGCGCCATCAGGTACGGGGTGATATCGCCGGCTTCGAAGGCGCCGTCGGTGCGCGCGGTCAGCCGGACCACCACGTCATGAGCTGGCCGGGCCGCATCCGGATCGTGCCAGCCGATCGTGAGCTGAGACATAACTGCTCCGTTCTCGATACTGTCTTCGTCGTATCATGAGACTGGATGTTTCATCGAGAAGGAGGCGGCCCGGTGGACAAGGACCTGCTCGCCGTCGCGGCCGCGCTGCTTGAGGAGGAGGGCTGGGCGGCGCTGCGGCTGGACCGGATCGCCGAAGCCGCCGGCGTATCCCGCGCCACCGTCTGGCGGCACGGGCTGACCCGCCAGGCCGTGGAGCAGTTGCTCCGCCAGCAACTCACCACCGACTACCAGCAGCTGATGTGGGAACCGCTGACCATGCCCGGGACCGGGGCCGAGCGGTTCGGGGCCGCACTGCGCGCGCTGTGCGCGCTCGCCGAGCGGAATCTCCCGTTGCTGGCCCACACCGACACGGCGTTCCACGAACCCGACCTGGATGCGGCGGGGCTGGCCATCGACTACTTCGCCCCGTGGCTGCGCATCCTCGAACAAGGCCAGGCCGACGGGTCGCTCCCCCCGGTCGCCGAGCCGTACCGGTTCGCCGTCCTGGTCTCCGAGACCGTCTTGTTCAGCTACGTCCACCTGCGCGCCCACCACCGCCGCTACGGCTGGACCCCCGAGACAGCAAGCGACGCCGTCATCGGCCTGGTCGCCAACGGCTACCTGCCCCGCGCCGCCGCCCCACGCTAGGCCGGGCGGCGAGCATCCAGGCTGCTGTGAGTTGTGCCGGCGGCTGGCCGGGTACTGGTGCGGTGTGACAAACCTTGCGCCATCGCCGGGCGCGGTCCGCCGCGCCTATCACGAGGAACTCGGCCCCGGGCAGCGGTCTGCCCTGCTCGGCTGGCTGGCCTTCACCGGCACCTTCACCGGGTTGCGGGTGCTGACCACCAGCATCCGGGCCGGCAAGGGGCCGTTCCGCAACATCAGCGTCGGCGGCGAGCACCTGCATCACTACCTGTGGGGCATCGGGTTGCTGGCGGGCGTCGGCGCGGTCGCCCTGCGCGGCGATGAGCGGCACCGCCGTCACCCGGCCGTCGCGGTCAGCTACGGCGCTGGGCTGGCGCTCATCGTCGATGAGTTCGCCCTGCTGCTGGACCTGCGGGATGTTTACTGGGCCAGGCAGGGCCGGATCTCGGTGGACCTCGGGGTCGGCGGCATCGCGGCGTCCGGGTCCTATTTCGCCGGGCTGCCGGTGCTGCGCCGGCTGCGGCGGGAGCGCAAGCAGCAGGCGGCCATGCCTACCGCGTGATCATGAGTTTGGGGGCCTCCAGCGCCACTAAGGTCATGATCACAAGGACGGATGGAGGCACCTGATGGCTGAGGGCACGACGGCTGGGGCTAGCGAGGCTGCCGGGACTCCTGGGGCGGATTCCGGCGCCGCCGCCGGGCCCGGTGCGGCGGCCGAAGCGGGTGCGGCGAGCCCGGACGCTGGCGGCGGGCGGTGGGTGGACGTGGCCCCGGACCGGCTGCCCCGCTGGGTGGCCTCGTTCGCCGAGCGCCATGGCACCGTCACCGCGGAGCCGGGCCGCCTGGCGGTGACGTTCCGCGCCGCCGACGGCGCGGCGGCCGAGTGCCACCCGCCGTTCCCGCCGATGCCGGCGCCCGCCGGGGGCACCTGGCCGGACGACCCGGCGGACCTGGCCGGGCTGATCGCCGCGCACGCCGCCGAGGACCGGACCGTGGGCGTGTTCCTGGTCCGGCTCGGCGGGTTCGCCGCCGGGGTCTTCGCGGGCAGCCCGCCGCGGCTGGTCAGTTCCAAGGTCGGCTCGCGGCTGGTGCACGGCCGGTCCGCCGCGGGCGGCACCTCGCAGCACCGGTTCGCCCGGCGCCGGGAGAACCAGGCGACGGCCGCGATGGGCGCGGCCGCGGACACCGCGGTGAAGGTGCTGGTCCCCTACGCGGAACGGCTGGACGCCGTGGTGCTCGGCGGCGACCGGAAGGCGATGTCCGGCGCCCGGGCCGACCCGCGGCTGCGGCCGGTGCTCAAGCTCGCGGTGGACCGGTTCCTCACCGTGCCCGACCCGAGGCTCGCCGTGCTCCGGGACACCCCGCGCCTGTTCCTCGCGGTCCGCATCCACCTGACCGGCCCGGCCTGAGCCCGGCCCGGATCGCCGTCTGGACGGCTAGGGTCAGACGTTGAAGCCGAGGGCGCGGAGCTGCTCGCGGCCGTCCTCGGTGATCTTGTCCGGGCCCCACGGCGGCAGCCACACCCAGTTGATCCGGAAGTCGTTGACCAGGCCCTCCAGCGCGGACGCGGCCTGGTCCTCGATGACGTCGGTGAGCGGGCACGCGGCGCTGGTGAGCGTCATGTCGATGGTGGCCACGCCGTCGCCGCCGAGGGTGACGCCGTAGACCAGGCCCAGGTCCACCACGTTGACGCCAAGCTCGGGGTCCACGACGTCGCGCAGCGCCTCCAGCAGGTCCTCGGTGTCGGGCCCGGTCCCGGTCGCGGGAACGGCGCCCGCCGTGGTCTCGTCTACCTGGACCGCTTCGTCGCTCATCTCACTGCCTCCCTCGCGGATGCCGCATCATGCCGGCTCGCGTTCGCCTATCGCCTGCGCGGTCGCGTCCTTCCAGGCCATCCAGGCCAGGAGGGCGCACTTGATGCGGGCCGGGAACTTGGACACGCCGGCGAACGCCACCGCGTCGCCGAGCACGTCCTCGTCCGGCTCGCCCTCGCCCTGGGACTGCATGAGCGCGAGGAACTCGTCGTTGACCTTCATGCCGTCGCTGACCGTCCGGCCGATCAGCAGGTCGGCCAGCACCGATGTGCTCGCCTGGCTGATCGAGCAGCCGAGCGCGTCGTAGGAGATGTCCGCCACCACCGGGCCCGCGTCGGAGTCCTTGAGCGTGACCCGCAGCGTCACCTCGTCACCGCAGACCGGGTTCACGTGCCGGACCTCGGCGTCGAACGGCTCCCGCAGGCCCGCGTGCTGCGGGCGCCGGTAGTGGTCCAGGATGATCTCCTGGTACAGCGATTCCAGCCGCATCAGCGCCCCCCGGCCCCGAAGAAACGCTGCGCCTCCCGGATGCCCGCGGTCAGCGCGTCCACTTCCTCGTGCGTGTTGTACAGGTAGAACGACGCCCGGGTGCTGGCCTGGACGCCCATCGCGCGGTGCAGCGGCCACGCGCAGTGGTGCCCGGCCCGCACCGCGATGCCGCGGGAATCCAGTACCTGGCTCATGTCGTGCGGGTGGACGCCCTCGACCGTGAAGGAGATCGCGGCACCCCGGTCCACCGGCTCGGCCGGGCCGAGGATGCGCAGCCCGCCGATCTCGCCCAGCGCCTCCAGCGCACGGGAGACCAGGCCGTGCTCGTACTCCCGCAGCGCGGGCAGGCCGACCTCGCCGAGGTAGCCGATGGCCGCGGCCAGGGCCGCTGCCTCCGCGATCGGCATGGTGCCCGCCTCGAACTTGTGCGGTGGCGGCGCGAACGTGGACCGCTCCATCCACACCGTCCTCGATCATCTCGCCGCCGCCGAGGAACGGGGGCATCTCCTCCAGCAGCTCGCGGCGCCCCCAGAGCACCCCGATGCCGGTGGGACCGCACATCTTGTGGCCGGTGAAGCCGAGGAAGTCCGCCCCGAGCCCGGCCACGTCCACCGGCATGTGCGGCACCGACTGGGCGGCGTCCACGAGCACCAGCGCCCCGGCCGCGTGCGCCCGGTCGGCGATCGCCCGCACCGGGTTGATGGTGCCGAGCACGTTGGACTGGTGCGCGAGCGCGACCAGCTTGGTCCGCTCGGTGATCAGGCCGTCGATGTCCGAGGTGTCCAGCCGGCCCTCCGGCGTCACGCGGAACCAGCGCAGCGTCGCGCCGGTACGCTCGCACAGCAGCTGCCACGGGACGATGTTGGAGTGGTGCTCCATCTCGGTGATGACGATCTCGTCGCCGGGGCCGAGCGCGAACCGCCCGCCCGCCCGCGCGGCGCTGGCGTTGCCCATCGAGTAGGCGACCAGGTTGATCGCCTCGGAGACGTTCTTGGTGAACACCACCTCGGCCGGCCCGGCCGCGCCGATGAAGCCGGCAACCGTGGCCCGGGCGCCCTCGTAGGCCGCCGTGGCCTCCTCGCCGAGCTGGTGGGTGGCCCGGTGGATGTTGGCGTTGTGCCGCTCGTAGAAGTCGGTCAGGGCGTCGAGGACCTGACGCGGCTTCTGCGAGGTGTTGGCGCTGTCCAGGTAGACCAGCGGCTGGCCGTCGCGGACCGTCCGCTCCAGGATCGGGAAGTCCTTGCGGATCCGCGCGACGTCCAGGGTCATGACGCGGCCCCGGCCTTGGTCCAGCGGTCGTAGCCCTCGGCCTCCAGCGTCTCGGCCAGCTCCGGGCCGCCCTCCTCGACGATCCGGCCGGCCACGAACACGTGCACGAAGTCGGGCTTCACGTACTGCAGGAGCCGGGGGTAGTGGGTGATCAGCAGTACCCCGTGGCCAGGTCCCGCGGCGAACCTGTTGACCCCCTCGGCCACGACCTTGAGCGCGTCGATGTCCAGCCCGGAGTCGGTCTCGTCGAGGATCGCGATCTTCGGCGTCGAGCAGTTCCAGCTGCAGGATCTCGTGCCGCTTCTTCTCCCCGCCGGAGAAACCCTCGTTCACGTTCCGCTCGGCGAACACCGGGTCGATCGCGAGGGCGGCCATCGCCGCGCGCATGTCCTTGAGGAACACCCGCAGCTTCGGTGCCTCGCCGCGCATCGCGGTGACCGCCGTGCGCAGGAAGTTGGACACCGACACCCCGGGCACCTCGACCGGGTACTGCATGGCGAGGAACAGCCCGGCCCGGGCCCGCGCGTCCACGCTCATCGCCAGCACGTCCTCGCCGTCGAGCGTCACGCTGCCCTGGGTGACCAGGTACTTGGGGTGGCCCGCGATCGCGTAGGCGAGGGTGGACTTGCCCGACCCGTTAGGCCCCATGATCGCGTGGGTCTGGCCCGCTGACACGGTCAGGTCGACGCCGCGCAGGATCTCCTGGCTGCCGTCGCGGCCGTCCGGGCCTGGTGCCGGATCCGCCACGCTGACGTGCAGGTCGCGAATCTCAAGGGTGGCCATTGCGTTTCTCTCCTGATCGTTGTTAGCTTGCCGGGCCGGTGCCGCCGAGCGCGACGTAGACGTCGCCGTCCTCGATCCGCACCGGGTAGATGGGCACGGGCTGGGTGGCGGGAGGCCCGGTCGGGTTGCCGGTCCGCAGGTCGAAACATGACCCGTGCAGCCAGCATTCCACCGTGTGGTCGTAGATCTCGCCCTCGGACAGCGGGACCTCCTCGTGCGAGCACACGTCGGACAGGGCGAACACCTCGCCGCCGGTGCGCACCACGGCGACCGGCACGCCGCCGATCTCCAGCCCGAGGGCTCCCTCGTCGGGCACGTCGGCCAGCGCGCAGGCCCGGACGAACTGGGTCGTCTCGCTCATGCGCGCACCTCCGCGGCGCCCGCTGCCAGTTCCGCCTCGATGGCCCCGGTGATCCGGTCGCGCAGCTCCGGCACGGCGATCTTGGCGATCAGCTGGCCGAAGAAGCCGCGGATCACCAGCCGCCGCGCCTCTTCCATCGGGATGCCGCGGGCCATCAGGTAGAACAGGTGGTGGTCCTCCAGCCGGCCGCTGGCGCTGGCGTGCCCGGCGCCGACGACCTCGCCGGTGAGGATCTCCAGGTTCGGCACCGAGTCGGCGCGCGCGCCGTCGGTGAGCAGCAGGTTGCGGTTGCGCTCATAGGTGTCGGTCCCGGTCGCCTCCGGCCGGATCAGCACGTCGCCGATCCACACCGTGTGCGCCGCCTCCCCCTGCAGCGCGCCCTTGTAGTCCACGCGGCTGCGGCAGTTCGGCTGCGCGTGGTCCACGAAAAGACGATGCTCCAGGTGCTGGCCGGCGTCGGCGAAATACACCCCGAGCAGCTCCGCATCGCCGCCAGGTCCTGCATAACGCACCGTCGGGGCAATCCGGACCACGTCGCCGCCGAGCGTCACCGTGATGTGCTGGAGCCGCGCATCCCGCCCGAGCGTCGCCTGATGGGCAGACACGTGCACCGCATCCTCGGCCCAGTCCTGCACCGACACCAGCGTCAGCGAACGCGCCATCCCCGACCACGATCTCCACGTTGTCGGCGTACGTCGCGCTCCCCTGGTGATCCACCACGACAACAGCCCTCGCGTTATCCCCGAGGCTGATGACGCGTGTGCCCGAACGCCGCCCCGGACGCGTCGTCCCCCCGGACGGTGATCACCGTCGGCGGTGGTGTCCTGCGCCTCCGGGGGAACCGTGACGACCAGGGCTTCCTCATACGAGGCAAAGGCTGTGGCACTGACCCGGTCAACGGGCTCGAAGTGGATGCCGTGCGGGGGGTCACCGCGTTGCGCAAGCACAGCGGTGACCCCCGGTGCGGCGTCCACCTCCACCGTCACCTTCCCCGCGCGGCAACCGCAGCAGCGCCATGCAGCCCGCGCAAGCGCCGCAGCGGCGTAAACCGCCATTCCTCTTCTCGCCCCGTGGGGACGGGAAACTCCGACACGGTGCTCGTGCAACCTGAGAGACCGGGGCCGTGGATTCCACGGCCCCCTGGAGCGAGCCCATCAGCCGACCGCCCCCTCCATTTGCAGCTCGATGAGCCGGTTCAGTTCGAGCGCGTACTCCATCGGCAGTTCCCGGGCGATCGGCTCGACGAAGCCGCGGACGATGGTGGCCATCGCCTCGTCCTCGGTCATGCCGCGGCTCATCAGGTAGAAGAGCTGGTCCTCGGAGATCTTGGAGACGCTGGCCTCGTGCCCCATCTCCACGTCGTCCTCACGGACGTCCACGTAGGGGTAGGTGTCGGACCTGCTCACCGTGTCCACCAGCAGCGCGTCGCACTTGACCGTGGACTTGGAATGCGTCGCGCCCTCCTGGACCTGGACCAGGCCGCGGTAGGAGGTCCGCCCGCCGGACCGGGCCACCGACTTGGAGATGATCTGGGAGGACGTGTTCGGCGCGCAGTGCACCATCTTGGCGCCCGCGTCCTGGTGCTGGCCGCCGCCGGCGAAGGCGACCGACAGCGTCTCGCCCCTGGCGTGCTCGCCCATCAGGTAGACGGCCGGGTACTTCATCGTGACCTTGGAGCCGATGTTGCCGTCGATCCATTCCATGCTCGCGCCCGCCTGCGCGACGGCACGCTTGGTGACCAGGTTGTAGACGTTGTTCGACCAGTTCTGGATCGTGGTGTAGCGGCAGTGGCCGCCGGCCTTCACGATGATCTCGACGACCGCCGAGTGCAGCGAGTCGGAGGAGTAGATCGGCGCGGTGCAGCCCTCGACGTAGTGCACGCTGGCGCCCTCGTCGACGATGATCAGGGTCCGCTCGAACTGGCCCATGTTCTCGGTGTTGATCCGGAAGTAGGCCTGCAGCGGGATCTCCACCTGCACGCCCTTCGGCACGTAGATGAAGCTGCCGCCGGACCAGACCGCGGTGTTCAGCGCGGCGAACTTGTTGTCGCCGACCGGGATGACCGAGGCGAAGTACTCCTGGAACAGCTCCGGGTGCTCCCTGAGCGCGGTGTCGGTGTCCAGGAACAGGACGCCCTTCTCCTCCAGGTCCTCGCGGATCTTGTGGTACACGACCTCCGACTCGTACTGCGCGGCGACGCCGGCGATCAGGCGCTGCTTCTCCGCCTCGGGGATGCCGAGCTTGTCGTAGGTGCTCTTGATGTCCGCGGGCAGGTCATCCCAGGTCGCCGCCTGCTTCTCGGTCGACCGGACGAAGTACTTGATGTTCTCGAAGTCGATGCCGGTCAGGTCCGCGCCCCAGTCGGGCATCGGCTTGCGGCGGAACAGCTTGAGGCCCTTCAGCCGCAGGTCGAGCATCCATTCCGGCTCGTTCTTCTTCGCCGAGATGTCACGCACGACCTCCTCGGACAGGCCGCGGCGCGCGGATTCTCCGGCGGTGTCGGAGTCGGCCCAGCCGAACTTGTATCGATCCAGCCCCTCGAGTTCGGGGTGCGCGGTCGTCGTCATGCTCCAGAGCCTCCAGGCTGACTGGTTGTGGTGGTCGTCGTGCGGATATGGACAAGCGCGGGCGCGGTCACATGCGTGGTGCAGATCCCGTCGCCGTGCGCGATCGTGGCCAGGCGCTGCACCGGGGTGCCGAGCAGCCTGGCGAACGCTTCGGTCTCCGCCTCGCACAACTGCGGGAACTCGGCCGCGACGTGCGCGACCGGGCAATGGTGCTGGCAGAGTTGCTCGCCGCCGCCGGCCCCCAGCGCCGGGGCGCTGGTCGCCGAGGCGGCGTAACCGTCCGCGGACAGGGCCTCCGCGAGCGCGGCGACCTTGTCCTCGCCGGCCGACGCCATCACCGGCCGGTACCGGCGCTCCAGTTCGGCCACCTGCCGGCGGGCGAACTCGGCGACCGCTTCTGGCCCCGCCGCCTCGGCGAGGAAGCGGAGCGCGCTGGTGGCCAGGTCGTCGTAGGCGTGCTCGAACGCGCTGCGGCCCGCGTCGGTGATCGCGAACAGCTTGGCGGGGCGGCCGCGGCCCCTGCTGGCCACCCGCCGCGCGGTGCGGGCCTCGATCAGCCCGCCGGCGAGCAGGTTGTCCAGGTGCCGCCGCACGGCCGCCGGGGTGAGCCCCAGCCTGGTGCTCAGCGCGGCGGCGGTGACCGGCCCGTTCTCCAGGATCAGCCGGGCGATCCGGGCCCGGGTGCCGCGCTCGGAACCCAGGTACGTCACCGCGCCCGCGGTGCCGGACGCGGGGACGGCGGAGATGCCGGACAGGTCGCCGGCCACGCCGGCGCATGCGCCGCCGTGCCCGGGCGCACCAGCGGCCGGGCTCGGCGGCGGCACTGGCGCCACTGGCGTCACGTGCGTCACCGCCGCTGCCCGCAACCGGAAGCGCGCTGATCCTGTCCACGCTTTTCACAACATCAGTGTGGCGTAAATCTATGCCCCGCCGCAACGTGATCGGCCATGCAGTAGCTCACACCTCGCCGTGCCGTGGCTGCTATGTTCGGCCCACGGGGCCTTTTCGGTGTATATCCGGGCTGCCAAAAACTCTGACTCCCGAGGGAGGCCCTTTGGGACTGCGTTTCAATCCGGCCCCCGGCTGGCCGCCACCGCCACCGGGCTTCGTGCCGCCTCCCCACTGGCAGCCTGACCCCTCCTGGCCGCCCGCACCGCCGGGCTGGCAGCTCTGGGTCGACGACGGCGCCCCGGATCCGCGCCAGGCCACCGGCCCGCAGACCTGGGCCGGCGGTGCCGCGACCGGAGCCTTCCCCGCTGACCCGGCCGGGGTGCAGGCCCGGCCGGGTGCCTTCGGCAGTGGTGCGCCCGGGGCCCCGCCGTGGGCAGGTGACTTCGGCACCGGCCCGGCCGACGGCCCGTCCTGGGCGGGCGACCTGACCGGGCCGCAGACGGCGGCCCTGCGGGGCGCGCCGACGCAGGCCTACGTGCCCGGGACGACCGGCCCGCAGGGCCGCTACGACCCGCACGATCCGTTCAGCCCGGAGGACCCGTTCCTGCGCCAGGGCCCGGGTGGCCCTCCCGGCGGGCCGCCGGGGCCGGGCCGCCGCGCGGCCGCTCCCCCGGGCAAGGCCAACGGGCTCGCGGTCGCGTCGTTCGTGCTCGGGGTGATCGGCATCACGGTGATCGGCGCCATCGCCAGCGTCGTCCTCGGCTACATGGCGCTGGGCCAGATCCGCCGCACCGGCCAGCGGGGCCGGGGCCTGGCCATCGCCGGGCTTGCCCTCTCCGCGCTGTGGCTGGTGCTGATCGGCGCCTACTTCGTGCTCCCTGGCGGCAGCCCTAGCAAGCCACCCGCGCCTACTGGGCACAGTTCCGCGCCCACCGCCGGGCCTACTTCCTCCGCGAGCCACGGGGCCCTGTCCACCAACGTGTTCTCGCTGCGCCCGGGACAGTGCTTCCAGAACCCCCCGGCGAGCCAGACCGTGCTCGGCGTCACCTACGTGACCGTGGTCCCGTGCAGCACGCCGCACAACGCACAGGCATTCGTCCAGTTCAACGCGACCGGCACCGGCTACCCGGGGGTCGAGGCCCTCAAGCGCCAGGCGGACACCGGCTGCCACGCGCGGATCAAGCAGAACGTGCAGACCTCGAAGATCAAGAACTCGATGACGCTGCACTACCTGTATCCGCTGCAGGCGTCCTGGACCGGCGGTCACAAGACCATCACCTGCCTGATCGTGGCCGCCAAGCCGAACCTGAAGGCCTCGCTGCTGCGCTCCCACCCCGCCAAGCATTGAGCCAGGCGGTCGCGGCGAACCGAACCCTTTCACACCGGCGCTGCCCCGTGGTCGCGTAGCGCCTGCTGAAATGTCGGAGGGTCGCGTTATGCTGGCATTGAATCGAATACACGTTCGAGTATTAGGGGTGCTGAGGCGGGAATGCTGCGGCAGGCGAGCTGTTCCGGAACGGTTCCCGGGCACCACGGGATGTGGAGCTCCCAGGAGCTGGATGAGGAGTGGCTGGCATGCGCCACTGGGGCGGCCGGCGAGGAATGGCCGGAATGGCCCAGCGCGCCGTCCGGGTCCTTCGGCGCCGGTGCGGGATTCGCTGCGGGCGGGCTACTCGACCGCTTAACGCCGGGCCCGGCGCTCGCCGGGTTCGCTCAGAATGCGTGGGCGGACGGGCTGGGCACGCTTTCCGACGACGCCCTGGTCGGCGTGCTCCAGGCCTGGCGGCGGCTGGCCTCCTGGGCGGCGGCTGGTGAGCTCGCGGCCGTCGCTGAGCTGGACCGCCGCCGCTGGGCTGAGGTGGCTGCCGGGGCCGACCCACATCTGGCCGAGCATGTGGGCGACGAGCTGGCGGCCGCGCTGACGCTGACCACGCGCAGCGCCGATGCGCTGCTTGACGTCGCGTGCAACCTGGCGCGGTTGCCGCTGACCCGGGCCGCGCTGGCCACCGGTCAGATCGACCGTGCGAGGGCGCTGGTCATCAGCGACGGGGTGAGCTGCCTGAGTGACGCCCACGCGGCGGCGGTGGAATCCGCGGTCATCGGGCGCGCCCCCGGGCAGACCAGCGGCCAGCTGCGGGCGGCGACCCAGCGGGCGGTTCTCGCCGTTGATCCCGCGGCCGCCACGCGGCGCCGCGAGGAGGCGCGCAAGGATGCCCGGGTTGAGGTCTGGGACGAGCGTTGCGGCACGGCCGCGCTGGCGGGCCGGGACCTGCCTCCCGCTGACGTCCTTGCGGCCGACAAGCGGATCGATGCCCTGGCGCGGCAGCTGAAGTCGGCCGGCCAGGAGGAGAGCCTCAGCGCGCTGCGGGCCCAGGTCTACCTGGCCCTCCTGCGGGGACAGCCGATAGCAGGGTTCGCCCCCGCAGTGCCATCCGGGCCCGGGACCACCGAGGCGGGCTCCCGGAACGACCAGGACGCAAGCGCCGCGCCCGGGCCGGACGGTGACGGCTCCGGCGCATTCCCGGCCCGGCCGGGAGGCCAGCCGGGACCGCCGCTCCGGGCATCGGCCCGCTCCCGGCGCCGTCCGGCCTGCTCCCGGGCCGGTATCTGCCGGGCCAGGGCTGGCCGGTTCGGTCAACCTGACCATGCCGCTGGCTACCTGGCTGGGCGGATCATCGGAGCCCGGCGAGGCTGCCGGATTCGGCCCTCTTCCCGCCGACGATGCGCGGGCCCTCGCGGGTCTCATTGCCCGCCAGCCCGGGGCGCGCTGGTGCCTGACTCTGACCGGCCGGGACGGGCGCGCTGTGGCCCACGGATGCGCCCTGGCCGGGCCGCCCGCGGCGGGCCGGGACGGCCGGCCGCGCGGGGAGCCCGCGGCCAGGCCGGGGTGGCCTGGCGGGACGGGAGGCCGTACCGGCCCGTGCCGGGCCACATGATGGCTGGGCGCTGACGGTCACCGTCCGGCGGATCGCGGTCGGCGAGTGCTCCCATGAGCGGGAATCCAAGGGATACCAGCCAGCCCCATCACTGCGGCACGTCGTCAACATCCGCCACCGCAGCTGTGGCTTCCCCGGGTGCCGCAGTCCGGCGGCGCGCTGCGACCAGGATCACACGATCCCGCACGACCAGGGCGGACGGACCTGCGAATGCAATCTTGCCTGCCTGTGCCGCGGCATCACCAGGCAAAACAGGCCCAAGGCTGGTGGCTTGACCAGCCCGAGCCAGGAATCCTGCTCTGGCGGCTCCCGCACGGGCGCAGCTACCTGGTGGAGCCGCGCGCTATCCCGGGTAGCCGTCTAGCGCGGCCGTCGCCCGCGGTCCTACGCTGGCGCGGTCGCGCCACCGTCGCTGGCCGGTGCGGCCACCGATGCCCGGCGGCGGTCACCGGTGCGACGCGGTCGAACTGCGCCGCTGACGCGGGGAGCGTCAGGTCCTGCGGCGTTGCGGCAGGTCCGCCGGGATGAGCGGCCGGTTCTGCGGGAGAAGCGGCAGGTCCGGCAGTGCCTGCGGGAGGAGCGGCGGGTCCGGCCGGCGGGAGGAGCGGCGGGTCTGGCGGGCGGCTCCCCTGGCCGGCGAGGCCAGGAAGCCACGGAGCAGGGCGGCGGTGCCGTCGAGGTGCTCGGCCACGGCGCGGCGGGCCCGCGCCGTGTCGCCGGCCAGGATCGCCTCGGCGATGGCGGTGTGCTGGCGGGCGGTGTGGTCGATGTTGTGCTGCAGCACCGGGATCGCGTTCAGCAGGTCGTTCAGCCGCATCCGGGCGTCGGTGCAGGCGGCGGCGAGCAGGCTGGACCCGGTCAGCTCGGCGATCGCCAGGTGGAACAGCGTGTCCAGCCGGCGGTAGTCGCCCGGGGTCGCGTTGTTCAGGTCGGCCAGCCGGGCCAGCAGCATGCCGCGGCCCCGGTCGCCGCCGGAGGCGGCGAGCACCTCGGCGGCGCCGGTCTCCACCACCAGCCGGAACGTGAGCGCATCGGTGAGCTTGCTGCCATCCTCCAGCGCGATCCGCCGCGCCTCACCGGGATCAGGAGGTGGCTGCTCGTAGGTGACGAACGTGCCGCCGAACCGGCCCCGCCGCGATTCCACGTAACCGGCCTGCTGCAGCGCCCGGATCGCCTCACGCAGGGTGAGCCGGCTCACGCCGAGCAGGGCCGCCAGCTCCCGTTCCGGCGGGAACCGGTCCCCCGGGGCCACCAGGCCAAGCTTGATGACGGTGAGCATCCGCTCGACCGTTTCCTCGAAGGCGTTGCCCGCCCGCACGGGGCCGAGCAGAGCGGCGAGGTCAGCTCCCGACATTCTTTTCCGGCGCAGGTCTTGACATGACCGGGAGTGTAACCCTCAATGGTCAGATACTAAACCATTGGGACACAGCGGCCAGGTGAGACGCCCTGAGGCGGCCCCCGGGCAGCACGACCCCGCGGCGGGCACGCCGCGTCACCAAACAAGGAGTTCCCGTGGCCGTCAATGAGCGCGCGGCGATGACTGAGGACGAGCAACGCCTCCACGAAATGGGCTACGCCCAGGAACTGCGCCGCCGCATGTCCGGTTTCTCCAACTTCGCGGTCTCGTTCACGATCATCTCGATCCTGTCCGGCTGCATGACGCTGTACGGCTACGGCATGATCACCGGCGGCCCGGTCGCGATCGTCTGGGGCTGGCCGTTCGTCGGCATCATGACCTTGATGGTCGGGCTGTCGATGGCCGAGGTGTGCTCCAGCTTCCCGACCGCGGGCGGCCTGTACTACTGGGCGGCCAAGCTGGCCCGCGACGGCCGGGGCCCGGCGTGGTCCTGGTTCACCGGCTGGTTCAACTTCCTCGGCCAGGTCGCGATCACCGCGGGCATCGACTTCGGCGCCGCGTTCTTCATCAACGCGTGGCTGAACCTGGTGTTCGGCACGCCCACCTACCACTGGGTCACCATCCTGATCTACGCGGGCGTGCTGCTGGTGCACGGCCTGCATGAACCAGTTCGGCATCCGGCTGGTCGCGCTGCTGAACGATGTCAGCGTGTGGTGGCACATCCTCGGCGTGCTGCTCATCGTCGGCATGCTGGCGTTCGTGCCGTCGCACCACCAGTCGGCCAGCTTCGTGTTCACCAAGATCGTCAACCTCACCGGCTGGCACAGCACCATCTACGTGCTCGCTCTCGGCCTGCTGCTGGCCCAGTACACCTTCACCGGCTACGACGCCTCGGCGCACATGACCGAGGAGACGCACAGCGGCCGCGCGCAGCGGCCCGCGCGGCATCGTGATGTCGATCGTGGTGTCGCTGTTCGCGGGCTGGGTCCTGCTGATCGGCGCTCACCTTCGCCATCCAGCACTACGCCGCCGAGGTGGCCTCGCCGACCGGCGAGCCGCCGGTCCAGATCTTCATCGACGCCCTCGGGCGCGACCACCGCCAAGGTGCTGCTGCTGGTGGTGATCGGTGCCCAGCTGTTCTGCGGCATGTCCTCGGTGACCGCGAACTCGCGGATGATCTACGCGTTCTCCCGCGACGGCGCGCTGCCCGGCTCGAACATCTGGCACCGGGTGAACAAGCGGACCAGGACGCCGACCAACGCGATCTGGCTCGCCGCGGCGGGCGCGCTCATCCTCGGCCTGCCCTACCTGTGGAACACCTACCGCCTACGCGGCGGTCACCTCGATCGCGACGATCGGCCTGTACATCGCCTACGTCGCGCCCACCTTCCTGCGGCTGCGCCAGGGCGAGGCGTTCCAGCGCGGCCCCTGGCACCTGGGCCGGTGGAGCTACGTGGTCGGCTGGATCGCGGTCATCTGGGTGGTCTTCATCACGATCCTGTTCATGCTGCCCGCGGCGAGCCCGATCACCTGCACGACCTTCAACTACGCCATCGTCGCCGTGCTGGTGGTCATCGGCTTCGCCGGCATCTACTGGCTGGTCTCGGCCCGCAAATGGTTCAAGGGGCCGCGGGTCCAGGGCACCGCCGGAGGAGCTGGCCGCCATCGAGCAGGAACTGGCCAGCTGACGGCTGCAGCCCACGGGCCGGTAGCCTCGGGAGGACGAAAGGGAAGGCCACGGACAGTGCCCGACTCCGGCAATGCCAGGCGGCCAGGAATGCTCACGCGTGGAGCAACTGCGGGTCGCGGTGAGCGACGGCACGATCGACACGGTCGTGCTCGCGTTCACCGACATGCAGGGGCGGCTGCAGGGCAAGCGGGTGTCGGGCGAGTTCTTCCTCGACGAGGTGGTCAGCCACGCCGCCGAGGGATGCAACTACCTGCTCGCCGTGGACATCGACATGAACACGGTGGACGGGTACGAGATGTCGTCCTGGGAGCGCGGGTACGGGGACTTCGTCCTCGTACCCGACTTCGGGACGCTCCGCCACCTGCCCTGGCACGAGGCGAGCGCGCTGGTCCTGGCCGACCTGGCCTGGATCGACGGCAGCCCGGTGGTCGCCTCGCCCCGGCAGGTGCTCAAGGCGCAGACCGACCGGCTGGCGGCCCGCGGCTGGACCGCCTTCGCCGGCACCGAGCTGGAGTTCTGCGTGTACCGCGACTCCTTCGAGGACGCGCAGGCGATGGCCTACCGGGACCTCACCCCGGTGAACCTGTACAACGTGGACTACTCCATCCTGGGCACCGGCCGGGTGGAGCCGCTGATGCGGCGCATCCGGCTGGGCATGTCCGGCGCGGGCCTGTACGTCGAGTCGTCCAAGGGCGAGTGCAACCTCGGCCAGCACGAGATCGCGTTCCGCTACGCCGACGCGGTGACCACCTGCGACAACCACTCGATCTACAAGACCGGGGCCAAGGAGATCGCGGCGCAGGACGGCATGAGCCTCACGTTCATGGCCAAGCCGAACGCCCGCGAGGGCAACTCCTGCCACATCCACCTCTCGGTCCGGGACGCCGGCGGCAACCCCGTGCTCGCCGGGGACGGCCCGTTCGGCCTGTCCAAGACCGGGGAGCACTTCCTGGCCGGGCAGCTGGCCGGGCTGCGCGAGCTGATCTTGTTCCACGCGCCGAACGTCAACTCCTACAAGCGGTACGTGCCCGGCAGCTTCGCCCCCACCGCGGTGCGCTGGGGCGTGGACAACCGGACCTGCGCCTACCGCCTGGTCGGGCACGGGCACTCGCTGCGCCCGGAGAACCGGGTGCCCGGCGGCGACGTCAACCCCTACCTGGCCGTCGCCGCGATGATCGCGGCCGGCCTGGAGGGGATCGAGCACGAGATGCCGCTGGAGCCGGCCATGGACGGCAACGCCTACACCGGGCCGGGCCCCCGGGTGCCGTCCACGCTCCGGGACGCGCTGGACGCCTGGGAGCACAGCCAGCTCGCCCGCAAGGCGTTCGGCAACGACGTGGTCGAGCACTACGCCAACGGTGCCAGAGTGGAACTGGCCGCGTTCGACGCCGCGGTCACCGACTGGGAGCTGTACCGCGGCTTCGAGCGGACGTAGCGCGAGTCGAGAGCGGACGACGGACGATGCCTGCCTTCACCGTGCTGAACCCGGCCACCGAGGAACCGGTGGCCGAGGTCGAGCAGACCACCGCGGCGGCTACCGACGCGGCGATCGCGCGCGCCGTGGCCGCCCAGGCGGCCTGGCGCGCCGTGGCGCCCGGCGAGCGCGCGGCGCTGCTGCGCACGTTCGCGGACGTGATCGACGCGCACATCGGCGAGCTGGCCGAACTGGAGACCGCCGGCTCTGGGCACCCGGCCGGGCAGGCCCGGTGGGAGGCCGGCAACGTCCGCGACGTGCTGCGCTACTACTCCGCCGCGCCGGAACGGCTGTGCGGCAAGCAGATCCCGGTGCCGGGCGGGCTCAACGTCACCTTCCACGAGCCGGTCGGCGTGGTCGGCGTCATCGTGCCGTGGAACTTCCCGATGCCGATCCTCGGCTGGGGGGCCGCGCCCGCGCTGGCCGCCGGCAACCCGGTGATCGCCAAGCCGGCCGAGCGGACGCCGCTGACCGCGGTCCGGATCGGCGAGCTGGCGCTGGAGGCGGGGCTGCCGGAGGGCGTGTTCCAGGTGCTGGCCGGCAAGGGCTCGGTGGTGGGCCAGCGGCTGGTCGACCACCCGGACGTGCGCAAGATCGTCTTCACCGGGTCCTCCGAGGTGGGCCGCGAGATCATGGCCGGCTGCGCCCGGCAGGTGAAGCGGGTCACCATGGAACTGGGCGGCAAGAGCGCCAACATCGTGTTCGCCGACGCCGACCTGGAAAAGGCGGCTGCCACCGCGCCGGTCGCCGCGTTCGACAACGCCGGCCAGGACTGCTGCGCCCGGTCCCGGATCCTGGTGCAGCGCGAGGTGTACCAGCGGTTCCTGGAGCTCCTTGAGCCCGCCGTCAAGGCGGTCGCGGTCGGCGACCCGGCCCAGGAGGACACCGAGATGGGGCCGCTGATCTCGGCCGAGCACCGGGACCGGGTGGCCTCCTACGTGCCGCCCGGCGCGCCGGTGGCGTTCCGCGGCAGCGCACCGGAGGGCCCGGGCTACTGGTTCGCGCCCACCGTGCTGGCGCCGGTGCGCCTCGACGACCCCGCCTACACCGAGGAGGTGTTCGGCCCGGTGGTCGCCGTGGTCCCGTTCGACGACGAGGCCCAGGCGGTGGCGATGGCCAACGACACCCCCTACGGCCTGTCCGGCTCGGTCTGGACCCGGGACGTGGGCCGGGCCATCCGGGTGGCACGGGCGGTGGAGACCGGCAACCTGTCGGTCAACTCGCACGCCTCGGTCCGCTACTGGACCCCGTTCGGCGGCTTCAAGCAGTCCGGGCTCGGCCGCGAACTGGGCCCGGATGCCCTCGACGCGTTCACCGAGACCAAGAACGTCTTCATCGCGACGGACGAATAACGCTGGGAGCGTGATCAGGGCTTATGCAACGCCTGCAGGACCGGGTCGCCGTGATCACCGGGGCCGGAAGCGGCATCGGGCTGGCCACCGCGCGGCGGCTTGCCGCCGAGGGAGCCAAGATCGTCGCGGTGGACATCGATGGCGAGACGGGAAAGGCGGCCGCTACCGAGACCGGGGGGATCTTCGTCCAGGCGGACGTGACCAGCGAGGAGGACGTGCGCGGCGTCTATGAGACCGCGCGCGCGAGTTCGGGCGCGTCGACATCGCGTTCAACAACGCCGGGATCTCCCCGCCCGAGGATGATTCCATCCTGGTCACCGGCCTTGACGCGTGGCGGCGGGTGCAGGAGGTGAACCTCACCTCGGTGTACCTGTGCTGCAAGCACGTCATCCCGCACATGCAGCGGGCCGGCGGCGGGTCGATCATCAACACGGCCTCGTTCGTCGCGATACTGGGCGCCGCGACCTCGCAGATCTCCTACACGGCGTCCAAGGGTGGCGTGCTCGCCATGAGCCGGGAGCTGGGGGTGCAGTTCGCCCGGGAGAAGATCCGGGTGAACGCGCTGTGCCCGGGCCCGATCAACACGCCGCTGCTGCAGGAGCTTTTCGCGGCCGACCCGGAACGGGCACAGCGCCGGCTGGTGCACGTGCCGATGGGCCGGTTCGGCGAGCCGGAGGAGATCGCGGCCGCCGTGGCGTTCCTGGCCAGCGACGACGCCTCGTTCGTGACCGCGTCGACGTTCCTCGTGGACGGTGGCATCTCCGGCGCGTACGTGACGCCCCTAATGACCCGCCAGCCGATTATTGGCCTGTCCGCCTACTGCGAGCAGGCCCGCTGGTCCCACTGGGACAAGCCCGCCGTGCTGCTGCCCGCCAACTACGCCGAGCAGGTGGCCGCGGCGGGCGGGATCCCGGTGCTGCTGCCGCCGGTGCCCGGTATCGCGGCGGCGGTGGACCGGATCGACGGGCTGCTGCTGACCGGCGGCGGCGACGTGGACCCCGGCCGGTACGGGGCCGACCCGCATCCGGCCACCTCCCGGGTCAGCGGGCCGCGCGACGCGGCGGAGCTGGAACTGCTTGACGCCGCCGTGGCGGCCGGGAAGCCGGTGCTCGGCATCTGCCGGGGCATGCAACTGCTCAACGTGGCCAGTGGCGGGACGCTGTGCCAGCACCTGCCCGGCGACGCCGGGCACACCCCGGAGCCAGGGACGTTCGGCTCGCACCCGGTGAAGGTCGCGGCGGGCACCCGGCTGGCCGGGATCCTCGGTGCCAACGGATCCGGGGTCGACGTGCCGACCGCGCATCATCAGTCCATCGACCGGCTCGGCGACGGCCTGGTCGCCACCGCGTGGGCGGAGGACGGGGTCATCGAGGCGGTGGAACGCGGCGGCGACGGCGATCCGTTCCTGCTCGCCGTGCAGTGGCACCCCGAGGCCGGGACCGACCCGCGGCTGATCGAGGCGCTGGTCGCCGCTCCCGGCCCGGGCCCGATGACGGGCTGGTCGCTGCCGCGTCCCGAATGTCCCTCTAAACTCGCCAGCGTGAGCGATACCCCCGCGGTCGAGATCTGTGATCTCGTCAAGCGGTACGGGCACATGGCCGCGGTGGACGGGCTCAGCCTGCGGGCCCGCCGCGGTGCGGTGACCGCGGTCCTGGGCCCGAACGGGGCGGGCAAGACCACCACGATCGAGATCTGCGAGGGCTACCGGCGCCCCGACGCGGGCAGCGTGGCGGTCCTCGGCCTCGACCCGGTCTCCGATGCCCGCGCGCTGCGGCCCCGGGTGGGGGTGATGCTGCAGGCCGGCGGCATCCCGCCGGCCGTACGGCCCGGCGAGTACCTTGCCGTGCTCGCCAGGTTCTACGCCCATCCCCTGGACCCGGCGCGGCTGCTGGACCGGCTGGGGCTGACCGGCGCCGCCCGGACACCGGTCAAGCGGCTGTCCGGCGGGCAGCAGCAGCGGGTTTCCCTCGCCGCCGCGGTGATCGGCCGCCCGGAACTGGTGTTCCTCGACGAGCCCACCTCCGGCCTTGACCCGCAGGCGCGCCATGCGACGTGGGATCTCATCGCCGGGCTGCGCGCGGCCGGGGCCGGCGTGATCCTCACCACGCACCACATGGACGAGGCCGAGCGCCTCGCCGACCATGTGGCGATCGTCGACCACGGGCGGCTGGTCGCCGAGGGAACGCCGGCCGAGCTGACCGGCACCGCCGGCCAGGTGCGGTTCCGCGCCGAGCCCGGCCTCGACATCGAGGCGCTGCTCGCCGCGCTGCCGGTGGGCACCGCGGCGAAGGAGTCCCCGGCCGGGCACTACCTGGTGGAGGTGCACAACCGGGTGGACCCGCGGCTGGTCGCCGCGGTGACCGCCTGGTGTGCCGAGCACGGCGTGCTGGCCCAGGAACTGCGGATCGAGAGCCGCACCCTGGAGGACGTCTTCCTGGAGCTGACCGGGCGGGAGCTGCGGTCATGAGCCATATGGCGGAGGTGGCGGACTGGCCGGCGCCCGATCCAGGGGCCGCCCCGATGGCAAAGATGATCATGGCGCAGGCGGGCCTGGAGGCCAGGACCCTGGTGCGCAACGGCGAGCAGTTGCTGCTGACGCTGATCATCCCGGTGCTGCTGCTCACCGCGTTCAGCCTGGACGACCTGGTCAAGGTGGGCTCCGGCCCGCAGGCGAGGGTCAACTTCCTGGTGCCGGGGATGATCGCGCTCGCGGTGCTGTCCACCGCGTTCACCAGCCAGGCCATCGCCACCGGGTTCGAGCGCCGGTACGGGGTGCTCAAGCGGCTCGGCTCCACCCCGCTGTCCCGCGGCGGGCTGATCGGGGCGAAGACCGTCACGGTGATCGCCGTCGAGGCGGCACAGGCCGTCATCCTCCTCGGGGTGGGCCTTGCCCTGGGCTGGCAGCCCAACGCCGGCCCGGCCGCGGGGATCTGGGTGATCTTGCTGGTGCTGGCCGGCACGGCCGCGTTCAGTGGCCTGGCCCTGCTGCTGGCGGGCACCCTGCGCGCCGAGGCGACGCTGGCCCTGGCGAACCTGGTCTACCTGGTGCTGCTGGGCATCGGCGGCATCATCTTCCCGCTGACGAAGTTCCCGGCCGCGGCGCGGCCCGTGCTCACCCTGCTGCCCTCCGGGGCGCTGTCGGACGGGCTGCACGCCGTCCTGCAGCACGGGGCCGGGCTGCCCGCCCGTGACCTCGCGGTGCTGATCGTCTGGGCCGCGGTCGGCATCGCCCTGGCCGCGCGGCTGTTCCGCTGGGAGTAAGCCGCCCGTGACCCTGGGAAAGCGGCGGTTCCCGCAGCCCAGCGCCCATGATCACGAAGCGGCCGGCGGCCCCGGGGACGCGCCGGGCCGGCCCACGGCCAGGCGCACGCCGTGGACCGCCGTGCCGCCCGCCGCGCTCGTCGTGACCGGCATCTTCTCGGTCCAGCTCGGGGCCGGGCTCGCGGCCAGGCTGTTCACCCAGATCGCGCCCGCAGCCGTCACCGGCCTGCGGCTGTGGACGTCCGCGGCCGTGATGGCCGTGATCGGGGCCCGGCCGCTGGGCACCGCGCTGTCCGGCCTGGCGCGCCGCCGGGCATGGCGGGACGCGGCGGTGGTCGCCGGGTTCGGCCTGATCCTGGCCGTGATGAACTTCTCCATCTACCAGTCGTTCGCCCGCATCCCGCTCGGCATCTCGGTCACCGTGGAGTTCCTCGGGCCGCTCGGGGTGGCGGTGGCCTCCTCGCGGCGGCTGCTCGACGTGGCGTGGGTCGGCCTCGCCGGGACCGGGGTGGCGCTGCTCGCCCGCGGCGGCACGACGGCGGCCACCGGGCACGGCAGCGCCGCCGCCGGGTTCGCGTTCGCGCTGCTGGCAGGCTTGTCCTGGGCCGCCTACATCCTGCTGAGCCGGGCCACCGGCCAGCGCTTCCCCGGCTCGGCCGGGCTCACCATCGCCATGCTGGTCGCCGCGGTCGTGATCACCCCGGTGGGCGTCGCGGCGGGCCGCGGGACGCTGCTGCGGCCGGGCATCCTGGCCATCGGCCTGGGCATCGGGCTGCTCTCCTCGATCATCCCGTACTCGCTGGAGATGGAGGCGCTGCGCCGGATCCCGCCGCGGGTCTTCGGCATCTGGATGAGCCTGGAGCCCGCCGTCGCGGCCCTGGTCGGTTTGGTCCTGCTTGGGCAGTCCCTGGCCGCCAGGGAATGGCTGGCCATCGGCTTCGTCATGGTCGCCTGCGCGGGCGCCGCCCGGGGAGCCAGGGAGCCGCAGATTCCCGAGGCTTGAGGGCTCTGCTGATCCCACCGCCCCACCCAATACCATGGGCTCCGTGCCTGCCGAGGAGACCGAGGACCGCCGCGGCCCGCGAGCGCGCCCGTGGCCGGGGCGCGCGGTCGCGGCGGTGCTGGATCCCACGCCGGCCGCCATGCGGGCCATCGCCCTCGCCGGGGTGATCTGCACCGCCGGGATCATCGCCACCGGCGCGGCGGTCCGGCTCAGCGAGTCCGGCCTCGGCTGCCCGGACTGGCCGCAGTGCACCCGCGGCAGCCTGGTCGCCGCGCACTCGGCGGGCGACCCGATGTTCCACACCTGGATCGAGTTCGGCAACCGGATGGTCACGGTCGCCATCACGCTGATCGCCGTGGTGGTGTTCATCGCCGCGTGGCGGTTCCGCCCCGGCGGCCACCGGCGGCGGGACCTGGTCTGGCTCGCCGCCGTCCAGCCGGTCGGCATCCTCGCCCAGGCGGTGCTCGGCGGCATCGTCGTGCTGACCAAGCTCAACCCGGCCATGGTGGCGCTGCACTTCCTGGCGTCGATCGCGGTCCTCGCCGCCGCCGTCGCGCTGCACGTCCGCTGCACCGAGGGCGACGCGCCGGCCCGGTCGCTGGTCCGGGCCGACCTGCGGCTGCTCGGCTACGGAGTGGTGGCGGCGGTGGCCCTGATGCTGGCCGCCGGAACCGTGGTGACCGGCACCGGGCCGCTGGCCGGCGCGGGCGCGGTCCCGCGGTTCCACCTGCCGCTCACCGGGGCGACCCAGTTCCACGCGGATATCGGCTGGCTGCTCGGCGGCCTCGCCGTCCCGCTCGCGGTGGGCCTGCGGCTGACCCGCGCCCCGGCCCCGGCGGTCCGCCTCGGCTGGGCCCTGCTCGGGATGATCGGCCTGCAGGGCATGATCGGGTACATCCAGTACTTCAACGGCCTGCCGGCCGGCCTGGTCTGGGTGCACGTCTGCGGCTCGACCCTGATCTGGATCCTGGCGTTGCGGCTGATGTTCGCGCTGCGCGACCGCGGCGCCCTGGCGGCCGCGACCGGCCAGCCGCAAGCCCCTGCGGCCGCCGAGCCCGCCCCCGCGCGCTGACAGCAGCGGGGCCACCCCGGTCGGTAAGCGGGTCCCGGAGCCGCCGGAGCCGCAGAGCCAGCGGCTAGCCCGCGAGCCGACAGGGCCAAGGCCCGGTGACGGAGGAACGGGGCCCTGAGCCAGCGGGGGTTCCGGGGGTCGTCCCCCGGGCTAACACCGCCAGATCAGCTCGCGGGCCGAGGCCATCACCCCGGTCAGCGCCCGCCGCCGCTCCTCGAACTCCCCGGGCGTGGCACCGCCGCGCTCCGCGCGCTGGTGGGCCAGGGCAAGCTCGGTCGCGGCGAGCTGGTAGGCGACCATCGCCCTGGCCAGGGGCCGGCCGCCGGTGCGGCGGGCCCAGCGCCGCGCCTGGCGGCGCTCCCGCAGCGTGCACAGCATCCGCAGATCGGCCTCGCTGACCAGCCCGGCGGCCTGGTAGCCGGGCAGGTACCGGCGGATGTCGCCGACCATCCGGCGCCGGTCGGCGACCACCACGGTGATCAGCGCCACCAGGACGCAGGCCAGCAGGCCGTAGGCGAGGATGATGCCGGACAGGCCCAGGCTGGTCAGCCCGTTCCAGAGGCCGTGCAGGACCATCGCGCCGAACAGGCCCAGGGCCAGGGCCCAGCCGCCGCGGCGGTGCGTGGCCGCGTAGGCGGCGCCGATCCCGGTCATCGCGGTGAACATCGGGTGCGCGAACGGCGCGATCACGCCGCGGAACACGAACGTGGCTTCCAGCAGCGGCACCCCGCCGGCCACCGGTGTGGCCAGGGCCGAGATGTAGTAGCCGACGTTCTCCATCATCGCGAAGCCGAGGCCCACCATGGCGGCGTAGATGATCCCGTCGGTGGGGCCGTCGAGTTCCTGCCGGCGCCGCCACAGCAGCCAGGCCAGCACCAGGCCCTTGAGGGATTCCTCCACCACCGGCGCGCCGATCGCGGCCGAGACGAACTGGCCGTCGCCCCGGCCGAGGGCGGGCTGGGTGACGTACAGCAGCCCGGCGGTGTTGAGGATCCCCGCGAGCAGCGCGGCGATGCCCGCGCCCCAGGCGAAACAGAAGACCAGGTTGCCGGGCGGCTCGGGCTCCAGCCGGTCCAGCAGCAGCACCAGCGCGATCAGCAGCGGCACCGGCAGCAGGGCCAGCGGCAGCGCGACCAGGAACGGGACCACGCTGTGCCGGGCGCTGTCGATGCTCTCGGCCATGTCGATGCCCAGGACGATCAGCGCGCAGCCCAGCCCGGCGGCCACGCCGATGATCAGGCCACGGCCGTACGGGCGTCCCTCGACCACCGCGAGCGGGTCCTGGGTCAGCATGCCAGGAAGCGTACTGACCCCAGATGCGGGTGGGATGGCCCGTCACGGCGGCCGATAGGGTCGAAGCAGCGACGAATCCTGGCGGCCACACCTGCTGGCCTGCGCCCGCCCGCGCTTGGAGAGGAGCGCTGATCTCACGGTGAGCAACGCATCTGGCGCGGACCTGGCATGGTCGGCCGCGGACCAGCGGGCGGTTGACCTGATCCGCGTGCTTGCGATGGACGCGGTCGAGCAGGCCGGGTCCGGTCACCCCGGCACGGCCATGAGCCTGGCGCCCGCGGCCTACCTGCTGTTCCAGCGGATCCTCCGGCACGACCCCGCCGACCCGCAGTGGCTGGGCCGGGACCGGTTCGTGCTGTCCTGCGGGCACTCCAGCCTGACCCTCTACCTGCAGCTGTACCTGTCCGGGTACGGGCTGACCCTGGACGACATCAAGCGCTACCGGACCTGGGGCAGCCTCACCCCCGGCCACCCCGAGCACGGGCTCACCGCGGGGGTGGAGACCACCACCGGGCCGCTCGGCCAGGGGACTCGCGAACGCGGTCGGCATGGCGATGGCCGCCCGCCGGGAGCGCGGCCTGCTCGACCCGGACGCGGCCCCCGGCACCAGCCCCTTCGACCATCACATCTACGCGTTCGTCTCGGACGGCGACATCGAGGAGGGCATCAGCCACGAGGCCTCGCTCGCTGGCCGGGCACCAGCAGCTTGGCAACCTCATCGTGCTGTACGACGACAACACGATCTCGATCGAGGACGACACGAACATCGCCAAGTCGGAGGACGTCGGCGCCCGGTACGCGGCGTACGGCTGGCACGTGCAGCGGGTCTCCTGGCGCACCGCGGAGGGCTACCACGAGGACGTCGCGGCCCTGGCCGCGGCGTTCGCCGCGGCCCGGGAGAACACCGTCCAGCCGTCGTTCATCGCACTGCGGACGATCATCGCCTGGCCCGCACCGGACGCGCAGAACACCGGCGCGGCGCACGGCGCCGCGCTCGGCGCGGAGGAGGTGGCCAAGACCAAGCGCATCCTGCACTTCGACCCGGAGGTGAACTTCCCCGTGGCGGACGAGTCCGTCACCCACGCGCGCAAGGTGGCCGACCGGGGCAAGAAGCTGCACGCCGAGTGGGAGGAGTCCTACGCGGCCTGGCGGGAGAAGAACCCGGACCGCGCGGCGCTGCTGGACCGGCTGGCCGCGCGGCGGCTGCCCGACGGCTGGGCGTCGGCACTTCCCGAGTTCCCGCCGGACGCCAAGGGCACGGCGACGCGCCGGGCCTCCGGCACGATCCTGAACGCACTCGCCGGGGTGCTCCCCGAACTGTGGGGCGGCTCGGCCGACCTCGCTGGCAGTAACAACACGACGATGAAGGGCGAGCCGTCGTTCATCCCGGCCGTGCACCAGACCCGGATGTTCCCCGGCAACCCCTACGGCCGGACCCTGCACTTCGGGATCCGCGAGCATGCCATGGGGGCCATCTGCAACGGGATCGTCCTGCACGGGCTGACCCGGCCCTACGGCGGCACGTTCCTGGTGTTCAGCGACTACATGCGGCGCGCGGTGCGGCTCGCGGCGCTGATGGGCCTGCCGGTGACGTTACGTCTGGACCCACGACTCGATCGGCCTCGGCGAGGACGGGCCGACCCACCAGCCGGTCGAGCACCTGTGGGCGCTGCGGGCCATTCCCGGCCTCGACGTGGTCCGGCCCGGCCGACGCCAACGAGACCGTGGTGGCCTGGCGGACCATCCTCGAGCACACCGACCGGCCGGCCGGGTTCTGCCTGAGCAGGCAGAACCTGCCGGTGCTGGACCGCAGCGCCAGCCCGGCGGCCGGTCCGCGCCGGTGACGGCTTCGGCAGCGCGGAAGGCACCGCCCGCGGCGGGTACATCCTCGCCGAGGCACCGGGCGGGGACCCGGCGGTGATCCTCCTCGCCACCGGCAGTGAGGTGCAGATCGCCGTCGCCGCGCGCGAGCAGCTTGCCGCCGCGGGCATCGCCGCGCGGGTGGTCTCCATGCCGTGCGTGGAATGGTTCGCCGCGCAGGACGCTTCGTACCAGCAGGAGGTGCTCCCGCCGCGGGTGCGGGCGCGGGTGTCGGTCGAGGCGGGCATCGCGCTCGGCTGGCGGGCGTTCACCGGCGACGCCGGTGAGTGCGTGAGCCTGGAGCACTTCGGCGCCTCGGCGAGCTACCAGGACCTGTACCAGCACTTCGGCTTCACCGCGGAGAAGGTGGTGGCCGCGGCGCGGTCGAGCCTCGCGAAGGCGGGAAGGGATACCGGTACGCCCGGTCAGTAAGGAGCAACAGCCATGACCTCACATTCCGACGCACTCGCCGAACTGTCCGCCGCAGGCGTGGCCGTCTGGCTCGACGACATCAACCGGGCCCGGCTGACCAGCGGCAACCTGGCCGAACTCGCCCGGGACCGGCACGTGGTCGGGGTCACCTCCAACCCGACGATCTTCGACCACGCCCTCAGCCACGGCGATGCCTACGACGAGCAGCTTGCCCAGCTGGCACTGCGCGGCGTATCCGTCGGGGAGGCGTCCCGGGCCATCACCGCCTACGACGTCCGGTGGGCCTGCGACGTGCTCCGGCCCGCCTACGACGCCTCGGACGGGGTGGACGGCCGGGTCTCGCTCGAAGTGGACCCGCGGCTGGCGGGCGACACCGAGAAGACCATCGCCGAGGCCCGCGCCCTGTGGTGGCTGGTGGACCGGCCGAACCTGTTCATCAAGATCCCCGCCACCCCGGCCGGGCTGCCCGCGATCACCCAGTGCCTGGCCGAGGGGATCAGCATCAACGTGACGCTGATCTTCTCCCTGGAACGGTACGGCGAGGTGATCGACGCGTACTTCGCCGGGATGGAGCAGGCCGCCGAGGCCGGCCACGACCTGTCCTCGATGGCGTCGGTGGCGTCGTTCTTCGTCAGCCGGGTGGACACCGAGGTGGACAGCAGGCTGGACAAGATCGGCACCCCGGAGGCCGCCGAACTGCGCGGCAAGGCGGCCCTGGCGAACGCCAGGCTGGCCTACGAGCTGTTCGAGGAGCGGTTCGGGGAGAACTCGCCGCGCTGGCGGGCGCTGCATGACAAGGGCGCCCGCATCCAGCGGCCGCTGTGGGCCTCGACCAGCACCAAGGACCCGGCCTACCCCGACACCATGTACGTGGTAGAACTTGTCGCGCCGGACACGGTGAACACGATGCCGGAGGCCACCATCCTGGCCGTGGCCGACCACGGCAAGCTGCACGGCGACGCGGTCCGCGGCACCTACGAGCAGTCCAGGAAGGTGTTCGAGGACCTGGCGGGCCTGGGCATCGGCTACGACGACGTGGTCACGGTGCTGGAGGAAGAGGGCGTGTCGAAGTTCGCCGCGTCCTGGCAGGAGCTGCTGGAGACGATTCAAACGGAGCTGGAGCGCCAATGACGCAGCCCGGTGAAGTGGAGCGGCCGGCCCGGGCCGGCACGACGGGATCAGGCCGGTGAGCGGGGCCAACCCGCTCCGGGATCCGCGGGACCGGCGGATCCCCCAGCGTAGCGGGCCCCTGCGTGCTGGTGCTGTTCGGCGTCACCGGCGACCTGGCCCGCAAGAAGCTCATGCCGGCCGTGTACGACCTGGCCAACCGGGGACTGCTGCCACCGGGGTTCTCGCTGGTCGGCTTCGCCCGGCGGGACTGGGAGCACGAGGACTTCGCGCAGGTCACCCATGACGCGGTGAAGGAGCACGCGCGCACCCCGTTCAACGACACCGTCTGGCAGCAGCTGTCGGAGGGGATCCGGTTCGTGCCCGGCGAGTTCGCCGACGACGCGGCGTTCGACCGGCTCGCCGAGACCGTGGCGGAACTCGATCGCGAGCGCGGCACCGGCGGCAACTACGCGTTCTACCTGTCCGTGCCGCCGAAGTTCTTCCCCGACGTGGTGGCGCAGCTCAAGCGCTCGGGCCTGTCCTCGCCACCGGAAGGCCCGGACGGGCACCGGCCGTGGCGGCGGGTGGTGATCGAGAAGCCGTTCGGCCACGACCTGGCCAGCGCGCAGGAGCTCAACGGGATCGTGAACTCGGTGTTCGGCTCGGACTCGGTGTTCCGCATCGACCACTACCTGGGCAAGGAGACGGTCCAGAACATCCTGGCGCTGCGGTTCGCCAACACGCTGTATGAGCCGATCTGGAACCGCGGGTATGTGGACCACGTCCAGATCACCATGGCCGAGGACATCGGGATCGGCGGCCGGGCCGGCGACTACGACGGCATCGGCGCCGCCCGGGACGTGATCCAGAACCACCTGATGCAGTTGCTGGCGCTGACCGCGATGGAGGAGCCGGTCTCTTTCGACGCGGCGTCCCTGCGTGCCGAGAAGGAGAAGGTGCTGTCGGCGGTCCGGCTGCCTGAGGACCTCGCCACCGGGACCGCGCGCGGGCAGTACGCGGCCGGCTGGCAGGGCGGCGTCGAGGTTCCCGGATTCCTGGAAGAGGACGGGATCGCGCCGGACTCGCACACCGAGACCTACGCCGCGGTGAAGCTGGGCGTGGACACCAGGCGGTGGGCCGGCGTCCCGTTCTACCTGCGCACCGGCAAGCGGCTGCCGCGCCGGATGACCGAGATCGCGCTGCTGTTCCAGCGGGCGCCGCACCTGCCGTTCAACGCCACCGACACCAAGGAACTCGGGCACAACGCGATGGTGATCCGGGTGCAGCCGGATGAGGGCGTGACGGTCAGGTTCGGCTCCAAGGTCCCCGGCTCCGCGATGGAGGTCAGGGACGTGAACATGGACTTCGCCTACGGCGAGTCGTTCACCGAGAACAGCCCCGAGGCGTACGAGCGGCTGCTGCTCGACGTGCTCATCGGCGACCCGCCGCTGTTCCCCCGGCGCCAGGAGGTGGAGCTGTCCTGGGAGGTGCTCGACCCGGTCGAGCAGTTCTGGGCGGAGCACGGCAAGCCGGAGCAGTACCCGGCCGGGTCGACCGGCCCGGCGAGCGCCGACGAGCTCATGGCCAGGGACGGCCGGGCATGGCGGAGGCTGTGACATGACGATCGACCTGACCGACACCACCACCAGCGCGATCAGCGGCGCACTCCGCCATGCGCGGCTGCGCCTCGGCGGGGTGGCCAGCGGGATGGTGCTCACGCTGGTCATCGTGACCAACGAGGGCGAGCAGTACGACGCGGTCCGGGCGGCCAGCGCGGCCGGGCGCCAGCACCCGTGCCGCATTCTCGTGGTGATCATCCGGCGGCCGGAGCAGCGCTCCCGGCTCGACGCCGAGATCCGGGTGGGCGAGGCCAGCCCCGGCGAGACCGTGCTGCTGCGCATGTACGGGCCGCTCGGCCAGCACGCGGACTCCGTGGTGGCACCGCTGCTGCTGCCGGACACGCCGGTGGTCACCTGGTGGCCGGACACCGTGCCGCCGATCCCGGCGCAGGATCCCATGGGCGCGCTCGCCCAGCGGCGCATCACCGACACCGCCGCGGCCGACACGCCCCAGGACGCGCTGACCCTGCTCGCCACCGGGTACCAGCCCGGGGACACCGACCTCGCCTGGACCCGGGCCACGCCGTGGCGGTCGCTGCTGGCGGCCACGATGGACCAGCCGTCGGGGGCGGTCACCGGCGGGACGGTCAGCGCCGAGGCGGGCAACCCGACCGCCGATCTGCTGGCGGCCTGGCTGTCCCACGCCTACGGGGTCGAGTTCGGCACCGAGCCGTCCGCGGGCCCGGGCATCACCGAGGTCACCTTCAACACCGCCGACGGGGAGATCGTGATCAGCAGGCCGGACGGCCGGGTCGCGCACCTGCGCCGTCCCGGGCAGCCCGAGCGCCGGGTCGCCCTGCACCGCAGGGAGACGATCGAACTGCTGGAGGAGGAACTGCGCCGGCTGGATCCCGACGAGGTGTACGCCGAGGCCCTGGAGCAGTTCCTGACCCCGCTGGTACCGGCGCGGTGACCGCGCGCGCGCGGAGCGCACCCGCGATGAGCCCGCCCGAGGTCATCGTCCACCACGACGCGGGCCTGCTGGCCAAGGCGGCCGCGGCGCGGCTGGTCACCACGCTGGTGGACGTCCAGGCCGCGGCCGGCCGCGCGTCGCTGGTGCTCACCGGCGGCGGGATCGGCACCGCCGTGCTGACCGAGCTTGCGGCGGCCCCCGCCCGCGACGCGGTCGACTGGCGGCACCTGGACATCTGGTGGGGTGACGAGCGGTTCCTGCCCAGCGGTGACCCGGAGCGCAACGAGGCCGGCGCGCAGCAGGCGCTGCTGCGCCACCTCGACGCCGACCCGCCCCGGGTGCACCGGATGCCGGGCACCGACGGCCCCGACGGGCCCGACCCGGAGGCCGCGGCGGCCCGCTACGCCGCCGAACTCCGTGCCGCCGCCCGCCCGGAAGATCACGGGCCGTGCCCGAGTTCGACGTCCTGCTGCTCGGCATCGGCCCCGAGGGCCACGTGGCGTCCCTGTTCCCGGCCATGCCCGCGCTGTACGACGACCGGAGCGTGGTCGCGGTCCGCGGCGCGCCGAAGCCGCCGCCTATCCGGCTGACGCTCACCCTGCCCTCGATCCGCAGCGCGCGGGAGGTGTGGGTGCTCGCCGCCGGACCGGAGAAGGCCGGCGCGGTCCGCCTGGCCCTGTCGGACGTGGGCCCGGTCCAGGTGCCGGCGGCGGGCGCGCGGGGCCGGCAGCGGACCCTGTTCCTGCTGGACCGCGGCGCGGCCAGCCGGCTGCCGCCGCAGCTCGGCCGGATCGCCTCGCCCTGACCGGGATCTGATCGTTTTCCGATTCGCCCCGATCCGGACGGGTACGCCTGGCCCGCTAGGATCGCGCCGTGCCTCCGCTCTCCCGGCTCGCGGCGCGCCGCGACCATCTCGTCGTGTGCGGCGACGACGCCCTCGCCGCCCGGGTCATCGAGGAACTGACCACCACCTACGGCGAAGAGGTGACGGTCCTGCTGCGGTCCCGGGAGCAGAACCAGGGACCGCGCATCGCCCGCCTGCCCAAGGTGCGCATCATTGAGCGGGCGGACCTGGATGCCGACGCGTTCACCGCCGCCGGAGTGCAGTCGGCGAGGTCGCTGGCCCTGCTGCGCCAGGACGACCTGGGCAACTTTCACGCGGCACTGCGCGCCCAGGAGCTCAACCCGGACCTGCGGCTGGTCGTGGCCGTCTTCAACACCAGCCTGGGCGAGCGCATCCGGACCTTCTTCCGCGACTGCGCGGTCCTGTCCGGCTCGTCCATGTCGGCGCCGTCGTTCGTCGCGGCGGCCCTGGGCGAGCTCGCGCCCAGCCATATCAGGGTCGCCGGGCGCACGCTGTTCGTGGCGCGCCGCACCGACATCCAGTCCCGGCGCGTGGTCTGCGGGCTGGCGATGACCGAGGATCCGCTGTCCCCCGGCCTGCTCCCGCCGGACGCGGCCAGCGCTGACCTGGTGCTCGCCGTGGCGGACGGCGCACCCCGCGACCCGCTCGCCCGGCCGCGCCGTCACCCGCTGCGCGCGTCCGCCGACCTGGCCAGGCACCTGCTGTGGAACAAGGTGGGGCTCGCCTTCGGCACGTTGTTCGCCATCCTGGTCGCCGGGTTCGTGATGCTCGCCACCGCGGGCGGCTTCTCCCTGGCCAATGCCGCCTACCTGACCGGCCTGGACGCCGCGGGCGCCGCGGTCAGCGACCCGTCGCTGTCCGCGCCGGAGAAGATCGCGCAGGTGCTGCTCACCTTCGACGGGCTGGCGTTCCTGCCGGTGCTCACGGCCGTGGTGGTCGGTGCCAGGCTGACCGGGAGGCTGCAGCGCAGGGAGCGCCCGCTGAACGACCACGTCATCGTGGTGGGGCTGGGGAACGTCGGCACCCGGATCGTTGGCCAGCTCCACGACCTCGGCGTCAGCGTGGCCTGCGTGGACAAGAGCGAGACCGCGGCCGGGGTGGCCATGGCGCGGCGGCTGGGGATGCGGGTGGTGATCGGCGAGACGCACCGGGAGGACATTCTGCGCGCCGCCGGGGTCGGCACCTGCCAGGCCCTGGTCTCGGTGACCAACAGCGACAGCGTCAACCTGGAGACCGCGCTGCACGCCCGCGCCCTGGCCAGCGACATCCGGATCGTGCTCCGGCTCGGCGACGCCGACCTGGCCGCCCGGGTGCAGCGCAGCGTCGGCAACACGATCTCCCGCAGCGTGGCCTACCTGGCCGCGCCGTCCTTCGCCGCGGCGATGCTGGAGCACCAGGTACTGCGCACCATCGCGGTGGGCCGGCACGTGCTGCTGATCGCCGACCTCGGGGTGGGCGCCGGCTCCGAGCTGGACGGCGCGGCGGTGCAGCAGGTACACCAGAGCGGCCTGCTGCGGCTGCTGGCCGTGGAGCCGGCCGGGGGCGGCCCGGTGAACTGGTCCCCGCCCGGGGCATTGCGGCTCGGCGCGCAGGACCGGCTCTACGTGATCGCCACCCGGGCGGGGCTGTCCCGGGTTCTGGCCCGGAGCCTGCCCCGCTGAGATCACCGGTCCTGGCCAGGTTAGGTAAAACGATTTCGGCGTTGGTAAAACCTGGGCCTCCCCAACGGTGGCCTTCGGCGTTACCCTCAGGGCAAGGTCTTCCCCGTGGTTCTCCAGGGCCACATGTGAAGACGGAGGAAGGTCTCCTTGGCCGCTGATTGCTCGCCTATCGGGTCGCGGCCATCGTGTGGCTTCCGTTCAATTCCAGCGCCCGCCTCGCCGCCATGCAGGTCTGCCCGCGGCCGGTGGACGCACCCTCGACAGGAGGAAGCAGTTGACCGTTAATGACGACCGGCCTATCGTCACGGCACCAGCGGCAGACCCAGCACCTCTCGGGCTTGCCGCCTTTGCCCTGACCACGTTCTTGCTGTCGGCGGCCAACGCCAACTGGATGGGCAAGGCCACCGGCGATGCCTGGCTGGGCTATGCCTTCGCCTACGGCGGGCTGTGCCAGCTGCTGGCCGGCATGTGGGAGTTCCGCAACCGCAACGTGTTCGGCGCCACCGCGTTCTCCACCTACGGCGGGTTCTGGATCGGGCTGGGCCTGTGGGCGCTGCTGGTGGCGCCTGCCCCGGCGGGAGCGGGCCCGCTGGTGGCGGCGGCGCATGCGGCCGCGGCGCAGAAGGACGTGGCCTGGATCCTGCTGGCGTTCGCCATCTTCAACACCTACATGCTGCTGTGGAGCAGCATGGTCAACGCCGCGGTGTTCGCGGTGTTCCTGACCCTGGAAGCGACCGAGATCGTCTTGTTCATCGGGAACTTCGCCGCCAACACCAACATCGTCAAGATCGGCGGCTACGTGGGCATCCTGACCGCGCTCTGTGCCTGGTACACCTCGGCTGCCGGGGTGGGCAACGGCGTAGCCGGGCGGACCATCCTGCCCGTGGGCCAGCCGCTGATGAAGCCGTCTGCCTGACCAAAGGTCCGTAGCTGATCCCGGGGGCATGCCCTGCCCCCGGGATCACGCGTCTTTTCCTGGGTAGCGTGAGACTTCGGATCAGCCAGTCTCCCAGGAAAGGAACGCGGTGGACCTGCACGAACAGCGTCAGCTCGAGATGGCCAGGCAGGTGGCCAAGGTGAAGGCACGGACGCGGCCATGGCGCGCGATCATCGCGCTCGTGCTCGCGGTGGCGGCGGGAATCCTCGCGAGCACGGCCGACCGTGACTTCCAGTGGTGGACCGGGCACGGCCATGTGGCCAGCAAGATTCTCGCTGCCGCGGCCACGGGCGCGTTCTGCCTGTTCGCGATCATCGGCATCATGGCGCTCGCTGGCCGGGCGCGCCAGATGCTCCAGCCGGTCGCCGGTTCCGCCCACGCGGCGGTGGTCCGGTACGCGATCGTCCTGGCCGGGGTGATTCTCGCGCTCTTCATCGCGCTGGCGCTGTTCAAGGTCCCGGTCGGCCAGCTCATCGTCGGCGGTGCGCTCACCACGATCCTCATCGGGATCGCCGCCCAGCAGGCGCTGAGCAACGTGTTCGCCGGGCTGGTGCTGCTGCTGTCCCGGCCGTTCAACGTGGGCGAGCGCATCCAGTTGCGTTCCGGTGCGATGGGCGGCCTGCTCGAAGGCACCGTGACCGAGATCGGCATCACCTACCTGCGCCTGGACACCGCCGACGGCCTGATGTCCCTGCCGAACGCCCAGGTCCTGGCCGCGGCCGTCAGCCGTCCCAAGGCCGCAGGCGGCACGGCCCTGCCCGAAGCCGCCAACGGCCAGCACGGCGCCGCCGCGACCCCGGCCGACGCCCCTGCCGCGGCTCCCGGCGGCCCCCGACGGTCCGTCAGCGGCCCGCCGGCCTGCGCCTCGCCGCCCCCGAGCGCCAGCCAGCCCGGAGCCCGAAACCCCCGAAGACTAACCCGGCCAGCTAGGCAGCCAAAGGCTAAGCCCAGGGGGCTCCCCATTACCCTCGGAAGCTCCCCGGGCTTAGCCTTACCAGTCGCGCATCCGACAGCCAGCGGCGCACCCAACAGCAACCGCAGGCCCACGCCGCCACCGGGGGTTCCGGGGGTCGTCCCCCCGGATTAGCACCGCGGGCTACGGCGAAGCTGCCGAATGGCAGCGAGCAGCGCCGGCCGCCACGCCCACGGCTCCTCAGCTGTGCATGGACTCGTACTTAGCGACAACGTCCGCAGGAATGCGCCCGCGCTCGCTCACCGCGAACCCATTCGCCTTCGCCCAAGCTCGGACCTGCGCACTGTGCTTACGGTGCGCTGCCGTTCTGCGCTTAGTCCGCGCCAGTCGCGCCGATGCCTTACGCGCGTGTGACGCATAGCGGCTGACGGCCTCATCGAACTTTTCGCTGTGCTTCAGGCAAAGGTCGATCTCATAGTCCCGGCCGTCGATGCTGAACCTGCGCAGCCTGTGCTGGCCCTGCGGAATCTCTTTCGAGTCGTAGTCGCACGCGTATGAAACTGAAACCTTCTGTGCCACTCCTGACCCCCCCTTCCCCTTGTGCCAAATATATCCCCCCTGCGGCGGCTCAACCGTAACGACACCCAGGTCAACACTGCTGGGGGAACGGCGGCACCCGCACTTGGCACACGCTGCGTGATGATTTGAACGCCATTCGCGGCTGTCTGGGGCGCCGGCGCCAGGCACCGAACTCTCCGATGCCCCTGCGGGCGCGGGCTGCAGGCCTTCAACCGGCGCGAACGTCAATACGTCGGCGGTTTATCTGCCGCGCCCGCGCACCTCGGGCTCGGCGGACGAGCGGCCATAAGGGAAGGAATCGGGAGAAGGGTCGCTTTCCTCGCCGGTGCCAGGACGGCGCCGCTGGCGCCCGCGCCCTTCGCGGGCTCCGGCTGCGCCGCCGGGAACCGGTGCCACGTAAGGCCGCGCGGGTGAATACCCGGCATTGCCAGCGGGGGCGGGGTAGTCCTCGTCGTCAATGGCCGGATCCCACGGCCCGGTCGGGTAGTCGCCGGTGGACGGTTCCGCCCCGTAGCGCGCCGTGCCCGCCTCCTCGGCGTATTCGCCGGGGTAGCCGCCGCCGTGCCGGTCCCCCGGGTGGCCGCTGGTGAGCTTGTCATCCGGGTAATCGACGGCCCGCCGGCGCCCGCCGCTGCGGGAGTCCTCCCGGTAGCCGCCGCTCGGTGAATCTGCCTGGTAGCCGCCGCTGCGGGAGTCCTCACGGAAGCCGCCGCCCAGTGGATCTGCCTGGTAGCCGCCGGTGCGGGAGTCGTCCGAATGCCCGCCGCCGAGCGGGTCATCGCGGTAGCCGCCGCCGAGTGGGTCCTCCCGGTAGCCGCCAGTGGGGCGCCGTCGCGGTAGCCGCCGTGCCGGTCCGCCTGGTAGCTGCCGGTGCGGGGCCCGTCCTGGTAGCCGCCCAGCGGATCGTCGGAGTGCCTGCCGTCGTGCGGGTCGTCCCGGTAGCCGCCAGCCGGTGGTTCTTCGCCGTAGCTGCTGGTGAGTGGATCGTCCTGGTGGCTGGCGCCGGGCGGGTCTGCCCGGTAGCTGCCGCCGAGGGGGTCGTCCTGGTGCCCGCGGGGCCGGTCCTGCCCGCTGCCCGGCATCCCGGTGGCGGGCGCCAGGCTCGTTCTGGTGGTCCTGGCTCAGCAGGTCGCCGCGGTATATACCGGTCGGCTCATCCTCGTACCTGTCCCCGCGCTCGCCCCCATAGCCGCCCGCGCCACCGGGCAGGCTGTCATCGGGGTAGACCGCACGGGTCTCCTGCTCATACCGGCCGTGGGCCGCGGTCCGCCCGTATCCGGCCGCGTCGTCAGGGCCATAGTCGCCGGAGCTCTGACCTGGGCCGTACCCGGGCCGCCCTGCTGGCCCGGCCCGGCTGCAGTTCCGTGGCACCCTGCGGGCCGTCCTGCGGGGCCCCCGGTTCCCGGGCGTCGCCGTGGGGACCGCGCTGCAGCGTATCGATCATCCGCGGCAGGTCGGCGATCGGCAGCCGGAACGTCCCGGTGCAGGTGCCGCCCTGCCAGATGCTGAACACGGCCACTCCGGTGTCCGCGTACCAGCTCAGCCGCATGCTGCGTGATTCGCCCCTGACGTCGAAATACACCTCGCCAAGCCGGGGCAACGGTGCTGCGTCCGACGCTGACATGCTGCCCATGGTGACCCTCGACCCTCGGCTTTGTCCAGTTGGTGATCGTTTATCGGCGACCAGTAACCCTGCGCTCGCAGTTGGGCCTGCCCGATTCTCTCGCCTGGCTGCGGAACGGTCATAGGGGATGGCACAATTTGAGCGTCGGTTCGGCTGAACCGGCTGGCTTCGTCGGGACGGCTGGCGTGCAACGCCCCCGCCCGTCCGGCGCCTTGATTGGCCCCCGAACTTCCTGGCGCGCACAGCGCTGCGCGCGTATCCGTATGCGCGGGAACACGAGGGCGGCATGGTGCGTTGGATGGATGGACGGGGTGAATGCCGCAACACGTGAGACCGCGTGTCCGCCCACCACGGCGCTTGCTTGGCCGAGGAACACACGGAAAATGAGGAGAACGATTCATGTCTGAGGTACGTCGGCAGGTGGCCATGCCTCCACGGCCGAGCTGGGCCTGGCAAGACGCCGGCGCGTGCCGAGGCAAGGACATCGTGCTCTTCTTCGGGCCGGATGGAGAACGTCAGCCCGAGCGTGAAGTGCGGGAACGCAAGGCCAAGGCAGTATGCGCCGCATGCCCGGTCCGCGCGGATTGCCTCACCTATGCCGTTTCACGGCCAGAAAAGTACGGCACCTGGGGTGGCCTGAATGAGGAGGAGAGGGCCTCCGAACGGCGCCGCAGGATGCGCCGCGCCAACGCCGCCTAAGTGCCGCTCCGGCGCGACTGACCGCGCCGCTGCCATTACGGCGGCCTTCCGATAGCCTGATGCGCGAGCGGGCCCCCTTGCTGACGTCCGGGGGGAAACTGCCGATAATGGCCCCATGATCTGCTCTGCCTGCCGGGCCAAGCACCACGAGGAGTGCCGGGGCGGTAACTGGTGTGACTGCCAGCACAAACCGCCGGTAAACTCGCCCGAGCCGCCGATGGCCTGGATCCGGCAAGGCTAGGTGCCCACGCCGGCTGTCAGCGGCTCCTGCCGCGACCCGCAGGGCCCGGAGTGCGTGATCGGGAAAATTTCGGGAAACCTCCCGATGAGCGGCAAGCCGCACGGGGCGGGCGGCGCTCGTGGGAACATTTCCTGCGAGGCATGTGGTTGCAGGGGCTGTACAGGCGTGACCGGCTACGCTAACCGGATGGGAGCCTTCCTGTGAGACCGAGCGCGACCAGGCAGACGTACCCCGAGCAGGTCACGGCGGGGGACGCCGAGGAGGCAGCGCGGCAGCAGCCACTCGTTGCGCTGGCCTCGAGGGCCGCGAAGGATCTGGCCGATGCCCCGGCCCACGAGGTCATCGCGTGGGCGGTGGAGACCTTCGCCGAGCGCGTCTGTATCACCTCCTCGATGACCGACGCGGTCATCATCCACCTGGCCGCGGCCGTCAAGCCCGGCATCGACGTGGTCTTCCTGGACACCGGCTACCACTTCCCCGAGACCATCGGGACCCGGGACGCGGTGGCCCAGACCTACCCGATCAACCTCATCAACGTCACCCCGTCGCGCACCGTCGCCGAGCAGGACGCCGAACTGGGCCCCCGCCTCTACGGGCGGAACCCGGACCTGTGCTGCTACCTGCGCAAGGTGGTCCCGCTGGAGCGGGCGCTGGATCCCTACGACGCGTGGATCACCGGGGTGCGCCGCGAGGAGACCGACGCGCGCAGCGACACCAAGGTCGTCGAATGGGATCCCAAGCGGGCCATGGTGAAGGTCAACCCGATCGCCGGCTGGTCCCAGGATGAGGTGGACGCCTACATCGCCGAGCACGGGGTGGTGCTGAACCCGCTGGTCGACGAGGGGTACCCGTCGATCGGCTGCGCGACCTGCACGCTGCCGGTCAAGGCCGGCGCCGACCCGCGCAGCGGCCGCTGGGCGGGCACCGGAAAGACAGAATGCGGCCTGCACCTTTAAGGGGCTGGTGGGTGTGGTGACCCTGGGCCCGCGGGTCACCCACGAGGTCCAGAACCAGGTGCCCGTGCTGGCCGGCCACGACGTGGCCGCCGACCCGGCGTTGCTGGAGGCCGTGGACCGGGAAGGCGCCGGCTGGGCCACCGGTGAACTGCACGAGATCGGGCTGCTGGCGGGCCGGGCGCAGACCGCCGAGGCGGCCAGGCTGGCTAACGAGCACCCGCCGGTGCTGCGCACCCACGACCGGCACGGCAACCGGATCGACGAGGTGGAGTTCCACCCCGCCTGGCACGCCTTGATGGACACCGCGGTCAGCCACGGCCTGCACGCGGCCCCCTGGGGAGACCAGCGGCCAGGCACACACGTGGCCAGGGCGGCGAAGTTCTACGTCTGGTCCCAGGCCGAGGCCGGGCACAGCTGTCCCATCTCGATGACCTACGCCGCGGTACCGGCGCTACGGCACGCCGCCGGCCTCGCGGCCAGGTTCGAGCCACTGCTCACCGCCTGCGCCTACGACCCCGGGCTGCGCCCACCGGAGGGCAAGCGCGGCCTGCTGTCCGGCATGGCCATGACCGAGAAGCAGGGCGGCTCCGACGTGCGGGCGAACACCACCCGCGCGGAGCCTGCCCCGGGCGCCGGCGACGGCGCTCACCTGCTCACCGGGCACAAATGGTTCTGCTCCGCGCCGATGTGCGACCTGTTCCTCACGCTCGCCCAGGGCCCCGCCGGACTGACCTGTTTCCTGCTGCCCCGGGTGCTGCCCGACGGCACGCGCAACGGGATGCGCCTGCAACGGCTCAAGGACAAGCTCGGCAACCGGTCCAACGCCTCCGCCGAGGTGGAGTTCGACGGTGCGCTGGCCTGGCAGGTCGGCGAGCCTGGCCGGGGCATCGCCACGATCATCGCGATGGTCAGCGCGACCAGGCTGGACTGCGTCATCGGCAGCGCAGCGGGCATCCGGGCCGCCACGGTCGCCGCGGTGCACCACGCCAGCCACCGGCTGGCGTTCGGCAAAGAACTCGCCGCGCAGCCGCTGATGGCATGCGTCCTCGCCGACCTGGCGCTGGAATCCCAGGCGGCCACCGTGCTCGCCGTCCGCCTGGCCGGTGCGGCGGACCGCGCGGCGCGCGGCGATGCGGCCGAGACCGCGCTGCTGCGCCTGGCGCTGCCCGCGGCCAAGTACTGGGTGTGCAAGCGGTTCCCAGCCGTTGCGGCCGAGGCGCTGGAGTGCCTCGGCGGCAACGGCTACGTGGAGGAGTCCGGCCTGCCGCGGATCTACCGGGAGGCCCCGCTGAACTCGATCTGGGAGGGCTCGGGCAACGTGACCTCGCTGGACGTGCTGCGCGCGCTGGCCAGGACCGAGGGCGCGGCCGAGGCACTGCTGGCCGAACTGGGCGCCGCCGCGGGCGCGGACGCGGCGCTGGACGGCGCCGTGGCCAGCCTGCGGGCGCAGATGGCCGCGCTGCAGACGGCGACCAGCCTGGAGGCGCAGCACGGGGCCAGGCGGCTGGCCGGCCAGATCGCGGTGACCCTCGCGGCGGCGCTGCTGGTGCGGCACGCGCCCGCCGCCGTCGCGGATGGGTACTGCGCGTCCCGGCTCGGCCCGCAGGCGCTCGGCGGCCCCGGCGCCCCGTTCGGCACGCTGCCCGCCGGGCTCGACCTGACGGCCATCACCGACCGGGCCCGCGCCGAGCCGGCGGACGGGACCCGGTGATGCGGCACTGGCCAGGAACCCCTTACCCGCTCGGCGCCACCTGGGACGGTGGCGGCACCAACTTCGCGGTGTTCTCCGAGGTCGCCGAGGCGGTCGAAGTCTGCCTGTTCGGCGAGGGTGACGGCCCGCGCACCGAGACCAGGATCGGGCTGACCGAGGTGGACGGCTTCGTCTGGCACGGCTACCTCCCCGACCTGGCCCCCGGGCAGCGCTACGGCTACCGGGTGCACGGGCCGTACGCGCCCGCCGAGGGGCACCGGTGCAACCCGGCGAAGCTGCTGCTCGACCCGTACGGCAAGGCCGTGGACGGCGAGGTCATCTGGAACGAGGCGGTGTTCGGGTACCGGTTCGACGACCCGGCCTCGCCCAACACCACCGACAGCGCCCCGTACATGCCGGTCAACGTGGTGATCAACCCGTTCTTCGACTGGGGTGACGACCGGCCGCCGCGCATCCCCTACCACGAGACGGTGATCTACGAGGCGCACGTCCGCGGCCTGACCATGCGCCATCCCGACCTGCTCCCGCAGGAGCGCGGCACCTACGCCGGGCTGGCCCACCCCGCGGTGATCGAGCACCTGACCAGGCTCGGGGTGACCGCCGTGGAACTCATGCCGGTGCACCAGTTCGTCTCCGAGCATGCGCTGCAGCAGCGGGGCCTGGCCAACTACTGGGGCTACAACACCATCGCGTTCCTCGCGCCGCACAACGGCTACGCGGCCGTCCGCCAGCCCGGCGGGCAGATCGCGGAGTTCAAGGCGATGGTGCGGGCACTGCACGACGCGGGCATCGAGGTGATACTCGACGTGGTCTACAACCACACCGCCGAGGGCGACCAGCGCGGCCCCACGCTGTCGTTCCGTGGCATCGACAACGCCGCGTACTACCGGCTCAACGACGACGACAAGCGCTACTACGTGGACTACACCGGGTGCGGCAACAGCTTCAACGTGCGCTCGCCACACGCCCTGCAGCTCATCATGGACTCGCTGCGCTACTGGATCCTCGAAGGCCACGTGGACGGGTTCCGGTTCGACCTCGCGTCGGCGCTCGCCAGGGAACTGCACGACGTGGACCGGCTGTCGGCGTTCTTCGACCTGGTCCAGCAGGACCCGGTGGTGTCCCAGGTCAAGCTGATCGCCGAGCCCTGGGATGTGGGCGAGGGCGGTTACCAGGTGGGTAACTTCCCGCCGTTGTGGAGCGAGTGGAACGGCAAGTACCGGGACACCGTCCGCGACTTCTGGCGCGGCGAGACGGCGCTGCCGGAGTTCGCGTCCCGGCTGTCAGGCTCCAGCGACCTGTACGAGACCAGCGGCCGCCGTCCCGTTGCCTCGGTCAACTTCGCCACCTGCCACGACGGCTTCACGCTGGCCGACCTGGTGTCCTACAACGGCAAGCACAACGAGGCGAACGGCGAGGGCGGCCGGGATGGCAGCGACGACAACAGGTCGTGGAACTGCGGCACCGAGGGCCCGACCGCCGATCGCGGGATCGGCGAACTGCGGGCCAGGCAGCGGCGCAACTTCATGGCCACGCTGTTCTGTTCGCAGGGCGTGCCGATGCTGCTGGCCGGGGACGAGCTGGGACGGACGCAGCGCGGCAACAACAACGCCTACTGCCAGGACAACGACGTGTCCTGGGTGGACTGGGAGATGGCGGAGAACACGGCCGGCCTGCTCGGCTTCACCCGTGCGCTGGCCGCCCTGCGCCGCGAGCACCCGGTGTTCCGGCGCCGCCGGTTCTTCCTCGGCGAGCGTGCCGGTGACGGGCACCTGGCGGACATCGCCTGGCTCACCCCGTCCGGCCGGGAGATGGGCGACGAGGACTGGAACGCGCCTTCCGCCCGGGCCATGATGGTCTTCCTGAACGGGGATGCCATCACCGAGCCAGGCCCGCACGGCGAGCGGGTCCGCGACGACTCGTTCCTGATCATGTTCTCCGCGGGCGGCCAGGCACTGGACTTCACCGTGCCCGGCGTCAAGTACGGCGATCGCTGGGTGGTCGTCGCCGACACCGCGGCCGACGATGCCGTGGACCCGGCGGACCGGCCGCAGGTCGCGGCCGGCGACCACGTGGCGCTCACCGGCTGGTCCATGGTGGTGCTGCGCCGGTCCACGCTCAGCGGGGACTAACAGCGGCACCGCCTGCCCGCCCCCGGCCGCCTGCCAGCCGGGCGGTGCTGATTGACTGCGGTGATGCGCCAGGTCTACCCGGGCGGCTCCGCCCGCACCGATGCCGCGCTGGCGGCGCTGTACGCCTATCCGGAGCCCGGCGCCCCGCCGGCCCGCTGGCTGCGGGCGAACATGGTGGCAAGCGTGGACGGCGCCGCCACCGTGGCCGGGCGGTCCGGCGGCCTGTCCGGCGAGGCGGACGAGCAGGTATTCGCGATGCTCCGGGCCCATGCCGACGTGATCCTGGTCGGGGCCGGCACGGTACGCGCGGAAGGCTACGGGCCGGTGCGGCCGGAGTCCGAGGGGCTGCGCTGGGCGTTCCTGCGCGACGGCCGGGCGCCCTCGCCGCCGATCGCGGTGGTCACCCGCGCGCTCGACCTGGACCTCGGCAGCCCGCTGTTTGCCGGCGCTCCCCCGCACGCCCGGACGATCGTCATCACCACCGAGTCCGCCCCCGCCGGCCGGCGCGCCGCGGCCGCGCGGACCGCGGAGGTGATTGTCACCGGCGAGGCCAGCGTGGACCTGGCGGCCGCGGTGGACGCCCTGGCCGAGCGCGGGCACCAGCGGATCTCCTGCGAGGGCGGCCCGCACCTGCTGGCCCAGCTCGCCGGGGAGGGCCTGCTCGACGAGCTGTGCTTCACCGTCAGCCCGCTGCTGGCCGGCCCGGGCGCGAACCGGATCATGGCCGGCGGGCTGCCCCTGCCCGGCGGCGGCACCCTGCCGGTCACGCTCGCGCACGTGCTGGCGGACGAAGGCTACCTGCTCTGCCGGTACGTCCGTACTTAGCCCAGAATGTCGCCCAGGTCGAAGCTGACCGGCTCTTCGAGCTGCTCGTAGGTGCACGACGGCGGGTCCCGGTCGTCGCGCCAGCGGACGAACTGGGCCGTGTGCCGGAACCTGCGGCCCTCCATGTGGTCATAGCGCACCTCGACCACCCGCTCGGGGCGCAGCGGCGTGAACGACAGGTCCTTGCCCGAGTTCCACCGGCTGACCTCGGCCTCCCGCGGGGTGCCGACCACGCCTTCCGGCCTGGCCCAGTTCCACGGGTGCCCCTCGAACGTGGTGACCAGGGGCTGCAGTTCGGTGAACAGCTCCCGGCGCCGGGCCATCGGGAACGCGCCGACCACGCCCACGCTGGCCAGCTTGCCGTCGGCGTACAGGCCGAGCAGCAGCGAGCCGATCGCCTCCGTCGCTGGTCTTGTGCGTCCGGTAGCCGGCCACCACGCAGTCCGCGGTCCGCTCGTGCTTGACCTTGAACATGACCCGCTTGTCCGGCTCGTACCCGCCGTCCAGCCTCTTGGCGATAACTCCGTCCAGCCCCGCCCCCTCGAACTGGGAGAACCACTGCCCGGCCAGCGCCCGGTCGGTGGTGGCCGGGGTGACGTGCAGCGGGGCGCGCACCCCGGCGAGGGCGTCCGCCAGCACGGCCCGGCGCTCGCTGAACGGGCGCGCGGTGTAGTCGGTGTCCCCCAGCGCGAGCAGGTCGAAGGCCACGAAATGGGCCGGGGTCTGGGTGGCCAGCAGGTTCACCCTGCTCGCCGCCGGGTGGATCCGCTGCAGCAGCGCCTCGAAGTCGAGCCGCGCGCCCGCGCCGTCGGGGATGACGATCTCCCCGTCGAGGACGCACCGTTCCGGCAGTTGCTCGATGACCTGGGCGACCAGTTCGGGGAAGTACCGCGTCATCGGCCGCTCGTTACGGCTGCCGATCTCCACCTCGTCACCGTCACGGAAGATGATGGACCGGAACCCGTCCCACTTCGGCTCGTAGCTGTAGTGGCCGTCGGGTATGTCCTTGACCGCCTTGGCGAGCATCGGTGCCACCGGCGGGCTGACCGGAAGTCTCATCTTCCTATCCTCCCAGGGTGCGCCCGCGCACGGTTCCTGACCCTGCGACAATCCATGCTTATGCCCTTGCACACCGACGCCCGGCAGTCGGGCGAGCCTTCCGAGTTCGACATCAACCCCGTGTACGTCCGGCTCGCCCATGAGCCGGTGCCCCGGCACGCGCTGCCCGCGCACCAGATGCTGCCCGACACCGCGCTGCAGGTGGTCAGGGACGAGCTGCTGCTGGACGGGAACGCGCGGCTGAACCTCGCCACGTTCGTCACCACCTGGATGGAACCCCAGGCACGGCAGCTCATGACCGAGTGCCTCGACAAGAACATGATCGACAAGGATGAGTACCCGCAGACCGCGGAACTGGAGGCCCGCTGCGTCAACATCCTCGCCGACCTCTGGCACGCCCCGGAGTGCGTGAACGCGACCGGCTGTTCCACCACCGGGTCCAGCGAGGCGTGCATGCTGGCCGGCATGGCGCTGCTGTGGCGCTGGCGCGAGCGGCGCCGCGCCGCGAACGCGCCGGCCGACCGGCCCAACCTGGTGATGGGCACGAACGTGCAGGTGTGCTGGGAGAAGTTCTGCCGCTACTGGCAGGTGGAGCCGAAGATGGTGCCGATGGCGCCCGGCCGCTACCACCTGACCGGCCCGGAGGCGGCGGCCCAGTGCGACGAGAACACCATCGGCGTGGTGGCGGTGCTCGGCTCCACCATGGACGGCAGCTACGAGCCGGTCAGCGAGATCAACGCGGAACTGGACCGGCTGGCCGCCGGCGGCGGCCCGGACGTGCCGATCCATGTGGACGGCGCGTCCGGCGGGTTCGTCGCGCCGTTCCTCCAGCCCGGCCTGGACTGGGACTTCCGGGTGCCCCGGGTGGCCTCGATCAACGCCTCCGGGCACAAGTACGGCCTGGTCTACCCCGGGGTCGGCTGGGTGGTGTGGCGCGAGGCCGAGGCCCTGCCCCAGGACCTGGTGTTCAACGTCAACTACCTCGGCGGCCAGATGCCGACGTTCGCGCTGAACTTCTCCAGGCCCGGTGCGCAGGTCGCCGCGCAGTACTACAACTTCCTGCGGCTCGGCTTCTCCGGGTACCAGCGGGTGCAGCAGGCGTGCCAGGACGTCGCCGTGCACATGTCCGGGCGCATCGCCAAGATGGGCCCGTTCGAGCTGATCAGCGAGGGCCGGGACCTGCCGGTGTTCGCGTTCAAGATCGCCGATCCGCAGGCCAGCTACACGGTGTTCGACCTGTCCGAGCGGCTGCGCGCCCGGGGCTGGCTGGTGCCCGCCTACACCTTCCCCGCGGACCTCACCGACACGGCGGTGATCCGGGTGGTGATCCGCAACGGTTTCACGGCGGACCTGGCCGATCTGTTCCTGTCCGACCTGAACCACCACTGGCGCGCGCTGGCGGCGCACCCGCACGACTGCCCGCCGCTGGTCCCCGAAGGCAAGCGCCAGGGTTTCGCCCACTGACAAAGGCGGGCCCGGGGTTCACGCCCGGGCCCACCTTCGTCAGGCTCTGCGGATCGCGTTCAGGCTCTGCGGATGCGGCCCATGGCCTCGGCCAGGATGGCGGCGCCGTCGGTGTCGCTGCGCCGCTCCTTCACGTAGGCCAGGTGCGTCTTGTAGGGCTCGCTGTGCGGCGGGTCGGGGGGGTTGGCCTCGTCCCGCCCTGCCGGGAAGCCGCACCGGGGGCAGTCCCAGGTTTCCGGGACCGCCGCATCCGTCGCGAAACTCGGCCGTGTCTCATGGTTGTTCGCGCACCAGAACGACACGCGTATCCGCGGTGCCGCCTCGCCACGTTCCGCCTCACCCATGGGGCCCGCGCCGACGCGGCTCCCCCGGATGGCATTGCCACTACCCACTGACCACCCCTTGCTTAATCTGCTCACCGGGCCCCGACTGGGCCCCGACCCTTAGTGATTGAGCAAAAAATTCAGGGCCACGATGCAGAGGAACCAGAGCACGCCGGTGATGATCGTGAGGCGGTCCAGGTTCCGTTCCACCACTGAGGACGAGCCGAGCGAGGAGGAGACCCCGCCGCCGAACAGGTCCGACAGGCCGCCACCCTTGCCCTTGTGCAGCAACACGAGCAGGACCATCAGCAGGCTCGTGATGATCAAGACGACCGCTATTGCGATGACCACTGCCGATCTCGTCCTTCCGGGTACCGTGCTCAGGCACCTACGGCCAGCTCACGGTACCGGCAGATTCTCACGAATACACCGGCGTCGAGGCTGGCCCCGCCGACCAGGGCACCATCGATGGCTGGTTGGGCCATCATCACTGCGATGTTGTCGGCCTTAACCGACCCGCCATACAGGATACGCACATTCGCGGCTGCATCGCCGCCGTGAACCGCGGAAACCCGGTCCCGGATGGCCGCCGCGGCCTCTTGCGCGTCCTGCGGGCTGGCGACCTCGCCGGTGCCGATCGCCCAGACCGGCTCGTAGGCGATCACCAGCCCGGCGACCTTCTCCGCGGGCACCTTGGCCAGCGCCCCGTCCAGTTGCGCCGTGATGTGCCCCAGGTGGCCGCCCGCCTGGCGCACCTCCAGGGTCTCCCCGACGCACACGATGGGCGCCAGGCCCCACTTCAGCGCGGCCTTGACCTTCGCGTTGACCAGGGCGTCGTCCTCGCCGTGGTACTGGCGCCGCTCCGAGTGCCCGGCGAGCACATAACTGCAGCCCAGCTTGGCCAGCATGGACCCGGATACGTCACCGGTGTAGGCGCCGTCGTCGTGCGGGGAGATGTCCTGCGCGCCGTAACGGATATCCAGCTTGTCCCCCATCACCAGGGTCTGCACGCTGCGCAGCGCGGTGAACGGGGGCAGCACGGCCACCTCTGCCGCCGCGAGGTCCTTGGCGTTCAGCGTGAACGCCAGCTTCTGCACCAGGGCCAGCGCCTCCAGGTGGTTGTTGTGCATCTTCCAGTTGCCGGCGATCAGCGGCAGCCGCGCACTGCCCCCGCTCATGTGCCCGCCGCCAGCGCCGCCAGGCCCGGCAGGTCGCGGCCCTCCAGGTATTCCAGGCTCGCGCCGCCTCCCGTCGAGATATGCGTGAACGCATCGGCTGGCAGGTTGAGGTGCCGAACGGCGGCCGCGGAGTCACCGCCGCCCACGACGGTCAGCCCGGCTACGCGGCTGATCGCCTCGGCGACCGCCAGCGTGCCGGCCGCGAACGCGGGGAACTCGAACACCCCCGGCGGCCCGTTCCAGAACACGGTCTTCGCATCGGCCAGCTTGCGCCGCGAACAGCTCGCGGGTGGCGGGCCCGATGTCGAGCCCCATCCGGCCGTCCGGGATGTCCGGGCCGGGCACGATCTCGGGCTCGCGCGTCGGCGGCGAACCGGTCTGCCACCACGTGGTCCACCGGCAGCACCACCTCGACACCGGCCTTGTCCGCGTCGGCGAGCGCCGCGGTGACCTGCGGGATCTGCTCGGCCTGGAGGATCGAATCGCCGATCTGGTGCCCCTGGGCGGCCAGGAACGTGTACGCCATCCCGCCCGCGATGAGCAGCCGGTCGGCCACCGCCGACCAGGTTCCCGATGACGGCCAGCTTGTCGGAGACCTTGGCGCCGCCGAGCACGACCACGTAGGGCCGGGCCGGGCTGGTGGTCAGCTGCCGGAGCACCGCGACCTCGGCGAGGACCAGCTGCCCGGCCGCGTGCGGCAGCAGCAGGGGCGTGTCATAGACGCTGGCGTGCTTGCGGTGCATGGCGCCGAACCCATCGCCCACGTACACGTCGGCGAGCGCGGCGAGGCGGCCCGCGAGCTCGCCGCGCACCTCGTCGTCCTTGCTGGTCTCCGCGGGCTCGAAGCGCACGTTCTCCAGCAGCGCGACCTCGCCGGCGGCCATCGTGGCGGCGATGGTCCTGGCCGACTCGCCCGCCACGTCGGCGGCCAGCGTCACCGGCTGCCCGAGCAGCTCCGCCAGCCGGTCGGCCACCGGCCGCAGCGAGGGCCCGCCCGCCGCGCGCGCGGCGTAGTCGTCCCCCTTCGGCCGGCCGAGGTGCGCGCAGACGATGACACTCGCTCCGCGGGCGAGCAGGTCCCGTATCGTCGGCAGGCTGGCCCGGATCCGCCCGTCGTCGGTGATGGCCGCGCCGTCCATGGGCACGTTCAGGTCGGCGCGGACCAGGACGGTCCGGCCCGCGACATCGAGATCCTCAGCGCGCTTCATCAGCCACGAGGGTTCGTAACGCAGCGGAAGCCGGCCGGGTGACGGCGGTCAGCGCTCATCACAGGCCCGAGCCGACCAGGACGGCGAGGTCGGCCAGCCGGTTGGAGTAGCCGAACTCGTTGTCGTACCAGCCGACGATCTTGACCTGGTCGCCGTTGGCCATGGTGAGCGGCGAGTCGAACGTGCACGACCAGGTCGTGCCCACGATGTCGGACGACACGATCGGGTCGGTGGAGTAGCACAGGTAGTTCTTCAGCGGCCCGTCGGCGGCGGCCTGGAACGCCGCGTTGACCTCGGCCACGGTGACCTCGCGCTCCAGCTGTGCCACCAGGTCGGTGACCGACCCGTCGATCACCGGCACCCGCATCGAGATGCCGTCCATCTTGCCCTTCAGCTCGGGCAGCACCAGGGCGGTGGCCTTCGCGGCGCCGGTGGTGGTCGGGATGATGTTCTGCGCGGCGGCCCTGGCCCGGCGCAGGTCCTTGTGCTGGAAGTCCTGCAGCACCTGGTCGGAGGTGTAGGCGTGGATGGTCGTCATCAGGCCCTTGACGATGCCGAAGCTGTCGGCGAGCACCTTGGCCATCGGCGCGACGCAGTTGGTCGTGCACGAGGCGTTCGAGATCACGTCATGGTGTCGTGGGTCGTATTTGTCGTCGTTGACGCCCATCACGATCGTGATGTCCTCGCCCTTGGCCGGGGCGGAGATGATCACCTTCCGGGCGCCCGCGGTCAGGTGCGCCGCCGCGGCGTCCCGCGAGGTGAACCGGCCGGTGGACTCGATCACCACGTCGACGCCCAGGTCACCCCAGGGCAGCGCCGCCGGGTCCCGCTCGGCGGTGATCCGGATCTCCTGGTCGCCGGCCCGGATGATGTTGCCGTCGGCGGTCACGTCCACGTCCAGCTTGCCGAGCACCGTGTCGTACTTCAGCAGGTGCGCGTTGGTGGCGGGGTCGGTCAGGTCGTTGGCCGCGACGATCTCGATGCCGCCGCCCTGCCCGCTTGCCTGTGCGGCATGGACGGCGCGCCAGAAGTTCCGGCCGATCCGGCCGAACCCGTTGATGCCCACGCGGATAGTCACGGCGTTCTTCTCCTCGATTGCGGTGCGGACTGGGGCGGCACTGCGAGCCTATCGAACGGCCTGGGCGGGGTGGTGGGGTGAGAACCAGCCTTGGGCGGGGTGGTGGGTGAGAACCAGCACTGCCCTAGCCCATCAGCATGTCCGGGGGGAGCTGCGCCTCGGTGCCAGGGATGCCCAGGTCGCGGGCGCGCTTGTCGGCCATGGCGAGCAGGCGGCGGATGCGGCCGGCGATGGCGTCCTTGGTGAGCTGCGGGTCGGCGAGCTGGCCGAGTTCCTCCAGGCTGGCCTGGCGGTGCTCGATGCGCAGCAGCCCGGCCACGGTCAGGTGCTCGGGCGCCTCGCTGCCGAGGATCTCCAGCGCACGTTCCACCCTGGCCCCGGCCGCGACCGCCGCCCGGGCGCTGCGGCGCAGGTTGGCGTCGTCGAAGTTGGCCAGCCGGTTCGCCGCCGCCCGGACCTCCCGCCGCATCCGGCGCTCCTCCCAGGCGAGCATGCTGTCGTGCGCGCCCAGCCGGGTCAGCAGCGCGCTGATCGCGTCCCCGTCCCTGACCACGACCCGGTCCACGCCGCGCACCTCGCGGGCCTTCGCGTGGATCTTCAGCCGCCGGGCGGCACCGGCCAGGGCCAGCGCGGCCTCGGGACCGGGACAGGTCACCTCAAGAGCCATCGACCGGCCCGGGCCGGTGAGGCTGCCGTGCGCCAGGAACGCCCCGCGCCAGGCCGCCTCGCAGTCGCAGGCCGGGCCGGACACCACGTGCCGGGGCAGGCCGCGGACCGGCCGCCCGTGGTTGTCCACCAGGCCGGTCTGGCGGGCCAGGCTGTCGCCGTCCTTGCGCACCCGTACCACGTACCTGTTCCCCTTGCGCAGGCCGCCGGGCGCGAGCACGATCAGGTCGCTGGCGTGGCCGAACACCTCGGCGATGTCCTTGCGCAGCCGCCGGGCGGCGGCACCGGTGTCGAGTTCGGCCTCGACGACGATGCGGCCTCCGGCGATGTGCAGGCCGCCGGCGAAGCGCAGCAGGGTGGACACCTCGGCCTTGCGGCAGCACGGCTTCAGGACCTCAACGCGGCTCAGTTCATCCTTGACCAGGCCGGTCATGGCCATTGCTTCACTCCCCCTCGAAGATTTTCGCGAACGCCCCTGCCAGCCGCCGCGGATCATGATGCGGCGACCCGTCACGCATCGCCAGGTCGGTCATCACCAGCCTGCCACCGAGCAGGCCGGCGGCCTTCTCCAATTCGGCGGCGTACCCCCCGGCCGCCCGGCGGTCGGCGAGCACCACGTCCACGCTCAGCCCGGGCGCGTGCTCGGCGAGCACCTCCAGGTGGGTGTGCGGCGAGAACCCACCGGTCTCCCCGGCCTGCGGTACCAGGTTGAGCGCGACCACGCGGCGGGCCGGGGTGGTGATCAGCGCCTCGGCCAGTTCGGGCACCAGCAGGTGGGGCAGGATGCTGGTGAACCAGGACCCCGGGCCGAGCACGATCCAGTCGGCGGTGGCGACCGCGGCGATGGCCTGCGGGCAGGCGGGCGGGTCCGCGGGGATCAGCGACACCGAGCGCACCCGGCCGGTGGTGGACGCGCAGGCGACCTGGCCGCGGACCAGGGTGATCTCCCCCGGCCGCGCCGGGTCGGCGCCCTCCACCTCGGCAACCAGGTCCAGCGGGACCGAAGCCATCGGGAGCACCCGCCCGTGCGCGCCGAGCAGCCTGCCGACCCAGTCCAGGCCCTGCACGGTGTCCCCGAGCAGCTCCCACAGGGCGACGATCAGCACGTTGCCGACCGCGTGGCCGCCCAGGCCGCCCCGCCCCTCGAACCGGTGCTGCACCACCTTGCTCCAGGTGGTGCCCCAGGCATCGTCGCCGCACAGCGCGGCCAGCGCCATCCGCAGGTCCCCCGGCGGCAGCACGCCGAAGTCGCGGCGCAGCACCCCGGACGAGCCGCCGTCGTCGGCGACCGTCACGATCGCGGTCAGCTGCCGGGTGACCCGGCGCAGTGCGGACAGCGAGGCGAACAGGCCATGGCCGCCGCCGAGGGCCACGACCTTCGGGTTGAGCGGCCGGACCGCGGGCACCACCGGAACGAGCCCGTCGGCCGTCATTCACGCCCCAGATCCCGGTGCACCACCTGGGCTCCCAGGCCCGCCTCCTCCAGGCGGATGCCGATCTGCTCGGCCATGGTCACGCTGCGGTGCTTGCCGCCGGTACAGCCGATCGCCAGCGTCACGTACTGCTTGCCCTGCCGGCCGTACCCGTCGAAGGTGATCCGCAGCGTCTCGGTGTAGGCCTTCAGGAACTCCTCGGCGCCGGGCTGCTTGAGCACGTAGTCGCGGACCCGCTCGTCCTGCCCGGTGAGCGGGGCGAGCGACTCGACCCAGCGCGGGTTGGGCAGGAACCGGCAGTCGGCGACCAGGTCGGCGTCCACCGGAAGGCCGTACTTGTAGCCGAAGGAGACCACGCTCACGCGCAGCGCGCTGGCCGCGGGCGTGCCGAAGAAATCGCGCATCCTCGCCCGCAGTTCGTGGACGTTGAGCGCGGAGGTGTCGAGTACCAGGTCCGCTTCCTCCCGGAGCCCGCTCAGCCGCTGCCGTTCGGCGGCGATCCCGTCCACCACCCGGCCGTCCTCCTGGAGCGGATGCGGGCGGCGCACGTTCTCGAAACGCCGCACCAGCGTCTCGTCGCTCGCCTCGAGGAACACCACGCGCGGCCGGACGCCGCGGGAGCCGAGCTCACGGATGCTCGACTCCAGGTCGGTGGAGAACGCCCGGCCACTGCGCAGGTCAATGACCGCGGCGATCCTCGGCAGGGTGCCGTTGGCTCGCATCGCCAGGTCGATCATCGTTGGCAGCAGGCCCGGCGGAAGGTTCTCGATGACATACCAGTCCAGGTCCTCCAGGGACTTGGCGGTCGTGCTCTTCCCCGCGCCCGACATCCCGGTGATGATCACAACATCGGCCGGCGGGCTCGCCATCGCGGCCTCGTCCTGCCTGCTCACGTGGCCCGCCCTGGCCAATGCGCGTGTCTCACGACGCCCCCCTGTCGCTGGTTTCGCTATTCTGCCCACGCCCGGGCGACAGTGCCGTCAGCACCGCATTGGCCAGGCGAGGGCCAATCCCGGGTAGTTCCGCAATCTCTTCCTCGGTCGCGCCGGCGAGCTTGCGCACCGAGCCGAAGTGCCGTAGCAGCGTAGCCCGCCGCGCCGGGCCGAGTCCCGGTACCGCGTCAAGCTCGCTCATCGCCATGGCCTTTGACCGCTTTGCCCGGTGGTAGGTGATGGCGAACCGGTGTGCCTCGTCCCGCACCCGTTGCAGCAGGTACAGGCCCTCGCTGCTGCGCGGCAGGATGACCGGGGCGTCCTCGCCGGGCAGCCACACCTCCTCCAGCCGCTTGGCCAGCCCGCAGACGGCGATGTCGTCGATGCCCAGTTCGTCCAGCGCCCGGACGGCGGCGGCGACCTGGGCCGGGCCGCCGTCGATGACCACCAGGTTCGGCGGGTAGGCGAACTTGCGCGGCCGGCCGTCCTCGTCCAGCGGCCCGGGCCGCCCCGCTGCCGGGTCGCCGCCGGCCGGGTCGCGGGCCGCGAACTGCCCGGCCGGGTCGCCCAGCGTGTCCAGTTCGCCGGTGGTCTCGCGTTCTTCCAGGTACCGCCGGAACCGCCGGGTGATGACCTCGTGGATCGAGGCGACATCGCCCTCGCCGCCGGTGCCCTTGATGCTGAACCGGCGGTACTCACTCTTGCGGGCCAGCCCGTCCTCGAACACCACGGCGGACGCGACGACGTTGGTGCCCTGCAGGTTGGACACGTCATAGCACTCGATCCGCAGCGGCGCCTGCTCCAGCCCGAGCGCCTCCTGGATCTCGTGCAGGGCACGGCTGCGGGTGGTGAGGTCGCTGGCCCGGCGCATCTTGTGCTGGGCCAGCGATTCCGCCGCGTTGCGCGCCACGGTCTCCAGCAGCGCCTTCTTGTCCCCGCGCCGGGGCACCCGCAGGCTCACCCGGCTGCCGCGGCCGCGGCACAGCCACTCCTCGACGGCGGCGGCGGCCGGCGGCAGGACCGGGACCAGCACCTCGCGGGGGATGCTGCCCCCGGCCGGCGCGCTGACCGGCGTCCGGGCCGGCCTGGCCGCGCTCGCCCGTTCCCCGCCGCGTTCGCCGCGATGGCGTCCTCGCCGTAGACCTGGCCGAGGAACTGTTCCACCAGTTCGCCGGCGGTGACGTCCTCGACCTTGTCGACCACCCAGCCGCGCTGGCCGCGGACCCGGCCGCCGCGGACGTAGAACACCTGCACGGCCGCTTCGAGCTGGTCCTCGGCCAGCGCGATCACGTCGCAGTCGGTGCCGTCGCCGAGCACCACGGCCTGCCGTTCCAGCGCCCGCGCCAGCGCCTGGATGTCGTCCCGCAGCCGCGCGGCCCGCTCGTACTCCTCGGCCCGCGCCGCCTCGCGCATCTGCGCTTCGAGCCGCTTGGTGAACCGGGCCGTCTGCCCGGCCATGAAGTCGCAGAACTCCTCGGCGAGGTTGCGGTGCTCCGCCTCACTGACGCGGCCCACGCACGGCGCCGAGCACTTGCCGATGTAGCCGAGCAGGCACGGCCTGCCGATCTGGCCGGCCCGCTTGAACACTCCCGCCGAGCAGGTGCGGACGGGGAACACCCGCAGCAGCGTGTCCACGGTCTCCCGGATCGCCCACGCGTGCGAGTACGGCCCGAAGTAGCGGGTGCCGCGCCGTTTGGCCCCCCGGGTCACCATCACCCGCGGGAACTTCTCGTCCAGCGTGACGGCCAGGTAGGGGTAGCTCTTGTCGTCCCGGTACCGGATGTTGAACCGGGGGCTGAACTCCTTGATCCAGGAGTACTCCAGCTGCAGCGACTCCACCTCGGTGCCGACCACGGTCCAGTCCACGCCCGCCGCGGTGGACAGCATCGCCTGGGTACGCGGGTGCAGGCTGGCGAAGTCGGCGAAGTAGGAGTTCAGCCGGGACCGCAGGTTCTTGGCCTTGCCCACGTAGATGACCCGGCCATGCTTGTCGCGGAACCGGTACACGCCGGGTGACTCCGGGATCGAGCCCGGGGCCGGCCGGTAGCCGTGCGGATCAGCCACGGCAGCAACTCTATGCGCGCCCGGCGCCCTCAGGCGTCACCCGGAAGCTGAGTCCTGGAAGGCTTCCACGGGCGGGCAGGAGCACATCAGGTTGCGGTCGCCGTAGGCCTGGTCGATGCGGCGCACCGGGGGCCAGTACTTGCCCCGGTGGTCACCGGCCAGCGGGTAGGCGGCCTCGTCCCGCGAGTACGGGTGCTTCCAGTCGGCGGCGAGCAGCATCGGCGCGGTGTGCGGCGCGTTGGCCAGCGGGTTGTCCTCGCGGTCGTAGTCGCCGGCGGCGACCCGGGCGATCTCGTGGCGGATCGCGATCATCGCCGCGCAGAAGCGGTCGATCTCGGCCAGGTCCTCGCTCTCGGTCGGCTCGATCATGAGCGTCCCGGCCACCGGGAACGACATGGTGGGCGCGTGGAACCCGTAGTCGATGAGCCGCTTGGCCACGTCGTCCACGGTGACCCCGGTCTGCTTGGTGAGCGGCCGCAGGTCGATGATGCACTCGTGCGCCACCAGGCCGTCCCGGCCGGTGTACAGCACCGGGAAGTGCCGCGTCCAGCCGCCGGGCGATGTAGTTGGCCGCCAGGATCGCCACCTGGCTGGCCCGGCGCAGCCCGTCGCCGCCCATCATGGCGATGTAGGCCCAGGAGATCGGGAGGATCCCGGCGGACCCGTAGGGTGCCGCGGCGACCGGCCCGACGCCGGTGCCCGCTGCGGTGCCGGGTATGGGGCGGGGTGGTGGGGTGAGAACTGGCACAGGGCTGCCGGGCAGGAACGGGACAAGGTGGGCGCCGACCGCGACCGGGCCCACCCCCGGGCCGCCGCCGCCGTGCGGGATGCAGAACGTCTTGTGCAGGTTCAGGTGCGAGACGTCGGCGCCGAACCGGCCCGGCCTGGCCAGGCCCATCAGGGCATTCAGGTTGGCGCCGTCCACGTAGACCTGGCCGCCGGCGTCGTGCACCGCGGCGCAGACCTCGGTCACGGTCTCCTCGAACACGCCGTTGGTGGACGGGTAGGTGAGCATGATCGCCGCCACCCTGCCGGGGTGCGCGGCCAGCTTGCCGCGCAGGTCCGCGACGTCGATGGCCCCGTCCGTTGCCGCACTTGACCACCACGACGCGCAGCCCGGCCAGTACCGCGCTGGCCGCGTTGGTGCCGTGCGCGGACTCCGGGATCAGGCAGATGTCCCGTTCCTGCTCGCCGCGGTCGCCGTGGTAGGCCCGGATGGCGAGCAGCCCGGCCAGCTCGCCCTGGGAGCCGGCGTTCGGCTGCAGCGACACCGCCGCGTACCCGGTGATCTCGGCCAGCCAGGAGCCGAGTTCGGCGATCAGCCTGGCGTAGCCGCGGGCCTGGTCCGCCGGGGCGAACGGGTGCAGGTCCGCGAACTGCGGCCAGGTGATGGGCTCCATCTCCGCCGCCGCGTTCAGCTTCATCGTGCAGGACCCCAGCGGGATCATCGACCGGTCCAGTGCCAGGTCGAAGTCGGCCAGCCGCCGCAGGTAGCGCAGCAGCGAGGTCTCGCTGCGGTGCTCGTGGAACACCGGGTGGCCGAGGAAACCGGTGGTGCGCCGCAGCGCGGCCGGGAGCACGTCGCCCGCCTCCGCCAGGCTCACACCGGCGGGCATCCGTCCGGCCAGCGCGGCCACCACGTCGCGGCAGGTGCTCGCTCGGTGGTCGTCTCGTCGCAGGCGGCCTGCACGGTGTCCGGTCCGGCCAGGTAGAGGTTGTAGCCCAGGTCGCGGGCCCGGGCCACGCCCGCCGCGGCGCCGCCGGGGATGCCGCGCACCGCGACCGTGTCGAAGAACGCGTCATGCGCGACGGCGCAGCCCGCGGCGCGGAGCGAGGCGGCGAGCACGGCGGCCCTGCGGTGCACGCCGCCGGCGATGGCCGCCAGCCCGTCCGGCCCGTGGTAGACCCCGTACATCCCGGCGATGACCGCGAGCAGTACCTGCGCGGTGCAGATGTTGCTTGTCGCCTTCTCCCGGCGGATGTGCTGCTCCCTGGCCTGCAGCGCGAGCCGGTAGGCGGGCTGCCCGGCGGCGTCCAGCGACACCCCGACCAGCCGCCCGGGCAACTGGCGCGCCAGGCCGTCGCGGACCGCGATGTACGCGGCGTGCGGGCCGCCGTAGCCCATCGGGACGCCGAACCGCTGGGTGCTGCCCACCGCGATGTCGGCGCCCAGTTCGCCCGGTGGCATGAGCAGGGTGAGGGCCAGCAGGTCGGCCGTGACCGCGGTGACCGCGCCCCGCTCCCTGGCAGCGGCGATCACCGGGCGCAGGTCGCGGATCTCCCCGGTGGCGTCCGGGTAGGGCAGCAGCACGCCGAACAGTTCCCCGGCGGGCTGGGCCGCCACCTCCTGCTCGGTCACCTCGGCGACCACCAGGTCGATGCCCAGCGGCGCGGCCCGGGTGGCCAGCACCGCGAGAGTCTGCGGCAGGCACCGGGCGTCGGCCAGGAAGATGCTGCCGGTGCGCGCGGCCCGGCGGGCCAGCGTCATCGCCTCGGCGGCCGCGGTGGCCTCGTCGAGCAGCGAGGCGCCGGCCACCGCCAGGCCGGTCAGGTCCTCGACCATGGTCTGGAAGTTCAGCAGCGCCTCCAGCCGCCCCTGGGAGATCTCCGGCTGGTACGGCGTGTAGGAGGTGTACCAGCCGGGGTTCTCCAGCACGTTGCGGCGGATGACGGCCGGGGTCACGGTGCCGTAGTAGCCGAGGCCGATCATGGAGGTCAGCACCTGGTTCTGGTCCGCCAGGGCACGGAGCCGGTGCAGCGCCTCGGCCTCCGTCACCGCGGGCGGCAGGCCGGCCAGCGTGCTGTCGCCGGCCAGCCCCGGGGGCAGGGCGGCGGTGGTCAGCTCGTCGAGCGAGGCGTAGCCGAGCGTGCCGAGCATGTGCTCCTGCTCGGCGGGAGCGGGCCCGATATGCCGTGACGCGAAGTCCATTGCGAGCCTCCGGGGTGGGAGCCACCTGTAGCGGTCTCCCCCTCTGTCGCCACGCTCGCCGCGGACTTCAGAGACGCCTGTCCCGTCCGGTCCCTGATGCCTGAGAGGTTCCGGGGAGGTTGCCCCTTCGGCGCCCCGGGCCTGGCCCGTGGTCTCTCCCGGACGGTGTCGCCAGCATCGTGCGATCTTACCCTGGGCCAGCACAAGCTCAGATCTCGTCCCAGCGGAACACCCGGACCGCGATGAGCGTCAGGACCACGGTCAGGCCGAGCAGGATGCCGATCGCGGGCAGTGCGGCGGCCGGGGCCCTCGCCGCGGGCCATGACGTCCTGCATCCCGGTGACCAGGTAGCGCAGCGGCATCGACGTAGGAGGCGTCCCGCAGCCAGTTCGGCGCGAAGTCGAGCGGGATGAACGCCCCGCCGAGAAACGCCATCGGCAGGATGACCAGGTTCGCGATGGCGGTGGCCGCCTGCTGGGTCTTGGCGAACGAGCCGACCAGCAGGCCGATGGACATGAAGGCGAGGGTCCCGCAGAGCAGCACGGGGATGGCCATCCACCAGGCCGAGGTGAGCTTCAGGCCGAAGTAGGGCGTGGTGGCGATCAGCAGGAACACGGCCATCTGGATCAGCGCCACGACCAGGCTCACCCCGACCCGGGCCAGTACCACGGAGCCGGTGCTCACCGGGGCCAGCCGGAGCCGCCGCAGCAGCTTGCTGTGCCGCCAGTTCACCAGTGTGATGGCCGCGCCGAAGGTGGCCCCCGAGGCGATGGCCCAGCCCAGCAGGCCCGGGGCGAGAAACTGGATGGGCTTGAGCGTCGTGCTCTCGACCTGCTTGGTGAGCAGCTGGAAGCTGCCGGCCCGGCGGGCCTGTGCCTGGTCCGCCTGCTGGACGATCGAGGAGAAGATGCTCTGCACGATGCCCGCCATGGTCGGGTCGGCGATCGAGTAGTGCACGATCAGCTGCTTGCCCACCTGCTGGACCGCCACGTCGGCGTCGCCGCGGCGCACCTCGCGGACCGCCGCCTTCTTGTCGTCGGAGTGGGTGACGGTGAACACCCCGGACAGGCCCGGCTGGCTCGCGGTCTGGCTGAGCAGGCTGACGTTCCCGATCTCGACGACGCTCAGCTTGGGCGTGCCGCTGCCCCGGTAGAGCGAGCCGAGCAGCGCCAGGAAGAGCACGGGCAGCAGGATCGAGAAGGCAAGGGCCGTCCGGTCCCTGACGAATCCGCGCAGCAGGGCCCGCGACAGGCTCCGGAACGCGGTGAAGTTCATCCGAGGTGAGGAGGAGGCCATGCGCCGAGAGCCTAGCCGCAGCACGGCGCCGGCCCTTACCCGGGGGTTCTAGCCGCTGGTCCTCATGGCGCGGCGCAGGGACAGCTCATCGCTGGCGCTATGCCGCCGCTCGCCGAGCCATCGGCGCTGACGCCCTTTTCGGCCCGCTCGGCGGGAAGCTCGGCCAGTGTGCCGTCGACTTCCTTCCAGATCCGCCCGAGCGCGATGCCGAAGACGCCCTGGCCGCCGGCCAGCAGGTCCACCACCTCGTCGGTGGAGGTGCACTCGTACACCGTGACCCCGTCGCTCATCAGGGTGAGCCTGGCGAGATCCTCGGTGCCGCGGTCCCGCAGATGGGTCACGGCGGCACGGATCTGCTGCAGCGAGATGCCGGTGTCGAGCAGCCGCTTGACCACCTTGAGCACGCAGATGTCGCGGAAGCTGTAGAGGCGCTGCGACCCGGACCCATGTGCCGCGCGGACGCTCGGCTCCACCAGTTCGGTCCTGGCCCAGTAGTCGAGCTGGCGGTAGGTGATCCCGGCGGCGGCACAGGCCGTGGGGCCGCGGTAGCCGACGTCGTCGGAATGCACGGTGAGGGCTTCGTCACCGAACAGCAGGCCCTGCTCCCCGGCGTGCTGCATGGCGGCGCCGCGTGCGTGCGATTCGCCGTCGTTACTGCTGGTTACCGCCACACCTGCCTCCGACCCGGGAACTGTCCACCCTGGGTACCCGATTTGCACGCTAGGCGTACAGAGTGTGCTCGTCAACGACCCTAGACGGCGCGTCGCGCCCCCCGGTATTACCCCCGAGGCCCCGAATCAGGTGGCCCGGCCGAAGTCCTCTGGACTGATGGTGTCCAGGAACTCGCGGAACTTCTCGACCTCGTCTTCCTGCTCGTCCGGGATCGCGACCCCGGCCTCGTCCAGGATTTCCTCGGCGGCGAAGATCGAGGCGCCGGTCCGCAGTGCGAGCGCGATCGAGTCCGAGGGCCGGGCGCTGACTTCTTTGCCGTTGGAGAAGATGAGGTCCGCGAAGAAGATCCCGTCCCGCAGCGCGGTGATGTTCACCGTGGTGAGCTGTACCCCCAGCGCCTCCAGCACATCGCGGAAGAGGTCATGGGTGAGCGGCCGGGCGGGGACCATGCCCTGCTGGGCGAACGCGATGGCGGTAGCCTCCACTGGCCCGATCCAGATCGGCAGGTACCTGTCCCCCTCGGTCTCCTTGAGCAGGACGATGGGCTGGTTCGTGGGCATCTCGACCCGGACGCCGACGACCTCCATCTTCCTCACGGCGGCTCCGTCCTCGCCTCTCGTCAGGCACTGTCACGTCCTGAACTTGCTGAAGGGACTCCCCTGTCAAAGTACACCCGCCCGGGCAGCGGGCACGCCCGCGCCCTGTGGTCAGCGGCCGCCACCTCCCGGTTCCCGCCCGGCGAAACCGGCGTCAGCCAGCGTCATTTCGATGAGCGCCGCGTGCACGGTCAGCACGAGCGCGGCGATGTCACGTGCGGAGGAGGCGGCCCGGTCCCTGGCGCCGGGACTGCGCTGCCGCAGGATGGGCGCCACGACCTGCTCGATCAGCGCGGTCTCCCGTTCCACGGATGCGCGCAGCACCCGCAGGTGCCTGGCCTGGACGCCGTACCGGCCGAGCGCCATGATCGCGCGGACCGCCTCGACCGCCTCCGGCGCGTAGTGCCTGCCGGACCGGCGCACCAGGCCGAACTCCTCAAGCTCGGCCAGGGAGCGTTCGTCGATGCCCGCCGCGTCGAGCAGTTCGTGCCTGGTCAGCGGGCTGCCAGCGGGCTGGTCGGCGTCGAGCTGATCCTTGATCACCCGCAACGGCAGGTACCTGTCGCGCTGGGCGGTCAGGATGTACCTGAGCCGGTCCACGTCCGCCGGGCCGAACTTGCGGTACCCCGACGGCGAGCGCGCAGGCTGGATCAGCCCTTCGGCCTCCAGGAAACGGATCTTGGAGACGCTGACGTCCGGGAACTCGGCGCGGAGCTGGGCTAGCACCTCGCCGATGCCAAAGTATGCCCGGGCTGGCTCAGCACTCATGCCCCGACCTGTGCGCCCCCGCCACGGTCTGCCTGCGAGCGCCGGGCCCCGAGGAAGGTCAGCCGGAACTTGCCCACCTGGACCTCGTCCCCGTCGTTCAGGGCGGTCTCCTCGATCCGCTCGCGGTTCACGTAGGTGCCGTTCAGGCTGCCCACGTCGCGCACGACGAACCCGGCCCCGTGCCGGTAGAACTCGGCATGCCGCCGGGACACCGTGACGTCGTCGAGGAATATGTCGCTGCCCGGGTGGCGGCCCACCGTAGTGAGCTCGCTGTCCAGCAGGAACCGGCTGCCCGCGTTCGGGCCGCGCTTCACCAGGAGCAGCGCGGTGCCGGCCGGCAGGGCTTCGGTCGCGGCCGACTCGGCCAGCGGCTCCTCGTAGTCAGCCTCGGCCAGGTCGGTGCCGGCCAGCGAGATCGTCGAGGTGCTCTCCCCCGGCCGCTCTCCCCCGCCGCGCACGAGCGGCGCGCCGCAGTGCGAGCAGAAGCGGGCCCCTTCCGGGCTCGCCCGCCCGCAGCGGGCGCAGTAGACGCTCGGCATCACTTGGTCCAGCCTCTCCTCCGCGGGCCAAGGGCTCGACGCGGGTACCACATCCGCCAGCGCGGCTCGTGGCGTCAACTCCGGTACGTGCGCCCACGCTACCTGCGACACCGGTGCTTGGTCCATGCGCCACGCGTTTCTGCCCCGGCGGGTGCGGCGCTGCCGCCGGCCCCGTCTTAGCCACATGGGCAACCTCCGACGTCGAACTCCCGGCGCCCCCTGGGTCTCCCCGGCGGGTAATCGGGCAAGGTGCGATTGTCTCATGACGGCGCAGACCCGTCCTCGTCACTCAAACTCTGCGCGGGGACCGCCGTGTTCCCGTGCTAGGCACCTGCTTGCTCGGCGATGGCCGCCCACCGGTCGAGCAGATCCTGCGCGGCGTCGGCATCGGCGCCCTCGGCCCACAGGTGGGTGACCGCCTCGGCGGGGTCGGGCAGCACCAGCACCCAGCCGCCGTCGGGCTCGATGATCCGGATCCCGTCGGTGGTATCCACCGTGCGGTCGCCGGCCGCCTCCAGCACCGTGCGCATGACGCTGCCCTTCGCCACCCAGGGGGTGGGCATGGAGCGCTTGAGCAGGTGTGCCGTGGGGATGCGGGCGTCGATCTGGCTGAGCGACAGCCGGGTGCGGGCGACCAGGCCGAGCAGCCGGACGAACGCGGCGATGCCGTCGAGGGTGCGGCTGAACTCCGGTACCACGAACCCGCCGTGCCCGTCGGCGCCGAAGATCACGTCATCGGCGGCGGTGGCCTCGGTGATCCCGCGCAGCGAGGTAGGCGTCCAGCTCACCTGGACGCCGTGGAACTTGCACACCTGCTCGGCTACCCGGGTGGTGGTGACCGGCAGCGCGACCCGGCCGGTGCGCCGCTCGGCGGCGATGAGGTCGAGCACGACCAGCAGCGCCCGGTCCTCGCTGATCATCGCCCCCTTGTCGTCCACGATCTGGATGCGCTCCCCGACCTGGTCGAACCGGACGCCGAAGGCGGCCCGCGAGGACGCGACCTGCTCGGCCAGCCGCTGCATGCCCGCCCGCAGCTCGGCCAGGGTCTGGGTCGGGGACTCCTCGTTGAGCCGGTTGTTCAGCGTGAGAACCTCCACACCGATCGGTCCCAGCAGTGCGGGCAGCACCAGGGCCGCCGTCCCGTCGGCGCAGTCGACGCACCACCTTGAGCCCGGCGTCCCGCACGCCGGACATGTCCACGCAGCGCAGCAGTTCCGCCGCGTAGGACTCGACCACCCGCGGCGGGTAGACCAGCCCGGCGATCTCGCCGGGGAAGGCCCGCCGGTACTCCTGCCGGGAGAACACCCGCTCAAGCTTGCGGCAGGCCGCCTGGGACAGGTCGGCGCCCCGCTCGTCGAAGAAGATGATGTCGATCGACTGCGGGTCGCCGGGGGTGGTGCGCAGCGCGATGCCGCCGCTGGCGTCACTGCGCGCCGTGTGGAACCGGGCCACGGGCAGCGGCTGGGCCTCCAGGTCCACCACGTTGATCGCGCTGGCATTGAGCGCGCCGTGAATGGCCCGCTTCAGCGCGCGGGCCGCCCGGGACACGTCGCGCGAGGTGGTGACGGTCGCGCCCTTGCGCAGCGTGCTGGCGTAGGCGCTGGCCAGGCGCACGCACAGCTCCGGGGTGATCTCCACGTTGACCAGGCCGGACACCCCGCGGGGGCCGAACAGGGTCCGCTGCGCCGAGGATTCCCAGATGACGCTGGTGTTGACCACCGCACCGGCCTCGATGGTCTTGAACGGGTACACCTTCACCCCGGCGGACAGGTAGGCCTCCGGCTCGATCAGGCACTCGTCGCCGACGATGGCGCCCTCCTCGATCCGGGCGGACGCCATGACGTCGGTCTTCTTGCAGATCACACAGCCGCGCAGGGTGGCGCCCTGGCCGATGTACACGTTGTTGTGCACCACCGCCCGGTGCAGGAACGCGCCCTCCTTCACCACGACGTTGCTGCCCACGACGGTGAACTCGCGCAGTTCCGCGCCCGCCTCGACCTTGGCGTAGTCCCCGACGCACAGCGGGCCGGTGAGCACCGCCTCCGGGTCCACCTCGGCGCCCTCGGCCACCCAGACCCCCGGCGAGATCTCGAAGCCGTCGATCTCCGCCTCCACCTGGCCGGACAGCACATCCGCCTGGGCCTTCAGGTAGCTCTCGTGCGTCCCGACGTCCTGCCAGTACCCGTCGGCGACCCAGCCGTGCAGTGGCGCGCCCGCCTTGACCAGCCGGGGGAACACGTCACTGGACCAGTCCACCGGCTCCCCGGCGGGCACCTCGGCGAGCACCTCGGGCTCCATCACGTAGATGCCGGTGTTGACGGTGTCCGAGAACACCTGGCCCCAGCTGGGCTTCTCCAGGAAGCGCTGGATGCGGCCATCGTCGCCCGCGATGATGATGCCGAACTCCAGCGGGTTCGGGACCCGGGCCAGGGCCACCGTCACCAGGGCGCCCTGCTTCTTGTGGTAGGCCACCAGGGCCGACAGGTCGATGTCGGTCAGCGCGTCCCCGGAGATCACCAGGAACGGCCCGGACCGCAGGGCATCCTCGGCGTTCTTCACGCTCCCCGCCGTCCCGAGGGGTATCTCCTCGGTGGCGTACTGCAGGCTCATCCCGACGTCTTCGCCATCACCGAAGTAGTTACGGACCAGCGGCGCGAAGAACTGGACGGTAACCACCGTCTCGGCGAAGCCGTGCCGCTTGAGCAGGCGCAGCACGTGTTCCATGATCGGTTTGTTGGCCACCGGAAGCAGCGGCTTGGGCTGATTGGCGGTCATCGGCCGCAGCCTCGTCCCCTCGCCACCCGCCATCACCAGTGCCTTCACGACGCGGAAGTCTCCCTTCGATGCCCCCAGCTATGCCCCATCATCGCCGGGCCGCCGCTACTGGGCCAGCGGCGCCTGCTGGCTGGCCGCCTCGCCGTGGCCGGCGCCGGCGATGACCTGCCGCGCCTGGACCAGGTAGAGGGCGGCCGCCCACCAGTAGAGGGCACGTTCCCCAGATCGCGAACGCCCAACCGGTGACCCGGGCGGCCAGCGCGGCGTCACCGGCGTGGGAGCCGAGGAACAGCAGCGGGAACGCGTAGAGCAGGCATAGCGTGGCCGCCTTCCCCACGAAGCTGACCTGGAGCGGGCCGTAGGAGTGCCGTCGCAGCGCGAGCAGGGCCACGCCGAGCACCAGCTCCCTGGACACCAGGACGGCGACGAGCCACCACGGGATGATGCCGCGCACCGCCAGCCCGGCCAGGGTCGCGGCGATGTACAGCCGGTCCGCGGCCGGGTCGAGCACCTGGCCGAGGCGGCTCTGCTGGTTCCAGGCCCGGGCGAGCTTGCCGTCCAGCCAGTCGGAAAGGCCCGCCGCGATCAGCAGGCCGACCGCCCACCAGTCCGCCTTCGGGCCGAGGACCAGCCAGAGGAACACCGGGACCCCGGCCAGCCGCGCCATGCTGATCGCGTTCGGCACGGTGAGGATGCGGTCGCCCGGGACGGGCTGTGCCACGCCGCCGCGGCTGGGCCGTGCCCGGCTGGCTCCACGGGCTGCCTCAGCTGTCTTCCCACAGGGTGGCGACGCCCTGGCCGACACCGATGCACATGGTGGCCGCGCGCCCGGCTGGCGCCGCGCCGGCGCAGCTCGTGCAGCAGCGTGGTGGTGATGCGGGCGCCGGAGCAGCCGAGCGGGTGGCCGATGGCGATCGCGCCGCCGTTGACGTTCAGCCGCTGCGGGTCAAGCTTCAGCTCGTCGGCCACGGCCACCGACTGGGCCGCGAACGCCTCGTTGACCTCGACCAGGTCCAGTGCGTCCGGCTGCCAGCCGGCCCGGGCCAGCACCTTGCCCATCGCGGGCACCGGGCCGATGCCCATGTAGTCCGGGTGCACGCCGGCCGCCGCGGTGCCCGCGTACCTGGCCATCGGGGCCGGGGCACCGCCGGCCAGCATGCGCTCCGACACCAGCAGCAGCACCGCCGCCCCGTCGTTGAGCGGGGAGGAGTTCCCCCCGGTGACCGTGCCGTCGCGGCGGAAGGCGGGCCGCTTGGAGGCCAGCTCGTCCATGGTGAGGTCGTCCCGGATGCCCTCGTCGGCGGTGACCTCCCCGGCCGGGGTGGTCACCGGGGCGATCTCGGCGGCGAACCGGCCGCCGGTCCTGCGCCGCGGCCGCCCGCTGATGGCTGCGCAGCGCGAACTCGTCCTGGCGCTCCCTGGTCACGTGGTAGCGCTCGGCCACGTTCTCCGCGGTCTCCCCCAGGCTGACCGGCGGGTACATCTCCGCCATCCGGGGGCTGACCAGCCGCCAGCCGAGCCGGGTGTCGGCGACGCCTGCCTCCCGCGGGAACGGGCCCTCCGCCCGCGGCAGCACGAACGGGGCGCGGGTCATCGACTCCGCCCCGCCGGCCAGGCACACATCGGCCTCGCCCGCGGCGATGGCCCGCGCGGCGCAGGCGATCGCCTCCATCCCCGAGCCGCACAGCCGGTTCACCGTGGCGCCGGGGATCTCCACCGGGAGGCCGGCCAGCAGTGCCGCCATCCGGGCGGCGTTCCTGTTGTCCTCGCCGGCCTGGTTCGCGGCGCCCCAGTACACGTCGTCGATCCGCGCCGGGTCCAGCCACGGGTTACGGGCGAGCAGCGCGGCGATCACGTCGGCGGACAGGTGATCGGGGCGGACGGCGGCGAGCGCTCCCTTGATCTTCCCCACCGGCGTGCGGCACGCATCCACCGCATAGACGGTGTTGGTTCCGGCCCCACCACCCCGCCCAAGCCCAAGGGCCATGGCTCACCACCTCCGTCTGGTGCGAGACTACCCGGGCGCCGGGCGGGGCCGGGACGGGCCGGTCACCGGCGGCCGGGCCCCCATTGGTAGCGGATCAGCCGCAGCCCCGGGAAGGGCGAGCGCCGCCTGGTAGCCCTTGGGCGCGGACAGGGCCGCGAACGAGCACCCGGCCGCCGCGGCCCAGCCGGGGACATCGGGCTCCAGCGGCAGCCGCGGCCCGGGCGGGACCTGGCTGCGCACCGGGGCACCCAGCACCGGGAAGGCGTCCATGCCATGCGCGATGCCGGTGCCGGCGCACTTGAGCACCGCCTCGGCCCGGACCCACCAGCGGATCACCGCGAGATGCCGGTCCGGCTCGGGCAGCACCGCCACGCGCGCCGCGTCGTCGGCGTGCATGGCCGACGCCAGGGCGCACACGCATCCGGTGGCCTCCCGCTCGACATCGATGCCGACCGGCCCGCGGGCCACCGCGATGGCCACGGCGTCGCCGGAGTGGGCGAGGGAAAAGGACAGGCCGCGCCCGTCGTCGCCGGCCAGCGTGCGCGATGGGGCCTGCCGGCTTGCCGGCCAGGCGCCATCGGCGCCCCGGGGGGTTCCAGGGCCATCGGGGGCCCGGGGGTGTCCCCCGGATAGCGCTGTGCCCCCCCAGGCCAGCACCGGCTTGCCGGACGGCCCGCCGCAGGCAGGGCAGCGCTGCCGGCCGAACGTGAGGCGGGCGGGCTCGGTGCCCAGATGGCCGGCCAGCACCCGGCGCAGCATCACGTGCGCGACCTGGTAGCGGTGCCGGTCGGCCGGGAACACGAACGCGGCCGCCCGTGCGCTCTCCCGTGCGTCCAGCTCGGCCAGGTCCGCCGCGCCCAGGGTGACCGCGGTGGTGTCGAACCAGGACACCTCGGCCGTCCGTTCGGCAGGTTCCGCCGCCCGGGACGCGCCGGCCGCGGTGGGACCGCCCGCTGCCCTGGTCATGTGCCCCCCTGCCCGGCGATGAACGCGGCCAGCGTGCCCAGGGTGGCCAGCGCGTCCAGATTCAGGTCGGTGCCGGCCACGTCCACCCCGAAGCGGCGCTGGACCTCACGGAGCAGCAGCGTGCCGGTGAGCGAGTCGAGGGCCACCGCGTCACCGAACAGCGGTGCCCCGGCGGGCAGGCCGGCCAGTTCGGCGCGGCCGGTGATGCGGGCCAGGATCTGCCGTAGCTCGGCGGCGATCGCACCGTCCGGCCCGTCCGGATCCGGCTCCGCGCGCCCGGCCGGGCGGCGCCCGGGGCCGGCTCCGGCTCGCCCGGGGCCCGCACCCAGGCAGGCAGCGCGGGCAGCGGGGCACCGGTGCCCCTGCGGAACACCGTCCCGGCTCGCCTGCCGTCCGGGCACGGCCGCCGGCCCGGCGCGGAACCCGGCTCCGGTCAGCGCCAGCCGCAGCGGCACGTTCCGCTCGGTCAGCACGCACCGGACCGCCACCTCGCGTGCGCCTGCCCGTGCCGCCGCCCGGGTGACCCAGGCCAGCAGGGCGCCGATGACGCCCCGCCCCATCGCGCGGCAGGACATCATGAGCAGCCGCACCGTCCAGGTGCCGTCGCGGTCGTGGCTGGTCACGCAGGCTCCCACGATGCCGTCGTCGCCGAAGGCGTCGCGGAGCCTGACGGTGGCGACGTCGGTGTCCGGCGCGGTGATCAGCGCCGCGAACTCCGGCTCGGCCACGGCCTGCCCGGCCGAGTTGAACTGCCGGGTGCGGGCGGCCAGCTCATGCAGCCGCGGTGCGTCCGCCACCGCCGCGGCGGCGATCGTGACCTGGGTGCCCGCCGTGGCCAGGAACTCCTCCCGGCTTCCGCCGAAGGCCTGCTCCGCGGCCTGGCGGCGGCGCCGGGCCGCGTACATCTCCGCCCGCCTGCGGGCCTCGTCGGTCACCGCGGCGGCGCCGAACTCCGGCCAGCCCGGCCGCGCCGCCGATCTCGTCCGGCGCGAGCACAAGCACCTCGGGCAGCGCGGCGGCGACCTCGGCCCGCTCGTACGGGTCGTCGTCCACGAACGCGAGCGCGTCGGTGCCGATCGCCAGTTCCGCGGCGATGCGGGCCAGCGCCTCGGATTTCGCGCCCCAGCCGCATTCCACGGCCGCGAACCGGGCGCCGGTTGCCGCGGCGGCGTGCGCGGCGGCCTGCGGCGGGTTCTTGCTGGCGATCGCGTTGAGGATGCCCCGGGAGCTGAAGTCGGCCAGCACGCCGGCCATGGCCGGGTTCGCGGCGGGCGGGACCGCCCCCGACTCCAGGTAGACGCCTGCGAGCAGGGTGTTGTCGATGTCCCAGACCACGCACTTGACCAGCCGCGGCGCTGGTGGCGGGGGTCACCGGCCCGGCTCCGCGCCGGGCTCGGCTGCCGTGCCGGTTCCCGGCCGCCACTCCATGGTCAGGTGCGTCGCCTCGAAGCCGAACTTCCGGTACAGCGCCCGCATGCCCAGGTTCCTGGCGTGCGTCTTGCCGGTCAGGTGGGTGTACCCGGCCTCGCCCGCCGCGCGCACGACCGCGGCCATCAGCAGTTCCGCCACGGCGCCACGGCCCGGGATGTCGGCGGTGGCCAGCGACCGGAAGTTGCCGTACCGGGCGCCGGTCAGCGAGTTGGTGCGCCCGGACAGCCAGGCCCAGCCGACCGGCTCGCCCGCCCGCCTCCCGTCCCCCGTCACGGCCTCCCCATCCCCCGTCACGGCCACCGCGACCAGCGTGACCTCACCCGGCTTGCCGAGCGCGGCGGCCACCCGCTTGCGGTGCAGCGCCGCGTCTTCGATCGCCTCGTCGCCGAACGATGCCCGGGCGATGTCTATCTCGAACCCGGCGATGACGTCCAGGTCACCGTCGCTGGCCGGGCGGATCAGGAATTCGCCGGTGCCCCCGCCCACCTCCCCATCCCCCTTCACGGCCGTCCCGCCTCCTGCCCGGCGCGCAGCGGCTGCGGGCGAAGCACCGTGCCGCCGCAGGCGGGGCACCCGGCGGCCTTCAGCTCGGCGATCCGTGTCCAGCGGGCACCGGGCCCCACCTCGTGCACCGCGCCGCAGGCCGCGCACCGGTAGGGCCGGGTGGCGGCCGCCCGGGTCTGCGCCGAGTACAGCGGGCCGTCATACCGCCCGGTGAGCACCGGACGGCTGTCCTGGGTGGTGCGCAGGTGGTAGAGGTGGCTGGTGCCGGCCAGGATGCCCGCCCCGGTGTAGGAGTTGAACCCGGGCGTCAGCGCCCGGATGGCCAGCCCCATGTCCGCGATCAGGCGCTGGGTCGCGGTGGTCTCGGCCGGCCGGCGCGGGCCGAAGGAGAAGAACACGTGCCCGCCGGCGCCCGGGGCCAGGGCGGCGACCGCGCGGGACAGGAACAGTTCCGCCCCGGCCACCGTGTACGGCGGATCGGTGCAGGCCACGTCGAACACACCGGTCAGCGCGGCCGGCAGCGGATCACGCAGGTCGTGCTCGATGACCTCGGCGGGGAAGTCCACGGCGCCCAGTTCCCCGCGCAGGTAGCCCACCAGGTCGGGGTCGCAGTCCAGCACGGTGACGCCGCGCGGCCGGGCAGCCGCCCCGGCGTGCCCGGCGAAGACCGCCAGGGCCACGCTGACCAGGTCGTCGTCACCGAGCAGCAGGACCCGCTGCCCGGCCAGCGCGCCCGCCTCGTGCATCGCCAGCACCCGGCGCAGCTTGGTGCCGGTGGTGCAGTGCGTCTGGTCCAGGTCCACCTTCGCCCGCGGCTCCGCCAGCGCCGCGCGGTCCAGCGGCCCGGCCAGCCCCGCGACCGCATCGGGGACCACCACGCCCAGGCCGCCGCAGTGCGGGCAGCGGCCGGTGATCCCGGCCTGCCCCGCCGCGGGTTCCGCCTGCCCGGTCAGGCTGGCCCGTCCCGCCGGGGTCAGCCGCACCGGGCGGTCCCGGTCCACCACATCCGCGCTTGCGCAGCTCATTGCAGATCGCGGCGACGATGGGGACGGGCAGCTCGGCCCGCCGGCTGATCTCGCGCACCGCGACCGGCTCGTGGCGGGCGATCACCCGGAGGACGTCGGCAACACCGGCCGGCCCCTCCGCCAGCCCGACCGCGGCAGCGACCTCCGCGGTGACAGCGTCAACGTCCATGCGTAGCGTTCTTGTGGGTGCGGTTCTGTGTGGGGCCGCCCGGCTCGGGTGACCGCGGGCTGCGGCGGGCCATCGGGTATCCTCCCCCATCATGCCAGGAAAGCTTGCACGCAGGCCGGCCCCGCCGCACTCGCCCGCGGCCGCCGCCGTGCCCAAGCAGCTCTGGACGGTGGACGCCGCGCTGACCCCGGGCTCGCCGGTATCCGACATCACCGAACTGACCGCGGCCGCGGTCGCCGCGGTGCAGGCCGGGGACGGCACCGTGCTCGACTCCAGCCATGTCGTCTTCCCGAACGGGGCGGTCACGCTGGTGCTCATCCTGGCCGAGTCACACCTGGCCATCCACACCTGGCCGGAGGAGAACCTGATCGCGGTGGACCTGTTCAGCTGCGGCGCGATCGCCGCCGAGCGGGTGGCCGCCGAGCTGATCGCCTCGCTCCGGCTGGCGGACCCGCAGGTGCAGCGGATGGAGCGCGGCACGTCCGCCGCTGAGCGCCGGATCATCCAGGCACCGATAGCGACAGCCCGAACCGGCCCTGCTCGTCGGTCCACCAGCCGGCCATCGTGAAGCCGGCCGCCGCCAGTTCCGCGGTGACCCTTTCCCGGCGGAACTTCGCCGACACCTCGGTCCGCATTTCCTCGCCCTCGCCGAACGTCACCGCCAGGTCGATGGCGGGCAGCGTCACCACCTGCCGCTCCAGTGAGCGCAGCCGCATCTCGATCCACTCCTCGCGGGCGTCCCACACCGCGACGTGCTCGAACCCGTCCGGGTCGAAGTCCGCGCCCAGCGCCGCGTTCAGCACCGAGAGGATGTTCTTGTTGAACGCCGCGGTCACCCCCGCCGCGTCGTCGTAGGCGGCGACCAGCACCGCGGGATCCTTGACCAGGTCCGTGCCGAGCAGGAACGCATCCCCGGGGCGGAGCCGGGACCGCACCGAGGCGAGGAACGCGGCCCGCTGGCCGGGCAGCAGGTTGCCGATGGTCCCGCCGAGGAACGCCACCAGCCGGGTCCCGCTGCCGGAGGGGAGGCCGAGGTGCTCCTCGAAGTCGGAGACGACGGCGGTGACCGCGAGGCCCGGGTAGTCGCCGTCCACCCGGCGCGCGGCCTCGATCAGCGCCGCCTCGCTCACGTCCACCGGGACGAAGCTGCCCAGCGTGCCCGCTCCGGCCAGCGCGTCGAGCAGCAGCCTGGTCTTGTCCGCGGCGCCGGCCCCGAGTTCCACCAGGGTGCGGGCGCGGGTGGCGGTGGCGATCTGCCCGGCGGCCGCGCGCAGGATGGACCGCTCGGCCCGGGTCGGGTAGTACTCGTCGAGGTGGGTGATCTTTTCGAACAGCTCGCTGCCCCGCTCGTCGTAGAACCACTTCGGCGGGAGCACCTTGGGGGTCGCGGACAGGCCAGCCCGGGCGTCCGCCCGTAGCGCCTCGGCCAGGAAACCGTCGGGCAGGCAGCGTTCGACCCGCAATGAGGTCATCGGGTGGTCGTCCTTTCTTCCGCGGATGCCGCGGCGGTCAGGCCGGGCACGGGCAAGGGGCGGACATCGACGCCTTCGGCGGTCGCGGTGAGCACGCACTGGTCAGGGACCGGCGTCCAGCCCGGGTCGTCGTCACCCGGCTCCGAGGCGACCAGTACCGCGCCGCCGGCCAGCCGGTAGCAGAGGGTGTCGCCCGCCGCGGTGGCGGCGATCACCTCCCCGTCGCTGAGCAGGAAGTTGAACCGGCCGCCGATCTGGTGCTCGGCCAGGGTGGCGATGGCCTGGGCGAGGGCGTCCGCCGCGCCGCAGCCCGCCCGGAGCCGGCCCGCGACCAGGGCCCAGGCCAGCGCCGAGTCACATCGGGCCTCCAGCGCGAGCAGATCGGCCGCGGGCAGCGTAGCGGCGAGAGACCCGGCCGCCCGCGGCCATCCGGCGAGCACGCCGTTGTGGCTGAACAGCCAGCGGCCGCAGGAGTACGGCGCCGCGGCGGCCGCGCCGGCCTCGGTCCCCGCGGTGGCCGAGCGGACCGCGGCCAGCACCGCCCGGGTACGGGTGACCCTGGCCAGGTCGGCGAAGCTGGGGTCGGCCCAGATCGGGCCCGCCCGCCGGTACCGCGCGGGGAGCGGATCCCCGTCGGCGTACCAGCCGACCCCGAAGCCGTCGGCGTTCATCGTCCCGTGGCACTGCTGGCGCGGGGCCCACGCCTGGGTGCCGAGCCCGTGCGGCGGATCCAGGAGCAGTGCCCGCAGCGTCGCGGGCGGGCCGAGGTAGGCCAGGTGACGGCACATCGGCTAGCGCAGCGCCCCGGTGCCCGGTGAACGGGGAATGGGGAGGTGGGCGGAGGGCCCGGCGTCGCGGGCGGTGCGGAAGCCGGCGAAGATCTGCCGCCGGATCGGGTAGTCCCAGTTGCGGAACGTGCCGCGGCAGGCGACCGGGGCGACGCCGAACGCGCCACCGCGGAGCATCTTGTACTCGCTGCCGAAGAACACCTCGGAGTACTCCCGGTACGGCCAGGCGGTGAAGCCCGGGTAGGGCAGGAAGTCGCTGGCGGTCCACTCCCACACATCGCCGATGAGCTGGCGGGCGCCGGCCGGGCTCGCGCCGGCCGGGTAGCTGCCCGCGGGGGCCGGCTGGAGGTAGCGCTGCCCCAGGTTGGCCCGCTCGGGCGTGGGGTCCTCGTCGCCCCACGGGAACCGGCGCGACCGCCCGGTGGCCGGGTCGTGCCGCGCGGCCTTCTCCCATTCGGCCTCGGTCGGCAGGCGCCAGGCCCACGTGGCATACGCCTGTGCCTCGTACCAGGACACGTGCACGACCGGCTCGGCGGGCGGCACTGGCTCGGTGACGCCGAACCTGGTCCGCACCCAGCCGCTGCCTTCCCGCCGCCAGTACAGCGGGGCGGTCAGGCCGGCGCGCTGCCGGTGGTCCCAGCCCGCCGGGCTCCACCAGCGCGGCTCGCCGTACCCGCCGTCGGCGAGGAACTCCTGGTAGGCCGCGTTGGTCACCGGGGTGGTGTCGAGGTAGAAGGCGGGCACGGTGACCGTGTGGGCGGGACGCTCGTTGTCCAGCGCCCAGGGCTGCGTGGAGGTGCCCATGGTGAACGGCCCGCCGGGGATGAGCACCTCACGCGGCAGCGACAGCGCGTCGGCCGGCGGGGCGGGCGGCGGCGGGGCGGTCAGTGCGGGCGCGCCCGTGCGCAGCTGGTGGGTGATGAGCATGGTCTCGTCGTGCTGCTGCTCGTGCTGGGCGATCATGCCGAACGCGAACGCGCCGGTGAGCAGGGGGGTGCCGGCGAACGTGGCCGCCTCCACCAGGTCGAGCACCCGGCCCCGGACCTCATGGGCGTAGGCGCGCGCCTGCGCCGGCGGCAGCAGCGGCAGCGCCGGCCGCTCGCGCCCGGGGGTGCTCGAACGCGTCGTAGAGGGGGTCGATCTCCGGGTGCATCGGCTCCCGGCGGCCCACCTCCCGCAGCAGCCAGAGCTCTTCCTGGTTGGCGACGTGCGCGAGGTCCCACACCAGCGGTGACATCAGCGGGGAGTGCTGGCGCACCAGGTCGGGCTCGTCCACGCAGCCGGTCAGCAGCTCGGTCCGTTCCCTGGCGGCCAGCAGGTTGCTGGCGACCAGGTCCCGCAGTGCCTCGGTGCCGGTCGGTGTCATGTCTGCGTGCCTCCCGCGAGAAGTGGGCTTTCGCATGCGCTGGCGGCGGCGCGGGCCTCGTCGAGGCGGTCGTCGGCGGGACACCGGTACCGGGCGACGTACCGCTCGGCGAACGTGGTGACCGCCTCCCGGATCGCGGCCGGGGCGCCCAGCCGGGCCAGCGCCGGCTCGGCGGCCTCGAAGCACTTCACGCTGATGTCGCCGATGATCGGGTCGGTGGGACCGTGCCGCGCCGCCCACTCCCACGGGCTGCCGCAGTCCCAGCCCGCCCCGCCGCCCGCACCGGCCTCGTCGCCGAAGTCGCCGCCGCATGCGGTGCCCGCCTGGTGCCACAGCGTCTCCGCGGCGGCCATCGCCGCCTGGGACGCGGCCTCGTCGTCGAGCAGCGCCGTGACCACGGCGGCCGGCACGATCCACCCGTCGCCGGGCTGCGCGTCGATGACCCGGTACTCCAGGTGGCCGCGCGGCCGGACCGGCGGGAACAGCGTGGACAGGTGGTAGAAGAGGTCCTCGGTGGTGGGCGGCCGCTCGCCGCCGCCGCGCAGCCAGCCGCGGAAGGTCAGCCCCGCGGGTGCCGTCCAGGGCTGGTCCCCGGGCCTGCGCACGCACATGACCTCGGCGGACAGCGCGTAGTCGATCCAGGCCGCCCGCGGATCGGCGTCCGGCGGCCGCCCGCGGCCGTGGCCCGCCACCGCGGGCACGGCGCCGCGCGGCGGGCGGGTGCGGCACGGGTCAAGGCGGGCCCAGATGGCCTGGCGGGTGGACTTCCAGCCGGTCGGGCGGCCCTCCCGCAGCGGGGAGTTGGCGAAGGTGGCGACGAACACCGGGCCGAGCGCGTGCAGCAGGCGCCACCGCCATCCGACGCTGGCCGGCCCGGTGCCCTGCACCCCCGCGTCCAGGCAGACCTGCACCGAGGCGGTGCTGCACATCATCAGCCTGCCCCACGGGCCGGCCCGGTTGAAGAACTCCTCCATGGCCGCGTACCGGGGCACTTCGAGCACCCGGTGCGGCGACCGCAGCGGATCGAGGCCCTCCCCGGTGAGGCACAGGCCAGCCGGCAGCACTGCCTGACGGAGGGCGGACAGATCGCGGCAGGTGGTGTCCACGCAGGGGCCGAGGCCTTCCGCTGGCGCGGAACTGATCTCCACCTGCCCGCCGGGCTCTGTGGTGAGGCGGCCGCCGCCAGGAAGCGCGCCAGGCGCGCCCAGCCCGGCAAGGGCGGCGGCCACTCGCTGCTGGTCCACGCGGAGACCGGGGTCACGGCCATCGCGGACCAGCCATTCCAGTTCGACCCCGACCTTGCGGGGCGGGCCGGTCTTGAAGCAGATGCCGTGGATGTGCTCTTCGGCGTCGCTCTCGGTCAACGGCTCCGCATCGGGCCCGTCGGCCGGGCCCGGGGGGTGCGCGGCGCAAGGGCGGCTGCTCGTCATGAGTTTGGCCCCGTCCGTCAGTCGATCACCGGTTAGTCCTAGAACCTACTTGCCGGCGCTGACATTCCCCGCTGCCGTACCCTGGGGCGCCGGGTTGATGCTCCTGGGGAGGGAATGTGAGCCAGCTTGAGCGGGATGTCGACGTTGTCGTCATCGGCATGGGACCAGGGGGCGAGCACGCGGCGGGCACCCTCGCCGAGGCGGGGCTGGCGGTGGCCGGGGTGGAGAGCCGCCTGGTCGGCGGTGAGTGCCCGTACTGGGGGTGCGTCCCCTCGAAGATGATGATCCGGGCCGCGGACCTGGTCACCGAGGGGCGCCGGATCCCCGGCATGGCAGGCCGGTCCGAGATCGCCCCCGGCTGGGGGCCGGTGGCCCGCCGGATCCGCGCCGAGGCCACCGACAACTGGGACGACAAGGTGGCGGCGGACCGGTTCACCGGCAAGGGCGGGATCCTGGTCCGCGGGCACGGCCGGATCACCGCGCCCGGCGAGGTGACCGTGACCCCGGTCGCGGGCCGCCACGACGGCGCGGCGCAGGTGCTGCGGGCCCGCCTGGGCATCGTCCTGGCCGCGGGCACCACGGCCGCCGTGCCGCCGATCCCCGGCCTGGCCGGGACCCCGTTCTGGACCAACCACGAGGCGATCGAGACCGAGCAGGTGCCGGACTCCCTGGTGGTGCTCGGCGGCGGGGCCATCGGGTCCGAGCTGGCACAGGTCTTCGCCCGGTTCGGCAGCCGGGTCACGGTCGCCGAGGCGGCCGGCCGCCTGCTGCCCTTGGAGGAGCCCGAGTCCGGGGACCTGCTGGCCGGGGTGTTCGGGCGCGAGGGCATCACGGTGCGGACCGGGCGCCCCGCCGCCCGCGTCGCGCACTCCGCCGCCGGCGGCTTCACCGTCACCCTGGACGGCGGGGAGGACCTGACCGGCAGCGCGCTGCTGGTGGCCACCGGCCGGCGGACCGACCTCCCCGGGCTCGGCGCCGGCGCGGCCGGCATCGACGAGACCCTGAAGGCCATCCCGGTGGACGAGCACCTGCGGGCCGGGCCCGGTGTGTGGGCGCTGGGCGACATCACCGGCAAGGGCGCGTTCACGCACATGTCCATGTACCAGGCGGGCATCGTCATCGACGACATCCTGGGCCGGGAGCACCACGGCGCCGAGTACCACGCCGTGCCCCGGGTCACGTTCACCGACCCGGAGATCGGCGCGGTGGGGCTGACCGAGAAGCAGGCGCGGGACAGCGGGCTGGACGTGCGCACGAGCGTGACCCAGGTGCCCGAATCGGCCCGTGGCTGGATCCACAAGGCCGGCAACGACGGGTTCATCAAGCTCGTCGAGGACTGCGGCCGGGGGGTGCTGGCCGGCGCCACGTCAGCGGGGCCGTGGGGCGGCGAAGTGCTGAGCGCGCTGGCCGTGGCGGTGCACGCGGCGGTGCCCGTCCAGCGGCTGCGCGAGATGATCTACGCCTATCCCACCTTCCACCGCGCCATCGAGGCCGCACTGGACGGCCTGGGCCCGGACGTGCGGGGCTGTGCACCGTGTGATCAGGCGCGGGTGCCACAGGCCCGGGAGTAGGCGATGGCCGGGCGGCGGCTCCGCCCGGCCATCGAGAGGCCGTGGCCCGCGGCCACGCGGCGCCTCAGCCCTTGGCGTAGTTGCTGGCGCCCCACCAGTCCACGACGACCACGGGCTCGTCCCCGACCACCCAGGCGTCGTGGCCCTGGGGCAGTGCGGTGACGTCGCCGGGCCGGGCATCGAACTCGGTCCCATCGGCCATCACGATGTGCAGCGTGCCGCGCACGTGGTACTGGAAATGCGGCGCCTCGCACAGGTCGGTGCCGGCCAGCGGCTTGACGTGGTCGGACCAGCGCCAGCCCGGCTGCAGGGTGAGCAGGCCGATGTCGGCGCCGCCGACCCGCAGCAGGTCGAGGGTGCCGCGGTCGAAGCTGCGGGTCTCGTCGGGCGTGCCGAAGCTCTTCTGCTCCGCCCGGGCGGTCACGGTCTCTCCGGTCATGGCGGTTCTCCTTTCGCAGCCGTCCGCGTCCTGCGGCGCTGCCTGTTCGCGGGTTGTCCCGGCCAGCGTGCCGCCCCGTGGTTGCAGCCGGTTTGCAGTCCGGGCGTGTGGCGGGCGGGGCCGCGTGGCGGTTTGATTACCTGCATGAAGTCGCTGGCGGTGCGGGTGCTCGGCGACTTCGGCGTGGATGGCGTGGCGCCGCAGGCGCTGGGCAGCCGGAAGGCCAGGCTGGCGCTGCGGCTGCTGGCCCTCGCCGGCGGGCAGGCGGTGCCGTCGGGCGTGCTCGCCGACGCGCTGTGGGGCGACGCCCCGCCCGCCCGGCCGGACGACCAGCTGGCCGTGCTGATGAGCAGGCTGCGCGCGGTCCTGGGCCGTGACCGGATCGGCCACCGTGACGGCGGTTACCTGCTGCGCTGCGACTGGCTGGACGCGGCGGAACTGGCCGCGCTCACCGACGAGACGGAGCGGCGGCGCGGCAGCGGCAACGCGGTCGGTGCGGCCGCGGCAGCCCGGGTGGCGCTCTCCCTGTTGCGCGGCTCCGGGCCGGCGCCGGCCCCCGGTGAATGGGCCCAGCTGCGGCTGGCGGCGCAGGAGCGGCTGGCCGCCCGCGCCCGCCGGGTGGCGGCCACCGCGTTGCTGGAGGCGGGCGACTGGGTCGCGGCGTGCGACGCGGCGGAGCAGGCGCTGGAACATGACCCCTACGACGAGGCGGCGCTGCGGATCCTGCTGCGCGGCCAGGTCTGCGGCGGCCGGGCCGCGGCGGCGCTGGCCAGCTACGCCAGGGCACGGCAGCGTCTCGCCGACGAACTGGGCACCGACCCTTCGCCGGAGACCGCCGCGCTGTTCACCGCGATCCTGCGCGGTGAGCTGGCCCCGCCCGGGCCGGTCCCCGCGCCCGGGGCACCGGGCCTCGTCGGCCGGGACGGCGAGCTCGCCAGCCTCGACGCGGTCGCGATCCGGGCCGGGCACGGCCAGGTCGAGGTCGTGGTGGTGGACGGGGAGGCGGGCATCGGCAAGACGGCCCTGCTGCGCGCCTGGGCGGCCCGGCGGGAGGCGGCCGGGGACACGGTGCTGATGGCATCGTGCGGGCCGCTCGACCGGGGCATGCCGCTGGACGCCGTGTTCCGCGCGCTCACCGGCCTGCTGCGGCGGCTCGGCCCGGAACGGGCTGCCGACCTGCTCGGCCCCGACGAGGCACTGCTGGCGCCGTTGCTCGCCCTGGCGCCCGCGTCCCGGCCGCCGCCCGTGCTCACCGACGGCCTGCTCGGCCCCGCCGTCCTGTACGCCGCCCTGCTGCGGGTCCTCGCGCGGCTGGCCGGCCACGGCCCGGCCGTGGTGGTGATCGACGACGCGCACCTGGCCGGGCCCGCGCTGCCGGACTGGGTGCGCTTCGCCCAGCGTGGCGAGGCGCCGCTGGCCCTGGTGCTGGCGATCCGGCCGGGCGAGGGCGAGCCGCTGCCGGGCACCGCGTTCGTCCACCTCGGCGTGCTCGACCGCGCGGCGGCCGCGGAACTGGTCGGGCAGGCCAGGATCGGCGAGCTGTACCAGCGGTCCAAGGGGCACCCGCTGTTCCTCACCGAGCTGGCCCAGCAGGTGGCCGGCGCCGAGCTGCCCGCATCCCTGGTGGAGTCGGTGTCCGCGCGGTGCGACGAGCTTGGCCCGGCCGGGGCACTGCTGCGCACCGCGGCGGTGATCGGGCCCCGGCTGGACCTGGAACTGCTCGCCGCCGTACTGGGCCGCCCCGCCGTCGAGCTGCTGGACGACGCCGAGCAGGCCACCGCCAGGCAGCTGCTGACCGGCGAGGACGGCACGTTCACGTTCCGCCATGAACTGGTCAGGGAGGCCCTGGCCGCCAGCGCTACCGCGGGCCGTGCCGCCCTGCTGCACCGGCATGCGGGCCGGGTGCTGGCCGGCCGGGCGGACGCCGACCCGCTGACGGTCGCGCAGCACGCCCGCCTGGGCGGTGACGTGGAACTCGCGGCGCGCGCGCTGCGCGATGCGGCGGCCCGCGCCGCCGAGCGGTTCGACCACGCGGCCGCCGAGGAACTCCTCGACGACTCGCTCCGGCTGCACCCGGGCCCGTCCGGATGGCTGGCCAGGGCGGGCGTCCGCACCCGCCGTGGCCGCTACGCCGGCGCCCTGGAGGACGTCGGGCGCGCCCTCGCGGCCGGGCCCGCGGTGGATGGCGCGGCCGCGCTGGCGGTCGGCGCGTGGGCGTCCTACTTCGACCGCCGGTTCGCGGCGGCCATCCAGTTCGCTGATGACGGCGCGCTGGCCGCGGCCGATGCCGCTGCCCGGGCCAGGTGCCTGGCCGCCGGCGGCCGGACCCGGCATGCGGCCGGGGACCTGGCCCAGGCCGAACTGCTGCTCGGCGAGGCACTCTCGCTGGCATCCGGCCCGGAGCGGGTCACCGCCGCGGCCTGGCTGGGCGTGCTCAGGGCCCATCAGAGCCGGGCCGGCGAAGCGCTGGCACTGCTGCGCCCGGCGGCCAGGGGCCAGGTCGGCGTGGAGCACACCGCCGCCACGCTGCACGCACTGCTGTTCACCGGGCACGCGCACGCGCTGGCGGGGCGCCCGGCGCTGGCCCTCGGCGCGCTGGCCAGCTACACCGCCGAGGTCGAGCGCCGGCATGTGCCGCGGTTCGCGGGCCGGGCGGTCAACTTCGCCGGCTGGGTGCTGCGTAACATCGGCGCGGCCGCCGAGGCGCTCGACCACCACCAGCAGGCACTCGAGGGCGCGGTCCGGGAGGGAACCGCGGAGCTGCGCATCGCCGCCCTGGAGGACCTGGCCGAGCACTGCCTGGACTCCGGTGAGCTGGATGGCGCGCACGCCAGGCTGATGGAGGCCCATGCGCTGCTACGCGGCGACCTGGTGTTCGGCTGGCGGCTCGACCTCAAGCACCGGCTCATCGCCGGCCGCCTGGCGCTGTCCCGGGGCGAGCCACAGGCGGCCCTGGACACCGCCACCGGCCTGGAGGCGCGTGCCGCGGCGCTCGGCATCCCCCGGTACACCGCCGCCGCCCGGCTGCTGCGGCACCGCGCCGCCCGGGCCCTGGGCCTGCCCGTCGACCCGGCCGAGGTCGCCGCGGACCTGGACCGGATCGAGGCCGCCGTGGCCGTCGAGGCATGGTGGTGGACCGGTGAGGTGGCCGGCGACTTCGCCAGCCGGGCCTGGCTGGACCTGGCCGCCGCCCGCGCCGAGCGGCTGGCCGGCCACGCGGGCAGCTACGCGGACGGGATGCGCCGGGCGGCGGCCCGCCGCCTGGACTCCTGGCAGCGGGCGCCCCGCTGACCCGCCGGTCACCAGGTCAGGCGCTGGCGGCTTCCATCTCGGCCAGCAGCCCGGCCGGCCAGCGGCCGCCGCACATCACGGTGTCGGCCACGATCAGGCCATCGGCCACGCTGAGCAGGTGCATGTGGTGGGCCGCGTGCGGCACGCCGTTCTCCGACCAGCTCAGCGTGTACTCCACGACCTCGCGCTCACCGCCGCCGGCCGGGTAGCGGCGCAGCTCATCGAAGCGGGCCGGGTCGGCGAACCACCGGGCGTACTCGGCCCGGATCGCATCCGCCCCGCTGGCCCGCAGCCGCCAGTTGGGCACGGTCGCGTCCAGTGTCGCGGTGGCGCTCCACGCGTCGCAGGCGGGGATCGTCGCGGTCTCGATCGCGTGCAGGAACCTGTCTACCGCCGCATTGCTTGCCATCGTCGCCTCCTGGGCAGCCGGAAATGTGCGGCCAGCCTGCCCGTGGGCGGTTGCAACCAGACTGCAGCGGGTCAGCCCTGATCGCCGGCCGGGCCGCCGGCCTGGGCGCGGTAGCCGGTGAACGCGGGCAGGGCGAGGCAGACCACGCCGACCGCACCGGCGCAGCACAGCCCGCCGGAGACGATCGAGAACCTGGTGCTGGTCACGCTGGCCACCGCGCCGCCCCGGATCTGCCCGGCCGAGGGCCCGACGCCGTAGCTGAGCAGTTCCAGCCCCGCCATCCGGCCGCGGATCTGGTCCGGGATGGTCTGGTTCCACAGCGTGGCCCGGAAGATCCCGCTCACCATGTCGGCCGCGCCGGCCAGCACCAGGAAGCCCAGCGCCACCGCGAGGTCGGGAGCCAGGCCGAACCCGGTGATCAGCAGCCCCCACACCGCGGCCGAGATGGCGATGGCCAGGCCGTGCCTGCGCACCCGGCCCATCCAGCCGCTCACCACGGTGACGGCGAGCGCGCCCGCCGAGGGCGCCGCGAACATCAGCCCCACGGCCCACGGCGCGTGCAGGTCGGCGGCCACGAAGGGGAACAGCCCGTTCGGGTAGGCCAGCGTCATCGCCGCGAGGTCGGCCAGGTAGGAGCCGAGCAGGTCGCGGCGCCCGCGCGCGTAGGTGAACCCGGCGATGATGCTCCGCAGGCCGGTCACCGGCTCGTCCCCGGGCTCCGGTGCGGGCAGCCGCCGCACCAGCCACAGGAAGCCAAACGATACGGCGAAGCAGACGGTGTCCAGGCCGTACACGTACTGCGGGCCTGGCCCGGCGGCCAGGACGCCGCCCAGCGTGGTCCCGCCGAGGAAGCACACGTTCTGTGACATGGACATCAGTGCCGCGGCCGCGGTGAGCTGGTCCCGGGGCACCACGCGCGGCATCGACGCGTCGAGCGAGGGCCGCTGGAGCGCGGCTGCCGCCATCATCAGCGCCGTGACCACATACAACGGCCAGACCGCGGGATGCGGCGCAAGAGCGTTCAGCATGAGAAGTACCGCGCAGCAGGCGAGCGCGGCCTCGCACGCGAGGATCAGCCGCCGCCGGTCGAACCGGTCCGCGAGCATCCCGCCGTACAGGCCGAACACCACCAGCGGTACCAGTTCCACGGCGCCGAGCAGGCCGACCGCGACGGTGGACCCGGTGAGCTGCTTGGCCTGGACGAGCAGGGCGACCTCGGTCGCCTGGGTGCCCAGTGCGATGACGGTGCGGCTGGCGAACAGCAGCCGGAAGTCGCGTGAGGTCCGCAGCGGGGTCAGGTCGGCCCGGAGCCTGGATCGGGGCAATCCTGGCTAGCCCCAGACGTCCCTGGCGACGTTGACGATCAGCTCCAGCTTGGCCACTTCCTGCTCGTAGCTCAGCACGTTGCCCTCGACGGTCGAGGAGAAGCCGCACTGCGGGGACAGGCAGAGCTGGTCCAGCGGCACGAACTTCGCCGCCTGGTCGATGCGGCGCTTGAGCGTGTCCGGGTTCTCCAGCTCGCCCCGCTTGGTGGTGACCAGGCCGAGGACGACCATCTTCCCCGGCGGCACGAACCGCAGCGGCTCGAAGCTGCCGGACCGCTCGTCGTCGTACTCCAGGAAGAACCCGTCCACGTTCAGCTCGCTGAACAGCGCCTCGGCGACGAAGTCGTACCCGCCGGCCGCGGCCCAGGAGGACCGGAAGTTGCCCCGGCACATGTGCGTGGTGACCGCCAGGCCGGCGGCCTGGCCGCGAGGGCGTCGTTGACCTGGCGGATGTAACGCAGGTGCAGATGGTCGGCGTCCTCGCCCCGCGCGGCGATCTCGGCCCGCTGCGCCGGGTCGTTCAGGTAGGCCAGGCTGGTGTCGTCGAACTGGAGGTAGGTGCAGCCCAGGGCGGCGAGCCGGGCGACCTCGTCGGCGTAGGCGGCGGACAGGTCGCTCCAGAACTCCTCGATGTCCGGGTAGACCTCCGGGTCGATCGCGGCGGGGCCGCCGCGGTAGTGGACCATGTTCGGCGAGGGGATCGTCAGCTTCGCGGTGGCGTCGCCGGCCAGCGACTTCAGGTAGGTGAAGTCCTCCTCGAAGATCGTCCTGGCCATGTGGATCTTGGTGCCGACGTGCAGGGCGGCGGGGGTGAACTCGATGTCCCCGGACGGGTTGTGGAACTTCACCGCCAGGTTGCCCGGCGCCTTGCTGACCCCGCCGATCTGGTAGATGAAGTCCATGTGCCAGGAGGCCCGGCGGAACTCGCCGTCGGTGGCCGACTGCAGGCCGGCGCTGCGCTGCATGGCCACCACGTCGGCGATGGCCGCATCCTCGGCCGCCCGCAGTTGCTGTGCGGTGATCCGGCCGGCGGCGAAGTCGTCGCGGGCCGCGAGCACGCTGGCGGGGCGGAGCAGGCTGCCGACGTGGTCGGCGCGGAAGGGCGGAGAAGTTCGCATGGGCCACATCGTTGCGCTCTCCGCACGTGACGGTCAATCCGCGCCGGGCTCGCCCTCGGCGCCCCGGGCTGGGCTTCCGGGGGGCGTCGCTCCCCCGGGCTGGCAGGGCGCATGGCGTGCGGGCATGCCGGGCAGCGAGCGCTCCGCAAGGCCCTGGTCGCGGGCGAGGCGCTGCAGCAGGGCGGTGAGCTGGTCCCGCTCCGCGGCGCTCAGGCTGGCGGTGATGGCGGCTTCGTGGGCCCGGGTGACCTCCCTGACCCGCGCCAGCATCGCGGTGCCCGCCTCGGTCAGGTAGAGGGCGTGCGAGCGCCGGTCCGCCGGGTTGCGCCTGCGCTCGACCAGCCCCAGCTTTTCCAGCTCGTCGGTGAGGAACACCATCCGGGTGGGGTTCACCCCCATCAGTTCGGCGATGGCCTGCTGTGACCGTCCGTCGTTCTGGGCCAGGCGGACGAGCATCCCGGCGTGGCGCTGTTCCAGTCCCAGCGGCTTGAGCCGTTCGCCGAACAGTCCGGCGATGTGGAATCCCAGCTGTACCAGCAGGAACGCGACGCTGCTCTGCGGCTGAAGTTCCGGCGCCGGGTCAGGGGTCTGCACTGCCTAAGACTATCATCCTGACAATATATTTGCGCCTCGTAATCATTGCGAGTAGAAACTATCGAGAGGCGAAAGTCAGTCCTGGCACCGGAGGTGGTGGCGATGCTCGATTCGGGTTCCACGCACGTGCGCAGTACCACGGAGCGGGGCGGCGCGGTGCCGATCGTGCGCCGGATAACCCTGGGCATGGCGGTCGCGCTGCTGATCCAGTACGGCCTGGGCATGGTGGTGAACCTGGACGTCACCGTGCCCGCGCGTGACCAGGGCGGCGGCGTGTTCGTGGCGATCGGCCGGGCCTTCGCGAACGGCCCGGCCGGGCTCGCCATCCACGCGGGCCTTGGCCTGCTGCTCATCGTCGGCGCCATCCAGCTGGTCGTCCGGTCGGTCGTGGCGCGGCACCGCCCGCTCATCTGGCTGTCGTCGGTGAGCCTGCTCGCCATCCTCGGTGCCGCGCTCAACGGTGCGGCGTTCGTGAACTCCGGCAACGACGGTTCGTCCCTGGGCATGGCGATGCTGACCGGCGTCGCCCTGCTCTGCATGACGATCAGCCTGTACGTCCTGGGCGGCGCGCCCCGGCCCGAAGGCCGGGGCGCCACCGGCAGCTAGCTCGCTACCCCCCGATCACGCAGGGGGTGTTCCACGGGTCGTAGCTCGCGCAGACGTCCACGGGGTTGCCGAACATCCCGATGGACGGCAGCGCGGCTCCCTGGAAGTCGAACAGGGTGAGGTTGACGTTGGGCGACCCGATGCCGGTCCCGGGTTCCCACGGCACCCCGGGGATCCAGTCCGGCGCCCAGTAGAACAGGCCCATGCCGAGCCCGTCGGGCACCTGCGCGAGGATCGACAGCTCGTCGCTGACGAAGGACAGCTGGCCGCCGGGGCTCGCCGGGTAGCCGGCCGAGATCTGGCTGGGCTCCCAGACGAAGTCGCCGGTGCTGTCGCCGGCCTGCTCGTTGCCGTTGGCCAGCGTCCAGGCGTACTGCGTCTCGGCGATCACGATGGGCTTGTGGAACTGCGTCGCCAGCGCGTCCACGTTGGCCCGCATCGCCGAGATCGGGCCGTGGAAGAACGGGTAGTACGACAGCCCGATGACGTCGAACGGGACGCCCAGGTTCTCCAGGTTCTGGTAGAACTCCTGGCTCAGCTGGTTGTTGCCGCCCTGGTCGAAGTGCATCATGATCAGCAGCTTGTGGCCCGGCGGGTTGCCGGCCTGGGCGCCGGCGACGCCCGCCTTGAGCAGCGTGGCCAGGTTGGACCAGCCGGTGTTGGTGGTCCAGTCCACCTCGCCGACCGGCCACAGGATGCCGTTGCGGATCTCGTTGCCGATGGACACCATGTCCACCGGCGTGCCCTGCTGGGCGAACGCCGAGATCACCTGCTGGGTGTAGGACTGCACGGTCGCCGTGAGCTGGGTGAGGTCCTGGCCCTGCCAGGCCGCGGGGATGTCCTGGTGCTGCGGGTCCGCCCAGAAGTCGGAGTACATGATGTCCAGGTAGATCTTCATCCCGGCCTGGTGCACCTGCTGGGCCAGGGCCAGGTCGCTGGCCAGGTCGTTGTAGCCGGGCGGCGGGTTGACCCACAGCCGCATCCGCACGTAGTTGGCGCCGTTCGCGCGCATGATCGAGACCGGCGAGCCGGGGAAGCCGCGGTCGGTGAAGTGGGCCCCCGCGGCGAGTTCCTGCGGGGTGAACGACAGGTCCGCGCCGAGCGCCATCTGCGCCGCGGCCGGGTCGGGCCCGAACATGCGGAACTCACCGACGCACACCGGCGCTCCCGTGCCGCTCTTCACGCTGACCTGGGCGTACCGCGCCTGGGTGCCCCGCGGCACCTGGATGTACATGGGGTTGCCCGGATCCAGCGCGATGTTCTGCGCGGTGGGCAGCGTGGTCCACTGTCCCGAGTTTGTCGCGAGCTGGATGGTCGCGTCGGCGGACGGGCTCGCGGCGTCCAGGGTGATGCCGAGGCCGTCCAGGAAGCGCACCTGGCCCAGGTCGATGGTGAGGGTGCCTTCCCACGAGTTCGGGCACCAGTCCGTGCCGGCGTCGCCGTCGATCGCGTTGGACGCCGGATCCCCGGACTGGGACGTGTCCGCGCTCGCCTGGCCGGACAGCGCCCAGTTGATGCTCGGCCCCTGCGCCCAGGGCCAGTCGCGATGCGGGCCCCGGCGGGCGGAGCCGGCCGCTGACCGGGTCACCCCGGCGGCCCGCGCGGCCGCCGCGGTCCCGCCGTGCCCGGGGAACGGGGAGGTGCCGGCCGCGCCCCCGGCGGGCCCCGCGGCCGCCGCGCCGGCCCCGGCGGCCAGGATCAGGGCAGCCGGGGCGGCGGCCAGGGCCGCCGTCCGGGCCAGCCCGCGGCGGCGCCCGCCCCGGCCCGTGGGGAGGCCGCTGAACAGGCGAAAGAGAACGCGACGAGACAGGTTCGGCATAGCAAACCTCCGCAATCACACAAAAACCAAAACTTGCGCGCACAATAACGCGCATCGAACGGCCCGGCAATGGGATCGCGTGCACGTCCCGAAACGCCCGGATGCCCCGGTCACCAGCCAGCCGATCAAGGTCGGCTTCCTCAAGCCCTGACCTGGAACCCAGGTCGCGACGGTCCCGGCGGGCGGTGGGCATTAGTGTGGTCGGCACGGCAGGGCCGGACCGGCGCGGGCCGGTGCGGGCTTGGGAGGTAGCGGATGAGCGGCGGGATCGGGCACCTGATCCTGTCCGGGCCGCTGCTGTTCGCCGTCCCGGTGGCGGCCGCCGCGGGCGCGGTGACGTTCCTCTCCCCCTGCGTCCTGCCCCTGGTGCCCGGCTACCTCTCCTACGTGACCGGCATGTCCGGCGTCGACGTACAGGCCGCCGGCAATGACGGGGCCCGCCGGCCTGCGCCCGGCGGCGGCCCGGTTCCGCAGGACGGGCCGGGCGGGCCGGCGGCCGCCGCGGTCGCGGTGACCACGGTCGCGCCCAGCAGGCCGGTCAGCCCCCGGCCGCGGCCGGCCAGGCGCCGGGCGGTCCTCGGCACGGCGCTGTTCGTGCTGGGCTTCTCGGCCGTGTTCGCCAGCGAGGGGGTCGCCTTCGGCGGGCTCGGCTCCCTGCTGCAGCAGCACAGCGTGGGGCTGACCCAGGTCTTCGGCGTGCTGACGATCGTGCTGGGACTGCTGTTCTCCGGGCTGTTCGAGCGCATCCCGGTCACCGGGCGGATCCTGCGGCCCTCGTTTCGCCCGCGGGCCGGGCTGGCCGGCGCGCCGATACTGGGCGTGCTGTTCGGCCTGAGCTGGACCCCGTGCATAGGCCCGACGCTCACCTTCGTGCTGACCCTGTCGATGACCTCGGGTACCGCCGTGCGCGGCGCGATCCTGGCCTTCGCCTACGGCCTCGGGCTGGGCATCCCGTTCCTGATCATGGCGATGGCGTTCGAGCGGGGCGTCGCCGCGCTCGGCTTCGCCCGGCGGCACGCGCGCGGGTTCAGCCTGGCCGGCGGGGCGATGCTCGTCGTTGTCGGCATCCTGGAAGTCACCGGCGCCTGGTCCAGCGCCATGCTCTGGCTGCAGACCCACTGGATCGCGGGGTACAAGTCCCCGCTCTAGTACGGCAGCCGGACCTCGTTATGGTCCTGGTTGGTGGGGCTTGCGGCTGGTGATTCAGTCGGGGGGACTGGTCGGGGTGCTTGGGTCCGGCGGGTGGGCGGTGTCGGTGCGGGCGAGGACGTAGAGCCAGTTGTCCCGCCTGGCCACGTGACGTATGGAGGCGTGCGGCCAGTCGGCGCGGTGCAGTGCCGCGCGGATTTCTTGCTCCCGCCAGTAGGTGAAGTGCCGCGGCAGGCCGAGCTTGTGCTCGCTCCATGCGGCGCCGTCGCCTTCTTTGACGGTGAATCCCAGGACGCCGCCGGGGTTCACTGCGCTGCGGGCGCGTCGCAGCACGTCGTCGAACTGGTCCCTGCTGAGGTGGTGGAGTACGGCGTTGGCCAGGATTCCCTGGTAGGGGCCGCCCAAGGGGTCGGTCCGGGCATCAAGTAGCCGCGCCTGGTGTCCTGCGGCGCGCAGCAGCGCGACGAATGCCGGCGTTGCGTCGGTGCGAAGGACCCGCACGCCGTGATCTTCGAGGTAGCCGGCGTCCCATCCCGGCCCGCTGCCGATCTCCAGCACCGGTCCGGGGCGCGCCAGGCCGGTGAACTGGTCGAGGTAGGCGATGAGTTCGGGTGTCGGCGGCGCGCTGGCGCGCAGGTACCCCTGCGGCCGGGCTCTGGTATGCCGCCAGTGTGGCGTCGGCCGGGTCGGTCACGGCTGCCTCGCCGGCCAGGCCGCGCACCGGAAGGCGGCACCGCGGGACATGTACCGGACGATAGCAAGCATCACCGCGCTGCAGCCAGGCAGCTGCCGGTCGTGATCTTCAGTTCGCTCCCGCTAATTGGTAAAAATGATTGCGTTACTAGCTTGATTCGTAAGCTGGCCATTCATTTGGTGCGAAACGAGTTCGCTGACAAAGTATCCAGAATCGCTTGTCGGTACCATCTTCGGCTGCCAGACTTCTGCGCATGGCAATCGGGCTGGGCGGCATCCCCGGCGGCGCGGCCGGGCCGCCGGAGCCCCGTCCGGGCCTGGCAGCCTGCCCCGATTCCCGGCTGCTGAGGAAGTCCCTCGCCCTGCTCGAACCGCAATCCGAGCGATTCATGTCGCATTTCTTCGCCACGCTTTTCGTACGCAACCCGGAACTGCGGCCCATGTTCCCGCTCACTCTCGGCGAAAGCCGCAAATGGGTATTCGAAGCGCTGACCCGCTGCGCATGGTCGTCCGACCAGCCGGAATCACTCACCCGCTGGCTCGGCGAACTGGGCCGCGATCACCGCAAGTTCGGCGTGACCGAGCAGCACTACCGGCTGTTCTGTGACGCTCTCCTGACCACGATGCAGGCCTTCTGCGCCGGATCCTGGTCGGACCAGACGCAGGCGGCATGGGAGCGCGCCCTCGCCGCGATCACCGCCGCGATGACGGCCGGCGGCACCGCCGGCCAGCCCGCCGATGGCGGCACGGCCGATCGGGCCGCCAGCCCGGCTGACCGGGACGCGGGCGAGCCGGCCTGGTGGGTGGCCGAGGTGGTCGAGCACGACCTGCGCCGCCCTGACCTCGCCGTGCTGGCGCTCCGCCCGGATCAGCCGCTGCGCTACCTGCCCGGCCAGCACATCAGCGTCCAGGTGCCGCGCTGGCCCAGGGTGTGGCGGGAGTACTCGATCGCCAACGCCCCCGCGCCGGACGGGCTGCTCCGGCTGCACGTACGGGCCGTGCCCGGGGGCCGGGTCAGCACGGCACTCGTGCACCAGACGCGCGCCGGGGACACCGTGGTGCTCGGCCGGGCCCGGGGCGAGATGACCGCGAACGCGGTCCGCTCGGCGCGCGTGGTGTGCATCGCCGGCGGCACCGGCCTCGCCCCGGTCAAGGCGATCGCCGAGGCGCTCACCAGCCCGGTCCGCCCGCACCCGCACGCCGGTCGTGCGCCTCTTCTTCGGCGCGCGGACCCGGGCTGACCTGTACGACCTGCCTGACCTGCGGCGGCTCGCCGGTGCCCGCAGGTCGCTGACCGTCATCCCGGTGGTCGCGGAGCACCCCGGGCACGGCGGCCTGGCGGGGCCGGTGGCGCAGGCGGCGGCCGCGCATCTCCTGCCCGGGGCGAAGGACATCCTGATCAGCGGCCCGGCCGCGATGATGGCCCAGGCTGCCTCGCTCCTCACCGCCGGTGCCCCCGCGGCGCGCCTTCACGCTGACCCCCTGCCCGGCGGGCCCCGGCCGCTATGATCGGCCCGTGAGCAGGTGGCCGCAGGGTGCGCCGACGGACGGGGAGACGCCAGTGGCCCGGGGGAACGGGCCGGGACCGGCCGTCGTGAACGGGTCGCTCGCCCTGGTCAACAGCGGGCTGTTCGCCGATGCGTCCAACTTCGACCTGCGCTACGTGCCGGAGCACGAGCGGATCGCCGCCATCGTGGGCGCGCTGCGCACGCTGGGCCTGAAGGTCGTTCTGACCAGCGGTTCCTTTGACATCCTGCACGAAGGCCACTCCATGTACCTGGAGGCGGCCCGCCGCTTCGGTGACTTCCTCATCGTCGGCCTGGACAGCGACGAGAAGATCCGGGCCCGTAAGGGCCCGCACCGGCCGGCGGTGCCCGAGATGGAGCGGCTGCGCATGGTGACACACCAGCGCGGGGTGGGCCTGGTCACGCTCAAGCACCTGGCCGACGAGCGGTGGCGGCTGATCAAGACCATCCGTCCCGATGTGCTGGTGGCCACCGCCGACACCTACACCCCGGCCGAGATCGCCGAGCTTGAGGAGCGCTACTGCGGGCGGGTCGCGGTCCTGGAGCGGATGGCCACCGTGAGCACCTCGGCCCGGCTGCGCCGGATCCAGCTCGGCCTGCCCGAACCGCCACCGGGTGAGCCGCCGGCCGCACCGTGAAGCAGGTACTGCTCTACCTTCCGGTGATCCACGCCGGATATGAGGCGTTCCTGCGGCGGCACGCCGACGCCGCCGAGATCCTGCTCCTCGGGCACGGCTTCGCCGTGGACTATCCCAGCCTGGCCAAGGACATCCGCGCGCTGCCCGCGGACCGGGCCGCGGGCTACCTCCGCCTCGCCGGCGGCGATGCCGGTATCCGCGTGGTCGAGCCGGCCGGCCTGGCCGCCGCCGTCACCGGCGATCCCCTGGTGCTGCCCGACGAGCAGATCATGCGGGACATCGCGGACCGCTACGGGCTGGCCGCCGGGCGGCGCCTGGTGTTCGACCGGACCTTCCTGCGCTGGGACCGGGACTGGGCGACCGCGCAGGTGCCGGTGGCCTTCGACGGCGAGATCACCGCCGCCGGCCTGCCCCGGGCGCTGCTGGGCCGGGCCGGGGAACTGGCCGGGCGCAGCTCGGACTGGTGGCGGCAGGTGGGGGCGGTGGCCGCCCGGGCGGGCCAGGTGCTCGGCTGTGCCTGGAACCACCATCACCCGACCGAGTACGCCCCCTACCTCAACGGGGATCCCCGGGACGCGTTCGAGCGCGGCGTCCGGGCCGACCTGTCCACGGCGATCCACGCCGAGGCGGCCCTGATCGCCGCCGCGGCCAGGGACGGGACCAGCCTGGCCGGTGCCGACCTCTACACCACGACGTTTCCGTGCCCGGCCTGTGCCCGGCTGATCGCGGAGTCCGGGTTCACGCGGTGCTTCTTCGCCGGCCAGTACTCGGTGCTCGACGGCGAGCAGACGCTGCGCGCCGCGGGAATCAGCCTGATCTGGGTGGATACCCGGGCCGGGAGCTGAACCTCATCCGCACCGGCGGCGCGGCCGGGTCCTCCGCGCCCACCAGCACGTGCGCATGTACATGGGCGATGGTCGCGCCCGTGAAGCGGCACTCACCGTTGCGGACACCCAGGCCGTAGTGCCGTATCCCGTGGGCCTTCGCGGCGGCGGCGAGCGCCACCCAGAAGTCGCTCCGCACCTCATCCCTGAGTTCTAGCAGGTCTCCGGCATGCTGGTGGGGCACTAGCAGCAGATGAAGGCTCGTCCCGGTGTACGGGTACTCGTTCGGGGTGACGCTCCAGTGCTCGGTGGACAGCAGGATCCGCTGCCGGGCGTGGCTGGCCAGGTGCTCCGGGCAGAACAGGCAGATGCCCAGCGCGTCCAGCCGTTCCATCTCGGCGCGCTGCTCGGCCGTGCGGACGTTCTCGAAGCAGTACAGGCTCACCGCGCCGCCCGCCGGTAGTCGAGGAAGGAGTAGCGCAGCGGGCCCTGCGCGCCGGTCTCGTCGTCCCGGGCGGCCAGCTCGAACCCGGCCAGCCAGCCGTCGGGCATGGCCCGGTCGCCGGCCACCTGGCCGTGCACCCGGGTCAGGTACACCCGGCCGGCGGCCGGCAGCGCATCCCGGTACACCGACTCCCCGCCGGCGACGAAGAACTCGGTGTCCCCCGCCTCCGCCGCGAGCCGCCCGGCCAGGGCCAGCGCCTCCGGCACCGACCCGGCCACCAGGACTCCCGGGTACCCGGGATCGCCCAGGGTGCGGCTCACCACGACGGAGGTCCGGCCGGTCAGCGGGTGCCCGAGCCGGTCCAGGATCGACTGGTAGGTGAGCCGGCCCATGACCACCACGTGGCCGGTGGTCAGCTCGCGGAACCGGCGCATGTCGCCGGGCAGGTGCCAGGGCAGCGCGCCGTCGGCGCCGATCACCTCGTTGGCGGAGGCGGCCACGATCAGCGACACGATCATGGGGAGACCGGGATGGACGAGATCGCCGGGTGCGGGTCGTAGTCGCTGACCTCGAAGTGCTCTGCGCGGAACTCGTGGATGCCGGTGACCTTCCGGCCTTCCTCGCTGAGCTGGACCGTGGGCAGCCGCCGCGGCTCGCGGTCCAGCATGGCCACGACCGCGTCCCGCTGGTTCTCGTAGACGTGCGCGTCGGAGATCGTGTGGTAGTACGCCACGGCCGGGATCCCGGTGAGCTGTTCCAGCATGAGCAGCAGCGCCGCGTACTGGATCATGTTGGCCGGGACGCCGACCGGCACGTCTCCCGAGCGCTGGAACATGTGCAGGTGCAGGCCGCCCGCCAGCACCCGCACGTGCACCCAGCCGTGGCAGGGCGCGATCGTGGTCTTCGGGGTCTTGCCCGCGCCGCGGACCTGGTACTGCGGGATCCACGGGGAGACGAAGTGGGTCCGGTCGCCGGGCAGCTCGGTGAGCTGCTCCACCAGGTGCCGGAACTGGTCGAAGCCGCCGTCCTCGGTGGTGGGGAAGTCATGGAACGCGCCGCCGTAGGACCCCGGCCCGAGGCTGCCCGGCGGCAGCCCGCGGCGGCTGGTCTTCTCCGGCGTGGCCCACGGGCCCCACCAGTCGCAGCCGAACTCGGCCAGTTCGGCGAGCGTCGTCGCGCCGTTGATGAACGCGCACAGTTCGCCGATGGACTTGCGCCAGAACGACTTCAGGCTCCGCTCGGTGATCAGCGGGAAGCCGTTGGCCAGGTCGAAGCGCATCGCCTGCTGCATCAGGGTCAGCGCCGCGGGCCCCTGCCGGGTGGGCACGCTCACCCCGCCGGCCACGATCCGCTCCAGCAGCAGCCGGTACTGAGAGTCGGGCTCCCGCTCCCCCGGCGGTCGGTACTCCACGGCCGGCCTCCCTGCCCGTCGACACTGCCTGACATCCTCGCCGATGCGCGGACCTGCTGTCCGGCCGCCCCGCCGCTAAATGGGATGCGGCCCGGCCGCACGGGCGCCGATGATGGGGCATGGCCTGGCAGCTCACCGAGGACCTGGAGACGTTTCTCACCGCAGCGGGCGGCTTCCTGCGGGCCCGCCCCGCCGCGAACACCATCATCCTCACCGCCGCGGAACTGCTCCGGGCCAAGGGCGCGGCCGCCTACGGGGACGCCACCCCGCTGTTCGGCTGGCAAGCGGAGCCCGACGGCACCGTCGTCGCGGCGTTCCTGCACACGCCGCCCTACCCGGTGGTGCTGACGGACATGACCGGCGCGGCGGCCGCCGGGCTGGCCGCGGCCCTGGCCGGCCAGGGCCGCCAGGCTCCCGGGGTCAACGCCATGCCCGGCCCGGGCGCGGCCTTCGCCGCCGCCTGGCAGGAACACACCGGCCAGCCCGCACGCACCGGCATGCGGATGCGGCTGTACGCGCTCGACACGCTGCTGCCGCCGGACCCGCCGCCACCCGGCGCAGCCAGGACCGCGACGCCGCGGACCGGGACCTGATGCTGGCCTGGCTCGACGCGTTCCAGGACGAGGCGCAGCCGCCCGGGCCGGACGAGTCGGAGCGGGTGGTGAACGACCGGATCGGCTGGGGCGGGCTTGTGCTCTGGGAGCACGAGGGCAGGCCGGTGTCGCTGGCCGGGCGGACCAAGGCCGCCGCCGGGCAGGCCCGGGTCGGCCCGGTCTACACGCCGCCGGAGCTGCGCGGCCGGGGTTTCGGCGGCGCGGCCACGGCCGCGGTCACCCAGGCCGCCCTGGACGACGGCGCCGGGGGCGTGGTGCTGTTCACCGACCTGGCCAACCCCGCCAGCAACACCCTCTACCAGCGCCTCGGCTACCGGCCGATCAGCGACTGGGCCGTGCTCCGCTTCACCGCCGCGAGCACGATGGCCGATCGGCCTGAGTTCCATGATCAGGTGATTCTGTTCATCGCATGCACGTACAGAATCACAAGATCACGGAAGTGGCGTAGTTAGATCAGCCGGCGGTAGCCGCCGCTGACGGCGCCCTGGGGGCTCTGCCGCAGCGCGGCCCTGCGCTTCGCCCGCCGGCTGGACCAGAGTGCGCCCGCGCCGTAGGCCAGTAGCAGGGGAAACAGCAGGAGAAGCGCATGACTGTCCCGGCTTGGCCCCCACGATCAGGAGGACAGTGGCCACGCTGGCGGCGACGCCGATCGCGAAACCCTTGAGCAGCGTGCGGCGGTTCTCCGGCTCCTCGGGCCGCCGCCGGCCGTGCCCGGGGCGTGGTAGCCGCGAAGCGCTGTTCAACGCGTGCGGCTATCTCCTGGTCAACCTTCTCAAGGAACGAGGCCACCACCGCGTCGCTGTACTCGGGGCCAAGCTGATGGTGCGCCCCGGCAGCGGCACGAATCTCTTCCGGGGAGAGCGGTGAAGTACCCATATGGGCAGACTAACCCCCACGGCCGCGTTACCGGCCCTGCCACGCGCAGCGACAGGCCGGCCCGCGGCTCACCGGCCGGCGCTGACCCGCCGGGCGGCGCACAGCCGGAGCACGTTGGCGATCACCTGGCGGCCGGTGCCGCCCGCGGCGGTCAGGATCGACTCCGGGTGGAACTGCACGCCCCACCGGCCCGCGGCGCTGTCCTCGATCGCCATGACCGCGCCGTCGGAGGTCATCGCGCTCACCGTGAAGCCGCCCTTGACCTGCCCCGGGACCACATGCAGCGAGTGGTACCTGGCCGCGGTGAACTCCGCCGGCAGCCCGGCCAGCAGCCCGTCGCCGGCGCCGCGGAGCCGCCGCACCGCGCCGGGCTTGCCGTGGGCCGGCTCGGGCAGCAGGGCCAGTTCCCCGCCGGCGTGCTCCACCATGGCCTGCAGGCCCAGGCACACGCCGAACGCGGGCAGGCCCCGGGCGTCCAGTTCGGTGAGCAGCCCGTCGCAGCCGAAGTCCGACGGGCGCCCGGGCCCCGGTGACAGCACCACGAGGTCGGGCAGGTAGTCGTCCAGCGCCGCGGCGGGGAACCCCGCGCGCAGGGTGGTGACCTGGGCCCCCTGCTGGGCGAAATAGGCGGCCAGCGTGTGCACGAACGAGTCCTGGTGGTCGACGAGCAGCACCCGCATGCCCGCCCCGGGCAGCCCGTCCGCCGGATGGCCGGCGGCCGGCCGCGGGGAGCGTCCGGCAGCAGACGGCGCGGCAGCCTCGGCCAGCGTTTCCAGCAGCGCCCTGGCCTTCAGCTCGGTCTCCGCCTCCTCGGCGGCCGGGTCGGAGTCGAACAGCAGTGTCGCCCCGGCGCGCACGGTGGCCACGCCGTCGCTCGATGTGCGCGGTGCGCAGCGTCAGCCCGGTGTTCATGCCGCCGTCGAAGCCGATCATCCCGACCGCTCCGCCGTACCAGCGGCGCGGCGCCTGCTCGTGGTCCTCGATGAACTGCATCGCCCAGGTCTTCGGCGCGCCGGTGACGGTGACCGCCCACATGTGGGTGAGGAACGCGTCCAGCGCGTCCAGCCCGGGCCGCAGCCGGCCCTCGATGTGGTCGACCGTGTGGATGAGCCGGCTGTACATCTCGATCTGCCGCCGCCCGATCACCCGCACGCTGCCCGGCACGCACACCCGCGACTTGTCGTTGCGGTCCACGTCGGTGCACATGGTCAGCTCGGACTCCTCCTTGGCCGAGTTGAGCAGCGACCGGATGTTCTCCGCGTCCTCCAGCGGGTCGGTGCCGCGCCGGATGGTGCCGGAGATCGGGCAGGTCTCCACCCGGTCCCCGGTCACCCGCACGTACATCTCCGGGGACGCGCCGACCAGGCACTCCCCCTCGCCCAGGTTGAAGAAGAACTCGTACGGCGCCGGGTTGCGCCTGCGCAGCAACTGGTAGAACGCCGCGGCCGAGGCGCACGGCGCGCGGAACGCCTGGCTCGGCACCACCTCGAACAGGTCACCGCGGACGAAACGCTCCTTGGCCTCCTCCACCACCCGCGCATAGGACCCCGGCACCGGGTGCTCCGGCAGCTTTTCCTGCGCTACGCTCCCCGTGCCCCGCCTGGTCCCGCCGGCCGGCGTGTCCCGTGGCAGGCCCTCGGTCGACATGCCGTCCACGGTGAACTCATAGGCGTAGCGCACCGCCGTCTCGCGCTTGCGGTCCACCACGAACAGCTCGTCGGGCAGGTGCAGCACCAGGTCGCGCGGGCCCGCCGGCCGGTGGATGCGGGGCGTGACCGGCTCGAACTGGAACGCCAGGTCGTAGCCGAACGCGCCGTACAGGCCGAGGTGCTCGATCGTCGCCGGCGAACGCGTCGATGACCTCGCGCACCGCGGAGAACACCGTCGGGCGCCGGCTGCGGTCCTCCTCCGCGACCAGCCCGGAAGGCTCGGGGATCGCCACGCTGACCTCGCCGGGGCCGGCCGCCGGCGCGCGGCTGGCCCGGCCCGCGGCGAGCGCGGCGCCGAGCACCGGGAGCAGCACCGCGCCGCGCGGGTTGAGCGCGCGGACCGTGATCACCCGCCCGCGTGCGACGATCTCCGCGCAGGGGTTCACGTAGGCGACGTGCCAGCGGCTGTACCGGCCCGGGTACTCCATGCCGGAGCTGAGCACTCCCCCGCGCCGCTCGTCGACCCGTGCGCACACGCCGTCGATGTCGTCGGCGTCGAACGGTTCCTCGGTCCGGGTCACCCGCACCCCGCCGCGGGTGACCGATTCGGTCCCGCCGCCGGCCTGGTGCCTGTCCTACCGGGTCCACGTCTGCTCCCCTGTCGCCGTAACTTCGATCTGGGGCCCGGTGCCCGGACGCGAGAAGCGACCGCCGCTGCCGGGCGATCGCTTCTGGTCGTTACGCGCGCGAACCAGTCACCGCCTCAGGGGCGGCGCCACCACTGGTTCCTGGTGCTGCGCACCCTGGGAGCCTATCGGCCGCCCGGTGCCCGCGCCACCGTTGCGGGCCCACCGGCACCGCTCGCCGGTTGACCGCGGGCCGTGGCGGATGCTCGGGGGCCGCCGCCGGCCTTGGGCGTCCTTTTATCTATGTATTGCCGCTGTTTGCCCTGCACGGCGAGCCGCGCGCGGGCACGATAGGCCCGATGCAAGGCCGGCCCCGCGGGCGGGGCGGGCGCCTGTGCGCATCGCTGCCCGTCCACCCGAGGGGAAAGCCCATGACAGGTCCTCAGCACCACCCGGCCGCCAGGCGCGCCGCCGTGCTCGGCGCGGTGGCACTGCTCCCCCTCGCCGTCGCCGCCTCGGCGGGCGCGGCGAAGGGCCTCCCGACCTGGACGGCGGTCACCGTCATCAGCAGCCGCCCGGACAGCGGCAACCACGACAACCCCGCCCAGGGCGTCAACCGCACCTGGGCCGAACGACTCGTTCACCCGGACCGCCTCGGTGACGTTCTACGGCGCAGGTGGCGTCCTCGTTCTGCCCGGGATCAGCAGCGGCGAGTGCTACTACTGGACCGGCGAAATGCTGGACAGCCAAGGGCACGTTCACCACCAACCCGACCGCGAGCAGCGGCGCCTACTCCCCGGGGTATGGCACCGACGGCACCGGCGCGGCCGGCCCGTTCACCATCGGCGCGGTGCGCGACGGGGAGGCATGGACGGCCGGTACCACTTCGGCTTCTACGCCACCGCCGACACCGCCAGCACGTCCGGGGTGCCGTCGGCCGAGAACGACCACGGCACGCTGCCGCTTTCGGCGGCCGACGAGCACCTGCACCGGTGGGTCGTCCTGCGGCGTCACGAACTGCCAGTGGATCGAGCAGTTCTTCCCGCGCGGCACCAGTTCTGGGACCTGAGCGGCGACCTGGACCCGTCCTGCCTGGGCCTGTACTGGTCGTGGTACTACTTCCTGCCCGCGGGCGGTGACGAGAGCTGCCGGCGGTGACCAGCGAGTGGGTCACCGCGTCGTGGAACGACCTGGGCACGGACCCGGTGGACGGGAACATCTTCGCCCCCGGCGCCGCGGACTGCTAGCCGGCCGGCCGCGGCGTGCCGGTCAGGCCAGCGCGAAGACCACCGTGACGGTGACGCTGAGCTGCTGGGTGCCCGGGTGCACCGGGACCGAGGAGCCAGCGTTGCTCGCGCTGGGGACGGCGGCGAAGGGCAGCGGCTGGAACGGCTGGGCGGGCGGCGTCTCGGACATGCTGATCACCGGGCCCAGCGAGTGGCCGAGGGCCCGGGCGTACGCCGCCGCCTTGGCCCTGGCGTCCGCGACCGCCCGGCCCCGGGCGGCGGCGAGCAGCGAACTGGTGTCGGACAGGTTGAGCGACACGCCGTCGATGGTGGTGGCGTTGCCGCCGGCCCGTGCGGCCGCGCTGATCTGGCTGCCGGCCTCGGACAGGCGGCGCAGGGTGATCGTGAGCTGCTCGCTGACCTGGTAGCCGCTGGGAACGCCCGAGCTGCCCGAGTAGTTGGGGTAGATCGACAGGCCCGAGGTCTGGATGTCGGACGCAGCGACGCCGCTCCTGCCGAGCACGGCCGTGACCGACCGTGCCGCCACGTTGGCCTGGCGCAGCGCGGTGGCCACCGAGCCCGCGCTGGTCTGCACGCCCATCGACAGGGACAGCTGGCTCGGGACGCCGGACACGTTGCCGGTGCCGGTGACCGTGATGCGGGTGGCCGCGGCGGGCGGTGTGGCGGCGGTCAGCGCGGCGCCGCTGGCCGTGGCGGGTGACGCGCTGCCCTGGCCGGCGCCGAGGGTGAACGCCCCGATGAGCAGGCCAGCCGAGGCCACGCCGACGGCGACCGCACGCTGGGTTGAGGAGAACTGGACCGCCATGGTGCCGCTCCCGCGTCCTTGGGAAATGAGACACCGCTTGGACGCGGCGGCACCCGGGCTGGTTCCCGCGGCGCTACGGGAACCGCACCGGAGTGACTCATGCCCCTTCTGGCCGGGTTGCCGGAGATGTCACAGTAGGTGGCGGGCCAGGGATCCCTGGCCCGGGTGCAAGGGAGGGCCCCATGTTCACGTACCGATCAGCCCGGCGCAGGCCGCCGCTGCCCCGGCCCGGCCGGCCGCAGGCAGTCATCGCCGCCGCAGTCACACTGACAGCCGTGTTGCCGGCCAGCGTCGCCTGGGCAGCCGGCCCGGCCCGGTCGGCCGGGGCGGTCACCGGCACGCTGGGTGACCTCACCTCGGTGGCAGTGATACCGGGCACCACCGATGCGTGGGCGGTCGGCTGGAAATGCCCGAAGGAGCCGGAAGGCTGCACGCCCGGCCCCGATCTGGTGCTGCGCAAGGGCACCGCGGGGTGGTCCGCCGTGCCCGCCCCCAGCCCGGGTGGGCAGGCCATGCTGGTCGCGGTGTCGGCCGACTCGGCGTCGGACGCCTGGGCCGTGGAATCCGACGACGGCGGCGAGAAGAACCTGTACCTGCACTGGAACGGAAGCGCGTGGAAGCAGGTCCCCGGCCCCACACCGGACGGCAGCGTGCTCACCGGCGTGACCGCGATCTCCCCGTCGGACGCGCTCGCCGTCGGGTCCTACACGTCACCGTCGGGGGTGACGGTGACCCTGGCACTGCGCTGGAACGGCAAGTCCTGGGCGAAGCAGACCACCCCGGATCCCAGCTCGGAGGACAACGAACTGCTCGGTGTCACGGCGACGTCGGCGAGCAGCGCCTGGGCCGCTGGCTTCAGCCTGGACGCCCAGTCGCGGTACGAGACGCTGATCCTGCACTGGAACGGCAGCACCTGGCAGCGGGCCAGCGCTCCTGCGGTGGCCACCTTCGGCACCCGGCTGTCCGGCATCGCCGCCGGCTCGCCGTCCGACGTCTGGGCGGTGGGCCAGTTCTTCGGGCGCCGACGCGGATCAGCCGCTGATCCTGCACTGGAACGGCACCACCTGGTCCCGCGCCACGCTGCCCGGTGCGGGGTCCAAGACCGAGATGCTCTTCGGTGTCACTTCGGTCTCGCCGTCCGGCGCCTGGGCGGTCGGCCTGGGCCCGTGCGTCGGGCCGAGCGTCCAGTGCCCGTCCAAGACCCTGACCATGCACTGGAACGGCACTTCCTGGACGGTTGTCAGCAGCGTCAGCATCGCCGACAACGCCGACCAGAACAGCCTGACCGGTGTCGCCGCGGCCTCGGCCTCGGACGTGTGGGCGGTGGGTGACTACTTCCCAGCAGCTGAGAGTGAGCCGTTCTACCAGCTGCTCCAGCAGTGGAACGGGAGCGCGTGGGCCACCCACTAGCCGCCGGGCCTGGCCGCTCCGGCCCGTGGCCAGGCTAACGGCGCTGGGTGCCGTCCAGGTTCCTGGACAACTGCGCGATGCGGTCCATCAGGGCCGCGTCCTCGCGCATCTCCTCTGCCGTGGGGGCCATGGTGACGATCGCGGTGACCAGGAAGGTCAGGATGCTGATGCCCAGGATCAGCGGCAGCAGGAACGAGGTCGGACTGGCCCCGGCGCCCATGGCCAGCATCCCGCCGTCGGGCGCGGGGTACACGTGCAGCGCGGCCATGCCGGTGTAGTGCATCCCGCTGACGGCGACGCCCATGATCAGCGAGGCGATGAGGGTGGCCCTCAGGCCGCTGAGCCGGATCGCGGCCCAGAGCGCGGCGGTTCCCGCGACCATGGCGATGATCACCGACAGGATGACCAGGATCACGCTGAAGCCCATCGTGTCCGGCATCCGCATCGCCCAGATGCCCATGTAGTGCATGCCCGCGACGCCGATACCGATGATCGAACCGCCGAGCAGCAGGCGGCGCCGGTCGTCGCCGCGGCCGAAGCCGACGATGAACAGGCCCACGGCCACCACGGCGATCGCGATCAGCATGCTCAGGATGGTGACCGGCACGTTGTAGCTGATCGCCTGCCCGCCGATGCTGTAGCCGAGCATCGCGATGAAGTGCATGACCCAGATGCCGGTGGTGCCGATCGACACCGCCGCCAGCAGCAGCCACCGGGCCCTCGCGCCGCCCTGCATTGCCCGCGCCCGGGCGGTGCACTGCAGCCCGAGGAAACAACCCAGGCAGGAGATCAGGTAGGCCAGCAGCGGGTTGAGCAGGCCATACGAGAAATTGTGAACTTGTGCCACGTTGAAGCTCCGCCCCTGCCAGCCATGCCGCCGGAACAATCCACAGCGGTCTATAAGGCGCCGTTCCTGATCAATACCGCGCTAATGATGGCATGACGATCATCCCGGGCAGGCTGGAATCGGCCGTTCTTGACCTGCGTGTCTGAGACGGATCCGCTGGCAGGCGGCCAGGCCCCGCGCGCCCTCACCCGGACAGTGAGCGCACCCGGCCGTTGCCGCCGTCGGAGATCAGCAGGTCACCCGATCCCGTCACCGTCACGCCGTTGGGGCTGTACAGCTCGGCCCGGGTGCCCGGGCCGCCATCGCCGGAGAAGCCCAGAGTGCCGGTACCTGCGACGGTGTAGATGTCCCCGGCGGTCATCGCCTGCCCGTAGAACGTCCCGGTGCCGGCCGCGACCACCCGGACCCGGTTGTTCAGCATGTCGGCGATCGCCAGGTTGCCGGCCGCGTCCACGGCCACGCTCGCCGGGAAGTCAAGCTCGGCGTGGGTGGCCGGGCCGCCGTCGCCGGAAAAGCCACGGCCGCCATTCCCGGCCACCGTGTAGATGTCCCCCGCGGTCATCGCCTGCCGTAGAACGTGCCGGTCTTGACCGCGACCACCCGGATCCGGTCGTTGCCGGTGTCGGCGAGCACCAGGTTGCCATGGCCATCCACCGTCACGCCCCCGGCCGCGGAGAGTTCGGCGCTGGTGGCCGGGCCGCCGTCACCGGAGTAGCCCTGCGTTCCGTCGCCGGCCACGGTGTAGATGTCCCCCGCGGTCATCGCCCTGCCGTAGAACGTCCCGGTCTTGACGGCCACGACGCGGACCCGGTAGTTGTCGGAGTCGGCTATGACCAGGTTGCCGTTGCCGTCCACGGTGACGCCGGCGGCGTCGGCCAGCTCAGCGCTGGTGGCGGGGCCGCCATCGCCGGTGAACCCGAACCTGCCGTCGCCGGCGACGGTGTAGATGTCCCCGGCGGTCATGGCCTGCCCGTAGAACGTGCCGGTCTTGACCGCGACCGCCCGGATCCGGCTGTTGAAGGAGTCGGCGACCACCAGGTTGCCGGCCGGGTCGACCGCCACCTCGCTGGGGAAGGAGAGTTCGGCGCTGGTGGCAGGCCCGCCGTCACCGGAGTAGCCGCCGGTGCCGTTGCCCGCCACCGTGTACAGGTCCCCGGCCGTCATCGGCTGCCCGTAGAACGTGCCAGTGCCGGCCGGCACCACCTGGATCTGCGTCGGTGCCGGGAACCACCAGGTTCCCCGCGTGATCCACCGCCACCCCCTGCGGGCCAAGCTGCGCGTCCACGGCGGGCCGCCGGACACAGCACAGCGCGCCGAGCAGGCTCCGGCCCGCCACCGTGTAGATGTCCCCCGCGGTCATCGCCTGCCGGTACTGGGTGCCGGTGCTGCGCGGCCACCACCCGCAGCCGCTGCCGGTCGGCGATCAGCACGTCGCCCGCCGGGTCCACCGCCACGCCCTGCGGGTTGCTCAGCTCGGCGCTGGTGGCCGGGTGGCGGTCGCCGCCGTACCCGGACTGTGCCGTCGCCGGCCACCGTGTAGATGTCGCCGGCGGTCATCGCCTGGCCGTAGAACGTGCCGGTGCCGGCCGCCACCAGCCGGATCCGGTTGTTGTGCTGGTCGTCGATCAGCAGGTTGCCGTGGGCGTCCACGGCGACGCTGAGCGGGTTCTTGATCTCGGCGCTGGTGGCCGGGCCGCCGTCACCGGAGTAGCCGTACGTGCCGGTGCCCGCGACGGTGTAGATGTCGCCGGCGGTCATCGCCTGGCCGTAGAAGGTGCCGGTGCTGCGCCGCCACCACCCGGATCCGGCTGTTGTCGGTGTCGGCGATGACCAGGTTGCCGTGGCCGTCCACGGCCACCGCGTTGGGCACGCCCAGCTCGGCGCCGGTGGCCGGGCCGCCGTCACCGGAGTAGCCGAAGGTGCCGTCGCCGGCCACGGTGTAGATGTCCCCGGCGGTCATCGCCTGCCCGTAGAAGGTGCCGGTGCTGGCCGCCACCACCCGGATCCGGTTGTTGCTGGTGTCGGCGATGACCAGGTTGCCCGTGGCCGTCGACCGCCACGCCCTCCAGGGTGCCCAGCTCGGCCTGGGTGGCGGGCCCGCCGTCGCCGCCGAACCCGCCGGTGCCGTCGCCGGCCACCGCGTAGATGTGCCCGGCGGTCATCGCCTGGCCGTAGAACGTGCCGGTGCTGGCCGCCACGACCCGGACCTGGAAGTGGCTGGCATCGGCGATGACCATGTTGCCGGCCGTGTCCGGCGCCGCCGAGCAGGCCCCGGCCAGGTCGGCCCCGGTGGCCAGGTGCCCGTTGCTGGCGGGCCCGGGCGAGCCGGTGCCCGCGAGCGTGGTCAGCCAGTCACTGGCCGGGCTGACCTTCCGCACGTCCAGGCCATCGACGATGTACAGGCTGCCGCCGCTGAACGTGACGCCGCAGGGCGACATGATGATGTCGGTGGCCGGGGCCGGGCCCCCGGCGCCGCCCGCCACGGTGGAGATCGTCCCGGCGGCCGCCGCCGGGGCGGCCCGGGCGCTGCCCAGCGAAACCATCGTCACGAGCGCCACGGCCGCGGCGGCCGTGGCCGTGCCTCTCGCTGCCCGGTTGGTGCCTGTCATGTTCCCCCCAAGGGTTCAGGGCAGCCGGTACACCCGGCGTGCGTTCTCGACGCCGATCATCTGCGCCACCCGGATGGCGTCGGCGGCGCTCCAGTCCCCGGACTCGACCCAGCCGCCCAGCACGTCCGCGGTGGCCCGGCGCCACAGCAGCGCGCCCAGATAGTGCAGCTCGGCGGGCCCGGCGGCGTCGGAGGAGAACAGCACCTTGCCGAACGGCGCGAGTTCCAGCGACTCGGCGACCACCGCGGCGGCCCGGGCCCCGACGTAGTGCAGGGTCATGCCCACGTCCAGGTACACGTGCGGGTAAGCCTGGGCGAGGGCGGCGGCGTGCCGCTGGAACGGGTAGCAGTGCAGCAGCATCACCGGCACCGCCGCGGGGCTCGCACCGCTCCAGGAAGCCGCGCAGCCACAGCGGGTCGCTCCGGCGCAGGTCGCAGTCGGGATCCCCGAACCCGGTATGGAACTGCACCGGCAGGCCGCGGTCGACCCCGGCCCACAGCACGTGGCGCAGCAGCACCGGGTCGGTGACCCGGACGGCGCCGCCCGCCTCGATCTCGCGCAGCCAGCGGCCCGCGGCCTCGGCCACCGCCGCGGGCCCGGGCGGATCCGGGTCGAAGTCCAGCCCGTGCCGGTAGGCCATGATGCTCTTCACGCCCAGCGCCTGGCTGGTCCGGTCGGCCAGCGCGTCGCGGTAGCGCGCGGCGAACCCGGCCGCGGTCCCGTCCCCGGCCGCGATGACCTGCTCGGCCACCTGCTCCAGGCGGACGATCTCGCCGCGCCTGCGCGCCGGCCGCGGCGGCCATCTCCGGCAGGCTCAGCATGGTGTCCAGCACGTACCCGGTGTCGATCAGGAAGCAGGCGACCCCGGCCGCGCGCAGCAGCAGCCCGGTGGCCTGGTCCGGGCCCAGCTCGGCCCGCCTGGCCAGGTATTCCTCCGCCGGCACCGAGGGCGGCAGGCCGAGCACGGGCGCGCACCAGCGCCGGATCGCGAAGCCGAGCTGGGAGTCGAACTGGGTGGTTCCCGGCGGCGCCGGGCGGTCCGACTCGGTGATCTGCTCCTCGAACGCCGCCCGCGGCACGTCGCCGCCCAGCGCCTGGTGGACATGGTGGTCCACCAGGGCGAGCGCGCCGACGGCCGCGCCGAGCGCGCCTGGTCAGCCATCAGTGCCCGTTGCCCGGTGCCGTCCGGCGCCCGGCCGCGACCGGGGCCGCGTGTCCCCGCTCATCCGGCCGACCAGGTACAGCAGCGCGGCCACGGCGAGCGAGGCCAGCGTAATGCCGCCGATCCACCAGAACCAGGTGCCGTAGCTGATCGTCGCCCCGAGCACGGTGACCGAGCCGGCGCTGTTGCTGATCAGCTGCGGTGCCCAGGAGCCGGACAGCGTGGCGATCACCCCGATCAGCGAACCGAGGCCGCCGATGATCGAGCAGGCCCAGAACACCGCCGGGTGGGCGATCCGGCGCGCCTGGAACTGGGCCTGGAAGCGGCGCAGGATGATCAGGATGTCCACGAACAGGATCACGATGGAGATGCACCAGATGACAGTAACCGCCGCCTGCAGCACGTCGTAGATCTTGGTCTCGGCGTTGACGGAGCTTCCGCTCGTGATGCTCGGGATCACCACGAAGGCCAGCAGCGTGAACAGCGCGGCGATCACGGTCTGCACCCACACCGCGGTGTCCGGCACCCGGGCCTTGTTCACGTGTGACATCGCCTTGGGCAGCCGCTGGTCGAGCCCGGAGACGAAGATCAGCCGGGCGAACGAGTAGTTGTACACCACGGTGATGAACAGGAAGAACAGCGCGAGAATGATCGCGGTGATCTTACCGGCCACGGTGCCGAGCCCGATGCTGACCACGCCGGCCACCGCGGTGATGCCCGCCGAGCTGGACGTCGGCACGGTCACCATGACCGCCCAGGTGGCGAGCAGGTAGGCGACCACCACGACGAGCGAGCCCCACAGCAGGTACCGGGTCACCGACCGCTGCTGGCGGATCTCCACGCCCATGTTCAGCGGCACCTCCACGCCGAGCAGCGCGAGCACCACCAGGCCGAAGAAGGTCCAGTTGGTGAAGTTGATGCCGTGCGCGGCGCTGGGCTTCCAGGCGGTGAGGTCCCACGGGTTGACCACCGCGTGGTGCCCCTTGGCCAGGTACACGATCCCGGCCGCGAACATCGCCAGGATGGCCAGCCCGTACAGCGCGAACACGATGTTGACCAGGTTCTGGGTGACCCGGAATCGGAGTATGGCGACGAGGGCGGACGCCGCGATCAGCCCGATGATCAGCACGCCCTGCCACTGGATCGGCCAGCTGTTGACCGCGGGGAACGCGAAGCCGAGGAACGCGACCATCGACGTGCCGGTGGCCACCATCACCAGCACCCCCGGCCACCATGCGCAAAAGCCGGCGAAGAACCCCCAGAACGGCCCGAACGCCTTGTGCGTCCACAGGTAGATGGAGCCCTCGCCGGGGAACATCGCGCCAAGCTGGCCGGTGGCGATCGCGCACGGGATCAGGAACACGACGAACCCGATGATCCACCAGCCGAACGCCGAGGGCCCGGCGGACTGGACCACGGCCGCGTTGGTGATGAACAGGACGATCGCGACGAAGATCGCGACCATGTCGAACGTGGTGAGCACCTTGGGCAGAATGCCCCCGGCCACCCGCTCGGAGATCAGTGAGCCAGAGTCGGTGTCGGCTGCGGTCATGGCCTCTCCTCAGCGCAGGCGAGTCACCCTGGAGATTTACCCACTGGGGACATCCCGGGCACGCCGGGCAGGGCGCACAACCGGTGCTTTCAGGCCCCGTTCTCCGGCCACAACCGGGTGCTGCGCCCGGCCGCTGCGAGGATCAGGTCGGCGTCGACGACGGCCCGGGTTTCGCCGATCCCGAACGCGGGCCATTCGCAGACGAACTCCAGCGGCCCGGCGGGCGGCAGCGGCCACGCCCACCAGCGGGAGAAGTGCGAGCGCGGGCCGGCACCGCCCATGTAGGCGCGCAGCGCCGGCCCGTGCGGCTCGGCGCCGGGGTCCGGCCCGTGGCCGGGCCGGCCGCGGTGTTCGCCGATGACCTTGCTGCCGTCGGCCAGCAGCAGCCCGAAGCGGAACGACCGCCGGGCCGCGCCCGGGTCCGGATCGCCTCGCCCGGCCGGGCCGGGCGGCCGGATATGGGCGGTCACGAAGATCTCGAAGCCCTCGGCGAAGGCGGACATCCCGGTCACCGCCACGGCGACCCGGTCGGTCCGGCCAAGCATCAGCGTCTGGATGGGGACGATGCCGGGGAACTCCGCCTGCGGCGGCTCCCACGGCTGGTGCGGCGCATGTGGTTCCGGCTCGGCGGCCGGCGGTTCAGGAAAGAAGCCCATCCCGCCACTGTCGGCCCGGGCCGGCGCCCCCGCAACCGAATAACCCCGCGGGCGGCACCGCGTCCTTCGGCGCCGGGGTCACATCCTGAGCGGAGGACGGCTCCTCTGGAACAGGCGGATGCGGGTGCGCGGGACGCCGAGGGTCACCAGGATCAGCCGGGCGGCGGTGAAAAGAATGATCATGCCCAGGAACCACCCGTAGCTGAGGGTCCACGCCTGCCCCTGAAGCGGCCAGAGGATCCGCACACCTGGCGGGCCCTCGGCCATGTCCCGCGCGAAATGCAGCACCAGCCCGGTCGCCACCCCGGCCAGCACGGCCCGGTGCCGGCGGCTGGCCGCCGCGGCGACGGCGAACACCGCCACGGTGGCCAGCGAATGTGTCACCGGGCGCTGGCCGTTGTCCCCCAGCAGCCCGAGATAGAGGGGAATGTGATCAAGGTCGATGGCCACCGAGGCAATCAGCGCCGCGACATAGAAACGGCGCGGCGCATCGACGAGGCACGCCAGGACCAGCAGGCCCAGCGCCGCGGTGGCCAGATGGGCGACCTCATCGAGCGGGCCGGTGGTCAGCAGGCCAAAGGGAACCCTGCGGTCCAGCGCGTCAAAGGCCAGCGCGACCCCGGCGAGCAGCACCGGGTCGGCCCACATCCGGACCCGACCCCGCTCACCTGGCCACATCCGACGAGGCTATCCGCCCCCGCGCGGCTGACGGCCCGCACGGTCTCGCACAGCCAGGGCAGTTTCGTATCAGACCTTGATGTTCTGACGGCGGCTCCGCACTGACCTGTGCGCGCTCCCGGACACCCTCTCTGGCCTGCGGATTCGCCTGCCGACCGTGCCGATGGTTACCGAGCATTTCCGAGCGCTGCATTCGGTGCTTCCCGGGCTGGCCGCGATGTCACGCAGCCGCACGCCCGGGTCCTGCGGGATGCACATCAGCACCGCGGCATGGTTGGCCAAGAAACTCCAGCTCGGCACCCCTAAAACATTACTATATTTTCTAGAAAAATATTGCTAGTTTTTGGTTGCGAGTGTATGTTAAGGAGCGGATACGCGGCTCAGGCGGCGCAGGCGGTCAGTTGACTGGAAAAGCCGCCAACTGGAGGGGAAGAGAGAACGGCGTGAATGTCAGGCAGTTATTAGCGCACCCTCAGGCCGCCATTGCAGGCATCAGCACCAGCGGAGCCGTCATGCTCGCCGTGGTCGGCTGCGCGTCCGCGCATCATGCTGCGGCACCCCCTGCCCCAGTCGCCGTTGCCACGCCTGCCGCGACACCCTCCGTGGCCGCGCTAACGTGCACCGCCTTGACGACCGACAGACATCCCGCAGCTGGCACCAAGGTGGGCGTTTCAGTTGGTACTACAGCGGGTGCGCGGATCAGGACAGTCGCGCACTACCAGGCGGCCAATCGCACCAAAGCGGCCCATGCTGACGCTACTGGCACGCATACGTTCTGGTTCCCAACCAGCAGCACCTCGCCCGGATACCGGGTCAAAGTGGATGTTCGCGTGTCCCTGAACGGCCAGAAGCGCTCTTGCCGGGCGTCGTTCACCCTCCGCCAAGCACCTCCTCCGCCGGTAGCGGCGCCTGCTTCCACCCCCACTCCGGGGTCTGCGGCCGGAACAGTGCCGAAACACAACTCAGGCGCCTCGTGCACAGCCACCGCGAGCGTCTACAACGCCGCCAAGAACTGGAACAACGTCTACGTGCACTCCAACCAGCCCTATCAGAACGCGACTGCCAGCGCAGACGGCGACTCGTGGAGTTATGAAACCAACGGCTCGGGCTATGCGCTGATCTACCTGAACGGTCCCCCACCCGGCGCCTTGATCACCGTCACGGTAGGCGGCGCGACCTGCACCACAAGCGACTGAGATCCCGCAGCCAGCCTGCACAGCTGCACCTGCACTTTAACGGCACCCGCACCGATGACCCTACGGTCCAGCGCGTCGAGGCCAGCGACCCCGGCGAGCAGCACCGGGCCTGCCACATCCAGGCCGGACCTCGCTCACCTGGCCACATCCGACGAGGCTACCTGCCCGCCTGGGCCAGGCTCCGGGCACCGCGCTCCGGGGAACATGATGGATGCGGGCCTCGCCTGGCCGGCTGCGGCCGGGACTGGCCCGGGGAGGAGCGCTGCGGGCGAATGAGGCTTGACAAGCTGGCGGCGTGCGGCGGCGTCGCGGGCCCGGTGCTGTTCACGGCGGCGTGGGTGGCCAGCTCGCTGCGCCAGACCGGCCACCCGGCGGCCGGGATTCAGCTCAGCGGCCTGGCCGCTGAGGACGCCAGGGATCCGCAGATCATGATTGCCGCCTTCGTGGTGCTGGGCGCCTGCTCGATCGCGTTCGGTGCGGCGCTGCGCAGGGTGGCCGGGCACCGGGCGGCGGGGCCGTGGCTGGTCATGGTGGCCGGGGCGGCGGCCGTTGCCGCGGGAGTGTTCCGGCGTGACCACATGCTGCTGACCGGCCCGGGCTTCACCGGCGAATCGTGGCACAACCAGGTCCATGACGTGGTCAGCGGCATCGCCTACGTGGCGATGATCGCCGCGCCGCTGGCGCTGGCCCGGCAGTTCCGCACCGATCCGCAGTGGGCCATGATCGCCCGCCCGCTTCAGGTTCTTGCCCTGGCCAGCGCAGTGGCCGTGGCCGTGTTCGCATCGCGGGCAGCGGAGCCCTGGAACGGCACCGTGCAACGGACCGCGGTCACGCTCGCCCTGGCTGCCGAGGCTCTTGCCGCCGCGCGGATGCTGACGCTGCCCGAAGCCGGGGACCGGGCGCGTGCTTGCCGCCCGGCATTACTTCAGACGGCGCGGCGCCGCTTCCGGCGTCCTGGAAGCGGGCCCGCAGCGTGACGTAAACCTCCCGTGAGTGCTCGGGTCCCCCTATTGGCTTGAAATTCGCTTGGGGGCTCAGGCGTCGCCGTCCAGGTCGCGGCCAGCTTCCTCGGACAGCCGGGCATCGGCGGCGAGGTCCTCTTCCCGCAGGCGGATGTGCTCGTCCAGGTGCTCGGCGGTGTCCGCGTGGACGACGTTGCGCAGGTCGTCGCCGTGGATGCGGGCGCACCAGGTGTAGCCGCCGCGGACGAGCGGGCACGTACCAGATCTTCCAGCGCTCGCCGTGCTTGGCGCGGAGGGCGGCGGCCTGGTCCTCGGCGGCGCTCACCGCAGGCCCACGTTCCTGCTCGGCGGCCTCGATCGCCTGCCGTAACCGCTCCGGGGTGATGGCCCGCACCACCAGAGGCGGGCTGGTGCGCGGCCGGCGCGCGTACACGACGCCGGCCGAGCACCCCCGGCCATGCGTGCCAGCCGGGGTAGTCACGCTCCACTTCGGCCAGTGCGCGGGCGCGTTCGCCGTCGTTAGGCTCTGTGGCCATGGGCTGGTCCCCTCCTGGCAGGGGTTGGTCCAAGGCCCCGTCTGGCGTTCACCCGCCGGGCGGGGCCGCTATCTTACGCGGCAACCTATGGTAGCTGACTCAGCAGACTCAACTGAAGTAGAGCGTGCAGGTCGCCAGGGTGATCAGGATGCAGAAATGATCACTGTGTGTCACGCGGACCAGAGCGGCCATATGAGATCGTCGCTGCCGACCTGCGGCGGCGGATCGCGTCTGGCGAATGGGCGGTGGACGAAGCACTGCCCACCACAGCGGCCCTGGCCGAGCACTACCACGTCTCGCAGGCGACGGTCACGCGGGTGCTCGCGCCTGCTGGCTGGCGAGGGACTGGTCCGCACCGGCCGCGGTGGGGCACGTTCCGGGCATAACGCCCGGCCTACTGGCATCAGATCTTGGTGAAGTGCTCGAAGCACTCCCGGGCGGTGTCCATGTCCGCGAAGGCCGCCGCCTCGGAGCGCTTCACCGCCAGGTAGGCGCGGCGGCGCAGGTCGCCGAGGGAGTCCATGAGCAGGGTGTCGGCCTCCAGGGCGTCCAGCGCCGCGCCCAGGGAGTCCGGGAGGCGCTGGATGCCACGGGCCAATCGTTCTGAATCGGTAAGAACGGCCGGGTCGACGTTCACCGCCTCGCCCGGGTCCAGCTTGCGCCGGATCCCGTCCAGGCCCGCGTGGATGACCGCGCCCAGGGCGAGGTAGGGGTTGGCGCTGGAGTCGGACGGCTTCAGCTCCAGGTTGACCGACGCTGCCCGGTCGTCGCTCATCGGCGAGCAGATCCGGACCGCCGCCTCCCGGTTGTCCATGCCGTAGATGGTGTAGGCGCTGCTCCACATCTGCGGCGCGAGCCGCCGGTAGCTGTTGACCGACCCGCAGGTCAGCGCGACCAGCGCGGGCAGGTGCGCGAGCAGGCCGCCGATGAAGTGGTACCCGGCCGCGGACAGGCTGTACTGGTCGGCGGGGTCGTAGAACGCCGGGGCGGCCGGTTCGCCGGCCGGGCCCAGGCCGCGCAGCGAGATGTGCAGGTGGGCGCCGTTGCCGGCCTGATCGGGGATGGGCTTGGGCGCGAGGCTCGCCCACAGCCCGCGGCGGAACGCGGTGCCGCGCACCGCCTCCCGGTACAGCACGTGGTTGTCGGCGGCCCGCAGCGCGGGCGCGTACCTGACCGTCATCTCCTGCTGGCCGTGGCCGAGTTCGGGGTAGTAGTGCTCGGGCCGCAGTCCCTGGGCGGTCAGCGCGCCGAGCAGGGCCATCGTGAAGTCGTGGGCCAGGTGGAAGCCGGTGGCCGAGTAGCACAGGCTGTCGTCGTTAGGCACCAGCCGGTCCGGGCCGCCGTCCGGGTCCGCCTCGCGGCGGCCGAGGGTGAACTCCGGCTCGAACGCCGCGGTGACCGCGTAGCCATCGGCGGCCGCCGCGGCGATGGCCTGCTTGAGGTAGGTGCGCGCGCAGCCGTCCCAGGGCTCGCCGGAGGGCAGCACCTGGTCGGCGAGCATCGCGCCCGCGCCCGGGGCGTACGGCAGCGGCACGAACGTGGCCGGGTCGGGCATGATGCGGACCTCGCCGACCGGGCCCATGCCGTCCACCGGCTGCAACTGGTCCAGCATGGACATGGCCATCATGGCGACCGTGTGGCCGATGCCGGTCACGATGCGGGCCGGCAGCATCGGCGCGGTCGCCGCCTTGCCCCGGATGATCCCGCCGTGGTCGGCGTAGAGGAACCAGACGAGCGAGACGTTGGTCTCGTGCGCGCGTGCGGTGACCCTCGCGATGGCCTCCCTGCCGGCCAGTGGGAGCAGTGGGGCCTGGTCTCGGTGATCACTCATGACACAGGGGTAGCACGGCTACCCGCATCCGCGAAAGGGCCTGCCTGCGGGCCTGCCGGGGCACCCGCCGGTGGGCCGCACGGCGACGGCCCTATGGCGTCCCGGAAAGCGGCACCGAGGCCGCCCAGGATTCGTTGACACCCGGGTACCGATCACCTAGATTCGCCCATGTTCGTGCTCAGAACCGATGTTCGCGACCCGAACAGTCGGGCCGGAACCCGCCCACGGCCGAGGAGAGCCCATGGCGTTCCTGGAGGAGTCAACCTGGCGGGGCAAGGTCTACTCGGGCGGGTGGAAGGCCGCCGCGGGCGGGGAGGCGCCGGTCACCGAACCGGCCACCGGCGCGGAACTGGGCCGGGCCGGCATCGCGTCGCCTGCCGACATGGCCGCGGCGGCCGCGGCGGCGGCGGCCGCTCAGCCGGCCTGGGCCGCGACCCCGCACACCGTGCGGGCCGCGCTGCTGCGCCGCGCCGGCGACATCTGGAAGGCCAACGCCGAGGAGATCGAGCAGTGGAGCATCCGGGAGGGCGGCAAGATCCCCCCGGCGGCCCAGTTCGAGACGCACGTCGCCACCGAGGAGGTGTACGAGGCGGCCACGCTGCCCTCGCGCCCCTACGGTGAGCTGCTGCCCAGCGAGTCGCCGCACCTCAGCTTCGCCGAGCGGGTCCCGGTCGGCGTGGTCGGCGTGATCGCGCCCGTTCAACTTCCCGCAGATCCTCGCCATCCGCTCGGTGGCGCCCGCGCTGGCGCTGGGCAACGCGGTGGTGCTCAAGCCGGACCCGCGCACCGCGGTCTGCGGCGGCGTCGTGCTGGCCCGGGTGTTCGAGGAGGCCGGGCTGCCCGAGGGCCTGCTGCATGTGCTGCCCGGCGGCGCCGACGCCGGCGAGGCGCTGATCACCGACCCGCTGGTCCGGGTGATCTCGTTCACCGGCTCCACCGCGGTGGGCAGGCACGTGGGCCAGCTCGCCGCCGCCCACCTCAAGCGCTGCCACCTGGAACTCGGCGGCAACTCGGCCATGATCGTGATGGACGACGCCGACGTGGCCAAGGCGGCCTCGGCCGGCGCCTGGGGCTCGTTCCTGCACCAGGGCCAGATCTGCATGACGACCGGCCGGCACATCGTGCACGAGGCGGTCTACGACGACTACGTGGCGGCGCTGGCGGGCAAGGCCGAGCACCTGCCGGTCGGCAACCCGGCCACCGAGCAGGTCGCGCTCGGCCCGATCATCGACGAGCGGCAGCGGGACAAGGTGCACGGCCTGGTCACCGGCAGCGTGGCCGCCGGTGCCCGGCTGGCCGCCGGCGGCACCTACGAGGGGCTGTTCTACAAGCCGACCGTGCTGGCCGACGTCGCGCCCGCCATGCCCGCCTACGCCCACGAGGTGTTCGGCCCGGTCGCGCCGGTGCTGCGGTTCGGCACCGCGGACGAGGCCGCCAAGCTGGCCGCGGACACCGAGTACGGGCTGTCCCTGGGCATTCTCACCGCCGACGTGATGCGCGGCCTGGACCTGGCCCGGCGGATCCCCACCGGCATCGTGCACATCAACGACCAGACCGTGGACGACGCGCCGAACACCCCGTTCGGCGGGATCTTCGCCTCGGGCACCGGCGCCCGGTTCGGCGGCACGGCGAACCTGGACGCGTTCACCGACACGCGGTGGGTGACGATGCGTAGCGAGATCGCTCCGTATCCGTTCTAGCCTGGACACCGGCCGCCACGCAGCGCGCACCGGAGCCGCCGCGGGGCGGCGCACCGAAGGAGAGACGCCACGCCAGGCAAGCGGACCCAGGTAGGCATCGTCGGCGCGGGGCCCGCCGGGCTGCTGCTGTCGCATCTGCTCGCGCTGCGCGGCATCGACTCGGTGGTGGTGGAGATCCGCAGCCAGGCGTACTGCGAAGCGCGGCAGCGGGCCGGCGTGCTGGAGGACGGCACCGTCCGGCTGTTCCGCGAGGCCGGCCTGGCGGACCGCCTGGACGCCGAGGGCCTCGAGCACGGCGGCATCTACCTTCAGTTCGCCGGGGAACGGCACCATCTGGACTTCCGTGACCTGGCCGGCGGGCGGACCGTCACCGTCTACGCCCAGACCGAGGTGGTCAAGGACCTGATCGCCCGGCGGCAGGCCGACGGCGGGGCGCTGGAGTTCGAGGTGTCCGATACCGCGGTGGCGGGCCTGGACACCGGCGCGCCGGTGCTGTCCTACACCGCGTCGGCGGCGAGCGGCACGAGATCACCTGCGACGTGATCGCGGGCTGCGACGGGTTCCACGGCATCTGCAGGCCGGCCATCCCGGAGCGGCTGCGCACCGTCTGGGAGCGGGACTACCCGTACGCCTGGCTGGGCATCCTGGCCGAGGCGCCGCCGGCCACCGACGAGCTGATCTACGCCCACCACCCCGACGGCTTCGCCCTGTACAGCATGCGCAACCGGCAGGTCAGCAAGCTGTACCTGCAGGTGGATCCCGACGCGCGCGCCGAGGACTGGCCGGAGCAGCGGATCTGGCAGGCGCTGCAGGACCGGTTCGCGCTGCCCGGGTGGGAGGTGAAGGAAGGCCCGGCGCTGGACATCGCCATCACCCCGATGCGCAGCTTCGTCAGCGCGCCGATGCGGTACGGCCGGCTGTTCCTGGCCGGCGACGCCACCCACATCGTGCCGCCGACCGGTGCCAAGGGGCTGAACCTGGCCATCGCCGACGTGGCGGTGCTCGCCGACGCGCTGTCGGACCTGCTGCTGCGCGGCGACGACCGGCTCGCCGACGCCTACTCCGGCACCTGCCTGAGCCGGGTCTGGCGGTCCACGCACTTCTCCTGGTGGATGACCACGATGCTGCACCGCACCCCGGGCGCCGACCCGATGGCGGCGGCGCTGCAGCTGTCCCAGCTGCGGTACGTGGCCGGCTCCCGTGCGGCGTCGGTCAGCCTGGCCGAGAACTACGTCGGCTATCCGCCGCTGCGCTGAGGCCGCTGCATTACGATCGGCCCGCGATGCCCGGCCTGCCCGGGCGCGCGGCCGCCCGGGGCGGTGCGCCGGTAAAGGGCGTCCCCCCGCGGGTCGGTGGGCACCTGGGTGAAGTGGCTGCGGAAGTAGCCGCGCAGCGCCGGGGTCCAGGCGATCCGGCGGTGGTTCAGCCGGGACAGCCAGACGAACCGGGCATGGCTGAACGCCTGCCACCACACCGCGGCCACCGCGGGGACCTGGCCCGCCCCGGTGGCCAGCTTCAGCCCGCCGGACAGGGCCAGGTCGGTGCCCAGCCCGTCGAGCACCGGCGGGCAGCCGGGCGCCGTGGCGGTGAACCGGTCCGCGAGCAGCAGCAGGGACACCTCGTCGGTGACCACGCAGGAACCGGGCGGGATCCGCCGGGCGGCGGCCGCGATCGTGGCCGGGCTGACGTCCGGCTTCAGCTTGTCCTCCGCGGCGAAGCCGGCGACCGTGCACCCGGCGAGGAGGACCGCCGCCACGGCGGCCACCGCCCTGACCGGCCAGCCGGGGCCGTGGCCGGCCCGCAGCGCCGTCGGCAGCGGCAGCGCGATGGCCAGGCCGAGGAACGGGGCCAGGAACGCGCAGAAGTGATAGTGGAACTGGCTCGGCCACAGGAAGATGGCCACGACCAGCGCCATGGTGCCGGCGGCGAACCAGTCCAGCGGCGCGGGCCTGGCCCAGGCGGCCAGTGCGGCCAGGGCCGGGACGCCGGCGGTGAGCAGCACGAGGAACGCCACGGTGAGCACGACGGCGGTGTGCCCCGGCACCCGGATGCCGCCGGCCCGCAGCGGGAAGTGCGCGTAACTGAGCCCGGCCATCTCCTGGAGCCGGTCGATCAGCGGCACCCGGCTCACCCCGGCCCGCGGCCCCACCTGGGCCACGATCAGGCTGTCGTAGAAGCGCCGGGCGCGAGGACGGCGAACGGCAGCACCGGCACCGCGAACCCGGCGGTGACCCCGCCGGCGAACACCCGGGCCCGCCGCGTCCCAGCCGGGCGCGGTCCGCTGAGGCACATCCCGAGCAGGACCAGCACCGGCAGGATGGCCCAGGACTCGATCGCGCCGGCGAAGCCGAACGCGGCACCGCCCCAGGCCAGCCGCCTGGTGCTGGCCGTGATCCGGTCGCGGTCCAGCACCGCCACGGCCCCGGCCAGGCAGAACAGCACCAGCCACGGCTCGACCAGGACCGTGTGCGCGGCCGCCACGCTGTCCGGGTACACCGCCAGCACGCCGCAGGCCACCAGGGCCGCCACGGCGCCGCGGTGCCGGACCAGCAGGCCGGCCAGCACGATCCCCGCGGCACTGGCCAGCGCGGTGAGGATCCGGCCCGCGGCCATCCCGGCGGCCGTGCCCGCCACCTGCCCCGCCAGCGCGGCCGGGACCATCAGCAGCGTGATCCCCGGCGGCTGCACCAGGATGAAGTTGCGGTACGGCAGCGCGCCGTGCACCAGCAGCACGGCACTGCCGAAGTAGGGCCCGTCGTCGTACTCGGTGACCCCCAGCAGGTAGCCGGGCCGGCTGAGCTGCCACAGCCGCAGCGCCAGGCCCACGGCGGTGGCCGCGGCGATGACCAGGACCACCGGGTCCCGGCGGGCGGCGGTGAGCCTGCCGCGGGCGGGCAGCCGGCGCGCGGCGGAGTCCAGCGCCGTTGCCGTGGCCCCGGTCACCCGTGTCCCACCCGCGCCGCCCCCTCATGCCGCCCGTTGCCAGATGGTAACCGTCTGAGCACGTTCAGTGCGGGATCTCAGCCGCAGATGGCGGCACCGGGCAGCCTGCCGATGGGTTTCGCCGCCATGATGAGTCATCACTGGTACAGGCGAGCCTCGGAAGGGGAAGGTCATGACCGAGCCGGAGACGCACACCCTGGACGTGCCGGGCGCCGTGCTCCACTACGACGTCCGGAGCAACGAGGCCAGTACCGAGCCGGTCCTGCTGCTCATCGGGTCGCCCATGGGCGCCACGGGCTTCGTCACCCTGGCCGGGCATTTCACCGACCGCACGGTCGTGACCTACGATCCCCGCGGGGCGGGGCGCAGCAAGCGCACCGACGGCGCCTCGCGGACCAAGACCGAGGAGCAGGCCGACGATTTGCACCGGCTGATCCTGGCGCTGGATGCCGGGCCGGTGGACATCTTCGGCAGCAGCGGTGGCGCGGTCAACGGGCTTGCCCTGGTGGCCAGGCACCCGCAGCAGGTCCATACCCTGGTGGCGCACGAGCCGCCGTCCGCCCAGGTGCTGCCGGACCGCGAGCCGGTGCTGGCCGCGTGCGAGGGCATCCACGAGACCTACCTGCGTGCGGGCTTTGGCCCGGCGATGGCCAAATTCATCGCGCTGGTCAGCATGCAGGGCCCGATCCCGGCCGGTTTCGCTGATCAGCCCGGTCCGGACCCCGCCAGTTTCGGGCTGCCGGCCGAGGACGACGGTTCCAGGGACGACCCACTCCTCGGGCTGAACATGCTGACCACCCCCGGCTACGAGCACGATTTCGACGCGCTCCGGGCAGCACGGCCCGCATCGTCGTCGGCGTCGGAGCGCAATCGGCCCCGATGATGGCCGGCCGCGCGGGCGTCGCGCGTGGCCGAACGGCTCGGCACGGCGCCGGTGACCTTCCCGGGCGGCCACGACGGATTCCTCGGGGGAGTACGGCGGATGGGCGAGCCGGACGCCTTCGCCGCCATCTTGCGCAAGGTGCTCGACGGCTGATGGCCGGCGCCCCTGCGGGCACAGGTGCGGGCCGCGGCTAGCGGACTTCCAGTCCGGTAGGGCCCGGCCGATCATGCGCTGGATCTCCGAGGTGCCCTCGAAGATCGTGAAGATCGTGGACTACGGGGAAGTTTCCGCAGGTCAACGCTCTGTGGCCCCCCTAGTATCAGCACGGGCTGTCTGGGGGAGTGACCGGTTCCCGCCCGGCTCGCATACCTTGTCGGTCGTAGCTCGGATGCGCACCGAGAAGGCACTGTGGACCCAGCGGCTACTATCTTCTCGGGCTACTCTGCCGCAGGCTCAACGAAGGTATATTTTCGCGCTGACCTGCCGATTCGATCGATCACGATATCCGCCCCGGGCGGGCAGCGGCGCTCAGGCGGGCCCGTTACGCATCCGGGCCGGACGTCGGGGAATGCCGGGACCCGGGCTGGCGCTGTGGTGCCCGACGCGGCGGCGTCACGGGCTGGACCGGCCATGACGTGCCCGCGCCGATATATCCGGATATCCGGCCGATGACAGCCACCATGATGGCGCCCGTACGGGCACGATCAAGAGGGCGTCGGACTCATTCCGCTGGT
>CAWCKG010000012.1:0-84514 GCA_963795785.1 uncultured Actinomycetes bacterium
GTTTGTGTGGCCTCGACTCATCGTATTGCTGGGTTGAGCCGGGCGTCAACTCCAGCGGTGGGGTTTCCTCCCACAGCGCCTCTGCCAGCTCGTCCCGCGGGATGTAGCGGTGACGGTTGACAACCAGGTAGGTGAACAGCAGCCGACCCTGGCGCCCGGGCAGGCGGGCGTCCAGCCGCTGGCCGTCGCGCTCGACGGCCAGTGCTCCGCAAGAAGTCGATCCGCACCGGGGTGAGGACGCCAAGGTCACGCCAACATCTTGGCGTTGCCTACGTCAAAGTGTCCAGCAGGAGGCGCTAGGTGAAGCTGATCCGGTGGGAGGTCCGTCATCACGGCGACGGCGGTGGTCGGGCTGATCCGGGGGCACATCGCCACCGACCAGTGGGCCCTGCTGGAGACGGTCAGCCAGAGGACCTGGTCGGCTCGATCCATTCCGAATAATTCCTGACCGACGCCGAGGCCGATTCTCGTTGTACTGGATCGCGACTCGAAAACCGCAGCGGATCTGAAAATGAGACCCGCTATCGCGGCGAGGCAGGGCGCCGGCGGACGTTCAACCATCAGCGCCCGGATCGCCGTATACTGCTGGTTCGTGCGTCGTAGCTCAACGGATAGAGCATCTGACTACGGATCAGAAGATTGGGGGGCCTAGTCCCTCCGAGCGCGCCAGGTCAGAGCCCTACTGGGCGCTGCGGAAAGCGCCACGTCACCTGTTTGGGAGCCATCCTGGGAGCCATCGACTCCCGCTGGGGTGATGAATAGCATCTGGCTCATGGACTCGGCGGCGGCCCGCTTGTCGCCTTCGAGCAGATGCCCATAAACGTCCTTCGTGATCGCGATGCTGGCGTGGCCGAGGACTTCCGAGACGACGTGAAGCGCTGTGCCTTGAGCGAGCATGAGTGAGGCGCCCGAGTGCCGCAGCTCGTGCGGATGCCAGGTGACCCGCTCAACGAGCACACCGTTGCCATGCACGGCCAGCCGGTGCCCATGTATGACCTCATGGGCAAGGACGTGACCATGTTCCACTACGAGAAGGGCGACGACCCGACCGGCGTCGGCGGCCAGTTCGTCGAGCAGGCACAAGCCTGGTTCGACAGCATGTGGGCGACCATCAGCCGACCCAGCCCGGTCCCATGACCGGAACCGAGCTGCGGCAGATCCTCGCCAGCACTCGTCACCTGCTGCTCGACTTCGACGGGCCAGTCTGCTCCGTCTTCGCAGGTACCCCCGCGCGGTCGGCCCGGCAACTGCGCGACAGCCTCACGGCAGCGGGCTTCACAGTGCCCGGCGAAGCGCAGGACCAGGACGACCCGCTGGAAGTATTCCGGGCCATGGCCAGGACCAGCGACGATGCCGCCATCCTGGCCCAGCACGTGCTCACCGCACTGGAAGTACGCGCGGTCAAGACCGCCCAGCCGACCCACGGGTCCGCTGACCTGATCATCACCGCGCACCGCACCGGGCGGACCGTCACAATCGTCTCCAACAACTCCGGGGACACCATCACCACCTACCTCAGCGACCACCACCTCACCGACTACATCAAGGCGGTAGTCGCCAGAGACGACCACGACCAGGACCGGATGAAACCCAGCCCCTACCGGGTCCGCGAGGCAGTCAGGGATGCTGGGCGGGGAGGTGGGGGAATGCGCCTTCATCGGAGATACCACCACTGACGTGCTGGCCGGGCACCTGGCGGGCGTCCCCGTCATCGGCTACGCCAACAAACCCGGCAAGGTCGCCGCCCTCACCCGCGTCCAGGCCGCGACAGTGACAACCAGCCTCGCCGAGATCACTCACGGCACTGCGCGCCGCACCGGTCACCGCGTTGCCGAATTGAGCCGTTCTTAGATCAAGGCGGCGCCTGCGGCGCCGCTGGCCCGGCGTCAGCGCCGGGCTCAGCCTTGGGGGGCCCGCCCGGCGCACGCCGGGCCGCTGCTTGCGGGCGGCCTGGGTGATCAGCAGGGCTCATCCGTCCGCTCGCTTGGCCAGCTCGCCGCCGTATCGCGGGCAGCCGACGCTGGGCTCCAGGCAGCCCGGCGCTTCGGTCCCTCGCCGGAGCGGATACGGGCTCGGTCCCCGGCCGGGCACTCCGTTCCTGCGTGCCCTCGACGGCTTCGCCCAGGCCTGGCACAGGCGACGGCTTCAGCACCAGGCCGCCCAGAGCACTGAGCCTTTTTCATCCTCTGATCTCGCGGGCTTGCAGGACGTGGATGGCCTTGGCGAGTTGCCCGGCTTTCCAGGGACAGCAGCGGAGTTTGCGCAGGATGCGCCAGGCTTTGAGCTCGGCGTCGGCGCGCTCGCCCGGGATCGCAGCTGGGCGTGGGCGCGGTTGGCGGCCTTTGTGAGGCAGGCTTGTTCTTGCCCTTGTACGGGGTGCGGACCTGGTCACCGGCACCGGTGTAGCGCTTGTAGGCCAGTACCACCAGACCGGAGGCGGCGGACTCGCGCAGGGATCCTCGGATGCGGGGGCGGCGGTCAGGTCGTGGACGGCGCCGGGCAGGGGACCGGACACCCACAAGATCTCGCCGTCTGGGCTGGCGATGACCTGCAAGTTGATCCCGTGGCGGCGGTGTTTGCCAGAGTAGACCGGCCAGTCGGCCGCTTCCCGGTCGATGCGGGATTGACGTGCCGTCGATCACCACGTAGGCGTACCCGGCCTGCTTGGCCGTGGCCAGCACGTTCCGCGGTTCGGGGACAGGGAGGCCAGCAGGCCCACCGTCTCGATGACATACCGCCAGGCGGTAGCGGTGCCGTCGGAACCCGGCTGCCAGCTCGGCGAACGTCTCGCCCTTGCGCAGGTAAGCCGGCACCAGCAGCGCCTGCTGCGCGGAGCTGAGCTTGCGCCAGGGCGAGCCGATCTGCTCGCGGTGGCGGCGGATGACCCCGGTGGTGTGGTGAGGGTCTGGCGGGACAACGGCAGCGCGGCAGGGCACAACGGCGTCGAAGCCCCTCGGCGGAAGATGCGGATCTTGGTCGATAGCGTCATCTACCGGGGGCTTCGCTACGTCTCGAGCCGGCACGCCGTACTTGATCAGGACATGCGCCAGCCCATCCCAAAATCAGGATGGCAAGGCCCCCCGGCGGGGGCATGCCCCTCAACGGCCGGACACGGGAGAATGACGCCATGGCTGACGCCGGGAGTCTCCGCATCCCATTCACGCTCCGCGGCATCAGCGGGCTGATCTCGGTGTCTGTAACCTGCAACACAGACCCCAACGCCATCGGCTACTCCCTGCTCACCGGAGGCCTGCCCACCGATGCCGCCCGGGGTTTCCCGGTATGCCGCGCCACGGTGACCTACCCGGCCCAGGGATATGCGGCCATGTTCGGCTGGACGCAGATGGTCCGCTCCACCGACAGCGCCCCGGACAAGTTCGAATGGACCCGATCGCGCTCTACCAGGCGATTCCCACGCCCTACGCATGGTTCGGTGTCAGGCCTGAGCTGTTCGACGCCCCATCCCGCGACTCCAGGTACGACATGACCTGGGAGGCCCCAGCTTCCTGTGCGTCTCCCCCGACGCGTGCTCACCCGCCACGTCCAGGCGATCGCGGGCGCCAGCTGGGGCTTCACCATCAGCCAGCAGGACATGACCTTCGCCCCGCCAGCAGCACTGGGACCAGCGGACCTGGGACAGCCACCTCGACCTGCTCAGGAGCCAGCTCCCCGACTGGACCTTCGACAGCGGATACCCCGCGCAACAACCCCACCTGATCGACACGGGCTTGCCGACTCCGCGGCATGTGCCACTCGAACCCGCAGGATCAGGATGAAAAAGGCTCACTCATCTGGTTCAGCCTGGAACGTTCCCCCAGGGGTGCCTCCCCGCTGGGTGATCGTGGCCGCGGGTGACGGGCCGTAGACGAGCGTGGCCCGGAGGAGTTACCTTCCGAAATGAGGTGGTTTCTGTCGATTGAGGCTACGGGGCGGCTGCGGCAGAAGGGCTTTATTTATATCACCGGGAAGAACACGAAGCTGGAGGGAAGCATGCTCAATAAGACCTTTGCTGTGGCGGCCCTGGCAGCATCTCTTGGGGCGGTCGGTCTTCCGCCGGTCCTGGTACGCAGCGGGGCAGGGCCCAGCAGCCAGCGAGAGCGCCCCCTGGTGGGACACTAACGCGAACGCGGCAAATAGCCGGGCCAACCTGAAAGAGGCGGTGCTCACCCCCTCGACGGTGCCCAAGATGGCAACATCACCTCGGAGCATCACCGCGCCGCCGAGCGGGGTTTCTCTCGGGCGTGGCGGATCAGGTGCTGGTGGGAGGCGACCTGTATGCCATTACCGGCGACACGCTAAGCAAGTGCGGACGCCGCGACTGGTGCCCTGATCTGGCGCAAGAACCCCGACCCGGCCTACGGGACGATCTATTCAGCGGTGGCTTTGTCGGGCAACACCGTGATTGTCGGCGGCTATGACTGCGGGTCGGAATCTGCGCCCGAACGGTTATGTCTTCGCCTACGACGCGACCACCGGCCGGCACCTTTGGACGAAGACCGACACCGTGACTGGCGTGGACGAGGCGGTGATATCCGGCTCGTACGCCTGATCACCCAGGGCGCGGAGCAGGTCCGGGGCATGTCGAGATCACCGTCATTCGCCTCGAGCACCGGGAAGAACGCCTGGGCTAGCCAGTATTGCGAAGCGGCGGCATCCCAGTTTCCCTGGTGGTCGATGGCAACGTCATCACCACCGACCCGACGTGCGGGATGGTGGCTTACAACCTGGCAACGGGAACAAAGGTGTGGTCCGACCCGGCAAATGGCTCGGCGGCTGATCTCCCGGCAGGTGATTCACCCCGGTACCAACGGCAAGCACCTGTTCGCCACCAGCCCCTCGGGCACCGTCGAAGGGGTGAACCCGGCCACCGGGGCCATCGAGTACACGCTGCGCGGGGCCGTCAAGTACGAGGTACTGGCCGTGGACGCCTCCCGCGTGTACACCGACTGCTCCGGCGACAACAACCAGGACTTGTGCGCTTACAACCTCAGCACCGGCGCGCGGGAGTGGGACGCGCCGGTACCAGGGTTGTCCCTCGCCGCTGAGGCAGGCGGCATGCTCTACAGTGACGGCACTGCGCTGAACGCCGCGACCGGCCAGGTGATCGGCCCGGTTTTTATCCGAGCGCGATTGCCCTTGCCCTGGGAGACGGCCGGATAGCTGTCAGTAGAACGAGCCGCGGGTGCTCGTCCTGTACGGGCTCCCCGGCTCTGACCAAAGCAGATCCGCAGGAGCCGGAGCAGGGTTCCGCTGGCGCCTGCCGGATCATCGAGACCAGCACCCGACGACCCGGACGAGGGCTTTAGCCTGGCCCGAAACCGTCAGCTCTCGGCGGGCTGCAAGAGCACGGGCTGAGAATGTGTTCCGGGGATGGCCCGCTCAGTGTCCGGTGGTGCCCCTCCACCGTCAAGGGCACCCGAAGATCATTTCCGACCGCTTCGCAGAAGCGATCTCCAGGACCCGCCCCTGAGCGGCGGAGCCTCTGCACCCCCTCCGGTCAGAAACCAAGGGCCAGGCGGGAGCCTGCCCGGACCGGACGCGGGCCATCCCCTGCACAGTGCGGGCGGCCACAAGGTACGAACTGCCGGGAGCCAACCTGGGAGCCAACGGGACGGACAACTTTGCCCGGACTCCGGACGAGAACGAACACCCCAGCAGTGACCCAGCCGAAGTCACGGACTGACCTGAACGAGCCCGGACGGCCTCCCGGGTACCTACGGATCAGAAGGTTGGGGGTTCGAGTCCCTCCGAGCGCGCCACATCTCCGCAGGTCAGGGTCGTTTCTCGGATGTGAGAGGCGGCCCTTTTGGTTGCCGTGAGGCCCGGCCTCTCACAATCTCTCACAGTTGCTAGGCGATCTTGTGAATGCGGGCGAGCGCCCGGCGGCCCTGCTCCAGGTCGTCGTCGCTCGCGTGGACGTAGGTGCGCTGGGTGAACGCGGCGTCGTAGTGGCCTGCCCACTTGCTGACGATGGAGATCGGGACGCCCGCGTGCTCCATCAGGGTCAGGGTCGTGTGCCGTGAGTCGTGCAGCGTGATCCGGCGCAGGCCTGTCCGCTTGAGCAGCCGCCCGAACTCGTCGGAGTACCACTCGGGGTGGACCGGCATGCCCAGCTCGTCGGTGATCAGGTACTCACCGCCCTGGTACCAGTCGGCATCGGCGAGTCCGGCTTGATACGCGGTGCCCGCCGCCGCGCTGTCCGCGAGCTGGCGCTTGCGCAGAGCGGTGAGAGCTTCCACGAGCGCGTCGTCGAGCGGGAGGGTCCGGTGCCCGTTGCGTGACTTGGGTTCTTCGATGCGGACCTTGTACTCGACCAGTACGCGGGCTTGGCGGACCGTGAGAGTCTTGGCCTTCAGGTCGATGTCTGACCAGCGCAGGCGGCGCCCTGCGCGGCGCCGGGTCCGGCGCTCCCCGCGCCGGGCTCGGCCTTCGGGAGGCCGCGCCCGGCGCGCCCGCGCCGGACCAGCCGAAAGCGGCACCAGCGAGTCTGAGCGGCTTATCGTCAGGGCAGCCGGTGCAGCATGCAGCGCGTCATCCTCGTCGCTCGATTGTCCCGCTCCGCGGCCGCCGCGTCCAGGGCGCTTCGCGTCGCTGCGCGATCGGCGATCCGCCGACCCTGGACCCGCCAGCCGCTAAACGGGGTGGGTAGCTATTAGGAAGACGGGGGCGGACCAGGTCTCAGCTTGGGGCCTGGCGGGAGGTGTTCGGGGTCAGGGGTGCTTGCGGCCTGTGAGGAGCAGGTATTCCCAGTCCATGATGGTGGTCCGGGTTCCATGGTCATAGCGGCGGGCAAGGTCGGCGAGCGCCTGATCGAGTGCCTCGGTGCGGCTGGGATCATCGGCGATGCTCTGGTAGACGGCGATGGTCGGGCCGTAGCGGGCCTTGAAGTAGTCGCGGAAGTCCGCGGGTGTGCGAACAACTCCACCCGGACGGCGCCGCGCCGGGCCGAGATGCCGGTGACCCGGTCGCCGAACAGCCCGCGGACGTGCTGTTCGCTGCCCAGAGCGGCGGCGGCTGCGCGCCGGGGGGAGGCGGGGGAGCATAGGGCTTCATCGCGGCGAACATCTGGCCGATAAAGCCATCAGGGGTCCAGCTGACCAGGCCGATGGTCCCGCCCGGACGGCAGACCCGGACCAGCTCGTCGGCGCTGGCCTGGTGGTGCGGGGCGAACATCACTCCCAGGCAGGACATGACGATGTCGAACTCGCCGTCGCCGAACGGGAGCGCTTCGGCGTCGGCTTGCCGCCATTCCAGCTGGAGCCCCTCCTGCTGCGCCTGCCGCTGACCGGCGGCCAGGAGTTCGGGAGTAAGGTCGCTGGCGACCACGCGCGCCCCGGCACGGGCGGCGGGGATGGCGGCGTTGCCAGATCCGGCGGCCACGTCGAGTACCCGGTCTCCGGCCCGGACCTCGCAGGCGTCGGCCAGGACCTGGCCCAGGCCGGGAATGATGTCAGCGGCCAGAGCGGGGTAATCACCCAGGGCCCACATGGCGCGGTGCTTGTCCTTCAACGCCCGGTCGGCCCCGGGCGCAGCTGTCGGTGCGGTCATCTCGGATCATCCTTCCGGGCTGTAGCCGATGGCGGCTGCAGACGCTGCTGCCATTGGGACCGACGGTAGGAAGCGACCACCTGCCCCGGCTAGTACAAGATCTGTACCGCCCTAGCCCGGCGCGCGGCTGCGCCTTACGCTGCAGGCATGGGCTCCTCCTACCATCAGTTCTGCCCGGTGGCCAAGGCCATGGAGCTGCTGGATGAGCGATGGACGATGCTGATCGTCCGCGAGCTGGTCACCGGCAGCCAGCATTTCAACGAGCTGCGGCGCGGGGTCCCGCGGATGTCTCCCACCCTGCTGTCCAAGCGGCTGAGCCAGCTCGTCCGGGCGGGAATCGCGGACAGGCACGACGACGGCGGCGACGTGCGGTACACGCTCACCAGCGCAGGACGCGAGCTGCAGCCGGTCGTCGAGGCCCTCGGTGTCTGGGGTATCCGCTGGATCGGCGAAATCGGTGATGAGGACCTCGACCCCAAACTGCTGTTGTGGGACATGCACCGCAACATCGACCATCATGCTGTCCCAGCCGGGCGGACCACCATCCACTTCGCCTTCCCCGGCACCCCCGCACACAGCCGATACTGGTGGCTGGTGATCGCCGCAGGCCAAGCCGACGTCTGCGACGCCGACCCAGGCTTCCCGGTCACCATCACCATCACCGCCGCTTTGCGGCACATGGTTCAGGTCTGGCGCGGCGACCTTGACTGGCGCACCGCACTGCGCAGCGGCGATATCACCATCACCGGGCCAGAAGAACTGCGCCGCAGCGTCCCCCAATGGTTCACGCTCTCAGACTTCGCCCCGGTAACGCGGCCCATATCATCCGCGGCCCACCGAGACGGGCAATCATCAGCTAGCACACGGCCTCGATGAGGCTGTGACCATGATCCGGAACATATCCGGAACGATCACGGCCGCAGATGCGAGCATGAAGAGGAACCCAACTGGTCAAGGACAAGATTCACCGCGCTACAACGGCGGCCTCCGGAGCCGTTAACCTCTTGCCTCCGGCGGGGGCGCTCCGGCTCCAGGATGAGCAGCAGGGCGACCCGCGGCACGGCCCATCGTGCTGAGGTGGGCCTGACATTCCGCCACCATCGACCTGGGCAAGCCGAGCAAACCAGGCCCACGGGGTCAAGGTCGTTCAGCCGGTGGGGTGTCTCCACCTTGATTCTGATCTTCCACGGCAAGATCGGCGCCTGTCGGGACGACGGCTCGGTGTCGGGAGCCGTATGCTCACGTCATGGGTGCTGCCGGGCCGCTAGAGCCGCCTCCGGACTCACCCGAGGCAGGGCGGCGAAAGGCTGCCGGGACTTGGGTTGGTTACTTGATCTTTGCGCTGGTCCTGCTGTTCTTGATCGTTGTCACCGCTGTGTATGCGTACCAGCATCAATGGACCGACTTCACAAGCGCCATCGTGTTCACCCTGCTCTTCTTGATCGTCCCATCCGGGGGAGCGAGGTGGCTGCGTCGCGCACTGAGAGATCGGAAATCGCCCAAGCCTCCTAGCGAACGAGCTGCCTGAGCAACCAACTGAGCCGCAATGGTGTCAAGCGAAGGCCGACAGTAAACGGCCGCTTGGCCCGGCCCGGTCCCGGGTTGCGCTGGCCGCATTCTGGCCACACCCGGAACCCGTCGAGGGCGCTGTGCGTCGCCTGCGGCGATGGCCTGCGGCCACCCTCGACAGAACCCGGCCGAGAGTCGCCGGGGTCGCAGCTATCGGGGATGACGTCTTGGTGACACGAGAACCGGTCCTGTGGCAAAACTAGCTGGCCAGATGAACCGGTCAGCTCTACGATCGCCGTTGTCAGCACGACGCCAACATCGTAGGAGCCGACAATGCGTGCAGCGCACATGTCCATCGAGAAGGCCTTGAGGACCTATTCGAAGGGGCATGACGCATGCCGTGGAAAGCGCTCAGTCCGGAAATACTCGCCCGTGCACTAACCCATAGAGCCTCACTCGCAAGACGGCTCGCCCAGCCCGGCCAGGTTCAGACCGGCCCGCCGCCGATCATTCTGGCCAACAACGAGACACAAGAAGTTCTCCCAGCCGAGGACGGCCCCGCTCCTGCGCGTGATGTGACAGTCATCTTCTTGCGGTGGGCGTTTGTGCGCGCGGTGTTTCACCGAGGCTATGTGCTCACTGCAGGCCTGTACCTGGTGATCGTCGCGCATCTGGCCGCGTCCCAGTTGCTAGTCCTGGGGACGGTCATGTCAGTCACGCTGCTGGTGTCGGACCTGCCCACCGGCGTGTGGTCCGACGCCGTGAGCCGCAAGTGGCCGCTTGTGACTGGGCATATGTTCCTGGCCGCCGGAATGACCATGACAGGCCTGGTCACTGCCTTCCCGCTCCTGGTGATCGCTCAGTCGCTGTGGGGGCTGGGCTGGGGATTCTCCAGCGGCGCAGACGTCGCGTGGATCACCGACGAGCTGTCCCAGCCCGACCGCATCGACCGGGTGCTGGCAGCCCGCTCCCGGTGGGACGCCCTGGGCAGCGCGACAGGATTGATCCTCTTCGGGATATTCGGCTGGGCCGTCGGCCTCGCAGCCGCAGTAGTGACATCCGGCGCGGCAATGGCGGCCCTGGGACTGTTCGTCGCGGCGCGGTTCACCGAGAACAACTTCACTCCTGCCCCGGGCCGCCTGTGGCGAGCGTCATTGGCGATCTTCCAGCGGGGAATCGCTCTCGCCCGCCGCGACCGCCAGATCACGCTCATGCTGGTTGCGACCATGCTCATTAACGGCGCGAGCATGGTGGCGCTGTTGTTTCCCCTGCAGCTTGTCAATCTCGGGTTCCCTAGTAACCCCGTGCTGTGGTATACAGCCGTCGGGGTGGTCTCCTTCGCGGCCAGCGCCGCCGCCCTGCGAGTCGTCGAGAGGCGGATCGCCGGACCGGGAGCTGCCCGGCGCTTTTACGTGGTCGCCTGCAGCGTCGGCACGCTCGGCCTGATCATGCTGGCTTACGCCGGCAGTGCCGTGCTGGGCAGCGCCGGAGTAGTCCTGGCTAGCGGAGTGTCGTTCACGGTCACCCGTACCGTGAGCGTGATCTGGGTGAACCGGCGCACCACCAGTGATGCGCGGGCAACGGTGCACTCCTTCCTGTCCCAAGCCGAGTGCGCCGGGGAGGTCGTCAGCGGCATCGCACTGGCAGGCCTCGCGCGAGCCGTCGGCATCGCCGGAGTGCTGACCATCGCGGGAGCAATCATTGTCACCACTGGCGTGATCATCACCCGGGCCCGCGGCTAATCGAAGAGGAAGTACGGAGAGAATATGGAAGGCGTGAAGTTCAGCGTAGTAATCCCATACCGAAAGCGCCTTGACAACATCAGGGTAGTCTTCGAATCATTGGCTGGGCAGACGATGGATCCTTCACAGTTCGAAGTCATCGTCGGCGCGATCGAGTATTCCGAGGAGTTCGTAAAGCTCTGCGCAGATTTCACTGACCGCCTCACGATCATGACCGTGATGCGTGCAGGGGAATGGAATGTATGCCGCGCGCGGAACCTCGCCATGCGCCAGGTGTCCGGTCAAGTCATCGTCATTCTCGACGCAGACATGGCGATCCCGCCTCGACTGCTGGAGCGACTGAGCGGCGAGTACTTCACCCATGGCCGTGAGATTTGCGTGCTTGGGCGCGCAGCTGGCTACGATGACATGCTCACTAAAAGCGACATCTCCCCAGCTCGACGCTGCCCTTCGGTCACTACAGGGAACTCCTGTCGGAACTGGAGCGCAATGGCGGCGTGGTAGATGACCTACGTGATGACCTCGAAGATCCTCCGCTCCCCTGGACTCTGGTATGGGGCGGCCTGGTGGCGCTGCCGGCAGCGCTGGTCGCCCAGCACGGCCTCACGTTCGACGAAGGGTTCACGGGCTGGGGGGCGGAGGACCAGGAGCTTGGGTACCGTATCCAGGCTGCGGGTATCCCGATTGAGCTTGCGAAGGATATTTACGGACTCCATCTGCCCCACGAGCGGGACATCGCTTTTCAGGAGAAGTTCTCTGAAGTTAACCAGAGGTATTTCCTGACTAAGTGGCCCTCTCTCGGAGTCGAGTCCTGGCAGAGGTTCACCTGGCATGAAGTGAACCTTATTTACCGCAACATCCAGGAAGAAGTGACACGGTGCGCGGGTGGGCCAGGCCGCATGCTCGGCGTGGCATCGGGGATAGTCGAAGGCAACGAGGTCCTGGTCGTCGGTGCCGTGCTCGACGAGGAGCGCAGGCTGATCGGCCAGGAAGTGCCTGCCATCTTCGACGGCGAATCCCTGCGCGAGGTTCTGCCGCTCGCCGGATTCGCGCTGCCCTACGACGACCTTCAATTCCAGGAATGTCATGTGTTGCCTCCCGCGTATTGCTTGAGCGAGCGCTACCGCGAAGCCGTGCTGGCCGAAGCTAGCCGAGTCGCTGGCCGCGTGGTGCCAGAACATGGCGGCGCATAAAAAGATCATCGAGATTGGCCCAGACGGCCGGGACCTAACCCCGCCCTGCGGAAGGCCGTGTGTGCCATTCAGTGAACCGTCCTGGGTCGCGCCACCGGACATGCGGACACCTCGGCAGGTCAGCCGTGTCCAGTCGCCAGTCCCCAGCCGCGGCCTCCGGAGCCGTGCGTGCCCCTAGGGGTAGCCCTACAACGGCCCTAGAGCACAGAGACCGATGCAGGTGCCCCCTCTACCCCGGGGACGGCGGTACTCCGAACCCGCCGTCACCGGCAGCGCACGTCAGGGCCGCGGCCGGGCCGTGAGCACGCGCCCGGAACTTAGCCGCCTGGATAGCCGCCCTCCAATCCGCGAGTCCACTCGCATAGTGCGGCCTCGTGTCGCAACGGCATGAGAGTGCGTTTCCGGACGCCGCAGTACGCTGCCAGGCGTGCTCGATGACGCACTCCTCGCGGACTGGTGTCTGCGTTACCTGGGCGTGCCGGTCAACCGCGTGCTCTTCCGTTCCGGATACCTGTCCGACGTCGTCGGAGTCGAGTTGTCCAGCGGTCTGCGGGCAGTGGTGAAAGCGCGTCCCTTTGAGCCCCGGATCGCCGCCTGTCTGCAAGTCCAGGCTGCGCTGGCCAGCGTAGGTTTCCCATGTCCGGAACCACTGACTGCGGCGACGCGGGTGCACGGTATGACAGTCACGGCCGAGACGGAAATGCCTGGTGGCAGTCCTCTGCCCACCGAAGCAGGAGCGGCCCCCTTCGCGGCTCTCCTTGCTCGCCTGATCGCTTCAGCACCCGCCCCAGCGGCGGTTCCGAGCCTGATGCCCTCGCCTCCCTGGACGGCATGGGACCACCCCGGGCGGCGACTGTGGCCCGACCTTGACGAGCACGGGCAAGACCTCAACATCGTCGCCGCGCCTGAGTGGGTTGATGACGCTGCCCGACGCGTGAGAGAACGACTGACCTCGACACTGGGACGGGTGTGTATAGGCCACGGTGACTGGGAGACCCCGAACATTCGATGGACGGGCCGCGATCCTCTCGTCGTGCATGACTGGGACAGTGTCATCGCCCAGCCCGAGACGGCGATCGTGGGACTGGCGGCGGCCATGTGGCCCCGCGAGGGGGGATCAGACCCAAGCGCCTCGGTCGCGCAGACCGCCGACTTCATCACCAGTTACCAACGCTTCGCAGACCGAGAGTGGGAGGCCTCGGAGGTTCGAGATGCCTGGGCGGCGGGTCTGTGGCTTGGACTCGTCTTTGCCAAGCAAGAGGCGGCCGAGGGCGGTAGTCAGCAATTGGATCGCCTTGCTGGCGAGATCGATGAACGGCTTCATCGGGCTGCCCTCAAGTAGACCCCCATCAGATCCGTGCGTTGCCGCCCGTCATGTGATCGGCAGGCGTCTAGACCTGTCGCACATCAGCTGGCGGGCATGCCTGCCAGCCGATAGGTCACCAGGGGAAGGCCCGGCGCCGGTAACCGTCTTGGAATGCTCGGCCGCGCCGCCAGAACGAGGGGCAGGGCAGCGCATGCTGAGCGCTGACCCGGGTAGCAGCATAGTGGAGCCGAATATGCGCTGAAGGGACGTATTAGTATGTATTCGCCATTTCTGTCCGGGAAGCCAAATCGCTCGGATGACGAGGTTGCTGAGTGGGAGAGGCAGCAGGCGAAGCTCGGCCAGGACTACGGGTCGGCATGGCTGAGCGGGCTGGTTACCTTCAGCGGCTTCGTGGCGGCGTTCATCGGGTCGGTTGCCGTGCTGTTCGTTATTGCTAACCTGCACCACGGCAGGGTTTGGTTGCCATATGCAGTCATACTGGCCGCATTGGTGGGGACTCATTTGTCTCTGCGCGCTGTGCGTTACCGGAGGCGGCGGCATGCCCGGCAATCGGCCGTTGAAAATCATGGACAAGTGACGCGTGATGGCACTCCGAATAGACGCGCTGCGCCTGGCGGGTGACCGGCCGGCTTCGAAGCAGCAGGCCGAGCGCACGCATGGCCGCAGTACTACCTTGCTCCGCTACGCTCCGGGCAGACCCTGGACAGCAAGCTTGCGCCTTCCATGCCCTGATCCTGCCCGGGAGCCCACGACAGCACGCGGCCGACCGAGCGGCCATCGTCAACCGTATTCTGGCCGTATCAGCGTCCGCGGCCGTGGTACCCAGACGTGGCGGGTTCAGGCGATAAGAAGGCGAGCGCCAAGCTCTGCCGCCTCGAGATCGGCGAGGTCGCGGTTGCGTTCGGCCCACCGGCCGGAGGCGAGGTCATCACGGAGGCTGCGCACTGCCCTCTGCTCGGCGTCCGGCCCGACTATGGCCCACACCGATACTCCGCGACGGACATGCTCGTCCAGGTATGCCTCGGGCCGGCGCCAGTAGGCCTCGAAGAAGCCGTCAGCGCAGTCCCACGGGATGAGCACCGGTTCCATCCGGGCTCCGATCGCGCGGGCCAGCTCGGTCAGCGATGCCAACACTCTGCAGGCTCTCAAGGCAGCGAACTCGGGCAGGTAGTCACGAGTCAGCCAGAACTGGCTCGGGTCACTGGTGTCGAACGCGAACACCACCACGCGGCGAGCCACGCGCCGCATCTCGGCGCAGGCCGGCGATCGGGTCCTGCCAGTGATGAAGGGTGGCAAAAGCCATCGCGGCGTCGAAGGACTGGTCCTTGAACGGAAGGCTCTCCGCGGTGGCAGCCACGCACGGCGCTGCGCCTGCGGGACGCTGCGCACGCATGACCGCCGATGGCTCCACCGCGGTGACGTCACGGTCGGAGGGCTCGTAGGAGCCGGTGCCAGCCCCGACATTCAGTACGGTCCGCGCATCGCCGAGCGCAGCCCAGACCCGCGCGGCGATACGCGGCTCGGTGCGCCGCGTCACGGTGTAGGCGGCGCCGATGGTGTCGTACAACTGCGTGCTGGGCATGACACTGCCTTCCTGGCTGTCACCATTCCCATTCCGGGACTCTTCTCGCATTCCCGCGCTTCCATTGTCTAACTTCCACGCGCCGTGGTCAGGGCGCCCCCGGCAGTCGCCATGTGCCTCCGCGAGGGGCCCCGTCCCCCAGGCGATCCAGCACGCCGGAGAGACAGGGCAGCCATCCTGCCGGCGTCGCTCTCGGTCTTGAGCCGAGCAAGATCGGTGTTGCGCCTACCGGAAGGATGGCCAGGTCGGGTGATGGCCGGGGGCCCGCGACGACTGGCGTCAACCCTGGATGAGGTCCTTGAGCCAGCCGTAGGCAGCTGCCCGGTTGTTTTCCTCGATGTTGGTGTGGTCTTCCTCGGGGTGGAAGTGGGTGGTGACGTTGGGGATGCGGTCGGCCAGCCAGCGGGCATGGGTGATCGGAATGAAGTCCTTCATGCCATGCCACAGGCTGACCGGGGCCTGGATCTCGGCGAGATCGAACTGCCACGGGTGGTAGAACGCGCTGTTGTCCTCCCAGAAGCCGTCGTCATCAAAGGCTCCCTGGTCACCGGCGTGCAGCACATCGCGGATGCCCAGGGCAAGGTACTCGGCCCACTCCCGGCTGTGCGCTGCATCCTGCTCGGCTCGTTCTCCCCATCGTTGCAGCCACCAGTCCGGTGAGCCTCGCTCGGCGAGGGTTATCGCTGACTGCGCGCGGAACTCGGCCCGTGCGCGCTCGGGCTCCTCGAAGAACTTGCGGATCTCCTCGCGCCAGTCATCGCCGAGGCCTTCGGCGAAGTCCAGGCCCGGCTCCCCGTACGGCCCGATCGATGCGAACACGCACACGGCCGCGATAGCGTCCGGCAGCTTGGCTGCGGCGGCCAGGGCATAGGGTCCGCCGCCCGATGATCCCCACGTCGCCGCGCGGGAGACGCCCAGGTCGGTCATGATCGCCCGGATGTCTCGGGCGCAGTCGGCGATCCTGCGGCCTGGCAGGCTGGTTGACCCGCCGCAACCGGGACGGTCGTAGCCGATCAGCCGGAAACCCCGATCCTGGCCTTCGCGCACGGCGGGCGGGAACAGGTGCCGCGAGCCGGCACCGTTCATCATGATGATCGGGAAACCGGAGCGGGGACCTGCATCCTCGACTGCGAGTTCTCTGCCGTCTACTTCGACGAACCGCGGCTCGGCACCCATGCGGCGACCTTAGCCAGCACCGCAGGAGCGATGCTTGAAATCTGTGGATCGGCGGGAGGGCGTACCTTCCCGGTTGCCCCAAAGTTGCCGTCGTCGGCCTGCAGCCCGCCGGCAGGCGCCAGGCGCCGCTGGCAATGATCACCGTGTGCCGAATGGATAAGATGCACTTGTGACCAGCAGATCCGCCGCGGCGCAGCACCTGCGCGACCTCGCGCGGCTCCGCTGCGTCCGCGACCGGATCGACCGGGAGTACGCGCAGCCGCTGGACGTCGAGGCACTCGCCCGCGGCGTGCACATGTCGGCCGGGCACCTCAGCCGCGAGTTCCGGCTCGCCTACGGCGAGTCACCGTACGGCTACCTGATGACGCGGCGCATCGAGCGCGCGATGGCGCTGCTGCGCCGTGGCGACCTCAGCGTCACCGAGGTCTGTTTCGCGGTCGGCTGCTCGTCGCTGGGCACCTTCAGCACTCGCTTCACCGAGTTGGTCGGCGTGCCGCCCAGCACCTACCGGCGCCATGCGGCGCGCGCGACGGCCGGGATGCCGTCGTGCGTGGCGAAACAGGTGACCAGACCGATCAGGAATCGAGAAGCTTCCGCTGGTTCGCTGTCGTCATACTCCTGACGAGGCACAAATCGACAGCCAGGGCGATCGGGCTGTCGGTTTCCGGGCTTCCCGTTTGTCTTCAGGCCCGGCCATCCCGCCGGGCCGACGTGACCCACGACTTCAGGAGCGACCATGACCGGCTCTTCCACCCAGGGAATCAAGACCGTGCTGCATCCCGTGACCGACCTGGAGAAGGCCAAGGCGGTGTACGCCGCCCTGCTCGGCGTACCGCCATCGGCCGACGCGCCCTACTACGTCGGCTTCGATGCCGAGGGCCAGCACATCGGGCTGGTGCCCAGCGGTGGACCGCAGGGCATGACCTCACCGGTGGCCTACTGGCACGTGCCGGATATCGAGGCGAAGCTGGCCGAGGTGACCGCCGCGGGTGCCACCGTGAAGGAGCCCCCGCACGACGTCGGTGGCGGCCGCCTGGTGGCCACCTTCACCGACCCCGACGGCAACGTCCTGGGGCTGATTCAGGACACGTGAGGGCCGGCGCCCGCTGCTGCGCTCGGCGTAGCCGCGCTGCCGCAGGAGCCAGGTGACCGGTTCGCCGCGCACACCGGTTTCGATGGAGACCCGATGAGCATGGAGACACGATGAGCATGGCCACGAGGACGGGCACGCAGTCGCCTGCGCAGCACGTTGCCGACAGCCACGATCTGATCCGCGTGCACGGCGCGCGCGAGAACAACCTCAAGGACGTCAGCATCGAGATCCCGAAGCGCCGGCTGACGGTGTTCACCGGCGTCTCCGGCTCGGGCAAGAGCTCTCTGGTGTTCGACACGATCGCCGCGGAGTCGCAGCGGCTGATCAACGAGACGTACAGCGCCTTCGTGCAGGGCTTCATGCCGACGCTGGCGCGGCCCGAGGTCGACGTGCTCGAAGGGCTGACGACCGCGATCATCGTGGACCAGCAGCGGATGGGTGCCGACCCCCGCTCCACGGTCGGCACCGCCACCGACGCCAACGCGATGCTGCGCATCCTGTTCAGCCGGCTCGGCAAGCCGCACATCGGCTCGCCCAAGGCGTTCTCCTTCAACGTCGCCTCGATCAGCGGAGCGGGTGCGGTCGCGTTCGAGCGCGGCGGGAAGACCGTGAAGGAGCGGCGCAGCTTCAGCATCACCGGCGGCATGTGCCCGCGCTGCGAAGGCCGGGCCACGGTCACCGATATCGACCTCACCCAGCTCTTCGACGACGCCAAGTCGCTCAACGAGGGCGCGATTACCGTCCCCGGCTACACGGGGGGCGGCTGGAACTCCCGGCTTTACAGCGCGTCGGGCTTCGTCGACCCGGACAAGCCGATCCGCAAGTACACCAAGAAGGAGCTGCACGACTTCCTCCACCACGAGCCGGTCAGGATGAAGATCGCGGGCATCAACATGACCTATGAGGGGCTGATCCCGCGGATCCAGAGGTCGATGCTGTCCAAGGACAAGGAGGCGATGCAGCCGCACATCCGGGAGTTCGTGGACCGCGCGGTCACCTTCACCACGTGCCCGGAGTGCGGCGGCACCCGGCTCACCGAGGCGGCCCGGTCGTCGAAGATCAAGGGGATCAGCATCGCCGATGCGTGCGCCATGGAGGTCAGAGACCTGGCCGAATGGGTCCGCGGCGTCGGCGAGCCGTCGGTGGCGCCGCTGCTCGCGACGCTGCAGCAGACTCTCGACTCGTTCGTGGAGATCGGGCTTGGCTACCTCTCGCTCGACCGGCCGTCGGGCACCCTGTCGGGCGGCGAGGCGCAGCGCGTCAAGATGATCCGCCAGCTCGGCTCCTCGCCGCTCACCGACGTCAGCTACGTCTTCGACGAGCCCACCGCGGGCCTGCACCCCCATGACATCCAGCAGATGAACGACCTGCTGCTGCAGCTGCGGGACAAGGGCAACACGGTGCTCGTCGTGGAGCACGAGCCGGAGACGATCGCGATCGCCGACCATGTCGTCGACCTCGGCCCCGGCGCCGGTGCCGCGGGGGGCACCGTCTGCTTCGAGGGCACCATCGAAGGGCTGCGGGCCAGCGGCACTATCACCGGCCGTCACCTCGACGACCGGGCCGCCCTCAAGGAGAAGGTGCGGACTCCCACCGGCACGCTGGAGGTCCGCGGCGCGACAACGCACAATCTGCAGGACGTTGACGTCGACATCCCGCTCGGGGTGCTTGTCGTCATCACCGGGGTCGCCGGCTCCGGCAAGAGCTCGCTCGTGCACGGGTCGATCCCGGCCGGCGCGGGTGTGGTGTCGGTCGACCAGGCACCGATCAAGGGCTCGCGGCGCAGCAACCCGGCGACCTACACCGGGCTGCTCGACCCGATCCGCAAGGCGTTCGCGAAGGTCAACGGCGTGAAGCCGGCGCTGTTCAGCGCGAACTCCGAGGGCGCCTGCCCGGCGTGCAACGGCGCCGGGGTGATCTACACCGACCTGGCGATGATGGCCAGCGTCGCCACCACCTGCGAGGAGTGCGAGGGGAAGCGGTTCGAGGCATCGGTGCTGGACTACCACCTCGGCGGCCGCGACATCAGCGAGGTGCTCGCGATGTCGGTGACCGAGGCCGGTGAGTTCTTCGGCGCCGGCGAGGCGCGCACGCCGGCCGCGCACGCGATCCTCGGCCGGCTCGCCGACGTCGGGCTCGGCTACCTCAGCCTCGGCCAGCCGCTCACCACGCTGTCCGGCGGCGAGCGGCAGCGGCTCAAGCTGGCCACCCACATGGCCGACAAGGGCGGCGTCTACGTCCTCGACGAGCCGACCACCGGCCTCCACCTGGCCGACGTCGAGCAACTGCTCGGCCTGCTCGACCGGCTCGTCGACTCCGGCAAGTCGGTCATCGTCATCGAGCACCACCAGTCGGTCATGGCGCACGCCGACTGGATCATCGACCTCGGCCCCGGTGCCGGCCACGACGGCGGCCGGATCGTCTTCGAGGGCACCCCCGCCGATCTCGTCGCCGCCCGCTCCACCCTCACCGGCGAGCACCTCGCGGCCTACGTCGGCGCGTGACCGGGGCCTCCCTGGCGCGCCTGCTACAGCCGTGGGATGTCTAACCGGTCACCCTGACGAGGAAGCAGCCATGCGTTGACCACGCCACCGAGGAGGCTCGCCATGGCGGCGGGGATCAGCCAGTACAAGCCACCGCCGGCCTTGAGCAGGAAGGTGAGCCCGGCAACGCCGACGAGCGCGGCGGTATAGACCGATGATGTTGGGGCGAGAACCGTTCGATGTACCGGACCGCGCTCGTGCTTCGGTACCGTGACCGGCCCGCCGGTCCAGGACGAGCAGCACGGTGCCCGAGACCGCGGCCACGGCCAGCAACTCCGAGCCGAGGGCCGCCGCTGGCTGGGGAGCCACGAGCAGGACCGCGGTGATTACCGAGGTCATGAACAGCACCAGGGTCTGCGCGGCACGAGAGCTGATGCTGCGCGACGTTGCCACCGCGGCACTTCTGACGGAGAGCGCCACGAACAGCAGGCCCGTCAGTGCACCGGCAACGGCGGCGAGGGCCTCGCCGAAGCCGAGCCACGCTGTGGTCGTGTACCCCACCGGGCGACCTCCCAGGTCTTCAGCGGAACAGGCGAGCCGGTCCGATCAGCGACTCGTGCGCAGGCGGAGGAGCTACGCGGCGGGCCGGCCGGTCGCCTGGCCTGCGCCGGAGCCGGTCAGCGGCGTTACGCTTTCCCTGCATTGTCCCGTGAGGGAGGTCTTGGTCATGGCAGGTGCCGGAAACGATGATGACGCCGGGATTCGGTCACCTGCGAGCGTCGCACGCCGACCGCGAACACGTGATCAGCACCCTCAAGGCCGCGTTCGTGCAGGGCCGCCTGGCCAAGGAGGAGTTCGACCAGCGGGTGAGCCAGACGCTCAGGTCGCGGACCTACGCGGACCTGGCCGCGGTCACCGCCGACCTCCCGGCCAGGCTTATCCACGCCGAGCAGCGCCGCGAACCTGCCCCGGCGCAGGCGCGCGCAGCCGGTGAACAAGCCACTCATGTGGGGCATGTGCGCGGTCACCCTGGCGGGCGTACTGGCAGGGGTGGCCGCTTTCCCTGTCAACAGCCTGACGTTGCTGGCCATGGGCGTTATCGCCGTTCTTGTCGGCGCGCCGGTAGCGGGAACCCTGATCCTCGACTCATGGCGCGGGCACCACACCGGCGGCGAACTGCCGCCACGGCCAGCGCAGGCCCTCCAGGCGCCCGTAGCCGAGCAGTACCGCGGGATCGGCGATGACCTGACTCCCGCCGCGGCCCGCGAAGACGTCCGCGCCGGTCATGCGCCTGGCAATGGGGCCGCCCGGCCGGGTCACTTCCAGGCGGTGCCGTTCCAGTGCTGCAAGATCAGCCCCTTCAGGTCCCATCCGGCCGCCCAGGCGTTATGGGCGGAGGTCAGGTCACGCCGGTACGACGCCGGGAGCAGCTACCGCTGTCGCAGACAGGGTCTTGCCGGCTTGGGGCTGCCGAGCTGCGGCGTCCCGCTGAGCCCTCTGCCCAGGGCATCCGGTGCCCGCCATCGCACCGCCCGGTCCGCCAGGGCTCTTGGCGCGACGCTCAGGCTCAGCACGTCCCGTCCGGCATGGCCACATCGTACGGCTGCCGCCCGGTGCTGCCACGCGCGCGCGCTACCGCGGCTGGCCTGGTCGGCTCGCCTGTCGGCGGCCGGATGGCGCTGGCCCCGCCGATTGACCTTTACCATTCACGCTATTGACCGTTATCTGGGGAAAGAGCTACGTTCGGCGCCAGGGACGGCGCGCCGCGGGGCGGGGGTGCGGCGGCGCCATTCGGATTCGCGCAAGGCGACCGAAGGAGGCGCGCTCAATGGCCCGCATGTCTGGACTCAGGTACCCGCGTTCCTGGCTGATCCTGGCGGCAAGCGTCGCGGTGGCCGCCTTGGCGGTGCCCGGCGCCAGCCTCGCCGCATCACACGCCGCGGCCGCGCGCCCCGGATCCGGTACCGCCTACCAGGGTGCCGCCTTCGGCAACCTGGACTGCAATGGCCACAGCCCGATCCAGCACCCCATCAAGACCGGCGGTTACATCTGCGCCGAGGTCCACGGCGGCACGCACAACGGGCACCTGGAGGACAACGGCTACTACATCGGCCACGACGAGCCGACCGTGCAGTTCTACTCCAGCAAGCCGGGCTCCTCGAACAACGTCAGCTACGTGCAGACCCTGCCCCGCGACCCCAGCGCCGCGCCCACGGTGCACGGGCCGCTCAAGGACACCACGCACTTCTTCGAGCTGATGCCGGCGCTGTGGTACGCGATGGCCCTCTGCGACCCCAACTCGTACCCGCTGCTGCCGTGCAAGCCGGACAGTGACTCGAACTCACCGCACGGCAACTACCCCGGCGGCGGCAGCGCCTTCCTTGAGCTGCAGTTCTACCCGCCCGGGTTCGCTCCGTTGGCGGACGCCCTGAGCTGTGACAACTCGCACTGGTGCGCGGCACTGACCATCGACTCGCTGGAATGCCAGACCGGGTTCGCCGTCTGCAACAACAACTGCGTCGAGCCGGTCAACTTCGCGTTCGTCCAGACCAACGGCGTCCCCACCGGGCCGCCGAGCCCGCAGAAGGCCAACCTCAACACCGTGACGCCGAACCAGCGCACGCTGCTGATGAACCCCGGCGACAAGCTCGCCATCCACATCTTCGACAACAAGAGCGCGGGGGCACTGGAAACACAGGTCCGAGATCTCAGTACCGGCAAAACCGGGTTCATGCTGGCCTCGGCCAAGAACGGCTTCATGAACACCTCGATCGCGGACTGCAGCGGCACGCCGTTCAGCTTCCGGCCGGAGTACTCGACCGCCAGCACGGTCAACCAGGGCGGCTGGGCGGCCGCGAACATCAACGTCGCCTACGAGGTCGGGCACTTCACCCCGTGCACCAAGCTGAAGGTCTTCGCGCCGGTGGACGTGCACGGCCACCTCGACGCGTCCTGGAACTTCTGCCGCGGCCCGTACGAGAACGCCGGCCCGCCGGACGGCTCGCCCGGCAGCGGCGAGACGAACGACGCCCCCTGCTTCAAGGCCGGGGACACCCATGGCTCGCTCAACGCGGACCCCAACCTGGTGACCGGCTGCACCGGTGCCGACCTCGACTACGACGGCACCTCGTACTGGCGCAACTGGCCGAACTCGCTCACCCCGGACAAGTGGCCGTCGCCGCTGACGATCACGCCGCCGACGACCGGCGGGGCGGGCTATTCACGAATGCAGTTCCTGACCGACAACCCGGCCACGAACGTCAAGTGCAACCCGCAAACAGGCGCCGGCTGCGTGATACCGCCGTCCCAGGCGCCCGGCAAGTTCTACCCGTACTGGACGCTGGCCAAGGTCAGCGGCACCTGCGTGTGGGAGTTCGGGCAGATGACCAACGGCAAGACCTTCGGCGGGGACAAGCAGTACGGCACGTTCACCACGGCCTTGGGCCTCGCCGAGCTCGCAAGCAAGATCATGCCCAACCCGCACTGCTAGACTGCTGACCGGAGGAAGTGCCCTCGGACGAGGAGGGCGGTACCTGGCGCAGGCCCGGTCCGTTCCCCGTCCGAGGGCACTTTTTTCTTGCCTTACGCAGCGGCGCGGCTGGCCGCCGCCCGGTCCGGTGCGCGGCCACCGGAGCGGCCAGGCGACTACGGGCGCCCAGGCGATCCCGGCCCTAGGTGACCCTGGCCCGGGTCACCCGCCCGCCGGCGCGGCTCGCCTGCTGGTGCCCACCGCGGCGAACGAGCTCCGGTCGCCCGCCCAGGCGGCCCGGGGCACGGCCGCCTCGAGGCCGCGCAGGTCGGCCTCGGTGAGCTGCACGCCGGCCGCCGCGGCGTTCTGCTCGATGCGGTCGAGATGGCGCGAGCCGGGAATCGGGACCACATCCGGGCCCTGGGCGAGCAGCCAGGCCAGCGCAAGCTGGCCGGGGGTGATGCCGAGGCCGTCGGCGACGCGGCGCAACTCGGCGGCGCGGGCCAGGTTGTGGTCGAGGTCGGCGCCGGTGAACCGGGGGTCGCTGCGGCGGAAGTCGCTGGCGTCGACGTCCGCGCGGGTCAAGGTGGCGGTGAGCAGCCCGCGGCCGAGCGGGCTGTAGGGCACGATGCCGACGCCCAGCCGCCGCGCCGCCGGGACGATGTCATCCTCCGGCTCACGCCAGGCCAGCGACCATTCGAACTCCACCGCGCTGATGGGGTGCACCGCCGCGGCCTGTTCGAGCTGGCCGGGCGTGACCTCGGACACGCCGAGATGGCGGACCTTGCCCTCGGTGACGAGCCCGGCCATCGCGCCGATGGTGTCGGCGATAGGCACCTGCGGGTCGACCCGGTGCAGATAGTAGAGGTCGATGACCTCGACGCCGAGCCGGGCCAGGGACGCCTCGCAGTAGCCGCGCACGTGCTCGGGCCGGCCGTCGAGATGCACCCCGTCCGGGCCGCGGACGATGCCGAACTTCGTGGCCACCTGGACCGGCCACGGCAGCCCGGCCAGCGCCCGGCCGATCAGCCGTTCGTTGTGGCCCTGGCCGTAACTCATCGCGGTGTCGAACATGGTCACGCCCAGTTCGGCCGCCCGCCGGATCGCCCGGACCGACTCGTCGTCGTCCGCTGGCCCGTATCCCTGGGACAGGCCCATGCAGCCCATGCCGAGGGCGGAGGTCACCAGCCCGTCGCTGCCGAGGTTCCGTTGCCGCATGGGCCCAGCATCGGCGGGATTCGTTGATAAGTCCAAGACCTATTTGCGCATAGACTTATCACAGATAATTATAAGTAGATGGAGCTGCGGCAGCTTGCCTACTTCGACGCGGTGGCGCGCCACGGCAGCTTCACCAAGGCCGCCCAGCGGCTGCACGTCGCGCAGCCGGCCGTGTCCGCGCAGATCAGGCGGCTCGAAGCGGAACTCGGCACGGCGCTGCTCGAGCGCACCACCCGCCGGGTCGCGCTGACCCACGCGGGTGAGCTGTTCCTGGCCCGGGCCCGCCAGGTGCTCACCCAACTCGACGGCGCCCGCGCCGACCTGGCCGAGCTCAGCGCGGTGCGCCGTGGCCGGGTGCGGGTCGGCGCTACCCAGGTGGTCGGCTCGCTGGACCTGCCCGCGGCCCTGGCCCAGTTCCGCCGCCGTTACCCCGGGGTGAGCCTCGCCCTGCACACCGGGCTGATCGCGAAGCTGCTCGGCCTGCTGGACGCCGGTGAGGTGGACCTGATCCTCGGCCCGGTGCACGACGACCTGCCCGCCGCCTACCAGGCCCGCCCGCTGGTGCCCGAGAGCCTGGTACTGGTGACCGCGCCGGGCCACCCGCTCGCCGCGGGCCGGGGCGCTGCGCTCGCCGCCGTCCGGGACGAGCCGTTCGTCTGCCTGCCGGCCGACAGCCGGCTACGGGAGATGCTCACCGCCGCGGCCGCGGCCGAGGGCTTCGTGCCGCGCATCGAGTTCGAGACCTACAGCCCGGCCAGCATGCGGGAACTGGTGTCCGCCGGGCTCGGCGTCGCGCTGCTCGCCCGGTCGGCGGCGGAAGGACCGGGCCCGGCGATCGGGATCTGCGAGCTCGCGCGGGCACCGGAGCACCCGCCCATCGGCCTGATCCACGCCCGGGGCCGGCCGCTCACCCCGGCCGCGCGGGCCTTCGGGGATCACCTCGCCGGGACCGTCGGCCCGGCAGCCGGCGGGCGCCTGCCTGCCGGGGCTGACTGACCAGGGAATGCCCTTATCAGGGCATGACAAGCTGTGGCAAAGAGCGCCGGGGGCACTCGGATCCGTGTGGCATCCTTGCCGCCATGAGGACAGGTCAGTCCCGGTGGGACGAGCCTCCGGCACCAGCCAGGTATGCGGCAAGCAAGGTCCCGCAGATCACGGCCTACTTCTGGATCATCAAACTGCTGAGCACCGCCATGGGCGAGGCGACCTCGGACTACATGGTCCGGACCATCAGCCCGGTGACCGCGGTGCTGCTGGGGTTCGCGGGGTTCGTGGTCGCGATGGTGCTCCAGTTCCGCGCCAAGGCCTACAACGCCTGGATCTACTGGCTGGCGGTCGTCATGGTCGCCGTGTTCGGCACGCAGGCCGCCGACGTGCTGCACATCAAGTTCCACGTCCCGTACGTGGCGTCCACCACGTTCTACGCGGTCGTGCTCGCGGTGATCTTCGTCGTCTGGTACCGGACCGAGCGGACCCTGTCCATTCACAGCATCCGCACCCCACGGCGGGAGGCCTTCTACTGGGCCACGGTGCTGGCCACGTTCGCGATGGGCACCGCGACCGGGGATATGACCGCCAAGACCCTCAACCTGGGCTATCTCGCTTCGGGCATCTGGTTCTCGGTCGCGTTCGCGGCGGTGGCGGTGGCGCACTGGAAGTTCCGCCTGAACCCGATCCTGGCCTTCTGGGTCGCCTACGTGCTGACCCGGCCGGTGGGGGCGTCGTTCGCGGACTACGTGGCGTTCCCGCCTCGGTGGGCGGCCTGGGCGTGGGGCACGGGCCGGTCGCCCTGGTGCTGACCGTCGTGATCGTCATCCTCGTCGGCTACCTGGCAGTGACCCGCAAGGATGTCGAGGCTCCACCAGGCGGCGGTCCCGCCTGGCGCCGCCCGGCATCGCCGTGCCATGCCGCCGCAGCCCGGCTCCCGGCCAGCTCCCGCCGCGGGGTCGTATCCGGGCCAGCCGTATCCGGGCCAGCAGTACCCGGGCGGAGAGCAGAATCCCGGCCAGCGGTACCCGGCGGAGCGGTACCGGACGAGGAGTATCCGGGCGGCGGTACCCGGCAGAGCAGTACTCCGGCGGGACGGCAGAACCCCGGCCAGCGGTACCCGCGGGAGCAGCGCCCGGGGGCGGGATATCCGGAGCAGCGGCAGTACCCAGACGAGCGTTACCCGGGGCAGCCGCGCCCGGGAGCGCCCAGGCCGCCGGTGCCGCCACGGCCGGTGCCGCCGCCCCCCGGGCCGCCGCCCCGGTCCGCGTCGCCGCCGCCACCGGGCGACCAGTGGCCCTCGCGCGGTCAGCGGCCACGGCAGGACCCGCCGCCACGGCGGGACCAGCCGCCGTCACGCCGGTCCTGGGACGACGAGGATGAGGCCGAGCGCACGGCCGAGGGGTTCTTTGCCTGGGACGAGTAGCTGCCCCGGGGAACTGTCGGCGGGCCCGCTTAGTATGAAACACCTATGGCCAGCACACCTGAGGCCGGCACGCTGCCCCGTGTCCGGCCAGACGAACTAGAGGCATACCGCCGTGAGCTGACCGGGTACTGCTACCGGATGCTCGGTTCCGGTTTTGAGGCCGAAGACGCCGTGCAGGACACGATGCTCCGGGCGTGGCGGTCGGCGGACCGCTTCGAAGGCCGGTCCAGCGTGCGGGCGTGGCTCTACCGGATTGCCACCAACGTGTGCATGGACATGCTCCGCGGCCGCAAGCGGAGGGCCCGGCCGATGGAACTCGGGCCGCCGTCACCGCCGGACGAGTCGCATCTGGGCGGCGTGCTGCCCGAGCACCTGTGGGTCTCGCCCATCCCCGACGCCCGTGTCGTTCCCGAGGACGGTGATCCGGCCGAGATCGCCGTCGCGCGGGACACGGTCAGGCTGGCGTTCATCACCGCGTTGCAGCACCTGCCCGCGCGACAGCGCGCGGTGCTGATCCTCTGCGAGGTGCTGCGCTGGCCTGCCGCGGAAACCGCCGACCTGCTGGATACCAGCGTCGCCGCGGTGAACAGTGCGCTGCAGCGGGCCCGGGCGACGCTCGCTGCACTCCCGGACACCGCGCGCCCCCGGACTGTGGCCGCCGACCAGGCGGCACTGCTCGCCAGGTACGTGAGCGCGTTCGAGCGTTACGACATGGCCAGTCTGGTCACCCTGCTCCACGAGGACGCCGTTCAGTCGATGCCGCCGTTCGCCATGTGGATCCAGGGCGCGCAGGACATCACCGCCTGGATGGTCTCCCCCGGGCCGAGCGAGTGCCGTGGCTCCCGGCTGCTGCCGGTCACGGCCAGCGGCTGCCCCGGGTTCGGGCAGTACCGCCGCGATCCCGCGGGCGGGCACAAGCCGTGGGCGGTGCAGGTGCTGGAGATCTCCGGTGACCGCATCGCCGGGATGCACTTCTTCCTCGATGCCGAGAACCTTTTCCCCATCTTCGGGCTCCCGGCCCACCTCCCGGCATAGGGAGAACCAGTGACCGTCGTCGCGGCCTGCCAGCTTGGTCTCGCGGTCGGGGAGGGCGGGGCGAACCGGGCCGCGGCCGCGGCCGCGATCGCGGCGGCCGCGGGCCACGGCGCCGAACTCGTGGTGCTGCCGGAACTGTGCGACAGCGGCTACGTGTTCACCGACGCTGCCGAGGCACGCGCGCTGGCCAGCCCGGCCGACGGCAGCCCGGCGCTGCGTGAGTGGCAGGCGCTCGCCGCGCGGCACGGCCTGACCATCGTGGGCGGCTTTTGCGAGCTGGGCGAGGATGGCCTGGTCTACAACAGCGCCGCCGTGGTCGGCCCGGACGGGCTCCTGGCCGTCTACCGCAAGGCGCACCTGTGGGATGCCGAGAAGCTCGTTTTCACGCCTGGTGACGCACCGCCGCCCGTCGTGGATCTGCCGTTCGGCAGGGTCGGCCTGATGATCTGCTACGACCTGGAGTTCCCCGAATGGGTCCGGCTCCCGGCGCTGGCCGGTGCCGACCTCATCGCGGCACCCGTGAACTGGCCCGCCATGCCGGTGCCCGCGGGGGAGCGGCCGTGCGACGTCGTCCGGGTGCAGGCGGACGCCTGCGTGAACGGCGTGTTCATCGCGGTCGCGGACCGGTGCCGGGCAGAGCGCGGCGTCTCCTGGGTTGGCGGCACCGTCATCGTGGGACCGGACGGCTATCCGCTGGCCGGCCCGGTCACGTCGGACGATCCGGCTGTCCTTGTGGCCTCCTGCGACCTGGCACGTGCCAGGAACAAGCAGGTCAGCAAGCACAACGACGTGATCGCGGACCGCCGCCCGCTGCTGTACCGGCCGGTCGCGGGCTGACCAGCCCGCAGCGTCACTTGCCGCCAGGGCCCGGGTTTCTGCCAGCGATCCGGCACGGACGCCATCGTCATGCGGGTGAACTGCGCGGTCAGCTCTCCGCTTTCTCGCCGCGATCCCTGATCAGGATGCCGAGCAGCCATCCCACGAGGCCCACGATGATCGCGCCCCAGAAGGCCGGCCAGAAACCCGTGATGTGGAACGGCAGCTTGAGCTTGCCGGCCAGGTAGCTGGTGAGCCAGAGCAGCAGGCCGTTGACGACCAGGCCGACCAGGCCGAGCGTGAGCAGGTAGAACGCACAGCCGACCATCTTGACGATCGGCTTGAGTATCGCGTTTATCACGCCGAAGATCAGGGCCACCCCGATGAGCGTGAGCGTCTTGGACTCCAGCGAGGCGGTCTGCAGTTCGATGCCGGGCACGACCGCCGTCGCCACCGCCAGGGCAACCGCCGAGGCCAGCAGGCGGAGCAGGATACGCATGCCTCATCTTGGCATAACGGACTCCGCCGCGGCGCCCGGCGGCCGCCCCGGCCCGGCGCACCGCGGCAAAATTGCGCGTCATGCCCCTATTTCACCGGATGCTGATTAGCGCAATTACTATGTCAATTCGAAGTATTCGCGATATCACCGGCGTAACTTGAATGGCCGGTCAAGTGGTATACGTGTTGCGGTTTGCTGGACACTCGCGCAGAATCCATGACACGATGATTGCTGGCAGACTCGGCGGGCTTGCAGAAGCGGCCGCCGGGGACGGAGGAGGCACCCCGCCGCCCTCTTCCGGGGGGGAAGTGCGCCGCTTCACGTGGCGTAAGCCGTTCTGGGTTGATCCGGGCTGTCGGCATGGATTTCAGCCCTTGAACGGCGATGGTAAGGGGGAGGGATATGGGGTGTGTGTGGCAGTCTGAATACGCCCCGGAACCCAGGTACGCCGATGCACGGGCGCTGCAGCGTGCCCCGGCACGGCATCGCAAGCCTTCGCTGTGGCGACGGGCGGCGACGGCACCTGGGCCGGTGGTAATGGCAGCGATCGGCCGGGTGCGGTGGGATCCCGGCCGGCTTGCGCCGCAGGCCCGGTGGCGGTGACCGGAATTCCGGCGCGGTAGGGGGCACAGGCCAGCGACGGCCAGGCAGATGCTATTTCCAGCGAAAATGCACAAAAAGCCGGCCGTAATTCTTGGAGTCTTTCTCGACCCGGTGGTACAGGGCCTTGATCTCTTTTTGATCGAGGAATCTGAGAACCCGCTTCTTGAGCTGGCCTGACCCTTTACCGGGAATGATCTCGATCATCGGCGCTTTCTTCGCGATCGCCTCGTCGATGACTGCCCGCAGCGCCCGGTCGATGTCCTGCCCCCGGTTGTAGATGTCGTGCAGGTCCAGCTTGAGCTTCATCGCGCCGTCTTTCGTCGCCTCGGTAACGCTCAGCGTAGCCGGTGCCTGGCTGGGCCCCGGCGCGGCGACGGAGGAACCGGGCCGTAGGCCAGCGGGGGGCTCCGGGGGTCGGCCCCCCGGCTAACAGGGCCCCGGCGCGGCGACGGAGGAACCGGGCCGTAGGCCAGCGGGGGGCTCCGGGGGGTCGGCCCCCCGACGCGTCCAGCCACGCCTTGTTCAGCCCGTAGTCATGGGAGGGCAGGTGACCCAGGCCGGTGTCCTTGCCGGTGCGGATCGCATCCTCGACCCGTGCGTGCACCCGGTGGGCGGCGTCGATGTAGGCGTTCTTGCCGCGCCAGCCCTTGGTGGCGGTGGGCAGGTTGGTGACCCACAGCTGGTAGCGGTAGCCGTACTGAGTGCTCGAACAGGGACAGCTTCGCGCCCGGATGGGGCCGCTCACGGCGGGCGAAGATCCGCATCGTGGCGGGCCAGCCCCCAGCTGGTCACCGGCAGGCCCCTGCCGCAGCAGGCCGGTCAGCTCTGTGACGTGGGCTTCTTCGATCCAGCAGGCCCGGTGCCCGCAGCTGGCGTGCCGCAGGCATCCTCGCAGCGGCGCTCACGGATCTCGCCGCGGTGATCGATGGCGATCTCCCACGCGTCTTGCGGGACCAGCGTGATGGCGGCCTTCTCCCGGTCGTCCAGCTCCCATCCGGCGGAGTAGATGAGCGTGTGCCCGCGGCGGGCGGCCAGCTTGTCCAGATGCTCCAGCAGCTTGTGACTGAACCGCGCCCCGTCGACGGTGATCGTGAGGTTCCGGCGGAACGCCGGCGGCAGCGCCACGATCGCCGCGTCTGTGATCGCGATATGGTCCGCAGCGGTGTTCGAGCCTGCCGAGCCCTTGCGCAGCATCCAGGCCAGCGGCTCCCCGCCGGTATTGTCGCAGTACGCCAGCAGCGGGTGATGACCGTAACCCTTGAAATTCGCCTCCGCCAGATCCTTGTCCGAGTGCGCCGGCACGACCGTGGCGTCCAGCCGGATGCAGGTCACGCCCCCCAGCTTCCGGTCCGCGACCTGCACCGGCGGCAGCGCGCCATGCCGGGCGGTGCCCCGCGCCCAGGCATACCGCCGCGCCGCGCCACCGCGGCGGTGACCTTCCGCCGCCGCCGGTCCCCGCCAGCGGCGATCTCGCCCAGCGCCCGCCACGCCGTCGGCACTGACGCGACCGGGCCGAACAGCTCCCGCTGGTCGCCCATCACCCGGAAATCGCTGATCACCCGCGCCCCGTCAGCGATCGCGCACGCCAAGTCCGCGAAGAGCCGGCCCGGTCACGACCGCCCAGCGGCGATGGCAGCGCCGCCGACAGGCGCGCCGTCAGCCCTGTCCGGTCAGCCAGCTGCCGCAGCAGCGGGTTAACAGGGCCCCGGCCGATAATGTCCGCGGCTGCTAGCCGCTGGTCCCGGGCAGGCCGAGGCGGCGGATGATCTCGTCGGCGATCTCGGCGGGCGAGCGGATGGCGGCTACGACGAGGGTGCGTTCGGTCTCGCCGGGCATTTCCAGGTCGGCAAGCTGGCTCTGCAGCAGCCGGGCCGGAAAGAAGTGCCCGCGCCGGCCGGCCAGCCGGGCGGCCAGCGTCTGCGCGTCGGCCTGCAGGATGACGATTCGGGCTGCGGGCCTGCCCCGGTACAGGTAGTCGCGGTAGGAGCGCTTGAGCGCGGAACAGGCGAGCACCGCCGACTCGCCCGTCGCGATCTGCCGGTCCATCCAGGCGGCGACCCGCTCCAGCCATGGCCAGCGGTCTGCGTCGGTCAGCGGCACCCCGGCGTGCATCTTGGCGACTTCGGCGGGCGAGTGCAGCGCGTCGGAGTCCTCATACGCCCAGCCCAGCCGGGTGGCCAGCACGGTGCCGACGGCCGATTTGCCGGTGCCAGCGGCCCCGCCCACGATCACGATCATCGCGCAGCAGCCTACTGGCCAGGCTGCGGCGCGGGCTTGCTCAGGGGCAGGTCGATCGTGACGCAGCAACGTCCCTCGGCCGGGTCCAGCCGCGCCTGCGCGCGGCTGCCCAGCCCGTCGATGAGCCCGCGGAGCAGGTGCAGGTTCATCGTGCAGACCAGGCTGGCATGACGGCCCGCGAGCTCGTGGAACGGGCAGTTGGCCAGGTAGACGCTTTGCCCGGGGCCGTGCTTCGGCTCGTAGCCGGACGTGGCGAGCAGTTCGGCCAGGTCGGTGCCGCCCGCGGCGATCTGCCGCCCCGCCTGGCCAGCGGCCTGCGCGACGGCCTCGCCGGCCGGGGTGGCCGGGCACTGGAGCAGTTCCAGCGCGCCGGCAAGCACCTCCCCGGCGATCTCATACCGCCGCGGCGGCAGCGAGACAGCGAACTGCCGGTGCGCGCGGGCGTACAACTTGGCCGTCCGGCCCGCGCCCGGCCCGGTTCGCCCGGACACCCGGGCGAACCTGGCCTCCAGCAGGCCGTCATCGACGAGGCGCTCCAGGTGGAAGGTGGCCGTTGCCCGCTTGGTACCGGTCGCGGCGGCGGCCTCGTCGCGGGACACCGGGCGATCCTGGCCCGCGACATAGCCGTAGAGCGCGCGGCGGGTCGGCTCGCCCAGGGCGGCGAGCGCGTCCAGGCCGCCGGGCGCCGGGCCCGGCTCGTTCCGGCCGGCAGGCATGCCACTCATGGTAGGAGCGAGCGGCCCATTACTGTGCGTGCCGGGTGAGGGCCAGGAACTCACCGCGGGACCTGGCATCGGTGCGCAGTTCCCCGCGCAGGGCGCTGGTCACCGTGCGGGAACCGCGGGCCCGGACGCCGCGCAGGCTCATGCACAGGTGCTCCGCCTCCAGTACCACACCCACGCCGCGCGCGCCGAGGTGGCCCGCCAGCCAGTCCGCCACCTGCTGGGTGAGCCGTTCCTGCACCTGCAGGGCGGCGGCGAAATGCTCCACCACACGGGCCAGCTTGGACAGGCCGACGATCCGGTCCCCGGGCAGGTAGCCCACGTGCGCGTAGCCGTAGAACGGCAGCAGGTGGTGCTCGCACAACGAGCGGAACGGCACCTCGCGGGCCACGACGAGCTCGTCGTACCCCTCGTTGTTGCCGAAGGTGGTGGGCAGGAACGCCGACGGCGTCAGCATCTCGGCGAACGCGCTCGCGACGCGTTGCGGGGTCATGGCCCGGTGCTCACCCTCGACCGGGTATCCCAGGGCGGCCAGCAGTTCGGACACGGCACGTTCCGCTCGCGGGTGGTCGATGCGGGGAGCGGTACGCAGCGGAACGACATTCTCGGCAGTCATCGGCTCCTACTTGGCTCGTGTGCCCCGCGGGCCCCGGTAACCCCGGCCGCCGCACCCGGAAAGGCGCTCGTTTCTAAGATAAACAAATCTTAACGTTAGATGGCAGTCCTCGTCCCCGTCAAACCGCACGAGCCCCATGCACCCCAGAGCCCAGCCGCACCAGGTTCAGAGGAACCACAGAAGCTCTGCCAACGCCCATGAGAACCACGGCTGGTTACCTCGGATGTGTTCGAGCCCGGCGGACCGCCCGCCGGCGCAGATCCGAGGAGCACCCATCATGACCGCCATCGTCTGGGCCAACATCCTGCTGGCCCTGCCGTTCCTGATCACCTTCATCGCCGTCCCGCTGTGGTGGACCTTCAGCCGCCCGCCGGCCGGCGCCGACCACACCGAGTCCCGTGCCTACCTCCGCACCCGCACCGCCTTCGCGCACGCCCTGGCCAGCCGCCAGGCCGCCCGCGAGCGCACCCTCACCCATGCCGCCTAGCGGCCCGCCGCGTGGGGCAGGCGGCCGCCCCGTCGTCGCCACGAATAAAGAAAAAGCGAGAGGGAGCCAGCTATCGCGGGCTCCCCTCTCGCTCTCCCCATCCCGGCGCGAACGGACAGTTCTGCGCCAACGCTCAGCCCAACAAGGTCGGCCGGGGGGCTACCTGGGCACGGAGTTCTGTCCGTGCCCAGGTAACCCCCCGGACGGCCATCACCCTGACCATGTGTCCAGACGGGCCAGCGGGCAGGACGAACTCACCGAGCACGGTCATGAGCAGGGATCTGGCGCTGTGTGCCGCACTTCGCGCCGCCGGATGACCTCTGGCGGCCGTGCGGCGTCATCCGCCGTCATCGGCCGGCTTCCTCCGCCCTGGCCGGGCCACTGGGTACCAGGGTGTAGCAAGGTGTAGCAGCATCAGCAAGGAGCAGCATTCATAAGGGTGTAGCGGCATCAGGGTACGGCACGCCCGCCGCCAGGGGCCGGGCGCCGCACCAGCGGCCGGTCACCCCGGTGGCCGGCCGGTGGGGTCGTGGCCGGATGCGCGAAGGGCCAGACTGGTGCTGACCCGCTGCGCCGGCGGGGCCCCGCGCGATGGGAGGACCAGATGGCAGAGGGAGCCCGGGTCGGCTCTGTGGTCATGTTCGTGCACGACCTGGACAGGTCGGTGGCCTTCTATGCCGATGTCCTGGCGCTGCAGGTCGCCGATCGCAGCACGACGGCGGCGCTGCTCGGCAATGCCGCTGGCGCGGGCCTGATCCTGCGCGCCATGGGCGGGGCCGCCCCGCACGCGCTCGGCGCCATCGGAGTCCAGTACGTCGTCTGGGCCGCGGCGGACGCCGCCGACCTGACCCGGTGCGAGCGGGCCCTGGCCGGGCGCGGCGCGTATCGCGAGACGCGCAGCCAGGACGGCGTGACCGTGGTGGAGGGCCGCGACCCGGACGACATGGTGGTGATGATCAGTCATCCCGGCCCGGGCCAGACGCCGTTGCGGAAACTGCCCGCCCGGATCTACGGCTGGTAGGCAGGCTGCGGGCACCGGCTCTCGTAGGCTGGGATGGTGCTCGGCCTTCCCGATGGCATCCGCGGCTGCCTGTTCGACCTGGACGGAGTGCTCACCAAGACGGCCCAGGTTCATGACGCCGCCTGGCAGGAGATGTTCGACGGCTACCTGCGCGAACGTTCCCGGCGGACCGGTGAGCCCTTCGTCGGCTTCGATCGCGTCGCCGACTACGAGAACTTCGTCGACGGCAAGCCCCGCGCCGACGGGACCCGCTCGTTCCTGGAGTCCCGCGGCATCGAACTGCCGGAGGGCAGCCCGGGCGACCCGCCGGGCGCGGAGACGGTCGAGGGCCTGTCCAACCGCAAGAACGAGATCCTGCTGCGGCGGATCCGCGAGGACGGGGTGGCGGCGTATCCGGGCTCGGTGCGCTACGTGCGGGCCGCCCGTGACGCCGGCCTGCGCCGTGCGGTGGTGACGTCGAGTGCCAACGGCCGTGACGTGCTCGCCGCGGCGGGGATCGGGGACCTGTTCGAGGCGCGGATCGACGGCCTGACCATCGAGCGGGAGCACCTGCGGGGCAAGCCTGCCCCGGACACCTTCCTGGCGGGGGCGCGCGCCCTCGGGCTGGAGCCCCGGTCGGCCGTGGTCTTCGAGGACGCGCTGGCCGGGGTGGCGGCCGGCCGGGCAGGCAGGTTCGGGTTCGTCGTCGGGGTGGATCGGCTCGGCCAGGCGGACGCGCTGGCCGAACATGGTGCGGACGTCGTGGTGACCGACCTCGCCGAGTTGCTGGACCGCCCGTGATCAAGCAACCGGTGTTCCACGTGGAACCGTGGTGCCTGCGCGAGAAGGCGCTGGACCTGGACCTGCTGGCGCAGACCGAGTCGGTGTTCGCGCTGTCCAACGGGCACATCGGCTGGCGGGCCAACCTTGACGAGGGCGAGCCGCACGGCCTGCCGGGAAGCTACCTCAACGGCGTGTACGAGAGCCCGCCGCTGGTCTCCGCGGAGGCGGCCTATGGCCTGCCGGAGTCCGGGCAGACGGTGGTCAACGTCACCAACGGCAAGTTGATCCGGCTGTTCGTCGACGACGAGGCGTTCGACGTCAGATACGGCACGCTGCGCTCGCACGAGCGGGTGCTGGACTTCAGGTCAGGGGTGCTCAGCCGCCGCGCCGAATGGGTGTCCCCGGCCGGCGGGGCCGTCAGGGTGTCCTCCGCCCGGCTGGTGTCGTTCACCCAGCGCGCGATCGCCGCGATCCGGTACGAGGTGGAGCCGCTGGACGGCCCGGTGCGCATCGCGCTGCAGTCCGAGTTGCTGGCCAACGAGCAGTTGCCGCCCGGGACCGGCGACCCCCGGCACGGCGTGGACATCGACCATTCGCTGGTGCAGGAGTTTCATGCCGCGCACGACCAGGCCGCGGTCCTGGTGCACCGGACCGCCCGCAGCGGCCTGCGCGTCGGCGCCGCCATGGATCACCTGGTCGAAGGGCCCGACGTCCGCGTGGAGTCCCAGTCCTTCGCCGACGGCGCAATGGTCAGCGCGGCGGCGGTCGTGGCACCGGGGCAGCGGCTGAGCGTGATCAAGTTCGTCGCCTACGGCTGGTCCGGGGAGCGCTCGCTGCACGGTGTCCGCGACCAGGTGTGGGCAGCCCTGACCGCAGCCAGGCAGGCGGGCTGGGATGGCCTGCTGGCCGACCAGCGCGGCTTCCTCGATGGCTTCTGGGATGGCGCCGACGTGGAACTGGACGGGGATGCCGAGGTGCAGCAGGCGGTGCGGTTCGGGCTGTTCCACGTGCTGCAGGCCGGCGTGCGCGGGGAGAACCGCCCGATCCCGGCGAAGGGCCTGACCGGGCCGGGTTACGACGGGCACACGTTCTGGGACAGCGAGAGCTTCGTTTTGCCGGTGCTTACGCTCACCGCGCCCGACGCGGCCGCCAGCGTGCTGCAGTGGCGGCACAACGTGCTGCCCGCCGCCCTGGACCGGGCGGGCCAGCTGGGCCTGGCGGGTGCGGCGTTTCCGTGGCGGACGATCCACGGCGAGGAATGCTCCGGGTACTGGCCCGCCGGCACGGCCGCGTTCCACATCAACGCCGACATCGCCCACGCGGTGATCCAGTACATCGACGCCACCGGCGATGTGGAGTTCGCCAAGGGAACCGGAATGGACCTGCTGACCCACACCGCGCGGCTGTGGCGGTCGCTGGGCCACCACGACGCCGCCGGCCGGTTCCACATCGACGGGGTCACCGGCCCGGACGAGTACAGCGCCATCGCCGACGACAACGTCTACACCAACCTGATGGCGCGCAGGAACCTGCTGGCGGCCGCGATGGCGGCGGAGAGCTACCCGGACCGGGCCCGCGAACTGGGCATCAACGCCGAGGAATCGGCAGGCTGGCGGGACGCCGCGGAATCCATGCACATCCCGTATGACGAGACGCTCGGCGTGCACCCGCAGGCCGAGGGGTTCACCAGGCACCAGGTCTGGGACTTCGCCGGCACGCCGCCCGAGCACTACCCGCTGCTGCTCCACTACCCCTACTTCGACCTGTACCGCAAGCAGGTCGTCAAGCAGGCCGACCTGGTGCTCGCCATGCACCTGTGCGACACCGACTTCACCGCGGAGCAGAAGGCGCGGAACTTCGCCTACTACGAGCCGCTCACGGTGCGCGACTCCTCGCTGTCCGCCTGCACCCAGGCGGTCATCGCGGCCGAGACCGGGCACCTCGGCCTGGCCTTCGACTACCTGGGCGAGGCCGCGCTGATGGACCTGCAGGACCTGGAGCACAACACCCGCGACGGCGTGCACATCGCCTCGCTCGCGGGCGCCTGGCTCGCGCTCATCTGCGGATTCGCTGGCCTGCGCCACCGCGATGGCCAGATCGCCTTCGCCCCCCGCCTGCCCGAAGGCCTCACTCGCCTGGCCTTCAGCCTCTTGTTCCGCGCCCAGCGCCTGCGCGTGGAGGTAACGCATTCCAGCGCCCGCTACCAATTGGCCGACGGTGACCCCCGGGAGATCACCCACCACGGGACCACCCTCACCCTGGAAGCCGGCAAGCCCCAAGACCGCCCGATCCCCCCGGTTCCAGTCCGCCAGCGCCCCGCCCAGCCCCCAGGCAGGGAACCGGAACGCCGCCAGGCCTCCGGCACCTCCGCTTGACCCGGCCCGCTCCTGTCGCCTCTTGACCGGCTCTTTACAACCACCCACAATGGTCTAAAAATCAGTCCTTTAGACCAGTAGGAGAGTCATGCCCGAGGCGGCCCCGTGCCTGCCGCGCTGCTTGGTGGCGCGCCTCCGGCACGACCAAGCGCTGTGCTGGCCGGCGCGCCTCCGGCACGACGTCCCGTGAGCGGGGCAATAGAAGCAGCGCCGTTCGGAGCGCTGCTGGCCCCGATCACGCTGCAGACCGCGGGGGAGCGCATCGCGGAGCGGTTCGTCACGGCCATCGCCCTCGGCGAATTCGTCCCCGGGCAGCGGCTGCCGCCGGAGCGGGAACTAGCTGCCATGCTCGAGGTCAGCAGGACCACGGTGCGCGAGGCGCTGCAGCGGCTCCAGGCGGCAGGCTACGTGACCGCCCGGCGCGGCCGCGGCGGGGGCACGTTCGTCCAGACCGGCCAGGGCCCAGGGTCGGACGAGATGATCCGCCGCACCCTGGTGCCGGCCTGGGCGCAGCTCACCGAACTGCTGGACTTCCGGCAGCTTGTCGAGCAGCTCATCGCGCGGACCGCGGCGCTGCGCCGCGAGGACAACGACATTCATGCCATACGCGAGGCCGTGGCCAGGTACTCCTACGCCGCGGACCGGGACGCCTCGCGGCTCGCCGACCAGGCGCTGCACCGGGCGATCGCGCATGCGGCGCACAACCCGAGGCTCGCCGAACTCAGCGCCCAGATCCGCCATGAGGTCAGCTTCGGCTTCGACGCCGAGCCCTACACACCGGAAGTCCGGCGGCGGGCCACCCGCCAGCATCCCGAGCTGGCCGAGGCGGTCATCGCGGGCGATCCCGAGCGGGCGGCCGGCCTGGCTGCCCGGCACTTCTCACTGACCGAGGAAATGCTCTCCGAGCTGCACGCCCGGATCCGGCTCCGATCTGGAGGAGAAAGCAATGCCCGTGACCAGGGTCAATGACATCGACGTGAACTACAAGCTGGAGGGTGACGGCCCGGAGACGATCGTCCTGATCAACGGCCTGGCCGACGACCTGGAGACCTGGGCCTTCCAGATGGACGACTTCCTCGGCGCCGGCTACCGGGTGCTGCGGTTCGACAACAGGGGGATAGGGGCCAGTTCCAAGCCGGCCGGGCCGTACTCCAGCCGGATGCTCGCCGACGATGCGAAGGCCCTGGTGGATTCGCTCGGCATCAGCGACTTCCACCTGATGGGCGTGTCCATGGGCGGCATGATCGCGCAGGAGTACGCCCTGGCCTACGGCGCCGATCTGCGCACGGCGACGTTCGCCTGCACCTACGCGGCGCCGGGGCCGTTCTGCTCCCGGATGTTCGCCATGTGGGAGGCGATGGCGCCGGTCACCGGTGTCCCCTTCATCATGCGGGACGTCACGCTGTGGGCGTTCACCGTCCCGTTCTTCACCGACCGGGCGGCCGAGGCAGCCGAGTTCGAGACCGCCATGCGCTACATGGACCAGCCGGCGCACGCCTACCTCGCGCAGCTCGCGGTGATCCAGGAGCACGACACGACCGCGCGGCTGGGCCGGCTCGGCGTCCCGGCCCTGGTGCTGGCCGGGGAGCAGGACATCCTGATCCCGGTCTCGCTGTCCCGGCAGCTCGCCGGGCTGGTCCCCGGTGCGGAGTGGGCGACCACCAAGGGCGGCCACGCCTGCCTCTGGGAGCACCCGGCCGAGTTCAACCAGACCTTCCTCGAATTCACCAAGCGACACGGAAGGGGCTAGCGATGGCCGACTCCCCCCAGACCCTGCGGCGCGGCCAGCTAGGGCTGTTCGGTGTGATCATGCCGGGACTGGCTCAGGTGGCCCCGGCGTTCAACCTGTTCTTCACCACGGGCGTCATGGTCGCCCTGGCCGGCGCGTCCGCGCCGCTGATCTTCCTGATCTCCATGGTCGGGATGGGCGCCACGGCCAGCAGCCTGGCCCAGTTCGCCGGCGTCTACCCCAGCGCCGGGTCGTTCATCACCTACATCACCCAGGCGATCGGCACCAAGGTCGCGGTGGCCATCGGCGTGATCACGATCCTGGGGTACATCATCGCGTTCGGCGGGATCTACATCTTCGTCGGCCAGTACATCGTGCAGAACGTGCTCGGCGACCCGCACGTCTGGGGCATCACCCAGATCGTCACGATCATCTACGGCGCGCTCGTGGTCGCGCCGGTGGTCGTGGGCCTGAAGTTCGGCGTCCGGATCACCGTCGCGCTGTACGTGTTCGAGGTCGTCCTGCTGCTCGCGCTCAGCCTGACGATCCTGGTCAGGGGCGGGGCCAGCGGCCTGTCCGCGACGCCGTTCCACTGGCCGGGCGGGTCCAAGGACGTGCTGCTCGCGTTCAGCCTGGCGGTGCTGGCGTTCGGCGGGTTCGAGGCGGCGGCCCCGCTGGCCGAGGAGACCCGCAACCCGCGGCGCAACGTCCCACTGGCGGTCGTCGGCGCGGTCCTGGTCAGCGGCATCATCTACGTGATCGGGTCCTACGCCCTGGTCACCGCGTTCGGCGTCGGGCGCGCCGGCGCGCTGGCCGCCGACCCCAACCCGTTCCACACCGCGGCCCACGCGTTCATCCCGTTCGTCGCCCCGCTGATCACCTGGGTCTTCCTGTCCAGCGTGACGAGTTCCTACGTGGCGGCGAACACGCAGACGTCCCGGGTGATCTTCGCCGGCGCCCGCGGCGGGCTGTGGACCAGCACGCCTGGCCGGGGTGACCCCCCGGTTCCGCACGCCGGCGGCGGCCGCGATCGCCTTCGTCGCGCCGAGCATCCTGATCGGCGTCGTCTCCACGGCGTTCACCGACCCGGGCACCGCGTCCGGGTTCCTCGGCACCTACGGGATCCTCGGGCTGATCATCATGTACCTGGCCGCGAACGTGGCACTGATCGTGGAATGGGTCAAGTTCCGCCGCCAGGGCATCCACAAGAACGCCTGGCTGTGGCTGGTCACGCCGGTCATCGGCGTCGCCGTGCTGGTCATCCCGATCTGGGGTGACCTGCGGCCGGGCCAGCCCAGCCCGTACAACACGCTGCCCTGGCTGACCCTCGCTCCTGATCGCCGTGGGCGTGATCTACGCGGTGGTCCTCGGCGCCGCCCGCCCGGACGTCCTGGAACGGGCCCCGGCCCTGCTGGAGGGCGAGGAGAGCCTGGAAACGGACCCGCTGCCGGCTGCGTGAGGAAAGGAAGGCGCCCGGCCCGAAGCGGGGGTCGGGCCGGACGCCTGGTCTTGGGGCGGTTCGGGGCTGGCGGGTCAGTTGTCCGGCGGGCGCAGGGTCAGGGCCATGGTGCCGGTGAAGATCTCCTCGTTGACGATGTAGGCGAAGCCGAGGACGAACAGCGGCGCGGCGTCAAAATAGCGGTCCGCTGGCGGGGGGCAGGCCCAGGGCCCGGCGGATGAGTCCCACCTGGGTCTTGACGACGGTAGCGGCGGCCTCGGCACGGCGGTCGAACGACCGCATCTTCCTGAGCGAGGGCGCCCGCGCCTGCAGCCCTATCAGCTTGGCCAGCTTTTGGTCAGCCTGGGTGAGCGCGCCGGCTGCGGTGGCGGCCGCCGACGGGAAGGAGACCGTTCCTAGCTGATCGTCGAACGAGCCCACCGTTTTAACCTCCCTTATCAGGTCCGACCTGGCCGCGGCGAGATCACGACGCCGGTTGTGGGTATAACCGCCCACCTCGGCGGTCAGGGCCCGGTTGGCGGGGGAGGCAACGGTCGTATAGTCGCTGGCGATCCTCGCCGACGAGCCCGCGTAGTAGACGAGAGCAAAGATCAGCAAGAAAGCGGTGGCTACAAAGGAAAGTACCAGGACCATAGCGAACCCGGGCCTGATCGACTGCGCCCGGCCGTTTCTGGCGTGATCGCCTTTAGTATGCTGGCGCTCTCTGGTGGCGTAAGAGTTACTCGTCAAGATCCACCTCTCGCTGATTTGGGCCTGGCAGCTCCGCAGGAGTCGAATGCGCAGCGACGCACGTGTGCTCGCTCGCTGGCAAATCTCCGGCGACGGACCGGGGCTTCGTCAAGCCCGTCATTATTGGCTGCGGGCGGGCAGCTCGCCGGGACGCATTCTGGCAGAGCTGGCCGATCCCTGACATTGTCAGTTCCCCGGAGGATTCATCGTGATGATCTTGATTCCGGTGAAGATCTCCTCGTTGATGACGAACGCGAATGCGAAGAGGTACAGCGCGAAAAGTGGTGCAAAGGCGGCCCACACCTTCCACTGCTGCCCGGCCGCCCGCTGCTCGGTGACCCAGCGTTTTACCGGCGGCAGCCTGAGGATGACGAGCGGGAGACTGATGGCGACAATCTGGTAGAGGCGCTGGTGGAAGACCGGATCACCGTCGCCTTGCGGTCCGTCGAATGGACTGAGCCCGTCGAGCAGCGCCAAGTGGATGACGATCATCGCCCAGATGAGGTAGGTCACCCTCTGCACCCGCTTCCAGTACCTCCCGAGGGCCCGCTGCATCGGGGTGTTGGCCGTAGCCAGGACCGGGAGGGCCAGGAGGATGACGAGGAACCCGGCGAGAAGGAAGCTATGTCCGGCGACCCGGCCGATTGGGCCCCCGGAAAAGTCCCCCGTGATGGATGCGGTGATCGAGTCCGCGATGCCTATCACCGCGAACATGATGCCGTACCACCGGCGGAGGGGAGCGAGCCACCGCTGCCCGGTCAGGGTGATGAGCGGGGTAATCGACACGGCCAGGAGGAAGCAATACTCGCCTCCGGTCCCCAGCACGTCGGCTTCCGTATTGGTCAGGCTCAGCTTCTCGTTGAGCGACAGCCAGCCGCGCAGTGTGAAGATCAGCGGGACGAGCGCGGGGAGGCGCAAGAGGAACAGCGCGATCTTCCGCCTTTTAACGCCGGGCAGGAACGTAGATTGCTGATCCATCCAGGACGCAGCGGATTGCCTCTTAGACGCCTTCTCCGAATATTCCTGCTCTTCTTCTTCATAGACGAGGATGGAGATCGTCCTCGGAGAGGGTATTCGCGTGAGGATAATGCTGGATCGTGTCCGGTCGGCTCACTTCTCCTGCCTCCTTCCCCCCGGCTTTATGGTTTCGGACTTGGCGCACCCGATGCGGTCCGGGCCCGCTGTGTCCGAGACTAGTTATCCCATTACTTCAGGGTGCAGGCGAGGTGCAACAGCGAACATTGCACTTCGCCGGCCTTCTTCGGCAGTTCCGGGTTCACGGGCTCTTTGGGACCGGTCTCCCCCGCGCCTGCCCCATTCGCCCGGAGGATAAAGAACGGGCCACCGTGCAGTGCTAGCTCGGTAGTTCCGGATATAGCGCCAATCACGGAAACGGCCGCGATAGCAAAAGCCATCTTGCGCATGACCTTAGCCTGCCTGCTGGCGGGCTTCGTTGTCGGCTTGGCGGCTGGCTTCGCGGGCCTGGTGCCCGGCGGGCTTCGCTGGTCGGCTTGCCGGCCTGGCGCTGGCCTTGCGGGCCTGGTGCCCGGCCCGGCGGGGAGGGCAGCGGGTGCAGCCGCCGGGACGGCAGCGGGCGGCGCGCCGGGGGTGGCCAGGTTCTGCGTGACGTACGCGGCCACCCTGCTGAGCTCATCCGACATGGCCAGGACGGTTGCCCGTAGCTCAGCGATCTCCCGCTCGGCGGCCTCGCGGATCGCGGCGACCTGGGCGGCGGCTTGCTGCTTGATCTCCGCCGCTTCCTGCTCGGCGGCCTCGCGGATGCGGGGCGGCCTCGGCGGCGGCCTGCTGCTTGATTTCGGCGGCTTCCTGTTCCGCCGCTTGGCGGATGGCAACGGCCTGGGAGGTGGCCTCCTGCCGGATCGCGGCCGCCTGCTGGTCGGCGTCGGCCAGGACCCGCTCGGCCAGCCGGACCGAGTCGGCCCGGATCGAGCCAGCATTGCCGGGCCGCGGTCTCCCAGGACGCTGGCGCGGCCCGCTGAGCGGTCTCCGCGCTGGGGAGCTGGAGCACGTCGCCGGCGTGCCGCCGGGGCCGGCGGCCATCCCGGGTCTGCGCCGGGCGTCTCGGTGAGCATGACCTGGAGGCGGCCGTCGCCGAAGGCCAGGTCGTAGTAGGTCTGCGGGATCGGGCCCGTGGTCCTGGCCAGTTGCGCCGACCAGCGCTGCGGCGTGTCGTCGGCGGGCCCCGGGTGGCCGGAGTAGCCGACCGGGACCCGTACGTGCCGGCCACGCGCCGGTGGTACCTGGGGCACCGGCTGGCGCGGGGCCGGGTCGTGGTGTACCGCCGGGGCCGGTGCTGCGCTCAGCCGTTCCCGCTGTGGCAGGCCGGCCCCGCCCGGCGGCGGCCCGCCCGGGCGCGCCAGCTGGCCTGCCCGGGCCTGCCCAGCCGCCGCCGGGGTCTGAGGCCGGCCAGCTTGGGTAGTCATCGTCGGCGAGCGGGCGGCCGAGGTCGCTCGCGGGCCAGCTCGGGTGGTCGGGAGTAGGGCCAGCCCGGGCGGTCAGCGGCCCGCCGGTCCTGCCATAGTCCGACGGCGGCGCCGACCGGCCTGGCCGAGGTCGCTGGCGGGCCAGCTCGGGTGGTCCGGGGTGAGCGGGCGGCCCGGGCCGCTCGCGGGCCAGCCGGGTGGTCGGGGTAGGGCCAGTCCTGGCCGTCGCTGCCGGCTGGGCCGGCCCTGGTAGGCGGGGGCGCTGACCGGCCTGCCGGGGTCGCTCGCGGGCGGGTTACCGGGTGAGTCGGCGTACGGCATCGGCTCCGCAGCCTCGCCGGGGGCGTCCGTGGCCAGGCTGCGGACCCAGTCGCCGCCGGGGCCGTCGTCCGCCCTGGCGTGCGCGGCTTGCGCTGGCTGCTTCCGCCCGACCGGCGGCTGCCACCGCCCGGCCGGCGGCGCCTGCGCAGCACCAGGCCCAGGCCGGCGACGGCGAAGACGACCAGCGCACCGCCGATGACGGTCTCCGCGATCGTGCCGGACCCGTAGCCCGCGCTGGCGGCCGCGGGACTGGTGGCTGCCGCTGGCATGGGCGCGGGCCGGGTGCCGGCGCGCCACCCGTGAGGTCGGCCTTCGCCGCCGTGGGCAGCGGGCCGAAATGCACGCCGGGCCCTGACGCGCTGGGAGGGAGCAGCAGGATCCATCCCGGCTCGACCGAATGAGGACTTTCCAGCCGCTGGCCGTTGGGCTGCAGCCGGCCCTTGTTCAGCTTGAAGATCTCCATGTACAGGCTGCCGTTGCCGAGCGTGGCGGCGGCGATGCTGTACAGGGTGGGCACGGACCCGTGGCCGGGCGGCGGAACGACGTAGTACTTGACCTTGGCCGGTGCCGCGGTCGCGCTCGCGGGCGCCTGGGCGCGGGCCGCGGTGGCCGCCATGGCCGGTGCTGTGCCCAGGACCGCGGGGCCAGGGCGGCCGCGGCGGCCGCCGGGGCCCTGGCCGCCGCGGCGGCGGCTCGCGCAGCCAGCCACTGCCGGCGCCGCACGCTCCCGCTGCCGGTCATCGCGCCAGTCGGCGCACCGGGTCTTGCCTGAGCTCTGGCCATAACCTGGCTGCTGGCCAAGGCACCCGCACGGATGCCAGCGATGGCCCGGTCTCAGGCCCCTGATGCGTAGCGACCACTATGGCCTCCAGCGGGAAGATGCGCGCCGGGACCATGCCCTGATCCCGGGCGAGGCGGGGATCGCGCGCGATCCTCGCCTCCGGCGGCAGACTAGGGCACTCCGCCGGCGCCGGGACAGAGACGAATACCCCTCGGGGGACGGAAACCCCCTAAGGGACCCAGCCTTTTCCCGCGGAAATGCGGAATGTGCTATGCGCCGTCGCGGCGCGCCGGATCGGCGTGGCCGCGGCAGCCGCTGATCGCCTCGACCATGGCCCAGCGCAGGATCGGCGAGCCCTGCTTGGTGATGTGGCCGCGCGCGACCTTGACGTCGGACTCGCGGTGCCGCGGGGTCAGGCCGGCCCACGAGCACAGCCGCCCGGCGGTGGCGAACCGGCGGACGTCGCCGATCTCGGCGACGATCACCGCGCCGAGCACCGGGCCGATGCCGGGCAGTGCCCGGATCGCGTGGTAGCCGTCGTGGCGCTCCAGGAGGCTGGCGATGACGGTGTCTCCAGCAGCGTGATCTCGCCGGTCAGCTCCCCGGCCAGCAGGTCACCAGCGAGGCGACCTTGCCCGCGTAGGGCTGCGGTAGCGCGAGCCCGTTCAGCCACAGCTCCCCAGAGGGGCCGAAGATGTCGCAGGAGGTGACCGGGACGCCGAGCTTGGCGAGCACGGCGTGCACCTGGTCCTTGCAGCTGGTCCGCAGCCCGACGAGCTTGATGCCGGTAGCGGGTCAGCTCGCGCAGCTCGCGGATCTCGCGCGGCGCGATCCACGCCTCGGGCAGCCGGCCATCCGCAGCAGATCAGCAAGGTCAGCGGCGTCCCGTTCGTCGTTCTTGACCCTGCGATAGCTGAAGGCCTTGACCCCCAGCGGGTGCGCAGGTGCACCTCGGCCCCGGCGGCCGCCAGCACGTCGGCGGCCCAGGACCACCCGTACGTGGCCTCCAGGACGACCCGCGGCGCCTCGCCCGCTTCCGCGATTGCCTTGCGCAACTCGGCCGGGCTGTTGGTGATCCGGGCCGTGTCGAGCCGGCGCCCGTCCCGGTCATCCGCACCAGCACGCTGCGGCGCCGGTGCAGGTCCATCCCGACGACCTGCCGGCCGTCATACGCTTCCGTCATTGGGGCCTCCCTTACCTGGTGGAGACGGATGCTTCGGCAACTTCCAGCATCCGCCAGGGAGCGGGAGGCTCCGCTCCTTCATCGCATCAGGGGCGGGGCCAATGGCCTGTCCGCGACGCCGTTCCACTGGCCGGGCGGGTCGAAGGACGTGCTGCTCGCGTTCAGCCTGGCGGTGCTGGCGTTCGGCGGGTTCGAGGCGGCAGGAGCCGCTGGCCGAGGAGACCCGCAACCCCGGCGGAACGTCCCCCTGGCGGTCGTCGGCGCGGTCATCGTCAGCGGCATCATCTACGGCGGCTGACGGCACAGCATGGCCCCCGGCCGCCGGGGCTGGGCAACCCGGCCGGGGGCCATGGTCGGTGTGGCTGCGGCCGGTCAGCCGCCGACGGGCTGCAGCCTGAACGCGGAGACACCCTTGAAGATCTCCTCGTTGAGGATGAAGGCGAAGAACAGGATGTAGAGCGCCCACAGTGGCGCGAACGCCGCGTGGACCGCCCAGCGGTGTCCTTCGTCCTGCTTGCGCTTGACCCAGCGCCGCACCGGCCCAAGGCGGAGCAGGAACAGTGGCAGGCTGCAGGCGGCGAGCTCGTACACCCGCTGGTGGAACACGTTGAACGGGAACGGGTCGAACCCGCTGCTGGGCCCGTTCGTCCCATTCTGTGGGCCGAACCCTTCCAGCAGAATGAGGTGCAGGAACAGCAGGCCCCAGACGACATAGGTGAGCTTCTGGAGCATACGCCAGTACTTGCCGAGCCATTTCTGGCAGCGGTTGTTCGAGATCAGCATGAGCGGGAACAGGATCGACACCATGACCAGGCCGACCAGCAGGAAGGTGTGGCCGGTGAGCCGCCCGACCACCCCGCCCCTGAACTGGTTGACAATGGACGCGGTGACCCCGTCGGTGGTGGCGTTGAACGCCAGCACGATCCCGTACCACTTGCGGAGCGGGACGAACCACCGCTGCCTGGACACGATTGTCAGCGGTGTGACCGTCAGGGTGAGGATCAGCAGCAGCATGGACCCGGTGCCGAACACGTCGGCTTCCACCGCCTGCAAGGTGTTCTGGTTGAGATCGATGATCGCGCGGGACATGAAGAACATGGGCAGCGGCCCGGGGATGCCCATCAGGATGAGCGCGATGGTCTTCCGCTTGATCTGTGAGCCACCGAACTTGTAGGTGTGCTCCATCCAGTTGTCGGTCCGGTTGCGGTACGGGCCCGCTCGGCCCTCCGCGCGTTCCAGCTTGGCACCCCGGTTGGCGGCGGCCTGCCCCTGGTCGCGTGCCGGGGCCTGCCTCCGCTCCCGCACGGGGGCGCCTGCCCGCCCCCGTGCGGGAGGCCCGCCGTGGTCGGGTGCGGGCGCGTAATCCGGCTCGGCCCGGTCGGGGGCGTCCTCGGGCCACTCGCTGAGGTGGGCCTCCTCCTGGTCCCATTCGGGTACATAGTCCGGCTGCCCTCTGCCGGAAACGTAGTCTCCCTGACCACGTCCATGGACGACCGGTCGTGTCATGACCCCTCCAATGAGAGTTGGGCGTCGGCTACCCCTTCGGGGAAGGTGAGGGTGAGGGGCTCCCGGGCTTGCTCCCGCCCGGCACGTTCAGATGGTGGTGGTGATGGTGGTGACGAAGGTGATGGATGGACCCGGGGCCCGGGCTGGGGAGTGCCATGCCCGTGCGTGTGCTGGTGGGCGGGCGCAGGGGAGCCCAGGGCACCGTTGTTGCCCTGCTGCTGCGTGGCTCCTGTCCCAGGGGAGCGGAACACGAAGAGGCCGAAGCCGTGGAGGGCTATCTCACCGGCCGCGCACAGGATCCCTATGGTGATCGGCACGGCCATGGCGGCCGCCGTCAGGCGCATGGCGTTGCGCTGACGCCCCTTGGTCGCCGGGACGGCGGTCTTCTGCGGGCGGGCGGGCCAGCCAGGGGCTGGCCTCGCTGGGCGGACTGGCCTGTCCTGGCGGGCTGGCCGCTCTGGCCGGGCCGGGCCGGGAGGCGCCGGCGGGGCGTCGTCCTCGGCCTCGGCTGACGGCTTGGCGTCCGCCTCGGACGGCGGCTGAGCAGGGGTGGCGAGGGTGCGCGGGCCAGCCTGCCGGGGCGGGGACACGGCAGGCTGACCGGGCTGGTGAGATTTTCCGTGACGTACGTGGCCACCCTCTGAGTTCATCCGACAGGGCCAAGACGGTTGCCCGTAGCTCCGCGATCTCCCGTTCGGCGGCTTCGCGGATCGCGGCGACCTGGGCGGCGGCCTGCTGCTTGATCTCGGCGGCTTCCCGTTCGGCGCCCTCGCGGATGGGGGCCGACCTCGGCGGCGGTCTGCTGCTTTGATCTGGGCGGCTTCCCGTGCGGCGGCCTCGCGGATCGCGGCGGCCTGGGCGGCGGCCTCCTGCCGGATCGCGGCCGCCTGCTGGTCGGCGTCGGCGAGGATCCGCTGCGCCAGCCCGGACCGGTCGGTATTGCCGGGGTCCCCGGGCTGCCAGGCACCGCGCCCTGCTGCCCGGTGTCCGCGCCGGTGAGCTGGAGGACGTTCCGCTGCCGGCGGGCCCGGCCCGGCCCTGGCCCGCGGCGGGCGCCTCGGTGAGCATGACCTGGAGGCGGCCGTCGCCGAAGGCCAGGTCGTAGTAGGTCTGCGGGATCGGGCCCGTGGTCCTGGCCAGTTGCGCCGACCAGCGCTGCGGCGTGTCGTCGGCGGGCCCGGGTGGCTGGAGTAGCCGACCGGGACGCGGACGTGCCGGCCACGTGCCGGTGGCACCTGGGGCACCGGCTGGCGCGGGTTCGGGTCGTGGTGCACCGCCGGGGCCGGTGCTGTGCCCAGCCGTTCCCGCTGTGGCAGGCCTGCCCCGGGCGGCGGCCCGCCCGGGCGCGCCGTGGCCCGCCCGGGCCTGCCCAGCCGCCGCCGGGCTCTGTGGCCGGCCAGCTTGGGTAGTCATCGCCGGCGAGCGGGCGGCCAAGCGTCGCTCGCGGGCCAGCTCGGGTGGTCGGGATAGGGCCAGCCCGGGCGATCAGCGCCCGCGGGCCTGCCGTAGTCCGCGGCGGTGCCGACCGGCCGGCCGAGGTCGGTGGCGGGCCAGCTCGGGTGGTCCGGGGTGAGCGGGCGGCCCGGGCTGCTCGGCGGGCCAGGCCGGGTGGTCGGGATAGGCCCAGTCGGGGCCGTCGGTGCCGGCCGGCCGGTCGGTAGGCGTGGGCGCTCGCAGGCCAGCTTGAGGGGACGCCGTACGGCGAGCCCTGGCCGCCCGCACCGGGCGCCCCGCGCCGGGACCGGCGGCACCGCCGGGGACGCTCGCGGGCCAGTTCGTGGGGTCGGCGTACGGCGAGCCGGCCGCCCGCACCGGCAGCCGCGCCGCCGGGACCAGCGGTGCCGCCAGAGATGTCCGCGGCCGGGCCGCGGACCCAGTCGCTGCCGGGGCCGGCTGCCCCTGGTGTGCGTCGGCTTGCGCCCGCTCGCGCCGCCTGCCCGGCGGCGCCTGCGCATTACCAGGCCCAGCCCGGCGACGGCGAAGACCAGCAGTGCGCCGCCGATCACGGTTTCCGCTATCGTGCCGGAGCCGTAACCCGCGCTGGCGGCCGCGGGGCTGGCGGCCGCCCTGGCCTGGCGGCGGGGGACGTCCGGCGTGCTCCCCGCGAGGTGGCCCTGGCCGCCGCGGGCAAGCGGGCCGGAATGCACGCCCGGACCGGATGCGCCCGGGGGAAGCAGGAGTAGCCATCCCGGCTCGACCGAGTGGGGATTCTCCAGCCGCTGGCCGTTGGGCTGGAGCCGGCCCTTGTTCAGCTTGAAGATCTCCATGTACAGGCTGCCGTTGCCGAGCGTGGCGGCCGCGATGCTGTACAGGGTGGGCACGGCTCCACGGGCGGGCGGCGGCACGATGTAGTACTTGACCGTGGCCGGTGCCGTCGCCGCGCTCGCGGGCGCCTGGCCGCGGGCCGCGGTGGCCGCCATGGCCGGCTGCTGTGCCCAGGGCCGCGAGCGGCCAGGGCCGCCGCGGCGGCCGCCGGGGCCCTGGCCGCCGCGGCGGCGGCTCGCGCAGCCAGCCACTGCCGGCGCCGCACGCTCCCGCTGCCGGTCATCGCCGGAGTTGGCGCACCGGGCCTTGCCTGGGCTCTGGCCATAACCTGGCCACTGGCCAGGGCACCCGCGCGGATGCCGGCGATGGCCCGGTCTCGGGCCCCGGATGCGAAGCGACCACTACGGCCTCCAGCGGGAAGATGCACACGGACCATGCCTTGATCCCGGGCGAGGCGGGGACCGCGTGCGATCCTCGCCTCGGCGGCAGACTAGGGCACCCCGCCGGCGCCGGGACAGAGACGAATACCCCTCGGGGGACGGAAACCCCCTAAGGGACCCAAGCCTTTTCCCGCCCTGCCGGAGTTCCTGGCCACCATCTCCCGCCCGGTTCGCCACCCCGCGGTCGCGGCGAGTGGTCCTCGTTCTTCGGCACCCAGCGGGAGAGCGACCCGAGCCAGGCGGAGGCGGAGGTGGATCCGGAACCGGGCTGATCCCGGGCGGCCGCGGACCGGATCCGGCTGCGGCCGGGCGCCTGAGCTGCCCGGCTTTCGCCGCGCATCGCCATTAGCCCGATATGCGCAGTGCCGTTAACTACTGGATCAGTCGGTAATGCCTATTCCTGTGCCGATATGCCCGCTATGATTTCGCGGTCGGCCGACCCAGGCCGCACGCCAATCGGCACCGGAGAACCCCGGGCTGCGCAAGGCCTCAGATCGCTGTCCATTCTCCGGGGCATTGGGCAACTCCTTTCCAGCCGGTGACCCGCACAGGAACGCTGGGAGAACAGATGACGGAGCAACCGTCCGCTGTCGAAGGCACCGGGCTGGCCCCCGCGGCGCGCCTCGAACCAAACGCGATCGGGGTAGCGCAGGACACGGTCATCGGCATGGCCTCGTCCGCCCCGGCGGCCACGATCGGGCTGTCGCTCGCCGCGCTCGCGGCCGCGACCGCCTACGGCAGCGGGCCGATCCTGCTGCTCACCGCGATCCCGATGCTCGTCATCGCGAACGCCTACCGCCGGTGCAACATGTGGAACGCCAACTGCGGGGCGTCGTTCGAGTGGGTCGGCCGGGCGATCAACCCCTACCTGGGGTTCCTCACCGGCTGGCTGATGGTCGTCGCCTACATCATCGGCACCGTCGCGGAGATCCTGCTGCTGGGCCCCTCGGTCCTGGCCGTGTTCGGCTCCACCTCCACCAACCCCTGGGCGTGGATCGCCATCGGCAGCGCGGTCGGCGTGATCATGCTGATCATCGCGGTCGTCGGCATCAAGATCACCGCGCGGGTCCAGGTGAGCATGGCGCTGGTGGAGTACCTGATCCTGATCGGGCTGTCGATCGCCGGGCTGGTGTTCGTCCTCGGCCACCACCCCGGCAGTTTCCCGATCACCAAGGGCTGGTTCAGCCTGTCCGGCATCGACGGCAAGGGCGACGCGGTGGCCGGGTTCCTGATCGCGGTGTTCGTCTACGGCGGCTGGGACGGCACCCTGTACGTCAACGAGGAGGTCAAGCACCGCCGGGTCAACCCCGGCCGTGCCGCCATCCTGGCGGTCGCACTGCTCGCGGTGATCTACACGCTGGCGCAGGTGGGGCTGCAGGGCGTGGTGTCGCCCGCGAAGCTGCAGGCCAACTCGGCGTCCGCGCTGGTGTACGTGGCGCAGGCGCTGGGCGGCGGGTTCTGGGCCAAGATGATGGCCCTGTCCATCGCGCTGTCTGTGATCGCCACCACGGGCACCGGCATCGTGCTGTCCGCCCGGATCGTCTACGGCATGGCCAGCTACCGCGCCCTGCCGGAGTTCCTGGCGAACGTGTCCCGCCGGTTCGCCACCCCGGTCGCCGCGAGCGTGATCGTGGGGATCCTGCTCATCGCGCTGACCTGGGTGTACCTGCTGGCGACGTCGGTGCAGAACGCGTTCAACGACGTGATCGCGGTCACCGGAGAGTTGTTCGCGATCTTCTACATCATGACCGCGCTGGCCACCATGGTGTACTACCGGCGCCGGGTGTTCGGCAGCGTGCGGGACGCGCTGATCCTCGGCGTGCTGCCGCTGGGTGCCGCCGGGTTCCTCGGCTGGATGCTGGTCCGGACGCTGCAGAACTCGGCATGGACGCAGCGCTGGTCGCTGATCGCCATCGTCGCCCTCGGCTTGGTGATGCTGCTGTCCGCCCGGTTCATCCTGCGGTCGCCGTTCTTCAGCATCCGGCGGGAGAGCGACAACCCAGGGCACCTGACCGGATGCCCGCGGTCAGCGGATGGCGCGCGCGGGCCTGGCCTCCCAGGTGATCCACAGTGGGCGGTAGCCCTGCTGGCTCCAGAACGGTGCGGACAGCGGGTTCACCTGCTCGTAGTGCAGCAGCGTGACCGGCACGCCGGCCGCGTGGATGTCCGCATGCAGCCGCGCCACCAGTTCCGCGCCGACGCCGCCGGCCCGCTCGCCCGGTGCGACGAACATCAGCATGAGATAGGCGACGGGTGACTCGCGCACCAGCGGGGCGATCCAGCCGGCCAGTTCGGGCCGCTGGGCGGCGAGCAGCCCGATCGCGCTGCCATCGCGCTCGGCCAGCCACATCCACGGCTCCGGCCCGGCCAGCATCTCGCCCGCCTCGTAGCGCAGGGCGTCCACCGTATCCGGCCGCTCGCCACCGTTGCCGAAATGGGCGTCATAGCGGATGACCTCCAGGCCCAGGCGCACCACGGCGTCGATGTCCGCGGGCCCGGCCCGCCGGATCCGGACGCCGGCCAGGCCCGGCCCGTCCCCGGCACCCTCGTCCGGCGCGGGAGGGCCAGCCGGGCCGCCGGGATGGCGGCCGGTCGTGCGTGCCGCCACGACGGCCAGCGGCGCGAAGCCCCGGCGCACCAGGGCCTTGACGCCGTCGATGTCCCGGCTGGGCCAGGTGACCACGGCGGCGGTGTCCTGGCTGTCGGTGCCTGGCAGCCCGGCCAGGTGATCGCGCCACTGCCCCAGGAGCCGGTCCAGGGTGCCACCGATGTCCGGGCCGGTGATCTGCGGCGCGAGCTCGAACCTGCGCGCGGTGCCCCACGCGGTGTCCAGTGACCCGGGCGCCGCCTCGGCGTGCGCACAGGTCGCCGCGGCCGCCGGCTCGCCCGTCCCCCCGGCGATGGTGAACTCGGCGCCGCAGCCCGGCGGGAGCGGGCCCGGCTCGGGAAGCAGCGGGTCTATCTCCTGCCAGCGCCGCATCACCAGTGTGCCGATGCTGGTCCCGGCATTTCCGGCCACCGCCGCCATGGGCATCCTCCACGCCATTTCGCGACCCCCGGTGGCAGGGTATCCAAGCTCGGCCGCCCGCGGTTCTGAGCCCAGGCTCTCCTGGGCGCACCGGGCTGGGGTCGTTGCGCGGGGCTTAGCCGCCGGCGGTTCTGAGCCCAGGTCTCCTGGGCGCGCTGGCTGCCGTGGCGTGCCGGCTTAGCCGCCTGGCGGCTGGCCCGGCTTCCTGGCGCACCGGGCTGTTGCGCCGGGCTTAGCCGCCGGCGATGTTGGCCAGGCTCTCCTGCACCGAGCGGGTCAGCCGGTCCCCGCGCGGCAGGACCCGCTCGCAGCGCTCGGCGGTATCGCGCAGCAGCGCCGTCGCGTCGGTGAGCCGCCCGGCCGTGTAGTAGGCGTGCGCCAGATCGGCGCGGCGGGCGAGCGTGTCCGGGTGGTCGGCGCCCAGCACCCGCTCATACCCGGCGCAGGCCTGCTCGTAGAACTGCAGCGCCGAGGCCATCCGGCCGGCCGTGTGGTAGGCGAAGCCCAGGTTGCCCTTGGCCGCGATCGTGTCCGGGTGGTCGGGGCCGAGCACCTCCTCCCGGTCGGCGAGGGCCCGCTTGTACTGCCGGATGGCCTCCTTGACGCGCCCGTCGGCGATGGCGGCGTCCGCGAGCTTCTCCCTGGTGGCGGTGGTCTCCGGGTGCTGTGGCCCCCAGATCCGCTCCCGGTCGGCGAGCGTCCGCTGGTACAGCCGCATCGCGTGCGAGGCCTGCTCCCCGGCGCGGTAGGCGGCCGCGAGCTCGTCCCGCGCGCGGAGCGTGCCGCTGTCCTCCGCGCCGCGGGTCCGCTCCAGATCCCTGACCGCGCCGTCCAGCACGGTGATCGCGTCGCCGAACTGTTTCGCGGCCACCAGCGCCTGGCCGAGCTTGAGCTGCGCCGCGCTGACCGCGGCCGGATCGCTCCCCGCGGCCCGCATGCGCTTGGCCAGGGCCCACCGGAACCACGGCACGGCCTCGGCCGCCCGGCCCGCGCTCAGGTAAGCCTCGGCGAGCCGCTCACCGGCGACCAGCGTGTCCCGGTGGGACGGCCCGAGGATCCGGTCGCTGATGGTCACGACCTCGTTCCAGTACGCGATGGCGGGCCCGGTCATCAGCGCGGCGTCCAGGCTCTTCCCGGCGCGGAGCAGCAGCGGATGGCAGCCACCCGCCCACAGCAGATCTCCCGCGGCCTGCCGCAGGCTGGCCGCACACGAGCGCAGGCTCGCGGCCTCCCAGGCGCCCTCCTCCGCGGCGGGCCACAACTCCACCAGCGCGTCCGCGGCGGCCCGCGCCGCACGATCGAACATGACCGGCGGCATCGCCGCGCGGACCGCGGACTGCACCACCCGTACCATCCGGACCGTCGCCAGGGTGCCCGCCTGATCGATGGACAGCAGGCCCGCCCGCTCCAGGATCAGCAGCGCGCTCAGGGCACGCGCTGGGTCCACGGAGCCCGCGGCACCATCGCCCGCGGCGTAGTCGCACGCCGCCTGCGTGGTGAACAGCGCGCCGGGGATCCCGTGCCCGTCGAGCAGCGCGGCAAGTGCCAGCAGCGCCTGGGCCGCACCGCCGGGCGACAGCCGTTCGGCCTGCTCGAAGGAGAAGGTCCAGGTGACCGCGGCGGCCGGCGGCGCCCCGGCGGCGCCCTCGGCCAGCGTCGCCCGGCGGCGGGCGAAGAAGTCCCGGTAGTCCCGGCAGGACAGGGCGGAGCTTGCGATCACCGAACTGGCCTGGGCGAGCGCCAGCGGTTCGCAGCCCAGGTCCTCGACGAGGTCGATGGCGCCGAGGCGCTGATCGGTGTCCGCGGTCAGGCGGCCGATCAGGTAGCTCAGCGCCTCGCGGGGGCTGAACACCCCCACGGGAAAGACCAGTCCCGGGTGGTCCCGGGACAACGCCGTGGCATCCGCGGTCGTGATCAGGACCTTCCCGGCCGCCCCGCGCGGCCACAGCCCCTCCAGGTCGGCCGGATCGGACAGGTCGTCGAGCACCAGCAGCCACGGCCGGCTGGTCTTGGCAAGCCAGTTCACCAGCCGGGTGGCGACCGTCTCCGCGTCACCAGCCGGATCGGTGCTGCTCGCCGCGACCGCCGCGGCCACGTAGCCGGACAGCACGGCGGCCCGGCTGGTGGCATCCACCCAGATCAGCAGGTCCAGCTTGCCGGACTGCCACAGCGACTCGGCCAGGCCCGCCGCGACCTGGGTCTTGCCGCTGGAGGCCAGCCAGTCCCCGGATCCCCCGGCCGGGGCCCGGCCCGGGCCGAGAACGACGGTGGCACCGGGGACCAGGGCGGCCGCGAGGTCGGCCGCCGTCTCCAGCCTGGACAGGTAGCCGTCCGCGAGCGGAGGCACCGCGCCCGACCGGACTGGCCACGCGATCCGCCTTTCCCGCGGTGCCGCCGCCTCCTCGGGCACGGCCCGGCCATCCACGGTCATCGGTGTCCCCACCCCTCCCTCACGCTCAGCTGTCCCGGCCAGGCCCGCTCCCACCGGGATGATGCGGCGCTCGCCAGCTAACCGGGCCGGGCCGGTCGGCGCGGAGCCCGGCCCCGCTGGCCAGCCCGCTGGCGAGCACGTGCTCGACCAGGGCGATCAGCACTCGTTTGACCGAGGCGGGCTGCCGGGCGTCGCAGAGTATCGCCGGCACCTCCGGGTCAAGATCGAGTGCGATGCGCACGTCCTGCGGGTCATGCGCCGGGGCTCCGTCGAAGCAGTTGATGGCGACGACGAAGGGCACCTGGCGTTTCTCGAAGTAGTCCACGGACGGGAAGCAGTCGGCAAGCCGGCGGGTGTCGGCCAGGACCACGGCACCGAGCGCCCCGTAGGACAGCTCGTCCCACATGAACCAGAACCGGTCCTGGCCGGGCGTGCCGAACAGGTACAGCAGCAGATGGCTGCCGAAGGTGATCCGCCCGAAGTCCATCGCGACGGTGGTGGCCCGCTTGTTCTCCACTCCGGCCAGGTCGTCGAACCCGGTGCTGACCGAGGTCAGCAGTTCCTCGGTGCACAGCGGCCGGACCTCGCTGATCGCGCCGACCAGGGTCGTCTTGCCGGCGCCGAACCCGCCCGCAACGACGATCTTGAAGACGGCGAGCGGCCGTGCCGTTGCCGTCCTCAGAGGGCACGGAGCCCATCCAGCACCTCCTCAAGCAGGTCGGTGCTGGGCCGTTCGCCCGCGTTCTGGCGCATGACCGTGAGCCGGCCCTGGACGAGGAGGTCGGCGAGCAGCACCCGGACCACGCCGAGTGGCAGTGCGGTGTCGGAAGCCACGTCGGCCACGGTGACCGGGTGGCCGCACAGGGCCAGGATCTTGCGGTACTCGGGGCTGAGGCCGGCCAGGTCGCGGTCACCCGCGCCGGACCGGGCGGCGATCACGATCGTGATCAGGTCCAGCATCTCGCCGGTGGCCGGCTCGGTCCGGCCGCCGGTCAGCGCATAGGGGCGAACGACCGGGCCGGAATCCCGGTCGACCCACATGTCGTCGCCCGCTCTCATGGCGCAGTCAACCCGCCGGGCTGTGGATGGTCCGGAACCTGGGCCGCGCCGCCAGATGCGGCCCGGCCCGCTTCACCAGCATCGCCATCTCATAGGCGACCAGCCCGGCGTCGGCGTCGGCGGGGCACAGCACGGCGAGGCAACTGCCATGACCGGCGGAGGTGACGAACAGCAGCGCCTGTTCCAGTTCGATGACGCACTGCCGGACGGCACCGACCCCGTAGTGCTCGCCCGCCCCCCTGGCCAGGCTCTGCAGGCCGGCCGCGAGGGCGGCCATATGCTCCGCATCCTCGCGGCTCAGGTCCCGGGAAGCGGCGATGACCAGCCCGTCTCTTGACAGGATCACGGCCTGGCGGAACTGGTCCACCCTGGCGGCGAGGTCATCGAGCAGCCAGCCAAGGTCCCGCTCGGGGCTGGCAGCGCCCTGATCGGTCATCGGGCCTCCTCGCTGTTGGGCGTCTGGGATGGGTCCTGCGTCATGGCCGGCTTCCTGACCGGCAGCTCTCCGGCCGGCAGTTCTGCGGCCGGCGGTTCCCCGGCCTGTGGCTCCCCGGCCGCAGCGGCGCCGGCCGGACGGCCGGAGGCCAGGTCCGCGGGCCGGTCTCCCGGCTGCGCTGCCACGCGCTCTGCACCGAAGCCGCGAGGTCGCGGGCTCGCTCCGGGGTACGGGCGACGGGCCCGGCCCCGGGCAGCGCCGCCCGCGCCCGGCGCCGGATCCCGCAGGTGCGGTGACAGGCTTGCCTGCCGGGTGCGCCGTGGCAGCCCGGCATGGGTGGCCGCGCCCGCGCCCGGCGGCAGGCCCTCGGGGACGGCCGCCGGCGGCGCTGCCGGGTGCGCCCGTGACGCCCGTGACGGCCGCGGCCGCCGGGGCGGTCCTGGATGGTCCAGGCCGGGGCGGTGCCTGGACGGTCCACGGCCGGGATGGCCCCTGGACGGTCCACGGCCCGGATGGCCTCCGCCCGGTCCACGGCCGCGGGGAGAGCAGCGGCAGTCGCCGGCTTGCCGGCGGGCAGTGGCGGCTCCGCGGCCCGCCGGCCCGTGAGCGCCAGCGCCGCCGTGCCGGTCAGGTCCATCCTGGCTGACCGGCCGGCCGCCGGGCGGGCCCCCGGCGGCTCGCCGTCGGGGCGCAGCCCCGCCTGCGAGAACACGCCGGGCGCCACGATGCTGTTGGGCAGCAGCGTGATGGCCGACGTCCCGCCGTAGGGCGAGGGGCGCAGTGACACCCGCACGCCGTGCTTGGCGGCGAGCTTGGCCCCGACGAACAGGCCCAGCCGGTCGGCGTCGGCGAGGTCGAAGTCGGGCGGGCTGGCCAGTTGCTGGTTGATCTCGCGCAACTGGTCGGGCTCGATGCCCAGGCCGCGGTCGTCGATCTCGATCGCGAACCCGTTGGCCACCCGGCCGGCCCTGATCTCCACCCGGGTGCCCGAGGGGGAGTACAGCGTCGCGTTCTCGATCAACTCGGCCAGCAGGTGGATCATGTCGGCGACCGCCGGCCCGACGACCGCGTCCTCGGCCGCGGTCAGCACCGAGACCCGCCGGTAATCCTCCACCTCGGCGATCGCCGCCCGGATGACGTCGATCACCTGTACCGGCTCGCGCCAGGACCGCCCGGGTGCCGCACCCGACAGGATGGCGAGACTCTCCGCGTGCCGCCGCATTCGCGTGGTCAGGTGATCGAGCGCGAACAGGTCGGCCAGGGCAGCGGGGTCGGCGGCCTTCTGCTCCAGCGTGTCGATCAGGCGCAACTGCCGCTGCAGCAGCGACTGGTTGCGCTTGGCCAGGCTGACGAAGACCTGCCGGAGACCGTCCCGCAGGCCGGACTCGCTCTCGGTCGCCGCAGCGGCCCGTTGCCGCAGGCTGGCGATCGCCGCGGCGGCCGCGGCGACCTCGGTGGTTGCCGTCGCCGCGGCCAGGATGGCGGCGTCGGCGCGCGGGTCCGGCCCACGGCCGGGGCGCGTGGCCGCCGGCCGCCCGGCAAGCTGCTCCGCGGCGGCCGCCAGCGCAGCCAGGTCCCGGGAGAGCCTGCGCCCGAAGGAGCCGGTCGCCGCGACCGCGACGGCGATGGCCACGAGCCCGGCCACGCCCAGCAGGCCGTAGGAGATCAGGATGGCGTGGCTGCGGGCAACCGAGCGCCCGGCCAGCGCCGTCCGCAGCGCGACGGCCAGGGCCAGCACCCACAGCAGGGCCAGGCAGCCCGCGGGCACGGCCACCCGCAGGGCGAAGCTGGCGCGGATCGAGTGCCGCGCGGCGCCCGGCCGCTCCGCGCCCACTGAGGTGGAAACACCCATGTGGTCACTCCTGGATCGATTCCGTGGCCCGGGTCATGGTCACTGTGGCCGGAGCGGCGGCTACTGCCAGTGCAATCCTGCGCTGTCGGGCACCAATTGTCGTCGTACTTAATGAAATCGCTCATATTGTCATCCGGCCCAATCCTGGGCACCCAGTTCAGGCGGGTGTGGCCGCCTGGCGGCCCCGAGGTCTCGACTGCTCCCGGCAGGCGTGCTGAACCCCGCGCCGCAGGCATCCGTGTACCGGTATGACCTAGCCTGCGGGGATTCCTGGCCGGTGGTGACTCGCGGCGTTGCCCGACGACAAAAGGAGCTTTCATGCGCCACGTATCACCGCTGGTGCCGCGGCATGACACCGGCCGCCAGGGCCCGGCCCGAGCCCGGAGATGGCGGCCCGCCGCCGCCGCGTTCGTGGCCGCGACCGGGCTGGTGGCCGCCGCCGGGGCGCCCGCCCTGGCCTCGGCGGGCCCGCCGCCGAATGATTTCACCAAGGTCAACCTGATCTCCAACCAGGCCTCGCATCACACCAGCCTGACCGACCCGAACCTGAAGAACGCGTGGGGCATTACCGCCGGGCCGAGCACGCCGATCTGGGTGTCCGACAACAACTCAGGAAACGCCACGGTCTACGCCGGCGGGGTCAACGGCAGCAAGGTGGCGCTGGAGCTCACCGTCCCGGTTCCCGGCGACAACCCGACCGGCCAGGTCTTCAATTCCTTCAAGGGCTTCCCGGTGGGAGGCGCCAGCGGCAACCCGGCGATCTTCATCGTGGACTCGGACTCGATCGGCGCGAACCAGTCGCCGGGGCAGATCGAGGCCTGGGACGGGGGCGCCAAGTTCGTCCCCGAGGACACCCCGACCGGCGGCCCCGGCGGCACGACCCCCAAGGGCGCGGTGTTCAAGGGACTGGCCATCGCCAACACCGCGGCGGGCCCGGAACTGTTCGCCAGCGACGTGGCCAACGCCACCGTGGACATCTTCAACAGCAAGTTCGCCCCGGTGTCCGCGCCGGGCGAGTTCACCGACCCGCGCCTGCCCGCCGGGTACGCCCCGTTCGGCATCCAGGCACTGGACGGCAAGATCTACGTCGCCTACGGCAAGCAGAACGCGCAGAAGACCGACGTGATCCCCGGGTCCGGGTTCGGTGTCGTCGATGTCTACAGCGTCAACGGCAAGCTGCTGCACCACCTGGTGTCCAACGGCCCGGGCAGCCCGCTGAACGAGCCGTGGGGCCTGGCCATCGCACCGGCCGGCTTCGGCCCGTTCGCCGGTGACCTGCTGGTGGGGAACCTGGGGAACGGCTGGATCAACGCGTTCGACCCGATGACCGGGAAGTTCCAGGGCGTGCTGGACAACGCCAGCGGCTACCCGATCACTATCCACGGCCTGTGGGGCCTCATGGTCGGCAACTCCGTGTTCGGCGGGCCGAAGTCGCTGGTGTTCAGCGCCGGCCCGAGCAACTACAACAACGGCTCGGTGGGCATCATCAACCCCGGCTGAGGCACGGTGCCCGGGCAGGCGCCCGGGCCGCACAGAAGCTGGCCCGGCCGCGAGACTCGCGGCCGGGCCAGTTCCTTGTGCGCAGCGGGTCAGCTGCTGGTGAAGCTCGCCGTCTCGGTGAGCAGCATGCCGGACAGGGTGACCGTGTGCTTCCCCGGGGACAGCTTGAGCAGCGACGGGTCGATCATGTAGGTGACGTCGCCCAGGGTGTTGGCGGTGAGCGTCGCGACGGTGTGGCCATCGATCGCGAAGTCCACCGGGTGCCCGGGCAGGAAGTTCGACGCGAGCAGGTAGGAGCTGCCGCCCGGCCCGATGTGGGTGGCCGAGAGCTGGATGCTGTGCTGCAGCCCGGTCAGCGCGGCGAGCGCCTGGGCGCGGACCGCCTGGTCCTGGTGGCTCGCCGCGGTCGCGGCGGCCAGGCTCGGCACGAACCTGGCCGCGTTGATCGTGCCCCAGCCGCTGGCGACGTCGAAGCCCTTGGCCGCGGTGAATCCCCGGACGATGACGGTCTTGCCGTTCGGGGTGGTCACCGAGTTGTTGCCCTTGACCACGTCGGCAAGGCCGGCCTGCGCCCCCTGGGGGCCGAGCACCTGGTACAGCGCCGGGTTGATCGGCCCGACGTCGCCCTTGTTGGCCTGGGTGGCCAGGGCCAGCACGCCGGCCAGCAGCGGCGCGGCCTCGGACGTCCCGTACTGGGCGTCCATGGTCAGGTCGGGCACCGAGCGCATCGGGCTGCGGGTGATGGACGCGACGCCGTTCTGGTAGGCGGGGCGGGGGTACACCGAGGAGTACCCGGCGCCCTCGGCGAACGCGCCGCCGACATGCCAGATCAGGGTCGGGCCCGAGCCGCATTCCGGTCTTGGGGCTGAGGTTGGGGACGCTGCCGCCCACCGCGGTGATCCAGGGAGAGTCGTCCCAGGCGGCCGTGTCCGGCGTCGCCGAGACGTCCTGGCACTGCCCGTTGGCGACGGCCAGGTTCTGCACGACGCCGCAGTCGCCGGTGGCGACCAGCACCGGGACGCCCGCCGCCGCGGCGGTCAGTTCCGCCGCGTTCTGCGAGGTGATCTGGGCGGGCCCGGCGGGGTAGGTCGTCTCCCCGGTCCCGTCGCTGATCGACATCACGTCGGCCAGGTGGTGGCTGGAGATGAACTCCACGCCCTTCATGATCTCCGGCATCGCCACGTTTTCCGCCGGGTCGCCGTTCACCTCGGTGTCGGCCGGGGTGGCGGAGATGATGATCTTCGCGTACGGCGCCATCAGGTGGGCCGCTATCACGTCGAGGGTCAGTTCGCCCTTCCACGCGCTGCACGAGCCGTAGCTCTGCAGCTTGACCATCCCGGCCGGGCACTTGGCCGGCAGCGGGCCCGCCGGGTAGATCGTCTGGATCTGCGGGTTCGGCAGCCCGAAGACCTTGTCGAAGCCGGCGACCTGCCGGTAGATGTCCAGGTAGTGCCAGCCCTCCATCACCGCGATGGTGGTCCCGGCCCCGTCGATGCCCTTGCGCCACAGGGCGCCGACGTTGTAGTCGAAGACGTCCGCCGGGCCCGGGATGAACTGGGTGTACTTCGCGAAGTTCTTCTTCATCTTCGCCAGGACCGCGTCGAGCACCTTGATCTGGTGCTGCTTCGACGGCAGGCCACCGGGCGCCGGTGCCGCGGCGGCCGTGGTGCTCGTGCCGGGGATGGGGGCGCCGGTGATGCGGGCCCGCAGCGGCTGTCCGCCGCCCGGGCCCGCGGCTCCCGCCGCACCCGCCTGGGCCGATGGCAGGGCGAACGCCGCCGCCATCAGCGCGGCAGCCGTTACCGGAAGGGTTCTCCTCAGTAGTGCGCTGCGCATGTGTCTGCTCCTCCGAGCGTCAGTGGGCTGGCGGCACGCGCCGCCAGTACCTGCCGTGCCGGGCCCCCGGCCGCAAGCGATCCCGGCACACCCACCTAAACACACCCGTGCGTCGCCGGGCGGCTCCCCGGCCGCCCGGCGATCGCTCCGGCGCCCGGCCCCTTACTTCCGGTCGAGCACGGCGCGGACCGCGGCGTTCGTGGCCGCCCGGCTGAGGTCGTCGGAGAACGGGCCGCCGACGGTAGGGCACCACCCACACGTGCAGCATCTGCGAGGTGTACTGGTTCCGCCAGGTCGCCGGGTTGCAGGTGCCCCGCAACTGGAGGTCGAACCCGGCGATGGTCGGCTTGTTGTCCTCGCACACGGTCAGGTGCGAGTGCCAGCGGGTCAGCCCGCCGCCGATCTGCGGCCCGTTGGTGTTGCCGTTCTCGATGTACATCGCGCCGAGCAGGATCGGCGCGTGGTGCGGCACATTGATCGCGTAGACAAGCGAAGAGGGGTGCTGCGGGTTGAGGCCGGCGTAGGCCGGGTTGGGGCCGTTGTAGAGCAGGTGCTCCTCGCCGTTGGTCTTCAGCACGTAGGTGTATCCCGCCGGCGAAGGCCGCCTGCACGCTGGCGAACCTGGCCAGGCTCGCGTCGGTCGCCCTGATCAGGTTGCCGGCGGCGATGACCTGGGCCGCGGTCGCGGGCGCGGTCGAGCCGTACATCCGCATGTCCGGCAGGCCGTCGGTAGTGCCCATGTCACCCATGGCGGTCTGCGCGCCCGGCGCCGAGGCCGACGCCGTCATGCCGGTACCTGACGCCATGCCCGCGGGGCCCTCGGGCCCGGCCCAGCCGGGCGTCATGACCGCGGTGGTCACGGCGATCACCACGGCGGGGAACGCCGCCAGGCTGGCGATGTAGCCGAACCCGCTGCGGCGGCGCACCGGCCGGTCGGCAAGCTCCGGCCGCCACAGCAGCGCCGCGCACCCGGCGATCAGCGCGAGTTCCAGGATGATGCTCACCACGTCCAGGGCGCCGTACGCCTCGGGATGGCTCTTGTCCGGGCCGAACGGCAGGCCCGTGGTGCGGGACGCGAGGTAGACCGCCACGATGATCGCGTTCCCGGCGATGCCCAGCCACAGCCACGTCCGCGACGGGCGCCAGAGCACCACGGCCGCCCAGATCGCCTGGGCCCAGGAGATGACGAGGAAGAAAGCCCCGTAAAGAACATATTCGTTGAAATGCTCGAAGATCACCGCGAAATGGATCGCCGCGGCGCCGGCGGAGAGGGCGGCCAGGCCGCCGGCAATATAGGGCCTGGCCGTCGCTGGAGGTGCTGCGTGTTGTCGTTTCGTCCAGGACAGAGGTACTCATACTGCGAATGTTAGGCCGGCGATCCGCAGTTCGGCATCGGCCGGGGGGCTGATTTGCTCATCCTTTCCGGTGGGCCCCACGGCCGGCCGCTACGCCCCCGGTTGTAGGCCCCCTGGCGGAGAGCCGCGGAAATGCCTGGCCGGCTCACCCGGCCAGGGCCGGCCCGGCGCCGTTCTCCAGGGGGATCCGCACGGTCACCGTCGTGCCCTGGTCGCGCCCCGACGTGATGTTCAGCTCGCCGTGGTGGTTGGCGACGATCGTGCGGACGATGGACAGGCCCAGGCCCGAGCCGGGAATGGCCGCCTCCACCGCGTTGGATGCCCGGAAGAAGCGGGTGAACAGCGAATTCTGGTCTTCCTCCGGGATGCCGATCCCGGTGTCCGCGACCGACAGCACGGCCGCATCGGCCGCGCTGCCCAGGGTGAGCGCGACGCTGCCGCCCCGCGGGGTGTACTTCACGGCGTTGGACAGCAGGTTGACCAGCAGCCGGTCCAGTTGCTCCGGGTCCCCATCGATCATGACCGGCTGGTCGGGGCAGCTCACCTGGAAGCTGAGCCCGCCCGCGCCCGCCGACGGCCTGATCACGTCCGCGGCGGGGGGCAGCAACGAGGCCAGGTCGAGCGGCTGCAGCCGGGAGGTGAACGCGCCCAGCTCGATCTTGGAGATCGTCAGCATGTCCTCGATCATCGTCTTCAGCCGCCGCGCGTTGCGGTCCACCCCGTCCAGCATCTTCGCCTGTGCGGGGCGTATCGGCCCCGCCTCCTGGTCCGCGAGCAACTCCACGTAGCCGATGATGCTGGTCAGCGGCGTCCGGAGGTCGTGGGAGGCGGAGGCGAGAAAGCTGGCCTTGGCCTGGCCCAGCGATTCAAGCTCCGCGACCAGGCGCTCCTCGCCCTCGTACAGCCGGGCGTGCTCCAGGCCGCGGCCGATATCGCCGGCCAGCGACTCCACCGCCTCGATCTCCGGCTGCGTCCATGGCTGCCCCGCGCCGGTCCGCAGCAGGGTGAGGCAGCCGAGCAGTTCCTGGCCGGCCCCGAACGGCGTGAGCAGCAGCGCGGTGGCGCCCTGGCTGAGCAGTATCTTCCTGATCTCGGCCGGGATCTCCTCGGCCTGCGCCGCGTCCAGGTCCTGGACGCGGTAGCTGGACCGGTGCCGGTAGATGTCCCGGATCCAGCCGATCGAGCCCGGCGGCAGGTGGCCGATCGGGTCGGCGCCCGCACCGCGGCCGCCGGAGTCGCCGTCAGCCAGGGCGAGGCGCTCCCCGGTGACCACGCCGACCCAGACGAAGTCCACCGGCAGGTGCTCGTGGATCGCGGTGACCGCCTCCCGGATGATCGCATCGGCGCGCAGGTACTCACGGATCCGGATCGAGGCCTGGCGGACCTCGGCCTGCAGCCGGGCCCGTTCCCGCTCCCCCTCCTGGATGCGGTCGCTCTCGTCGGCGAGGAAGTTGGTGGACGTGGCCAGTTCCCGCACGTCGGCCGGGCCGCCGGGGATCGCGCGCGCCTGCATGTCGCCGAGCGCCCGGCGCCGCACCGCCGTGGTGACGTCGTGCAGTGGCCCGCTGACCCAGCGCAGGCCCAGCGCCACCGCGGTCACCGGAAGCATGAGGCCGGCCGCCAGAATGGCCGCGGTCCAGCCCAGGCCCACGCCCAGGGTCCGCTCGCTCTTGGCCGCGAGCACGTCACCCTGCTCGGCCAGGTCCCGGCGCAGCACGTCGGCCTGGCCGGTGAACGTGTCGGCGCCCGCCTGTGCGCGGCCGTAGAACCGGGCCGCCGCGGCGCTGCCCTCCGGGGCCGTGGCAGCCTGGTCGTCGGCGAGGAACGCGGACCGCGCGGTGCGTTCCTCGGCGAGCACGTCGCCGCGCAGCGCAGGCCAGGCGAGCCGGTGCAGCTGACCGAGTTCCTGCTGAGACTCATTGCGCTCGGCGAGGTAGCTCTCCAGCAGCCCGGTCTGGCCGGTCGCCTGGTACCCGGCGACCGCGCGCTGCGCGTCGAGGAAGTCGGCCACCATGGCGAGGTTGGCCACCTGGATCGTCTGGATCTTGCCGCGGAGTTGCTCGATGGCCGAGCGCTGGTAGGCGGCACCGGTGAGCACGAAGGCGATCACGGCCACGGTCAGCACCGACTGCACGGCCAGGCCAGCCCATGCGTAGAAGATGATGGAGCGCGATTCCCTCACGGCATCGGTGTCCCCGTCTTCGTCCTGCCCCCGGCGTCACCTGTTTCCTTACCCAGCATTCGCAAGACATCTGCGGCCGCCCGGTAATCTCATGCGCCCGCCGCCGCCCTGAATTACCCACAATTTCGGTGAAACACGCATTATGGGCCTGTCGTGCAGACCCGCGTTTCCTCGTGCATATCGTGGCAAATAGACCACGCCAGGGCGGCCATTGGAATAGCTACTATGCTCGCAGGGAGAGCTTTATTGGTGGGGGATTACAATGGCTAGTTCATCCGCGGTAGCGGGAAACGTGCCGGTCCCGGTGCCCCGGCTCCAGCCGGACGCCATCGGGGCGGCGCAGGACATGGTCATCGGCATGGCCTCGTCCGCCCCGGCGGCCACGATCGGGCTGGTGCTGGCCGGGCTCACCGCGGCAACGGCGTACGGCAGCGGGCCGGTGCTGCTGCTCATGGCGGTCCCGATGATGGTGATCGCGAACGCCTACCGCCGGTGCAACATGTGGAACGCCAACTGCGGGGCGTCGTTCGAGTGGGTCGGCCGGGCGATCGACCCCTACCTGGGGTTCCTCACCGGCTGGCTGATGGTCGTCGCCTACATCATCGGCACCGTCGCGGAGATCCTGCTGCTGGGCCCCTCGGTCCTGGCCGTGTTCGGCTCCACCTCCACCAACCCCTGGGCGTGGATCGCCATCGGCAGCGTGGTCGGCGTGATCATGCTCGTGATCGCGGTGGTCGGCATCAAGATCACCGCCAAGACCCAGGTCGGCATGGCGCTGGTGGAGTACCTGATCCTGATCGGGCTGGCGGTCGCCGGCCTGGTGTTCGTCCTCGGCCACCGGACGGGCACGGTACCCGATCACGCGGGCGTGGTTCAGCCTGTCCGGCATCGACGGCAAGGGCAGCGCGGTGGCGGGGTTCCTGATCGCGGTGTTCGTCTACGGCGGCTGGGACGGCGCCCTGTACGTCAACGAGGAGGTCAAGCAGCGCCACACCAACCCGGGGAAGGCGGCGATCCTCGCGGTCGGCTTCCTCGCGGTGATCTACACGCTGGCGCAGGTGGGGCTGCAGGGCGTGGTGCCGGCAGCGAAGCTGCAGGCCAACTCGGCGTCCGCGCTGGTGTACGTGGCGCAGGCGCTGGGCGGCGGGTTCTGGGCCAAGATGATGGCCCTGTCCATCGCGCTGTCTGTGATCGCCACCACCGGCACCGGCATCGTGCTGTCCGCCCGGATCGTCTACGGCATGGCCAGCTACCGCGCCCTGCCGGGGTTCCTGTCCAACGTGTCCCGGCGGTACCGGACCCCGGCGGCGGCCAGTGTCGCGGTCGGCATCGTGCTCATCGCGCTGACCTGGGTGTACCTGCTGGCGACGTCGGTGCAGAACGCGTTCAACGACGTGATCGCGGTCACCGGGCAGTTGTTCGCGATCTTCTACATCATGACCGCGCTGGCCACCATGGTGTACTACCGGCGCCGGGTGTTCGGCAGCGCGCGGGACGCGCTGATCCTCGGTGTGCTGCCGCTGGGTGCCGCCGGGTTCCTCGGCTGGATGCTGGTCCGGTCGCTGCAGGCGGCACCGGCGGCCCAGGTCAGGTCGCTGGCCGCCATCGTCGTGGCCGGGGTGCTGCTGATGCTCTGCGCGCGGTTCGTGCTGCGCTCCCAGTTCTTCGGCATCCAGCGGGAGAGCGACGCCGGCTGAGGCCCGTCCTCAGCCGGCCACGCTGGCCAGGGCCTCGCGGGCACTGCCCGGTGACCGGATCACCGGGCGGCAGGGCCTGCTCGCAGCGCGCCAGGGTGTCCCGGAGCAGCGCCAGCGCGTCGGTCACCCGGCCCACCGCGTAGTAGGAGTACGCCAGGTTCACGCAGCTGGCCAGGGTGTCCGGATGGTCGGCGCCCAGGACCCGCGCATAGGCCGCGCGGGTCTCCTCGTAGAGCTGTACCGCGGACGCCATCCGGCCGGCCTGGTGGTACGCCGAGCCGAGGGCGGCGCGGACCGCGATCGTGTCCGGATGGTCCGGGCCGAGGGCCCGCTCCCGGTCGGCCAGCGTGCGCTTGTAGTCGGCCAGGGCGTGCTTGTACTTGCCGTCGGCGAGGCTGGCGCGGGCCAGCTCGAAGCGGGTCGTCACGGTGTCGGGATGCTCGGGCCCCTGGGCGCGCTCGCGCGCCGCGAGCGTGCGCTGGTACAGCCGGACCGCCTCGGCGGCCCGCCCCGCGCCGCGGTAGGCGGCGGCCAGCTCGTCCTGCGCCGCCAGCGTCTCGGGCCGGTCGGGCCCGCGGATCCGCTCGTAGTCGCCGACCACCCGCTCCAGGCAGGTCACCGCCTCGCTGAACTCCGCCGCGGCCATCAGCGCGCGGCCCAGGTCGCGCCTGGCCGTGATGGCACTGGGGTGATCGGGCCCGAGCACCCTGACCCGCTCGGTCAGCACCCACCGGAACCAGGAGACCGCCTCCGCGACCTGCCCGGCCACCAGGTAGGCCTCCGCCAGCCGGGCCCTGGCTGTCAGGGTGTCCGGGTGGCCCCCGCCCAGCACCCGGTCGCTCACCGCGGCAAGCTCGCTCCAGTAGTCCACCGCCGGCCCGAGCAGGCGCGCCCGGTCCAGGCTGTGCCCGGCCCGCAGCAGCACCGGATGACAGCCGCCCGCCCAGAGCAGATCCACGGCGGTCCGCTGCAGGCTGTAGGTGCACAGCCGCCAGGTCCGGGCCAGCCAGGCCGGGCTGCTCATCCTCGGGCCACGCCTCCAGCAGGGCGTCCGCGGCCGCGATCGCAGCCCGGCCGGGTTCCGCTCCGGCCAGCCCGGTCCGCACCGCCGCCTGGACCACCTGGCTCATCCGGACCAGCGTCACGGCCGGCCCGGTGTCGATCGTCAGCAGGCCCGCCTGCTCGGCGGCGTGCAGGGCCGCATCGGCCAGGTCCGCGCCGTCCCCGGCTGCCTGCGCTGCGCCGGTGATGTGCGCGGCCGCGGCGGACGTGCCGAACACCGCACGGGGGATCCCGTGGCCGTCGAGAAACGCGGCGAGCGAGAGCAGGGCCCGCGCGGCGCCGCCGGGGGCCAGCCGGTCCGCGTGCTCGACGGATATTGCCCAGGTGACGGCCCCGGCCGCCGGTGAGCCGCTGGCCGCCCCGGCCGGCCCGCGGTTACTGGCGAACAGGTCACGGTAGTCCTGGCAGGACAGCCCCGAACTCGCGATGACCGCGCTGGCCTGGGCCAGGGCCAGCGGCTCGTACCCGAGGTCGGCGGCCAGTTCCGGCGCCCCCTGACAGCTGCCGGGGCTCAGGCGGCCGGCCAGGTAGGTCTGCGCTTCCGCCGGGCGGTAGAGCCCGACGGGGCAGACCAGGGCCTTCCGCTCACCGGCGAAGGGCGCCGGGTCCGCGGTGGTGACCAGGACCCGGCCCGCCGGCCCGGATGGCCACAGCCCGTCCAGGACCGTCATGTCCGGCACATCCTCCAGGACCATCAGCCACGGCAGGCTGGTCCGGCCGAGCCATCTGACGAAACGCCGGGCGACGGACTCCCCGTCGCCGGAGAGGCCGGTTTCCCTTACCGCCGCCGCGGCCTCTATATAGCCGGACAGCACGGAGGCCCGCTTCGTGCAGGTCACCCAGATCAGCAACTCCAGGCGGCGGGCCGTCCAGAGCGACTCGGCCACGCACACCGCGAGCTGGGTCTTGCCGCAGGACTCCAGCCAGCCGCCGGGCCGCTCCCCGGCGATCCTGGCCGGGCCCAGCACCACCACGGTGCCGGTGACCAGGGCAGCCGCGAGGTCGGCGGCCGTTTCCGTGCGGACGCTGAAGCCGTCGGCGATCGAGGGCACCACGCCAGCCCGGACCGGCCACACCACCCCGTCCTGCGACCCCACCGGCCCCCCGTACTAATACCAAGCGTAGTCACCATGTTACAGAGAGCCTGGCCCAGCTCCGGCCGGCCATGCCGGTTATCCGAAACGGCCGTTTCGCTATCCGGTGAGTGGTGATTCGCCGGTGCATCCCGCCGGGTGCTGGATCAGCGCGCGGGGACGACGATGCCGTAGCCGTGGATCTTGCGTGGTGCGGCCCAATCCCGGGCACCGCCGGCGGTATGAACGGCCGCCGTGCGGGAACGCCGAAGGTATCGATCGAGGAGCGAACTATGGGCCTGTTCTCCTGGTTCCGCAACCGCGAGCTTGGCGGTCCGGGCGACTGGTTCGAGCGCCTGGTCATGCCCCGCGGCCACCGGCCCGACCCGAAACTCGACCAGCTCAAGCGTGCGGTCTCGGAGGACGTGGCCGAGATGGAGGCGGAGGACCTCAGGTACTTCCGCCAGGACAGCCCCGGCAAGATCGAAGACGACCTCTGAGGGAGATTGCCTGGCTGATCCCCGTGGTGCCAGGGTTGATCTCAGCAGGCAGGACCAGGTCCCGCCGAGGAGGATCGCGATGCAGCAACTGACCGGCCTTGACGCTGCCTTCCTCGCCCTGGAAACGGCCAACGCCACCGGCCACGTCGGCGGGGTGTCCGTGCTGGATCCCCGGGACGCGCCCGAGCCGCTGACGCTGGCCCGGCTCACCGACGTGCTGGCGGCCGGCTGCCGCTGGTTCCCGTGCTGCGGCGCAAGCTGCTCAACGTGCCGCTGGGCCTGGACCAGCCGTACTGGATCGACGACCCGGACTTCGACATCGAGTACCACATCCGCGAGATCGCGCTGCCGCGGCCCGGCTCCGATGCCCAGCTCACCGAGCAGGTCGCCCGGCTGCACGCCCGGCCGCTGGACCGCAGCCGGCCGCTCTGGGAGATCTACCTGATCACCGGGCTGGCCAAGCGCCGCGCCGCGGTGTACACGAAGATCCACCACGCGGCGATCGACGGCGTGTCCGGCTCGGAGCTGCTGACCGTGCTGCTGGACCTGAGCCCGGGCGGGCGCGAACTGCCGCCCAGCGAGCCGTTCACGCCGGCCAGGCCGCCAGGCCCGGCCACGCTGGCCGCGCTCGCCGCCGCGCGGCTGGCCTGGCGCCCGGTGCAGACGGTGCGTATCGCCAACGAGATGGTGCGGGTGCTGCCCACGCTGGCGCCGGCCGCCGGGACGCTCGTCGGCGGCATGCTGGGCCTGAACCGCGGCGACGGCGAGGTCATCCCGACCGCGCCGGGCCGGGCCCCGGTCACCCCGTTCAACCAGCCGATCACGCCGCACCGCCGGGTCGCGTTCCGCAGCGTGGACCTGGACGTGGTGAAGGCGGTCAAGAACACCTACGGCGTCTCGGTCAACGACGTGGTCCTGGCGATGTGCGCGGGCGCGCTGCGGCGCTGGCTCGCCGACCACGAGGCGCTGCCCGAGTCGCCGCTGATCGCGATGATCCCGGTGTCGGTCAGGGACCCGGCCAGCAAGGGCGCACTGGGGAACAAGGTGTCGGCCATGCTGGCCACGCTCCCGACCCATGCCCAGGACCCGGAGAACCGGCTGGAGCTGGCGCATGCCGCCACGCAGCTCGCCAAGGCGCAGCAGGCGGCCATCCCGCAGGGCCTGGTGGACCAGATCACCGACTTCGCGCTGCCGGCCCTCACCGCGCGGGCCGCGCGGGTGGTGTTCGCCACCGGGCTGCTGCACCGGCTGCCGCCGTTCAACGTCACGATCTCCAACGTCCCCGGGCCCGAACGTGCCGGTCTACCTGTGCGGGGCCAAGCTGCTGGCGCACTATCCGGTGTCGGTGATCACCGCCGGGCAGGGGCTGAACATGACGGTGGTGGGCTACCTCGGCAGGCTGCATTTCGGGCTGACGAGCTGCCGTGAGCTGGTGCCCGACATCGACACGCTGGCCAGCTACCTGGTGGACGAGCTGGAGCTGCTGGCCAAGGCAGCCGCCCGGCTCGCCACGCCGGGCGGCTGAGGAGGGGCCGGCTGCCTCACTGCGCCGCGGGCTTCGCCGGGCGGTAGATCAGCAGCAGCACGTCCGGGCCCGCCTTGCGCGACTCGACCAGCTCCAGATCCGGCCCGGCGCTGCCCTCGAACAGCCGCTTGCCCGTGCCGAGAATGACCGGGTGCACCATGAGGCGGTACTCGTCGACCAGGCCGAGTTCGGTCAGCGCGTGCACCAGCGTCGCGCTCCCGGCGACCAGGATGTCGCCCTGGTACTGCTCCTTCAGCCGGTTTACCCCGGCGGCCAGGTCGCCGGAGATGATGGTGGTGTTGTTCCAGGCCGCCTCGGTGAGGGTGGCCGAGACGACCACCTTCGGCATCGCGTTCATCTTCTTGCCGAAGTCGCCTGCCGTCTCCTCCATGGCCGGCCAGGCGGCGGCGAACCCCTCGTAGGTCACCCGGCCGAGCAGCTGGGCGTCGGCACGCTCCAGCTCCTCGCCCTTGAACACCTGGCCCTCGTCCGCCGGGTGGCGGAAGCTCCAGCCGCCCTGCGCGGTGCCCTCGGCGCCGCCGGGGTCCTCGATGATCCCGTCGAGGGAGATGAACTCGGTCACGACCAGCTTGCCCATGGTGCTCTCTCCTTGTCCTGCGGCCCGCGCCTGACCGGCGAGCTCACTGTGGTCACGAACGCCGGCCTGGCGAATCGACACCGCCCGGCAGGAATTTTCGCGCGGCCGGACCGGGCCGGGCCGGGGCCCGGGTGCCGCGGCCCGCATCGCTGGCACCCCTCCGCCGCCGGCTGGAATTGTATCCCGTGGCTGCAATCCTTTGCGATGTATCCCGGCCGCTGAATGGGCGGCGTAAAGGGAGCAGGCCAGGCCTTGCGGGCCGCTATTGCGGAGCCAGGTAAACCGGCAGGCTGCGGCGGGCGGCGGGCAGCGTATTGCACAATAATCGGCCAGCCGGGGGCGCGCGTGGCCGGTGCCACCGCAGTTCGCGGCCCATGGCGGGGCGCCCGGGGGCGAACCCGGCCAGTTCAATTACTACCTTGCTTAGAACTTCCACCGCGGGATGTCTCCTTTATCCCGGGGGCGTGGTTCGTTTATCCCAAAGGCGGGGCCCTAATATTGAATTTCCCCCTAAAGCCGGTTCCTTGACGTACGGTGGACGCACTCAAAGGCACCTGTGGGGGGGCTGCCATATGTGGCAGAGTGATTCGTCCGGCGCAGGAGCCGGCGGCCGGGCACAGCGCATCCGCCGGCACCGGGCGCGGGCCGCCGTCGCGGTCGCCGCGACCGCCGCCGCCGTGGCGGGCACGTCGATCGCCGGGGCACCGGCGGCGTCGGCGAGCCCCGCCGAGACGGTCATCGTCAGCGCGACCGGGCTGTTGAGCCCCATCGCGGCGGTGCTGACCGTGGGCGGCACGATCCTGACCCAGTACCACCTCATCGACGCGGTCGACGCGACGATCCCGGCGGTCCTGGAACCGGTGCTGGCCGCGCTGCCGGGCATCACGGTGACACCCGATGTCACGGTGAGCGTGCAGTCCACGGCCGAGTCCACCGGGCCGCACACGCCGTCGGACGCGTTCCTGCAGCAGACCGGCGCGGCCCAGCTGGCCTCCGGCGGCGACACCGGCCAGGGCGTCACGGTGGCCGTGCTGGACACCGGCATCGACAACCTGCCCGACTTCGCCGGCCGGCTGATCGGCGGGGTCGACCTGACCGGCGGGAACAACCCCTTCCAGGACGGTTACGGGCACGGCACCTTCGTGGCCGGCCTGATCGCCGGCGACGGCGCCTCGTCGGGCGGCCAGTACTCGGGCGAAGCGCCCGGCGCCAACCTGGTGTCGATCAAGGTTGCCGGGGCGAACGGGACGACCCATCTCGGGACGCTCATCTCGGCGCTGCAATGGGCGGCCGAGCACCGCGGTGCCTACGGCATCAAGGTGCTCAACATGTCGCTGGGCTTCCAGCCCACCGAATCCACCGTCCTCAACCCGCTGGACCAGGCGGTCGAGGCGGTGTGGAACGCCGGCATCACCGTGGTGGCCTCGGCGGGCAACGCCGGGCCGTTCAACGGCACCATCCTGTCCCCGGGCGACGACCCGCTGGTGATCACGGCGGGCGCCCTGGACGACATGGCCGGGACCTCGGTCAGCGCCGACGAGATGACCAACTTCAGCAGCGCCGGGCCCACCTCGCCGGACGGCTGGGTCAAGCCCGACCTGGTGACCTCGGGCCGGTCCGTGGTCAGCCTGGCCGCGCCGGGCTCGACGATCTACGACAACAACCCGTCCGCCCGGATCGGCCCGGGGAACTTCGTCGGCTCCGGCACCTCGTTCAGCGCCGCCATCACCAGCGGGGCGGCCGCCCTGGTGCTGGCCGACAATCCCGGTCTCACCCCGGACCAGGTGAAGGCCCGCCTGCTCGGCAACACCAGCCCCGGGCCCGTCGGGAACCCCTTCGTCGACGGCCACGGGGCCCTCAACGCCTATGCCGCCGCCACGTCGGGCCCGATGAACTACAACCAGTCGGCCGCGCTGCTGCCCCCGGCGCTGCTCGGGGCCACGGTCTCGCTGGTGCCCACGGGGCCGGTGGATACCTGGAACGTGAACCTGTGGACCGGGCTGCCGCTGGGCCAGGGGCAGTCCGGCGGCTCCTCCTGGAACGGCTCGTCGTGGAACGGCGGGGCCTGGAACGGCTTGGCCTTCGTCGGCCGGGCCTGGAACGACGGCGGCTGGACCGGCGCGGCGTGGAACGGGTCGCAATGGGACGGGGCGGCCTGGGACGGCACGGGCTGGAACGGCTCGGCGTGGAGCGGGTCAGCCTGGAACGGCAACGCCTGGAACAGCTCGTCATGGGGCTGAGCACGTCATGGGGCTGACCCGGATCCTGGAACTGGCCCGCGCCATGGGGCCGGCCGCCGGCGCAGGCCTGGTGCGCGGCCCGGGCCGGCCCGCGGCATGGGGCCGGCCAGGGTCGTGCGGCTGGCCCGTGCCCGGCCCGGGGGCAGGGCGATGCGGTTACCACGCGCGACCTGGGCCCTGGTCGCGGCATCCGTCGCGGGTGGTGGCGCCACCCTGGCGATCGCCCTGTGGCGGCACGCGGCCATGGCGCGCGTCCACGAGAGCCAGTGGATCGTCGCCGCCGCCATCGGCCTCCTCGCCCTGGGCAGCTGGGTGTGGCCGGTCGTGGTCTACCGGGGCGGCGAATCCGAGGCGCTGAGCATGGACGAGGCCTTCTTCGTGATCCTCGCCCTGCTGGTGCCGCCGCTGGTCACGCTGGGCACCCTGGGCCTGGCGACCGTCCTGGCCCAGGCGGGCCGCAGGCGCTCCGCCGTCAAGTCGGCGTTCAACGTCGGCCAGGTGCTCATCGCGGCGGGCGTGGCCCTGGCGCTGAGCCGGACCATCGCCGTGCCGTCGGGCCCGCTCGGCGCGGGCCAGGCCGGGGCCGTCGCGCTCGGCGCGGCGACGTACTTCGTCATCAACACGTTCCTCGTCGCCAGCGTCATGGTCTCGATGGGCACGTCCTGGCGGGAGTTCACCAGCGACCTCCGGATCCAGGTGTCGCTGGCCGGCGCGGGCGTCCTGGCCGGCGTGGTGCTGGGCCTGGCGATCCGCGCGCACGTGTGGGTGGTGCCGCTGGCGATCGCCGGGCTGGTGCTGGAACGCCGGCTCATCAGCGCCCGGTTCGCGGCGCTGTATGACCGGTCCCGGATGGCGGGCCTGTACGAGGTCACGCTGGAGGCGAACCGGGCGCTGCGGCAGGAGGCGGTGCTCGACACGATCCTGGGGGCGGTGCGGCGGCTGCTGCGGAGCCCGGAGGCGGCCCTGACGTCCGCCGGGCCGGGCCTTGGCCAGCTCGCGGCGCCGATGACCGTGGCCGACCGGCAGGAGTGGCTGGTGGCGACGGGCCGCCGGCGGGATGAGCCGTTCGACGACGCGGACCGCGGGCTGCTGCGGGCGCTGGCCGCCGTCGGCTCCGGGGCGCTGAGCAACGCCGAGCTGTTCCAGCAGGTCCGCCTGGAACGCGAACGGCTCTCCTCGATCACCCTCAACATCGGCGAAGGCGTGTGCGCCATCGCCGCCGACGGCAAGCTGACCTTCGTCAACCGGGCCGCCGCCGACATGATCGAGCTGCCGTCGCTGAACATCACGGTCGACGCCCCGGTCAGCGACGCCACCTTGACCGCGCCCTCGTTCCTGCTCGTGCCGGCCCGCGAGGCGATGCGCACCGGCCGCACCATCCGCGAGGACGACGCCCGGTTCTGTGGCAAGCACGGCGGCACCATCCCGGTGGCGTACACGGCGTCCGCGGTGATGAGCGACGGCATCCCCTCGGGGGCGGTGATCGCCTTCCGGGACATCACCGAGCGCAAGGCCTTCGAAGACGAACTGCACCACCACGCCTTCTACGACAGCCTCACCGGCCTGGCGAACCGCCGCATGCTGGTGGAGCGGCTGGAGCAGGCGCTGCGGCGGTCCGCGCTGGACCGCAAGACGCACGCGCTGATCTTCGTCGATGTGGACCGTTTCAAGAGCATCAACGACAGCCTCGGGCATGTCACCGGCGACGAGTTCCTGGTGGCCATCGGGGCCCGGCTGAAGGGGGTCATCCGGAGTCATGACCTGCTGGCCCGGTTCGGCGGCGACGAGTTCGTGGTGCTGCTCGAAGACGTGGCCGGCGTGGCGGTGGCGGTCGCCGCGGCCAGGCGGATCTGTGCCGCTGCCGAGCAGCCGATGGTGCTGCCCGACGGCTATGAGCTGGTGGCCGGCGTGTCGGTCGGCATTGCCCTGACCGAGCCGGGCAAGTCGGCCGACGACGTGCTCCGCGACGCCGACGTGGCCATGTACGAGGCCAAGGCCAAGGGCGGCGGCGGCATCTACCGGGTGTTCGACCAGGTGTCCATGGGCACCCGGTCCTCCGAGCGGCTGCAGGCCGAGGCCGACCTGCGCAAGGGCCTGGAACGGGACGAGCTGGAGGTGCACTACCAGCCGTTCTACTCCCTGGACGGGCAGCACATCCTGGGCGCGGAGGCGCTGGTCCGGTGGCGCCACCCCACCAAGGGCCTGATCAGCCCGCTGCGGTTCATCCCCATGGCGGAGGAGACCGGGCTGATCCTCCGGGTGGGCCGGTACGTGCTGGACGAGGCGTGCCGGCAGGTGCGCGCGATCCGCGACCGGCTGGACGTGGACCTGCCCATCAGCGTCAACCTCTCGCCGCGCCAGTTCGCCGAGAGCGGCCTGCTGCCGCAGGTGGCCGCGGCACTCGACGCGACCGGCCTGCCCTCGGAACTGCTCATGTTCGAGATCACCGAGACCATGGTCATGCAGGACCTTTCCGGTGCCCGTGAGGTCATGAAGAAGCTCAACCGGCTGGGTGTGCGCCTGGCCATTGACGACTTCGGCACCGGCCATTCCTCGCTGGCCTATCTCAAGCAGTTCCCGGTGCACGAGGTGAAGGTGGACCGCACGTTCGTGCAGGGCGTCGCGGAAAGCCCGGTGGACTCCGCGATCGTCCGGGCCGTCATCGACCTGGCCGACGCGATGGGCATCGCGGCGATCGCCGAGGGCGTGGAGACCGAGAGCCAGGTCGCCGGGCTCAAGGTGCTGGGCTGCCAGGTGGCGCAGGGGTTCTACTTCTCCCAGCCGCTGCGCGCCGGGGAGTTCGACGAGCTGCTCACCCGGCATTTCGCGCCGGTGAGCGGTGCCGCCACGGGGCCGCTGGATGTGGCGGGACGGCGTGCCGCGGACGCGGTGGCACGGGGCGGCGTGAATGTCGTGGCGGCCCGCGTGCGCTGAGGCTGCGCTCTTCCGTTGCCGGGGCTACGGAGTCATGCTGGAGGCTACGCCGCCGTTCACAACCGGCGGCGCCGGTGTGGCAAGGGGCAATCTTGAAGTACACGGTGCGAACGGCCGACGGCAGGCAACTTTCGACCCAGGTGTATGGCGACCCCGATGGCAGACCGGTTTTCCTCCTGCACGGCACCCCGGGCAGCCGCCTGGGCCCGCACCCCCGGTCGGCCGTGCTGCACCGGCTGGGCGTCCAGCTGATCTCCTTCGACCGGCCGGGATACGGGGAGTCGGACCGGCTGGAAGGCCGCCGGGTCGCGGACATCGTGGCCGATGTCGAGGCCATCGCCGATGCCCATGACCTGGGGAGGTTCTCCGTGGTCGGCCGGTCGGGCGGTGGCCCGCACGCGCTGGCCTGCGCCGCCTTGCTGGCTGACCGTGTCACCAGGGTGGCCGTCCTGGTGGGGATCGCCCCGCACGGCGCGGACGGGCTCGACTGGTTCGACGGGATGGCGCAGTCCAACGTGGTGGAGTTCACCGCGGCGGTGAACAGCTACGCGGACATCGTCGCCCATACCCGGGAGGTCGCCAGCGCTGTCCGCGCCGATCCGGCCAGCCTGATCGCCCGGCTGCACGCGGAACTGCCCGATTCGGACCGGCGGGTGGTGGCCGACCGCGGCATCAGGTCGATGCTGATCAAGACGTATGCCGAGGCGCTGCGCACCTCCGACTACGGCTGGATCGACGATGCGGTGGCGTTCTGCTCGGACTGGGGTTTCGACCCGGCGAGCATCACCATCCCGGTGCTGCTCTGGCACGGGGCCAGCGACGTGTTCTCCCCGGCGAGCCACGCACGGTGGCTGGCCGACAAGATCCCGAGCGCCACGGTGGTGGTGCAGGCCGGCGCCGCGCATTTCGGCGCCCTGGACGTGCTCCCGGACATCCTCCGCTGGCTGTGCGCCTGCCAGCCCCGGGAGCGCGGGCTGGTCAAGCACCAGCGATCCGCCGCAAGCTAGCGCGCTCCGGCCGGCCGGTCACCGGATCAGATCTGCTGGGGTTCCAGGTCGCGGTTGATCCGCTGCCACTTGTTCAGCTGCGCCCAGTCCGGATGGCTGGCCCCGAGGACCCGGCTGAAGTCGGTCAGGAGCCGGGCCCTGAGCTCCTCGGCATCCGCTTCGCGCCCGGCCTGGCGCAAGGTGACGGCGAGGTTCGCCTCGCAGACGAGGGTGTCCGGGTGCTCGCGGCCGAGGGCCTCGCGCAGCAGCGAGATGGTCTGCCGCTGCAGCGCCTCGGCGGTTTCCGGATCGCCCGAGTCACCACGGCAGTTGGCCAGGTTGACCGCGCAGGACAGGGTCAGCGGATGGCCCTCGCCGAGCTTGCGCTGCATCCGGCAGAGCGTGTCGTCGATCATCGCGAGCGCTTCCTCGAGCCGCCCGATGCACCGCAGGTAGCACGCCAGGTTGTTGGCGGCGACCAGGGTGTTCGGGTGGTCCGGGCCCAGGCTGGCCTGGTGCGCGGCCTTGACGTCGGTCACCAGTTGCAGCGCCCTGGGCATGTCGTCGACCGCGGCGTAGTCGCAGGCCAGGTTGAGGGCGCAGGACTGGGCGTCGGGTGCCTCGGTGCCGTAGCGGCGCTTGTACCGCTCGTAGGTGTCCTGCGCGAGGTTCATCGCCTCGGACTGCTCGCCGGCCTTGCGGAGCGAGACGGCCAGGCTGGTGGCCGCGCGCAGGGTGTCGGTCATGTCGTCGCCGATGACCTCCCGGTACTTCTCCCAGGTGTCGCGCAGCAGGTCCACCGACTCCCGGAACGCGCCCGCGGCGCGCAGGTCGTGGGCCAGGCTGGCCGCCGACAGCGAGCGTGTAGGGGTGGTCCCGGCCGAGCACCTGGCGCTGCCGGTCCAGCGTCTCCTCGTCCAGGCGGCGGGCCGCGAAGCAGTCGCCGACCAGGCGGTAGGACGCCGCGAGGTTGTGCGCCGCGTTCAGTGCCCGCGGGTAGTCCTCGCCGAACTGCTCCTTGAAGCTCTCATAGGTCTGCCGGTCCAGCGTGAACGCGTCCCGGAAGTCGCCCAGCGCGTGCAGGTCGGCGCCCAGCCCGTTCGCGGTGATCAGGGCGTGCGGGTGGTCGGGCCCGAGCACCACGCGCTGCCGTTCCAGCACGTAGGTGTCCAGTTCGCGGGCGTCACCGAAGCGGCCCTGCGAGCGCAGCACGTTGGCGATGGAGAACTGCAGGTACAGGGTCTGCGGGTCGTCGGGCCCGAGCTGGTGGGTCCACAGCGTCTCCAGCCGGCGCCCCAGGCTCAGGCAGGACTCGAACTCGCCGTGCTTCCACTGGTACCGCACCCAGTCGATGAGCAGCTGCCGGGTCCGCGGGTCGTCGCACTCCTCGGCCTGGGAGGGGCCGAGATGCGGCCAGATGATGTCGTAGGTGGACCAGTTCGCCGGGTCGTCCGTCTCCCCGTGGCGGGGCCGGGCGCCGGTGAGGATCTTGTGCACCTCGTGCTTCGCCCCGGTCTGCTCCTCGTCGGTCATCTGGGACCGGATCACCGCCTGCACCAGCCGGTGGATCTGCATGGAGTTGCTGCCCTGGTCCACCTTGACCAGGGCGAACCGGCTGATGTCCCGGATCACCCGGCCGAGCATCAGCTTCTCGCTCAGCGTCTCGTCGAACGGCAGCAGGGACTGGTTCATCTCGTCGCTGTAGAGCAGGTCCATGGAGATGGGCCCGGGGGAGAAGAACGCGCACAGCTGCAGCAGGCGGACGGCCGCCGGGGACCGCTTCTTGAGCCGTTCGAAGGACAGGTTCCAGGTGGCCACCACCGGCATCGGGTAGTCCGGTGGCTGGTTCAGCGCGAGTATCCGGGTGGACTGGCTGCCCAGTTGCTCGACGTAGACGCGGGCGGGCATCCCGGTCTGCTCCAGCCAGGCGCTGGCCTGCTCGACCGCCAGCGGCAGGTGGCCGAGGGCGTCGGCGACCCGCTTCGCGTCCTCGAGGTCCAGCTCGGGCACGTGCCGCAGCAGGTGCGCCACGCTCTCGTCCCGGGTGAAGACGTCCACCTCAAGCGGCTCGGCGGAGTGCGTCCATGCCTGGTTCCGCGAGGTGATCAGGACGTGGCCGGAGCCGGTGGGCAGGAACGGCTCCAGCTGCTTGGGGTCGTCGGCGTTGTCGAAGATCAGCAGCCAGTGCGGGGTGGTGTCGCGGCGCAGCTCCTCCAGGGCGGCCTCCGCGGCTTCCGCCACGTTGTCGCCGGTCTTGAGGCCCATCTTGCGGGCCAGGTCCGCGAGCGCCGCGCTGGTCTCCTCGGCCCGCTCCGACGGCACCCACCAGACCAGGTCGTAGTCGGCCATGAAGCGGTGCGCGTACTCCAGCGCCAGCTGGGTCTTGCCGACGCCGCCCAGCCCGTACAGCGCCTGGGCGACCACCACGGCCCGGCCGCCCCCGGCGAGCTTGTCGCGGAGCAGTTCCAGCGTCGCGCCGCGCCCGGTGAAGTCGGCGTTGCGGGGCGGGACGTTCCAGATGGGCGGGATCGTGCCGGGGAACCGTGGCTCCTCGGCCTGCACCGCCATGCTCCCGATCGGCTGCGCGGGCCGGTCCAGCGCCCACAGCAGCTTGGCGGTCGCCTGGGCCGCGTCCATCCGGGCGAGATCCACGACCGGGTGCTCGTTGAACGGCTCGGTGACCCTGACGTCGCTGATCCGGACCGGGATCAGCTGGCGGTGCATGTCGGTGGCGTCGGCCGACGAGAGCGTCTTCCAGATCGACCGGGCATCGCGCGAATGCATGTACGCCGAGGACAGCACGGCGATGGCCCGCGGGGCGTTCTGCAGCTCGCGCTCGGCCTGGATGCCGCCGCGCCCGTCATCTCCGGTGGCCCCGGTCGTCACCGTGCTGCGCGGCAGGACGCGGAATCCCGCACGGGTCAGGACGGCCTCCATCCAGTCGGCCCACATGCGGTCTTCCGGCACGTAGCTGAGGTAGACCTGGGTGGAGGCCGCGGGCTGCCTGCGGGCGAAGGCCTCCTTGTACTGCAGGCGGAGGTCCTCGGCTATCGGCCGCATCGTGGTGACATCGCCGGCGGTGATGCAGTCGGTGACCCGCTCGAACGAGGCGAGCAGGGAGGCCGGCGACCCGGGATCGTCGCCGAACGTCGCGAGGGTCTCCTCGAACGCGTAGAAGGGCTTGTAGGGCACCTCCACCGAGGCCCAGTACAGGGCCGAGCTTTCCGGGGTCATCCCCGCCGGGAAGCCCTCGAACTTCATCCGGGCCAGCGCGCGGCCGACGTCGAGTTTCTCCTTCTCGCCGTCCTCGATGCGCATCGGGAAGGGCAGCACCCGGATGTTGCGGTCGCGGTACCGCCCGCTGATCTGGCGGGCGACGTTCGCGGCGCCCTCGATGCTCTGATCACTGAGCGTGAAACAGATCGCCAGCACGTCGGGAAGCTCGATCGTGCAGATGTCCGCGACGTCGCTCAGCCCGGTACGGCTGTCGATCAGCACGTAGTCATACTTCTGCTTCAGGTCCGCGCGCATGGCGCGGAAGAACCGGCCGCCGCCGAGGCGGTCGTAGAAGTTGTCCCAGTCCAGGGAGCAGACCGCGGCGGAATAGTCACGGTTCTGCCGGCCCGCGGAAAGAAAGTCCAGCCTGCCGCCGTCGGGGAAGGTCCAGTCCAGCGAGACGGCATGCCGCTCAACCCGGGCGAACTCTAAATGCCAGTCGTCGCTGCGCGGCCCAGGGTCCACCGCCGCCGAGGCGTAATCATTGATTATCTCGATCACGCCAGGGGTTGCGCTCACCGTTGACTCGTCCAGGAAAGGATGGAAGAACTTGTGCAGCCCGGGTGACTCCAGGTCCCAGTCGATCGAAAGCACGCGCTTGCCGTTGCTGGCGAGTATCCATGCGACATTGGCAAGCGTCATTGTCCGGCCGGTGCCCCCCTTGTACGAGTAGAACGTAATGATCTGGCCCTGGCTCTCATTCATCGGGCTTCTCCAGCTTCCCGGGGTTCGGCTCTCCTCAGCCGCGGGCGCTCGACGACAGGACCTGCGGGCGGATGGGCGGCGGCTTCCTTGCGGAATCTCTTCAGCATGATCATCGTCATCTCGGGGAGAAGCTGGCCAAAATCTTGCAGGGTGGGTATTCCGCTGGCGGCCATCTGACAGCGCCGTGGCACCCCGGCGAGCTTCCGGCCCAGGTGTTGCTGCAGATTCGCGCGAAGATCGTCCCTGGCCATGCGCATGCCCAGGTCCTGGCTGTTCCACGGGAATCAGGACGCTGACCCAGGGCTCGGTGACCTGATCCAGGCGGTTGAGCTGTTCCTGATGCTGGGGCGACATGGCTCACCCAGGCATCGACCAGGCACAGGCACGGCGGCATCGGCTGGCCGTTGCCGCCCGGCTTGGCCACGTTGTCTTCGAAGATCCCGACCAGCGGCTTACAGTCCAGGCATTTCTTCGCCAGTTCCTGCGCGTAGTCGGCCACCGGCTGGGGGTAGTCCGGCCGGTACGGGCTCCAGGTGTGCGGCGTCGCGCCGTAGTAGTCGGGGGCCCGGCCCGGGGGCAGCGACGAGGTGTCGTGCGCCAGGCACGGCGATCTGCAAGCTGGCCGTCCGCGGTGCGCCTGGCGCTGGCCGGGCCGAAGGCGCTCGGCAGCGAATCGAAATCCGCGGGCAGCAGCTGCGGGCCGCCGGTGTCGTCCGCGCCGGCGCCGCTCTCATCGCCGATCGCGATGATGCGCTCGGCGAGCCGGTGCACCGCCCGCTGATAATCGGCGCGGTAATTCTGCAGCTTCATGATTCCGTAGAAGCCCTCGGTGCAGTAGCGCTCTCCGAGGAAGTTGTGGTCGAACTGCACGGCCTGCGCCACGTGCGGGAGCTTGTCCCGGTCGAGCCTGGTCCACAGTGCCGGGACGATGGCGTCCACCACCTGGCCCCCGCGGGCCCGCCGGGTGGCCTCGCGGCGGGCAAAGGCAAACCATTCCCGGCCGCAGTTGTCGCTCTCGAAGTACCGCCGGGAGTAAAGCGGCACGAAGACGCGGCATCTCGCCAGGGAAGTGGTCAGCTCCGGGGACCACTCGGTGCCGATCTTGTTTTCCCGGTCCATGAACCCGGCCTCCTCGGGCCGGGCGTCGGTCATTTGTAAAATCGCCGCACAAAGATCTCTGTAGAGTTTGTACACCCAGCGGTCCGGGTCGTCACGCTCGGATGGATCTCGTTTGGGCGTCCGCGCATAGCTCAGAAAGAAGTATGGCCTGTCGTCGCGCCCTGAAACCATCGGCGCCTTCCCCCTATCAAGCTGCGCCCACCAGCCCAGTCGCCCCCGCCCGGCATCGGCGCCATTACCGCTAGAAGCAACCTGGGCGAAATGATGATATATGAGATCTTTGCCGGTTACCAGGGGTGGCCCCGCCGCGGAGGGGGCCGGCGGCCCCATCCGGCG